>NZ_JCABYI010000004.1:0-685315 GCF_059499305.1 Delftia sp.
GAACACCTGCTGAAATGTTTGATGAGTGTGTTGCGTTGACCGGTTGAATCCACCGTGCAAAGCCGACCCCTGACGGCTAAGGTCCAACGCCTGCAGCGGTTAGTGGATTCAACCACCCAACCCCACACATTCGTCAAACCTCAACCGGCTTGAGTCGCTTCACAGCGCCCGCACCGGAATGCAGATGTCGCAGCAGAACTCACCGGTCTCGGCATCCATGGCAGTGGCCGCAGAAAACATCTCAAAGCAAGGCCGGTCGTCACATTGCATGCCGCTGGACGGCATCCATTCGCGCGTCAGCCGCATCCAGGCGTTGGCCAAGCCCTCGGGTTTTCCTTTGAACCTTGCCACGGCGTAACGGCCGCCTGGCAGGGTTTGGGTGTCCACCTGGCCGCTGGCGACAAAATGTGCGGGGACTTCCACGCAGGCGTCATAGCGGCATTTGCTGGCGGGTGTGAGAGAGGGGTCGTCATAGCCTATGCCGTAGCACGTTTGATCGCTGAGGCCATTGGAATGCATCCACGGCGCAATGGTGCCTCGCCAGAATTGGCCTATGGCTGGCCCATAGGGGCCGATCAAGCGTTGATAGGCGACATGTGCTTTGGGTAGATCAATGATGCGGACGTCCATGGCGATTTCTTCCTTCAGGTGACAAGAGCCCTGAGGTTCGCCGAACGCGCATGGGTCTGTCTGATGGAGATTGCCGAAGACCTGATCAGGATTGCTCTCCTGGCTGCCTTGCGGCTGCCCGATGGCGGCCGCCTGGGTTTTCAGCCGCTCAAGCGTGGTGGAGCGCCAGGCCGATGGCGTGCAGCCAAACTTGAGCTTGAAGGCGCGCGCAAATGCTTCGCCCGATTGGAAACCGGTGGCCAGCGCGGTTTCAAGCACGGTTTCCTTGCTGCCGCAGGACAGCCGGAACGCCGCCTTCTCGAGCCGTCGCCGCTGTGCATAGCTGCCCAGCGTTTCTCCCATCCATGCCGCGAAAATTCGGTGAAAGTGGAAGCGCGAGAAATTGGCGATGTCGGCCAGATGTGCGCCATCCAGAGGCTGATCCAGGTGGGCATCGATGTAGTTGAGCACGCGATTGATCCGTCGCGCGTACTCGGCGCGGGATGCCTGCTCGGAAGGCTTGTTCGTCATGGTCGTTGTTCTTCAAATCACCGTGCATGCGGCGGTGGGGCCTGCCTGTCAGCAGGGGGCGGATGGAGACAACCAGCCGGCGCAGTTCTCGTCAGGCCGGCGCCTTGCCCTTCACCCACAACCCAAACTCCTTCATCACTTCCACCACGGGCTTGAGCCGCTCCCCATCGGGCGTCAGCTCGTACTCCACCTTGATCGGCGCCGTGGGGTAGACGGTGCGCTTGACCAGGCCCGCTTCCTCCAGCGCGCGAAGGTCCAGGGTGAGGGAGCGTTGGGAGATGCCGGGCATGTCGCGGCGCAGGTCGTTGAAGCGCCGGGGGCCGTCGATGAGGTAGGAGGCGATGAGCAGCCTCCAGCGGCCGCCCAGCAGGCGCATGGCTTCTTCCACGGAGCAGCCGGAGATGTTGGATTTCATAGCACATTCATCATAGGCAGACGGCAGGTATATTTTTTTAACCTATGGGCAGTTTTATTGCCTTCTTCCAGATTTATCCCTGGTGCATGACATTGGCCAGGGGCTGTGCCTGAATGCGCAGGCCCCTTGTTCCATCACCAGAGAAATTCCATGAAGCTGTATTACCTGCCGGGCGCCTGTTCGCTGGCGCCGCACATTGTCCTGAACGAGCTGGAGCTTGATTTCCAACTGGTCCGGGTGGACCACAAGACCCACCAGACGGAAGACGGCAGGGACTTCCGTGCGCTCAGCCCGTTCGGCTATGTCCCCTTGCTGGAGTTGGACGACGGCAGCCTGCTGCGGGAAGGGCCCGCCGTCCTGCAGTACCTGGCGGACCTGGGGCCTGCGTCGCTTCTGGCGCCGGCCCATGGCAGCCTGGAGCGCTATCGGCTGCTGGAGTGGCTGGCCTTCCTGAATTCGGAGATCCACAAGGGCTTCATCCCGCTGCTGTATGCAGTGGCGGCGGGAAAGTACGGCGTGGAGACGGCCAAGCCCAAGCTGGAGCAGCGGTATGCCTGGGTGGACGCGCAACTGGCCGGCAAGCCCTACCTGATGGGCGATGGCTTCACCGTGGCCGATGCGTATCTGTACGCGCTCACGCAGTGGGGGCAGGCGCCGTGGCTGGAGTCGGTCTACAAGACGAGCATTCGCTTCGATGGCCTGGAGCATCTTGCCGGCTGGTATGGGCGGATGCGGGAGCGGCCTGCCGTGCGCCAGTCGCTGCAGGCGGAAGGGCTGCGGTAGGGCCGGCGGCCGCCACGCATGCGGCCACCACGCACTTTGCTGCGTCATGGCAAGCAGCCCGCGCCTTGCGGCCTTGAGGGTGCCCAATGCAAATCGTCTGACGTGAAGTGACGTGGTGTGGACGTGACAGATCACGCCAAGGTTTCAAGGCTCACGGCCACGATGACGGGGGCAGGCTCCGTGTTCACGAGGCGCAAGGCTTGGTTTGGCTGTCCGTCTCCGCGTGCGCGCTGAACCGTCACACCCATGGCCTGCACGGCGTCAGCCTCGTCCAGCGTCTGGCGCAGCGAGGCGGGGATCGGCACTGCGGCAGTGAAGTCGAAGCGGGGTTTCAACGCGACGTAGAAAGTTGACACACGGCACGCCATCAGTCCGCCAGGCCCGAAGAATACGCCTGCATCCGGCACCAGGCCGCGACCCAGCGCCACCATCGAGGCGTCGTACCAGCTGCCGGGGTAGATCGGCACTTGGTCCCAGCATTCAGAGGTGATCGTGACCGTCTCCAGCGAAGCTGCGGGTAGCGCAAGGACGCGGCCGGAAGCGTCCAGGGCCTGCAGGGAAGCCGGAGCCTGCGGCCCTGCGCCGGATGTGTCGTTGAGATTCAAGCGCAAGGTGCCGGGGTTTGCGATCGTGCCGACAGCCACTGCTGCGCTCCACTCCGACGAACTCTTGGGCAGTGTCCAGATCGGTTTCCACTGGAGGTAGCCGGTCTCGTACACCTTGGTCCATCCCACCGGAGTGGGCGAGTATGCAGGTTCGCCTGGAGGCGTTGCCATCTTCTGCATGGCGCCTGCAAGCATCGACTGATAGGGGAATTTGCAGGCTTCGAGTACCTGCAGAAAGGTCTTGTATCCCTGCGAAAAGCTGCGCCCCGACGCTTGGTACAGCGCGCCATTGGCAGCGGACTGGGGCACCGCATCTGCAAAGAGAAACTGCGCATCGGCCATGGTGCCGGTCACTGGATCCGGCCAGTTCCACGCGGTCACCGGCATCAGCATCTGCCCCCGCACCAGCGGCGCCGAAATGGATGCCGAGCGCTTGAACACCATGCCGGTTTTCGGCCCGCTCGATACGCTTGGGGCCCTTGGGGGCGGAGGCACCAGATCAGCCAGGCCGCCGAGGAACTGATGGATCACGTTCATGAACGCTGTCTCCGGTTGACGGGGGTGGGCGGGGTGGGCAGGACCGGCCGCGGCGTCCCGCCCACCCGCTGGTCTTCAGGTCAGTGGATGCCCGGGAAATCAACGATCACGCCGATGATTTGCGGGTTCACCGAGGTGCTGCTTCCCTTGAAGGTATTGGCCTGTGCGGTGCTCTTGGTGTACTCGGACTGGTGACCGCCCGTGCCACCGAAGGTGAAGGGCCCGATGCGCACACCCGCGCTGGCCTCGAAGGCCTGCTTGTTCTGCTGATAGGTGTTGGCGCTCATCGTGATCTCGAACGAAGGCTTGTAGACGACCAGCAGCTCGGACACCCGTGCCGCGACGATGCCGTTCGGGCCGAACAGGGAGCTCGATCCCGGGCCGCCGTTGGCCACCCACGGGGCGACGATGGTGTAGCCCTGGCCGCCCGGCCCCTGCTGGGCCTTGGCCAGTTCGCTCATGAAGCCGCCCGGGTACCAGTCGCCCGGATTCACCTTCACGCGCGTGGAGGACTCGCAGCTGATCTTCACTGACGAACTCGAGTCCTGGTTGAACAGGTCGGACTTGCTCCAGCCGCCCGATGCGTTGACGCTCCAGAAGAAGTTGCCAACGCTGGTCGAGCCCTTGGCAAACGAGGACTTGAAGTCGCTGCTCGATTGCGAAGATTTCATCGCGATCGAGAACGCGCCTGCACTGCCATTGCTGAGCGCTGCGCGCCAGTCCGCGCCCGTCGTGTCGATGTGGAAGTCCGGCTGCCAGCGCAGGATGCCCGAGCCATCCGGCACCTTGGTCCAGCCTGCCGGTGCGTTGTTTGAGGCAGGGTCGCCCGACGGAATCTGCATCATGTCGATGGCGCGCTGCAGATCGCTGGGCATGCTGGCCCGCTCCAGCTCCATCTTCATCTTGACCGCCTGGTTGTAGGCGTTGGTGGCCGCCTGGATGGCGGCAACGTAGGCAGCAGCCTCCGGCGCGTTGTTGAGCCAGGTGTTGATGTCAGGGTAGCGGGCTGCGAATATCAAGCCGCCGTTCTGCTTTGAACTCAGGTAGAACTGGTTCATGTCGCTGTTGGCCTTGGCCATCGCATTGCTTTTTTGGACGCACAGGTTAGCCAGCTCCGCCTGATTGGCCTGCTGCTCGGGGCTGACCTTGAATGTCACGTGACCAAAGATCTGGCGAACGGCGTCGAAGAGCGTCGCATCGAGGCTGCCGTACTGGCCGATCGCGGACCACTGCGGCATGCCGCTGACGATCTGATAGGCGGCCGGGTCCCATTGCCCGGTCGGAGCCGTGCCCCAGCTGAAGTCCTTGGGGGTGCCAAGCAACTGGAAATTCGGGGTGCCGAGATTATCGACAAGGGCGTTGTACAACTGGCTGAACATGGCTTGATCTGACATGGCGTGCAATTCCTGAAATTGAATGGATAGGGAGCGACATGAGGTTTGAAGTCATGAACGCTTTTCTTTGCCAATGAGAATGATTGCCCGGTATTGGGCCTAAGGCATGGGGTGCTTGGGAGAAATCGCAGGGGGTGACCGCGAAGAATGATTCATGGCGGGATACTCCTTTGAGTTGCGTGCAAGGATCCGACACGTGGGTGCCGGGAAGATGCCTCGACGGATGCGGACCGTAGAGACGAAGAAACTAAAAGGCGAAGAGAATAAAAGGCGAAGAGATATGAGCTTCTGCAGTCGTTCAAGGCTCGTGCGGATATTCCATGTCAACCGCGCAAACCTCAAATGCAATGGTGCCTGCTGCAGCCGCCATAAGGAGATTGCTCACCCTCCGGTTGATCCAAAGTCGCGAAAGTCAATGTCCGCGATTCGTTGTGCTCATCATGCCCAATTGCACCAGGAGGGTGGAATACTTCCAATGTCGTATTCGGTGGGTACGGACAGGCGATGCGCGCTGGCCTGGATATCAGGTGTCGCCGCCATTGCGAGTTGCCGTTGGCGCGAATGTCTGCAACTGGGCCGTGCTTGTCAGGCCCAGTTTGCGCAGAATGTTTTCGCGATGCTTGCGCACGGTCAAGTCGCTGAGGTAAAGCGAACGTGCGATCTCCTTGCTGGTGTGTCCCGCCAGCACGTGCGCCAACACCTCCTGCTCGCGAGGAGACAGAGGGAGCGGTGAGCGGGCAGCGCTCAACCAGCCTTGCCGCCTGGCATGCGTGACGAGTTCTACGGCATTGCGCAGGCCCAGCCGTGTACACATATTGCTGCGGTGCTTGCGTACCGTGTGTTCGCTGATGCCCAGCGTGTGCGCAATGTCCTTGCAACCAAGGCCTTTGGCCATCGCTTCGAGTACATCGATTTCGCGCGCAGTGAGTGAAGACGCGATGACTTCATCTGCTGTTGGATGCTCAGCATCGAGATGGCATTCGCTATTTGCCAAAGCTATTTCCGATATGTCCATGGTATGTCTCCCATTTTTTATGTGCCGATGCCATAGGGCCATTCCACGCCGAAGCCTCGGCGAGACTGCTTTGCACAGTGCCGTTTGAAAGATTGAATAACTCGCTAAAGCGCCTGTTTACCGACTGAATAAACTGGCGTCATGCCATTCGTGTAGAAATTGTGCGGTAAAGGATCAGCCGAAAAAAGCCTGAACATTGGACGATTGAAAATCGCGCGCATTCAGCCTGCGGCAGCCTTTTGTATCCAAGGCGGGAGATTAGTAAACCATTATCAAGATGGTGTGGTGCGTTGAGGGAGTATCAAAGTCGTTTGAGAATCTGTTATCGCCATTTCACCGTTGGAATGGACATCTTAGTGGAAATCTCTGGCGAAATCATTACATCTGGCTACAAAAATTCGACACCAGGGTTTTTGCAGCAGATTGTGGGAAAGCCAATGGTCTTCTGTGGGTCGCGCTTGTGTGATCAGGATTTTCTGGCATTGCCCAGCCGAGTCCAGGATGCGGGCTGTAGTGCAGGTCTTGAGACATGCGGGTAAGCAATTGCTGCCATGGCGCATCGAGAAGCGGCTGGGTGCCTGCGATGTGCTTCAAGGGAAGCGCCTCTTTTGCCAAAAGCGTTCCCGGGTCATGGCGAAGGGCGTGAGCACCACGACCGTCGCCAGTTCCAACGACCTGGACATACGCCAGTTCAGGGGGCAGGGCGGGTGCCCTCGTCAGGCCCGCCCTCCAGCACGCGCAGCAGCAGGGAGAGCCTCTCATCCAGCTCGGCCAGTTCGGCGGCGGGCATGGGCGCCAGCATGGCGCGCTCGTTGTCCAGGTGCGCTTCCACCGCGCGGTCTATCAGCTCCAGCCCCTGGTCGGTGAGCTGCACCAGCATGCTGCGCGCGTCCTGCGGGTTGGGCAGGCGCTGTACCAGGCCGCGCGTCTCCAGGCTTTTCATGCGGTGGGTCATGGTGCCCGAGGTGACCATGAGCGTGGAGAACAGGGCCGTGGGCGTGAGGCAGAAGGGCGCGCCCGAGCGGCGCAGCGTGGCCAGCACGTCGAACTCCCACATGGTCATGCCGAAGCGTGCAAAGCATTCCTCCAGCCGCTGCTCCAGCAGGGCGGCGCAGCGCTTGATGCGGCCTATGGGCCCCATGGGGCTGGGGTCCAGGTCCGGGCGTTCGCGGCGCCATTGGGCCAGGATGGTGTCGACATGGTCGGGCAGGCGTTGGGAGGAGGGTTGGGAGGGGGGTTGGGTCATTTGTCTTGATTTTAAGATAAATCGTGCATAATGGGTTTGTCTTGAATTGAAGATAAATCCATGTCCTCCTCCTCATCGTCCTGTGCCTCCACGGCCCCTGCTGCAGCCAGCGCTGCCATGTCATGGCGCGACATCCTGCTGACCGCGCTGGCCCCCGCCATCTGGGGCTCCACCTACATCGTCACTTCCGAACTGCTGCCGCCGGACCGGCCGTTCACGGCCGCGCTGATCCGCGTGCTGCCGGCCGGGTTGCTGCTGGTGCTGTTCACGCGGCGGCTGCCAGCGGGTTCGGGCTGGTGGCGGCTGGCGGTGCTGGGCGCGCTGAACATCGGCGTGTTCCAGGCGCTGTTGTTCGTGGCGGCCTACCGGCTGCCGGGCGGGCTGGCGGCCGTGCTGGGCGCCGTGCAGCCGCTGCTGGTGATGGCCCTGGCCTGGGGGGTGGACGGGCGCTCCCCCGCGCGGCTGACGCTGTGGGCCGCCGTGGCGGGCATTGCGGGCATGGCAGTGCTGCTGCTGTCGCCGCAGACGGTGTTCGAGCCCGTGGGCATGGCGGCGGCGCTGGCCGGCGCGGTGTGCATGGCGGCCGGCACGTGGCTGACGCGGCGCTGGCGCGTGGACTTGCCGGTGCTGGCGCTGACGGGCTGGCAACTGCTGTTTGGCGGGCTGATGCTGCTGCCGCTGGCCTGGTGGGTGGATGCGCCGCTGCCCGCGCTGTCTCTCACCCAGCTGGGCGCCTATGCCTATCTGTGCCTGGCCGGCGCGCTGCTGGCCTATGTGCTGTGGTTTCGCGGCATCGGGCGCCTGCCTTCGGTGGCCGTGTCGTCATTGGGCTTGTTGAGCCCGCTCACGGCCGTGGTCCTGGGCTGGGCGCTGCTGTCGCAGTCCATGACGGGCATGTCCTTCCTGGGCCTGCTGGTGGTGCTGGCCAGCGTGCTGTTGGTGCAGTGGTCGGCTTCGCGCGGCGCCTGAGTTTCTGGCATCGAGGTTCCTCTTTTTTCCCACCGAGCGTTTCACATGACTTCTTCCGAACTTTCCTCCATGCCCATCGGGCAGGCCATCGCTTCGCGCATTTCCGCAGACCGTTTCGAGCCGGGCCGCCCGCTGGCCGATGAGACGCTGGCCGCGCTGGTGGCCCAGGCCTCGCTGTCCCCGTCGGCCTACAACCTGCAGAACTGGCGCTTCATTGCCGTGCGCACACCCGAGGCCAAGGCGCGCCTGAAAGCCGCCGCCTATGGGCAGCAGAAGGTGGAGGACGCCTCTGCCGTCTTCATCGTCTGCGGCACGCTGGCCGCGCATGCGCGGCTGGCGGAGTTTTTGCAGCCCAGCGTGGACAGCGGCGTGATGAGCCAGCGCACGGCCGATGGCTGGGTGGCGCAGGCCCATGCCGCGCATGCGGACAACCTGCAGTTGCAGCGCGACGAGGCCGTGCGCTCGGCCTCGCTGGCGGCCATGACGCTGATGCTGTCCGCCCAGGGCCTGGGGCTGGCGAGCTGCCCCATGGTGGGATTCGATGCGGAACTGCTGGCAGCGGGCTTTGGCCTGCAGGCCCACGAACTGCCCGTGATGCTGGTGGCCGTGGGCCACGCGGCCGGCACGCTGCGCCCGCAGAAGGCGCGCAGGCCGCTGGCCGACATCCTGGCCTACGCCTGAGCGTGGGATGGGTTGGCGGGGTGCAGGCTCAGCTGGCAGGCTGCAGCTGCATGCCCAGGCGCGAGAACAGGATCTGCCGGCCGTCGCCCTGCAGGCGCTGTATCACCATGCCACCATCGCGGTGCAGGTAGATGCGCAGGGCGCTGCCGTTGCCGGGATCGTGGTCCAGGTAGCAGGGGTCCTTGTCCAGGTCCTTCCAGCCATGGGGCTCGACCAGCCGGCGGCCGGCGATGCGGCGCAGCTCGGACTCGGGCGCCGCGAAATAGGTGTGGGTCTGCAGCCACAGCGTGCGCAGCTGTTCGAAGGCCTGGTCGCGAGAAGAACAGGCGGGCGCAGCCTCCAGCAGGGACAGCAGCATGTCCAGAAGCTGATCGAATGAATACTGCATGCCGCGCCCCTTTCAGCGATCGACGGTGCGCACCGCGCATCCTCGATCAGCGTAACCGGATATGGCGCGAATGTGAACAAAGCATGACCGTGGTGGTTTGTCGCTATTGCCAGTCCGTACCGACAGTGATTGGCGCGGCTGTTGCATGGGGGCATGTGAGGGATGTGGGGCAAGGGCCTGGATGGCCGGACAATGGCCGGCAGATCCGGCGTGATGCCTGTCTTTTGCGCCTGCCCCGCTGTTGCCGCCATCTTCCTGTTTCCCTTCACTTGTGCTGCCCATGGAACGCTTCACCATCTCCATCGACGACGACCTGGCCCGTGATTTCGACGGCTGGATCGCCGCGCGCGGCTACGACAACCGCTCCGAAGCCATACGCGACGTGCTGCGTGCCCACCTGGCCCAGGTGCGCGAGCGCGAGGACGCCGACGGCCTGTGCGTGGCCAACCTGTCCTATGTCTACAACCACCACGAGCGCGATCTGTCCGAGCGCCTGGCCAGTCTGCAGCACGACCACCATGAGCTGCACATGGCCACCACGCACGTGCACCTGGACCACGAGCAATGCATTGAAACCGTCATGCTGCGCGGCCCGGCCAGCGCCGTGCGGCGCTTTGCCGACACCATCACGGCCGAGCGCGGCGTGCACCACGGCCAGCTCAACGTGGTGATGGTGCGCAGGGCAGAGCCTGGCGGGCACGATCACGCGCACCACCATCCGCATTCGCACGACGATTGAGCCAGCCCGGGGCCGGGCGCCTTGCGCAGGCCCTGTCATGCAGGTCGGTATGAAGTTTGCTTTTTTCTTCATACAACTCCTGGAAACGCATGACACATCCCCTGAATTCCCCTTCCCGGCGCCTTGCCGTGCACCAGATTGCAGCAGCTGGCCTGCTGGGCCTGGGTTGCATTCCCCATGTCGGTGCACAGCAGGCGGGCGACGCCACGGCCAGCCTGCAGCCTGTCGAGGTCAAGGGCCAGACCGCGCGCGGCGCCTCGGCCGCCTACACCACCAGCGTGATCGAGGCCGAGGACATCGCCAACGCCCATGCCAGCCATCCGCAGGAGCTGCTGCGCCAGGTGCCGGGCATGAATGTGCAGAACTACCAGCTGTCCGGCGTGGGTGACGCCATCGTCATGCGCGGCTTCGGCGGTGGCGGGCACGGCGGCGACGTGGGCGTGGTGCTGGACGGCATTCCACTGAACGAGGCCATGTCGCATGCCGACGGCTATGTGGACCTGGGCGTCATCGTGCCGCTGGAGATGGAGCGCATCAGCATCTACAAGGGGCCGGTGTCGGCGCTGTACGGCAACTTCAACCGCGCAGGGCTGATGGCGATAGAGACGCGCAAGCAGGGCGACTACACCCCCTACCGCGAGGCCGACGTGAGCCTGGCCTCGCACGGCACGCTGGACGCTCAGGCGGCGCTGGGGCTGAAGCCGGGCGATGGCGAGTTCCTGAACCTGGCGGCCCAGCACTACCGCACGGACGGTTTCCGCGCGCAGTCGCAAATGCAGCGCAGCACGGCATCCCTGCGCTGGAGCAAGCGGCTCTCGTCGCAGCTGGAGGTGGCGCTGTCGGCACGGCTGCACCACGGCGAGGGCGACTCGCCTTCGTACCTGACGGCGGGGCAGTTCGCACGCGATCCGCATGGCATCGATCCGCGCGCCATGAACGATGGCACGCGCAAGAACTTCGCCACGCTGCGCGCCGATGTGCAGTACGCGCTCTCGCCACGGCTGACCTGGCTGGGCTATGCCTACACCACGCAGCAAAGCTTCACGCGCTGGTTCAGCCGGCCCATCGACGCACTGCAGTGGCGCCAGCGCGAGGAAAGCTATGACCGCGCCGTCTACGGCGCAGGCACCAGCCTCAATGGCCGCCATGCCACGGCGCTGACCCCGATCAACTGGGTGGCAGGGCTGGAGGCCGTGCGCGAATCCACCGACTACCAGTTCTACGACGGCCTGCAGTGGCGCGAGCGCACGGGCGCTGCCCTGGATGACCGCAATTCCAGGCTCAACACCCTCTCGGCCTTTGCCGAGGTGGATGCGCCCGTTCACCGCCTGCTGCAGCTGTCCGCCGGCCTGCGCTGGGATCGCTTCACGGGCGGCTGCCGTCCCAACGGCCCTGAGGCGGGCAGCGACCCCTGCGGCCCGCTGGCGCGCACCTCGCATGCCAGCCCCAAGCTGGGCCTGCGCTCGCAGGTGGTGCCGGGTGTGCTGCTGCGCGCCAGCTGGTCCGAAGGATTTGCGCTGGCCAGCGATTTCGCCAAGTACGCGCTGGGCGCCGCGCAGCTCGATCCCAACATCTTCCGCCAGACTGAAGTGGGCGCGCAGATCAAGCCCATGCCGGGCCTGGTGCTGGATGTGGCCGCCTATCGCCTGCAGTCCTCGGACGAGATCCGCAGCGTGGCGCCCGGCGTCTATGAGAACTTCGGCGCAACGCGCCGCACGGGCGTGGAGGCCAGCGCGCTGTGGGCCGTGCGCAAGAACCTGGACCTGCAAGTGGCCTGGGGCAGCGCCCATTCGCGCGTGACCGAGAACGGCAACCCGGCCCTGGTCGGCAACCAGGTGGCCGGCGTGCCCCGGCAGACGGCCACCGTGGGCCTGGCCTGGCGCCCGCTGGCGCAGTGGGAAGGCTCGCTCACCTGGCGCCGCGTGGGCCGCTATGCCGTCACCGCCGACAACAGCGTCTTCTATGGCGGCTACGCCACCTGGGACCTGGGCCTGAGCTGGCGCCTGCCTTCGGCGCGCAGCCGCATCTACGCCGTGGTCTCCAACCTGGGGGACAAGGCCTATGCCACGTCGGCCTCGGTCATCCGCGGTGTGCCGCTGTTCGCGCCCGGCGCGCCGCGCACGCTCAAGGTCGGCGTGCAGACGCAGTTTTGAGGAAAACCCAAATGAGAAACAGGTACATGACAGCCCGCCATCCCTTCGCCGCCGCAGCGTTCGCTGCGCTGCTGGCCTGCGCACCGCTGGCCCAGGCCCACAACGTCTGGCTGGAGCCCGACGCCGACGGCGCCTACACCGTGCAATTCGGCGGCCATGAGGGCAAGCTGGAGAACTTTGCGGCCGGCAAGCTCAAGAGCGTTGAGGCCTATGACACGCGCGGCCGCCGCATCGACGTGGCCGTGCAGCCCGTGCCCGGCGGCGCCCGCGCCACGCCGGCGCGCAAGGCCGCGCTGCTGGCCGCGCATTTCGACAACGGATTTTTCAGCCGCGTGGGCGAGGGGCCGATGATTGAAAAGCCCATGACCGAGAACCCCGGCGCCACCAGCGGTGTGCATGCGCTCAAGTTCCACAAGACCATCCTCGAATGGGGCCCGGTCACCCGCGAGAAGCTGGGCCAGACCCTGGAGATCATCGCCAAGACCCGCCGCTCCCCCCACGCGGGCGAGCCCCAGCAATTCCAGGTGCTGCTGGGCGGCCAGCCCCGGGCCGGCGTGCGCGTGTCGCTGGGAGAAAAGGGCGAGCCCCTGGAGACCGATGCCGACGGCCTGGTGACCGTGCTGCCGCGTGCCGGGCTCAACCAGCTGCTGGCCATCGTGCGGCTGCCTGTCTCCGGCGACGCGCGCACCACCAGCCTCAGCTACGAGTACCTGCTGGGGTTCTCGGCGCATTGAAAGGGGCTGGTGGCCCGGTCCGGCGTGGCCCGGTCCGGCGTGGCCCGGCCTGGCGTGGCCCGGCGTTGTGGGGTCAGTCCAGCGCCAGGCGCCGGTCTGCAGCCAGCTTCTTCCACTTGGCGTTGTCCTGGGACATGAAGCGCTGGATCTCGGACAGGGACATGGGCGTGGCCACGGCCCCGGCGGCCTGCAGCGTGGGGCGCAGCTCGGGCGACTGTATGGCCTGGTTGATCCATTGGTTGAGCTGGGCCAGCCGCTCGGGGGGCGTGCCGGATGGCACGGCCACGGCATACCACTGGGTGGCCTCGTAGCCGGGCACGCCGGCCTCGCGCATGGTCGGTACATCAGGCAGGCTGTCTATGCGCGTGGCGCTGGTCACGGCATAGGCCTTCAGCCGGCCCGACTGGATGTGCGGCAGCACGGGCGTCACGCCCAGCATGGCCAGGGGGATCTGCCCGCCCACCACATCGGTCACGGCCTGGCCGCCGCCCTTGTACGGCACATGCACCATGCTGGTGGCCGCCAGGGCGTTGAGCAGTTCGCCCGCCAGATGCTGGGAGGTGCCCGTGCCCGAACTGGCGTAGCTCCATTGGCCCGGTTTGGCTTTCATGGCGGCTACCAGTTCGCCCAGGCTGCCGGCCGCACCCGGGGCAGGGCCCACCAGCACCATGGCGCCCCGGGCCATCACGGCCACGGCGGTCAGCTCGCGGCCCACCTCGGGCTGGCGTGGGCCGGACAGCTGCGGTCCGGGCACGGAGACCAGGGTCAGGCCATCGGCAGGCGCCTTGGCTGCCGCCTGCAGGCTGATCGCGCCCGAGGCGCCCGGCCGGTTCTCCACCACCACGCTGACACCGGCCCTGGCCTCCAGTTGCCGGGCCACATGGCGGGTCAGCACGTCCAGGCTGCCGCCGGGCGCAAAGCCCACGATCCAGGTGATGGGCTTGCCCTGCGGCGCGTGCGCCGCCGGCTCGGCCGCGCGGGCCGTGGGCAGTGCAAGGGCCAGCAGGGCTGCGGCGGCCAGGGGGCGCAGTGCATGGCGGCGGGTGGTCGGCAGGCGGCCGCTGGCCTGCGGGGCGGGTAGGGGTGCGCAGGTCATTGGTCGGGGGCGCCGGGCGCGGTGTTGGGGTGTGCCTTGCAGCTTTCGTTGAAGCGCTGGACCATGGTCAGCATGGGGTTGAGCACCCAGGTGTTGAAGATCAGCACGTCATGCTCCTCCTTGGGATCGCGCACGATGTTGAACAGGTAGGGTGACTCCAGCTTGCCCTTGCTCTCGTTAACCTCGGGCTCCCAGTAGAAATGCAGCTTCCAGTCGCGCCACTTCGCGGCCCGCAGCTGGTCCTTGATGTAGAAGAGAAAGCCCTCGCGCGCGGACCGGGGCTCGCCCAGCAGGAAGGCCGTCTGGTCCAAGCCGTCGATGGGCCGGTCCTGTGGCATGGCGGCGCCCGCCACCGCCGCCAGGGTGGAGAAGATGTCGGTCACGTGCATGATTTCATTGCTGGTGCGCCCGGCCTGGATGCGGCCCGGCCAGCGTGCGATGAAGGGCACGCGCAGGCTGCCCTCCATGGCCGTGTGGTAGGTGCCGCGCCAGGGGCCGGCCGTGCCGCGGTAGGGCTGGCGGAACTCGGGGCCGTTGTCGCTGCAGAAGATGAACAGGGTGTCCTCGCGCAGGCCGAGCCGGTCGATCTCGTCCGAGATCTGGCCCACGCGATGGTCCATCTCCACCATGGAGTCGGCAAAGTCGCCCTGGCCGGTGCGGCCCGCGAAATCCGCATGCGGCAGCGTGGGAAAGTGCAGGTGCACCAGGGGCAGGTACAGAAAGAAGCGGCGGTCCCGGGCGTGGTTGCGGCGCATGAAGTCCAGCGAGCGCTCCACCAGCTCGGCATCGATGTTGCGCCGCGATTCTAGGTCGTAGACCTTGACATCGTCCGAGGGCGCGCCCGCGCGGCCTTCCATGATGTGGGGCAGGGGCGCCACCAGGGGGTCGTAGCCCGTGGTCGCGGTGAACTGGCTTTCGTCCGTGGTGCGGGGAATGCCGTACCACTCGTCGAAACCCCGGTCCGAGGGATAACGCCCCGGAATGTCCCCCAGATGCCATTTGCCGAAATGCGCCGTGGCATATCCCTGGGCCGACAGCAGCTGGGCCAGCGTGGTCTCGCCGCGCGTCAGGCCCTGTGGCAGCCCGGCCGGCACCGATTGCAGGGCACCCGTGCGGATGGGATGGCGCCCCGTCATCAGGGCCGAGCGCGTGGGCACGCAGTCGCTTTCCACGTTGAAGTTCTGCAGCAGCAGTCCCTCGCAGGCCAGCTGGTCGATGCGCGGAGTGGGCGCGCCGCGCAGCGCACCGCCGCCGTAGCAGCCCAGCTCGCCCCAGCCCAGGTTGTCCGCGACGATGAGCACGATATTTGGTGGGTTCATGATGTGGCTCAAAAAGTTTCCATGCCAAAACTCTAGCCACAAGCCCTGTCTTGGTGATAACCAAACCAGCGAAAATCGATGCACATCTGGAATGGCTTTGCTCGGCAAGGTAGCAAGCTTTCTCGTTTTTCTTCGTTGACAAGGAATGGCATGACGGGATTTGCCTATAACGAGCTGGCCTGCTTTCTGGCCGTGGCTGAGCATGGCCATTTCGGGCGTGCGGCCGCTGCCCTGCAACTGACCCAGCCGGCCGTCTCCAAGATCGTGCGCCGCGTGGAGCAGGGGGTGGGAGCGGCCCTGTTCACGCGCGGAACGCATGGCGTGGCGCTGACCAGCAGCGGCCAGCTGTTCATGGAGCCTGCGCGTCAACTGGTGCTGCGGCATGAGGAGACGATGCGCGCCGCCAGCGACATCCAGGCCCAGCATGTGGGCCTGATCCGCCTGGGCTTCACGCAGGCCACCTCGGAAAGCCGCGCCACCCGGGCCGTGGCCGAGTTGCTGCGCCGCCGCCCCGGCCTGCGCGTGCGGCTGACCGTGGGTAAGTCCGACGACTTGGAGCGCGCGCTGCTCGACGGCAGCCTGGACTTGGCCGTGGTGCCGTCCTACCCGGGCCATGCCACGCGCTGCGCCCAGGTGGTCATTGGCGAGGACGAGCTATGGGCCGCCGCACGGCCGCGCCACCCGCTGTTCCAGCTGGCGCTGGAGCAGGGCCTGAGGTTCGGGCATTTGCAGGGCTACTCCTGGGCCTTGCCGGCACCGGGCGCCGCCGTGCGCAAGGTGGTGGACGAGGCCTTCGCGGCCCAGGGCCTGGGCGCGCCCACCGTGGCCCTGGAGATCCAGCACAACACCGAGGCCACCATCGACATCGTGGGCCAGACCGATCTGCTGTGCTACGTGCCCAGCCATGTGCTGCGCAGCAATCCCGAGCGCCTGCAGTCCCTGCCCATCCCCGAGCTGCGCACGCGCCGCAGCTGGCTTCTCATCAGCCACCCCAAGGCCCATTGGTCGCCGCTGATGTCCGCGCTGCGGGACCTGACGCTGGGGTAGCGGCCCGTAACGCAGGGCCGGTGCAGGCTGGCCTCAGATGTTCAAGGTGTCTTGCGCTCAGGCAGAGACGGGCGTGGAGCTGCCCCCCAGGTGCCGGGCCGGCCGGTGCGTGTAGCGGTCCAGGGCCAGGCCGTCGGTGCTGATTTCGGGGCTGCGGCCGGTGATCAGGTCGGCGATCAGCCGGCCCGAGCCGCAGGCCATGGTCCAGCCCAGCGTGCCGTGGCCGGTGTTCAGGAACAGGTTGGAGTAGCGCGTGGCGCCGATGATGGGCGTGCCGTCCGGCGTCATGGGCCGCAGCCCGGTCCAGAAGCTGGCGCGCGCCACGTCGCCGCCCGGGAACAGGTCGTTGACCACCAGTTCCAGCGTGGCGCGGCGGCGCGGGTCCAGGCGCAGGTCGAAGCCGCCCAGTTCGGCCATGCCGCCCACGCGGATGCGGTCGTCAAAGCGGGTGACGGCAATCTTGTAGGTCTCGTCCAGCACCGTGGACTGCGGCGCCAGCGCCGGGTTGCCCAGCGGCACGGTGAGCGAATAGCCCTTGACGGGGTAGACGGGCAGGTCCAGCCCCAGCGGCTCCAGCGCCTGGCGCGAGTAGCTGCCGAAGGCCATCACGTAGCGGTCGGCGGTCAGCAGTTCGCCATTGACGCGCACGCCGGCAATGCGGCCGCCTTCGACCACCAGGCCATCCACGTTCTGGTTGAAGCGCAACTCCACGCCCAGGCCGGTGGCGATGCGGGCCAATTCATTGGTGAAGCGGTGGCAGTCGCCGGTCTCGTCCTTGGGCAGGCGCAGGCCGCCGGTCAGCCGGTCGCGCGCCTGGGCCAGCGCGGGTTCCACCTGGGCCAGCTGGTCGCGGTCCAGCAGTTCGTAGGGCACGGCGCATTCGCGCAGCACGGCCACATCGCGCTCCACGGCGTCCAGCTGGGCCTGGGTGCGGAACAGCTGCAGCGTTCCTCCCGTGCGCTGCTCGTAGGCGATGCCGGTGTCGGCGCGCAGCTGCTGCAGGCAGCTGCGGCTGTACTCGGCCACGCGCATCATGCGTTCCTTGTTGACGGCGTAGCGCTGGGCAGAGCAGTTGCGCAGCATCTGCGCCATCCAGCGCAGCTGGAACAGGCTGCCGTCCAGGCGCACGGCCAGCGGCGCGTGTTCCTGCAGCATCCACTTCAGGGCCTTGAGCGGAATGCCGGGCGCCGCCCAGGGCGTGGAGTAGCCGGGCGAGACCTGGCCTGCGTTGGCAAAGCTGGTTTCGGACGCGGGCGCATCCTGCCGGTCCAGCACCGTGACCTCGGCACCGGCCCGCGCCAGGTAGTACGCACTGGTCACGCCGATGACACCGCCGCCAAGAACAAGGACTTTCATACGATTCACCGCCAGGTCAACAAGATGAAATCAAAGTCTATTGACGATGAGGCAGTGGAAACCACTGAAATATTGCTACTCTCCAGTGATTGATAAGCCCCGGGAATCGCCGCCATGGCCGCCAAAAGTGAAAACCGCGTGCTTGACCGCACCGACCGCAAGATCCTCGACATCCTGCAGCGCGACGGCCGCATCTCCATGACCGATCTCGCCGAGCAGGTCAGCCTCTCGGCCACGCCTTGTTCGGAGCGCGTGCGCCGCCTGGAGCGCGATGGCGTGATCACGGGTTACCACGCCCACCTCTCGCCCGAGGCGCTGGGCAAGACGCTGCTGGTGTTCGTGGAGATCAAGCTGTCGTCCAAGTCGGGCGAGGTCTTCGACAAGGTGCGCCAGGAACTGCTGCACGTGCCCGACGTGCTGGAGTGCTTCCTGGTCTCGGGCAGCTTCGACTACCTGGTCAAGGCCCGCCTGGGCGGCATGCGCGAGTACCGCCGCCTGCTGGGCGACATCCTCAAGAAACTGCCCGTGCCGGCCGAGTCGCACAGCTATGTGGTGATGGAAGAGGTCAAGGAGACGCTGGCGCTGCCTGTGGATCGGTGAGGGAGCCGTCCTCGGTGTTCCAGGGTCGGATCTACCCCCATTCCTTATTGTTATTTACTGTTTGAAACTTTTGTCACAATAGATTTGATTCAAATGGGGTATTGTGCGATCCCATCCAAATGGATATCGGACGGCAGATCGGTTGTTATGGAGTTCCGCATTCATCGGCGCTCTCCGTTGAAAAGTAGGCAGGACGACAACTTGGAGTTCCATTCCAATGGCGGTATTGCAAATATTTGTCATTGAATGGTGAATTTTTGGGATTGGTGATTTTTAAAGTTCAATGCCAGTGATAACTTGATAGCTCAAATCTATCTATCGCTGGGAGTTCTATGAAAAATCACGCCCTCATGGCTGCCTTGATGGCCGGTGCAGCAATCTCGGCCTGCCCACCCGCCAGCGCGCAAGTGACGCGTTACTTCGGGGAGATGAGAACCTCCTACTCGGATTTCCAGGATCGCACGGCTTGTCCCCTGGGGCCTCACGGCTCATGCCAGGATTTTCCGAGGACCGCCCGCCTGGCCGGCTGGTTTGAAACGGCCGCACCCTTGCAACCCGACCTGGACGAGAGCGAAATAAGGGCGCTGGTCACTTCCTATAGTTTCTCGGACGGATTGACCACCTACAGCAGTGCCGATCCGGATGTGCGCGCATTCATTTTCAGGGTTTCCACGGACAGTGGGTCCAATATCGTGAGAAACAGAATCCACCTTCAACGCTGGCTGACGGAAAACAATCCGCACCGCTCCATCAATGGCGTTGGCCCGGGTGGATCTCCCAATGATGTGGATATGCTCAGCCGGTTTGAAATGACCACGGAACAGGTGGCGGCCGTGAACAACGCGATGTGCGCTTCCCTGTTCTCGGAAACATCCCAGCAGGTCAGCCATTCGGGTGAGAGCGACACCTGTCTGGGGACCTATGAGATGCCCGACAACGGCGTGTCCGTTGCGTGGACCGGGGCGCCCGTGCAAAACCAGAACGTCATGTCCTGGCACAGGGAGGCCGTGCATCCTGCCCTGTCGTTGACCCACAGCATCTCGCCCGCAGGCCAGGTGCAGGCGGGGCAGGCGGTGCGCTACACCATCACCGTCAGGAATACGGGGACCGTGGCCGCCACCCAGGCGCAGATTGCCGACAGCCTGCCTGCCGGCCTGGAGCGCGCCACCTGGACCTGTACGCCCGGCGCCAGCACGCCATGTCCCGTGGCGTCAGGCTCCGGATCGCTGGCGGTCACGGTGCCCGTGTTCGCGGCAGGAGACTCGCTGGTGTTCACCGTGATGGCCAGCGTGTCCAACCCGGCGCCCGCAACCATTACCAATGTGGCCACCGTGGATGCCGGGGACCCGTCGGTGCAGTGCATGCAAGCAGGGCAGGTCGTGGGAACGGTGCCGTGCATGGCTTCCGCGTCCATCAATACGGTGGCGGCTTTCCCCGGCGGTGGCCAGGTAACCCCCGTGCCGACGCTGCAGCACACAGTCCTTGCGGTCCTGAGCCTGCTGGCCGCAGCCATCGGATGGAGGGGGCTGGGGCGGCGCCAGCGGGTCGGCGCGGGCCGCTGACGCGGCCACAGGGGCGCTGGCGCAGCTAGGTCGCGCTGGCGTCCTGCGCGGCGGCGCCCATTTTCTGGCGCGTGTCCTCGTCGAGCAGGCTGCGCACCTGGGCGAACAGAGGATCGGCGCCCGTGTACTTCCTGCCGTAGCCCAGGTTGAAGCCGTAGTCGAAATCCTGCGGATTGATCCCCTGGTTGTGCTGCAGGATGGTCTCCAGCTTGTCCAGGGCCTTGACGGCGCGGGCCTCGGGCGTGGCGGCGTCTTCGTACTCCTGCCACAGGGCCATGATGGCGTCGCGGTGCCCGGGCTGCAGCGAGCGGGTCAGGTGCAGCAGGTCGGCCTTTTCCTGCGCGCTCTTGTCGGGGTGCTGGTTCTTTTCCACAGCGGGGATGTCGCCGTGGATGGCCTCGCCCAGGTCGTGGATCACGCACAGCTTGAGCAGCTTGAGCATGTCCAGCTGTGCGAACTGGTCCTCGAAGGCGATGGCCATCAGGCACAGGCGCCAGCTGTGCTCGGCCGTGCTTTCGGTGCGGCCGGTGGAGGTGTGGGCGCTGCGCAGCACGCTCTTGAGCTTTTCCGCCTCGCGCAGGAAGTCCAGGCGGCCCTTGATGTTGTTGATATCCATGGCGGATATTCTCGTCGGCTTTCACCAGGGCCGCGCGCGTCCGGGCTCAGTCGATCAGCCGCCCCTGCGCATCCCAGAACGGGTGCGGGCCGTCAAACTGGCCGCTGGCCACGGCATGGCTGACCAGCCGGCCGCCGGGCGGCAGGGCGTGCAGCATGAAGCCGGGCGGCTCCAGCGTCCAGGCCGATGCGGCGTCGGGCGCCAGGTCCAGGCAGACCTGGTGGGCGGGCGCAGGCGAGGTCATGGCCACCGTGCCGCCAAAGGCGACCTGGATGCTGCGGTGCAGGTGGCCGCAGATGACGCGCTGCACGTTGGGGTGGCGGCGCACCAGGTCTTCCAGCGCCTGTGCACCCTGCAGCAGGCCGATCTTGTCCATGTGGCCTATCAGGGTCTCGAAGGGCGGGTGGTGCATGGCGATGACCACGGGGCGGCCTTCGCTGGCGGCCAGTTGCAGCTCCAGCCATTGCAGGCGCTCCTCGCACAAGGTGCCCTCGCTGTGGCCGGGCACCACGGTGTCCAGCGCGATCAGCCGCAGATCGCCGATGTCCACCGCGTACTGGATGAAGCCTTCGCTACGCAGCCAGGTGTGCTCGGGAAAGGCGGTGCGCAGCGCGTCGCGGTCATCGTGGTTGCCGGGCAGCAGGTAGATGGGAAGCTCGCCCAGCGGCGCCAGCAGGCTGCGCAGGTGGGCGTATTCGGCGGGCCGGCCGAAGTCGGTCAGGTCGCCGGTGATCACGACGGCGTGCGGCTGCTGCGGCAGGGCCAGCACGCTTTGCACCGAGCGCTCCAGGTATTGGGCGGTATCGATGCGGCGGTAGGTCAGGCGGCCGGGTTCGCGGATATGCAGGTCGGTGAGCTGGGCCAGGAAGGTGGTCATGGAGGGGCGCAGGGTTTCAGGCGTGGGCATGGTTGGGCATCCATTGGTGGGGGGCGATGCGCAAGGCCACGCGGTCGCCCGATTGCGCGGCGTGGTCGCGGGCCACGTCGGCCATCAGCGGCGTGTGGCCCGCCAGCTCCAGCGTGAGCTGCAGGCGGTCGCCCAGAAAGACGCGGCGCGCCACCGATGCGGGCACGGCGCCCGGCGTGCCGGCGGCGCAGACCTCGATGTCTTCAGGGCGCAGCAGCAGCCGGGCCGCGCCCGTGCATTCGGCCGGACAGGCCAGCTCCATGCCGGCCAGCGCCAGCCGGTTGCTGCGCGCATCGTCTTCGCTGCGTTCGACCTGGTTCACGCGCCCCAGGAAGGTGGCGACAAAGGGATGGGCCGGGCGGCGGTACAGGCTCTCACCGTCGCCCACCTGCAGGATGCGGCCTGCCTGCATCACGGCCATGCGGTCGGCAATGGCCATGGCCTCCTGCTGGTCGTGCGTGACGTGGACGGCGGTGATGCGCAGCTGGCGCAGCAGCTGTGCGAGTTCGTCACGCAGGGTTTCCTTGAGCTTGGCGTCCAGCGCGGTCAGCGGCTCGTCCAGCAGCAGCACGCGCGGGCGCGATGCCACGGCGCGGGCCAGGGCCACGCGCTGGCGCTGGCCGCCGGACAGTTCGGCCGGGCGCTTGTGCTCCAGGCCGTTCAGGCGCACCAGGTCCACCAGTTCGCCCACCACGCGGCGCTGCTCCTGCTCGGACACGCCGCGTATGCGCAGGCCGTAGGCTATGTTGGCCTGCACGCTCATCTGCGGGAACAGCGCGTAGTGCTGGAACACCATGCCCACCTGGCGCTTTTCTATGGGCACGCGGGTGACGTCGGTGTCGCCGAAGGCGATGCGGCTGCCCGCATCCGGCGTCTCCAGCCCCGCGATGATGCGCAGCAGCGTGGTCTTGCCGCAGCCCGAGGGTCCGAGCAGGGCCAGCACCTCGCCGGGCTCCACGCGCAGGTCGGTGGCCTGCAGGCCGCGCGTTCCGTCGGCATAGGTCTTGGCGCATTGCCGGATGTCGATGGCGACGCTGTTACTTTCCATAATGCTTCTCGATGAAATGCCCCAGCGCCTGCAGCAGCCACATCACGGGCAGGATGACGATGAGGAAGATGAGGGTATAGGCCGAGCCCACCTCGATGCGCATGGACGCATAGCTGTCGGCCAGGCCCACGGGCAGGGTGCGCGTCAGCGGCGTGTGCAGCATCCAGGTCAGGTTGAACTCGCCCATGGACAGGGTGAACACCATCAGGCAGGCAGCCACGATGGCAGGCAGCACGGCAGGCACCAGCACGCCCAGGAAGCGCTGCGCGAACGAGGCGCCCAGGCTGCGCGCAGCCTCCTCCAGCGCCACCAGCTCCTGGCGGCGCAGCGCCGAGCCCACCATGCGCACCATGAAGGGCAGGGTGAACACCACATGGCCCACCAGGATGAAGGCAAAGCTCTGGCGGAAGGCGGCCACGCTGCCATAGGCCAGCAGCAGGGCCAGGGCGCTGGCCAGGCCCGGAATGGCCACGGGCAGCGTCAGCAGTTCCTCGAAATGCCGGGCCCAGGGCGAGCGGCTGCGCGCCAGCGCATAGGCGCAGGGCACGCCCAGCACCAAGGTCATGGCCACGCAGGCGCAGGCCAGCAGCAGCGACATCAGCACGGTATTGCCGTAGCCGGCCCAGACCTCGGCCAGCCAGCGCGTGGTCAATCCGCTGGACAGGCCCTGGCCGTAGTTCTGCACCAGCCCGGCCAGCACCGACAGCAGCATGGGCGCCAGCATGAACACGGTGACGGTGGCCGTCACCAGCCACATCAGCGGCGGCATTTTTGGCCGCCGGGCCGCCCCAAGGCAAAAAGCGGCCCCTTCGGGGGGCAGCGGACCTTGCGCTGCAAGGGCAGCGTGGGGGCTATTTTTTTGTGTAGTCCGCATGGTCAGACTCCTGTGGCGGCCGGACCCGCCCAGCGCCGCGACAGCCACAGCACCAGCCAGGTGATCAGCCCCAGGCTGATCGACAGGCTGGCGGCCAGGGCGAAGTTGGCGTAGTTGGTGAACTCGTTGTAGATGGTGATGGGCAGCACCTCGAACTTGCTCGACAGCGTGAAGGCCGTGCCGAAGGCGCCGACCGACGTGGCGAACACGATGGCGCCGCAGGCCAGCGTGGTGGGCAGCAGCTGCGGCCACCACACATCGCGCGCCACGCTCCAGCCATTGCCGCCCAGCGAGCGCGCGGCCTCTTCCAGGTGCGGGTCCAGCGCCTCGGCCGCTGCCGTGTAGGAGGCAATGGCGCGCGGAAGCGAGAAGTACAGGTAGCCCAGGAACAGGCCCAGCAGCCCGTAGGCGAAGGTGATCCGCTCGCCGCCCAGGGCCACCGACAGGTCGGCCAGCGCGCCCTGGCGCCCGCCCAGCAGGATGATGAAAAAGCCGATGATCACGCCCGGAAACGACAGCGGCAGCGTCAGCAGCGACAGCAGCAGGCCGCGCCCCGTGAAGCGGTGGCGCGCCAGCGCAATGCCCATCACCGCGCCGATCAGCAGCGTGGCCAGGGTCACGGCCAGCGACAGGGCCAGCGTCTGCAGCAGGCTTTGCAGGTACAGCGCGTCGGTCAGCGTGGCGAAGTAAGTGCGCCAGCCTTCACGCGCCGGCAGCGCCAGCAGCAGGCCGACCGGCAGCAGCCAGAACGCCGCGAAGAAGGCCACGGCCGGCGCGCTGCAGGCCAGCAGCAGCGCGCGGGCGCGCCAGTCGCCTGGCGCTTGGGAGGAAATGCCCACGATGCAGTCCGCCCGGCTCAACGCACTTCACGCAGGTAGCGCGTGGAGAAGCCCTTTTGCACATCGGCCATCTTCTGGTAGTCCACCGAGGTGGCGCGTGCGTACTCGCTGGCGGGCAGGAAATGGCCGGCCACTTCCTTGGGCAGGGCCACGTCGCGCACCGGGCGCAGGTAGGCGTTGGCCCAGATGGACTGGCCCTTGTCGGACAGCACATAGTCCAGCACCTTCTTGCCGTTGTCCGTGTGCGGCGCCTTGTTCACCAGGCTCATCACATAGGGCATGACCACGGTGCCTTCCTTGGGGATCACGAAGTCCACGTCGGCCTTGTCCTTGTAGCGGGCGCGGTAGGCGTTGAAGTCGTAGTCCAGCAGGATGCCGATCTCGCCCGACAGCAGGCGCGCATACGAGGTCTGCTTGGGCACGATGGGCTCGTTCTTCTGCAGCTTCTTGAAGTAGTCGATGGCGGGCTGGAAGTTGTCCAGCGTGCCGCCCATGGCCTGGTTCACGGCCACGGCGCCCACATAGCCCACGAAGGCCGAGGCCGGGTCCAGGTAGCCCACCAGGCCCTTGTATTCGGGCTTGAGCAGGTCTGCCCAGGACTGCGGCACGGGCTTGCCGCCCAGCGCCGCCTTGTTGACCATGAAGCCCAGCGTGCCCGAGTGGATGGTCACCCACTCGCCCTTGGGGTCCTTGAGGCCGGCGGGAATCTGGTCCCAGTGGGCGGGCTTGTAGGCGGCGACCACGCCGTCTTTCTGCGCCTGGATGGCGAAGGTCACGCCCAGGTAGGTCACATCGGCCACGGGGCTGGCCTTCTCGGCCACCAGCTGGGCCAGCGACTGGCCGGAGTTCTTGTTGTCGGGCGGCACGGTGATGCCGGTATCGGCCTTGATGGCCTTGATCTGCGTGCCCCAGTCGGCCCATTCGGGCGGGCAGTTGTAGCAGATGGCGCTCTGGGCCAGCGCCGTGCCGCAGACGGCGGTGGTGGCGGCCAGCAGGGCAAGGCGCTTGAAGGAGAGCTTGAAGGGGAGGGCAGTCAGTTTCATGGTGCGTACTCGAAGAGGTGGGGGAGCGTGGGGAAGGGAAGGGCGCGGCCTTGGCTTGCGCGGGCCGCTGTTGTTGGTTTCAGAGCCGGCAGGACTCGCCGCTGCGCCAGCCATGCGGCAGGCACAGGCTGTCCTGCGCGGCCAGGGTTTTCTTGCCCGCCAGCGCATCGCACAGCAGGCGCACGCAGGCCGAGCCGATCTCGTGGTTGGGCTGGGAAATCGAGGCCAGCGAAGGCGTGAGATCGCCGGCCATGGCAATCCCGTCAAAGCCGACCACGCTCAGGTCCGCAGGCACGGAGAACCCGGCCAGCGATGCCGCGCGGATGGTGCGTATCGCCAGCAGATCGTTGCTGCAGACAATGGCCGTGGGCGGCGCCTGCTCGCTCAGGTGCTGCTGCAGCATCTGCACGGCCGTGGCGGCAAAGGGCACCTCCCAGACCGGCAGCGGCGCCAGGCCTGCGGCCTGCATGCCCAGCGCATAGCCACGGCAGCGCTGCTGGGCGCGGTCGGACGCCTGCAACTGGCCTGTGACCATGCCGATGCGGCTGTGGCCTGCCGCAGCCAGGCGCAGCACCAGCTCCCTGACGGCGCCCGTGTTGTCCACGCCCACGCAGGCATGCTCATGGGTGTGGTGATAGGCCAGCACATAGGGCTTGCCAGCCTGGCGCACACGCGCCAGCGCCGCCGAATCGCCAGGATTGGAGACCACCAGCACCAGCGCATCCACCCCGCTGGCCAGCAGCCGCGTGGTGGCCGCGTCTTCACCGGCGTGGTCGTATTCGGTGGTGCAAGGCGAAATCGCATAGCCGCGCAGCGCCGCCTGTGAGGCAATGCCCTGCAGGCACTCGGCAAACACCGGATTGGTGAGCGTGGGCAGCACCACGCCCAGCACCTTGCTGCTGCGCGTGCGCAGCGTGCGGGCGCTGGCATTGGCCACATAGCCCACTTCCTGCGCCACACGCAGCACCGTGCTGCGCGTTTGCGCATTGACCACCTCCGGCGAATTGAAAACCCGCGAAACAGTGGCGACGGACAGGCCCGCGCGGCGTGCAACCTCGGTGATGCTCATGGATGTAAACGATTTCTTGAAAACGTTTACATTGCACCCGCTGCGCGTGACGGTGCGGTGACGGAGATTTGAAGCTTTTGTGGCAGCCAGGCGTTTGGCGGCTTGGGCCCTGGCGTTGCCCGGTACCTAGGCTGCCGTAGATGCAGCCCGCTGGCGCCGAATCCAGCTGATGAAGGCCGAAAGCTCTGCGTTGAAACGAGCTCTGGGTGCCTCGGGCGTCCTTGCCTGCGCCAGAAAGAAAGCCATGGACTGCGCCATGTCCGGATGGAGCTGCGCAAAGCAATCGGCGAACTCCTCCAGCGTGCGCGGCCAGAAGCCCCCTGAGCAGGGGCGCAGCACATTGGTGGCCCGGATCAGCTTGCGTGCGGCTTCGCGTTGCAGGCGCAGGGCCTCCATGTCGTCCCGGGTTCCGGCAATGCGCTGCAGGTAGTCGTTCAGCACCTGCACGTAGTCGCCATTGACGGCCTGTGCAATCGCCCTGGACGGCTCGAACGCCTCAAACTGCTGCGCCAGGTCTTCTCCATGGATGCAGCGGCACTCATGCTTGAGCCAGTAGCCCCAGCTGTAGAGATGGGCCGGGTCCAGCACCTCTTGCCGAGTGCCCAGGTCGAAATCGATCTTCACGACTTCTGTGTGACGTAGTTGCAGGTCCTGGCGCAGCTGCTCCAGCCGGGCGCTCTCCTGTCCACTAAGGGAGCGCACCAGCACCACCGTCAGGTCCAGGTCCGAGAAGCCCGCCCTTGCGCAGCCGCGCGCCACGCTTCCATGCAGGTAGAGGCTGTCCAGCGCCTCGCCGAGGGCGCTGGCGATGGCTGCGCGCGCATCTGCCACCAAATCCACAAATTCCGGCTGGATGGGGGCTCTGACAAAGACTTCGAGAGTGCCAGCGGAGCCGAGGTTGTTCATTGGTCTTGCAGTAGTGGAACGGGAGGCACGGCTCTGAGCCAGTCTCCTGCGAACAAGCCTGGAGCCTACAGGTCGCCTTCAGGGTCAGGCATAGGATTTGCAGCGATTGGAAACCGCATGCATCCCAGCGTGCGGGCGTCCATCATAAAAACACAACTCCAAGCTTCCTATGTCTTCATTCGATACCCAACTGCTGCTCATCGCGCTGGCCAGCGTGCTGGTCCTCGTCGCGCTGATCGTCTCGCGCATCCGTCTTCATCCTCTGCTGGCGCTGCTGGTGGTTTCCATTGGCGTGGGCTTTGCCACCGGCATGGCGCCGGGCGAGATCGTCAAGAACCTCACCAACGGGGCCGGCAAGACGCTGGGTGCGGTGGGCGTGGTGATTGCCTTGGGCGCCATGCTGGGCAAGATCCTGGCGGACTCCGGCACCACCGAGCGGCTGGCCAGTGCCATCCTGCAGCGCACGTCCGAGCGCATGATTCCCTGGGCCATGACCCTGGTGGCCTTCGTGATCGGCATTCCCATGTTCTTCGAGGTGGGGCTGGTGGTCATGCTGCCGCTGATCTTCAGCGTGGCGCGCAAGCTGGAAAGCAATGAGCGCTTCAAGGGATCGGCCTATGTCTATGTGGGCGTGCCCGTGATCGCCGCGCTGGCCGCCATGCACGGCATGGTGCCGCCGCACCCGGGCCCGCTCACCGCCATTGCCACGCTGCACACCACGGTCGGCCCGACCATGCTGTATGGCTTTCTGGCCGTGATTCCCGCCATGGTGCTGGGTAACCCGCTGTACGGCGCCTTCATCACGCCGCGCATGAGTACGCGCCCCGATGCAGCCCTGCTGGAGCAGTTCACATCAGGCAAGAAGGAAGGCGGGGAGGGCAGTGCGCCCAGCATCGGCATGGGCGTGCTGTGCGCCTTGCTGCCCGCGCTGCTGATGCTGGTGCATGCGCTGGCCGAGGTGCTGCTGCCCAAGGATTCGGGCCTGCTGCATGCGGCGGCCTTCCTGGGCAATCCGCTGGTGGCCATGCTGCTGGGCGTGGTGTTTGCCTCCATCACCCTGGGCTATCTGCGCGGCGCCGATGCCGAGAAGCTGCGAGACGCGCTGGGCCAGAGCCTCAAGCCCATCGCCGGCATCATGCTCATCATTGCGGGCGGCGGCGCCTTCCAGCAGATCCTGACCAGCGCCAAGGTGGGCGATGCCATCGTCCACATGACCCAGCAGTTCGCCCTGCCTCCGCTGGTGCTGGGGTGGATGATCGCCATGCTGCTGTCGGTGTCCACCGGCTCTGCCACCGTGGGCATCGTGGGCGCGGCTGGCCTGCTGGCGCCGCTGGCGGCCTCCGATCCTTCGCTGAACGTGCCGCTGCTGGCGCTGGCCATCGGCTGCGGCTCGCTGTTCTTCAACTATGCCAACCACGCGGGCTTCTGGATGGTGAAGGAGTCCTTCGGCATGAGCATGGGCGAGGCCACCAAGACGATTACCGTGGTCCAGTCCATCGTGTCCTTTGTGGGCCTGCTGATGGTGCTGCTGTTCAACCTGCTGCCCAAGCTGGGATAGGTGAAAGGCATGAGGCGGGCCGACGGCGGCCGCTTCGATGCCGCGGCAACCACCAAGAGAGGGCACTTCTTCCGGTTCGACTGCGAATTGCCCCAGTCGCGGCAGGGAAAATGCCGCCCCGTACAGGTGCGGTACCCGGCGCCGCTTCAACGCGGGTCCGGCAATTGACCTATACTGCTGGAGGTGCTGTCCTTGTTGTTCGCCTCCTCAGTGCCCGTCTGACATTCTTGCAGTCCCCGGACTGCCGTTGGCCGCCCACTGTGACGAAGTCCGCAACTGTCACTCCCATCGGCGAGCACCACGCGGGTCCAACACCCTTCCCCGGGCCCGCACTCTCCCTGCCACCTGCAGGGGCCTCTTTCCCTTTTTTCCGATGATCCGCTGCCTGTGTGCAGCGGTCATCCTGCGCTGGCCCAAGGCCGCAGCATGGTGCTGCACCGGCAACTTGCGGCGACGCACCCCTTTCAACATGTACTCACAGGAGTCCCATTGGCTAAAGAAGAACTGATCGAAATGCAAGGCCGGGTAGACGAAGTGCTGCCTGATTCCCGCTTCCGCGTAACGCTGGAAAACGGCCACCAGCTCATCGCCTATACCGGCGGAAAAATGCGCAAGCACCGTATCCGCGTGCTGGCCGGCGACAAGGTCACGCTCGAGATGTCGCCCTATGACCTGAACAAGGGCCGTCTCACGTTCCGTCATATTGAGCAACGCTCCGGCGGCGCCCCGGGCCAGCGCCCACCCCAGCGCCGCTGAGGTCTGCCAGCCCGCTCTTGCCTCGGAGCGGGCATGGGGGGTGCACAGAAAGGACCCGGCTTTGCGCCTGGTCCCATGGCCGGCAGCCCCGCCAGCCCGGCCGCCCGGGCGGCATCGGCCGGGACAGGCGAGTTCCCCGGCTTACTTGGACATTCCGTCCTTGCCCATGGAGTCCTTCTTCATTGCGTCCTTGGACATGCCATCCTTGTGCATGCCGTCCTTGTGCATGGAGTCCTTCTTCATTCCATCCTTGGACATGGAATCCTTCTTCATCCCGTCCTTGGACATGGAGTCCTTCTTCATCCCATCCTTGGACATGGAATCCTTGGTCATTGCGCCCTTGGACATGCCGTCCTTGGACATCTCATCCGCAGCGAATGCCGAGGTGGCGCCGGCCAAGGCGAGGCAGGCGGCGAGCACGGTGGTGGTGAACTTGGTCATTTGAGTCTTCCTTTGGATTAGCGGTTTGCAGGTTGCACAATCGGCCGGCCTTGCATGGCCCGGCCTCGCACCTTCGTTGGCGGCACAGCGGCTTGTGAGGCCGCTCAGCTGCCTCCGAACCAGTTGTAGCCCTGGTCTTCCCAGTAGCCGCCGGAGTAGGTGTTGGTGACGAACATGGCCTGGACGTGCTTCGGGTTCTTGTAGCCCAGCTTGGTGGGCATGCGAAGCTTCATCGGGAAGCCATATTTGGGCGGCAGGGGCTGCCCGTCGTAAGTCAATGCCATCAGCGTCTGCGGATGCAGGGCCGTGGCCATGTCGATGCTGGTGAAGTAGTCGTCCACGCACTTGAAGCCGACGTACTTGGCGCTGGTGTCGGCGCCTATATGGCGCAGGAAATCGGCAAAGCGCACGCCGCCCCAGCGGCCTATGGCGCTCCAGCCCTCCACGCAGATATGGCGCGTGATCTGTTCTTCCTGCGGCATGGCGCGCAGCTCGGCCAGGCTCCAGGCATGGCGGTCGGCGACCATGCCGGTCACCTCCAGGCGCCAGCTGGCCCCATCCACCTCGCGCACCTCGTCCTCGCCGTAGTAGGCATTGAAGGGGAAGGGGCGCGTGATCTCGGCTGCTGAATAGGTGGGCGCCAGCCGCGTGGGGCTGAAGAGCAGGCCCTGCACGCGGTCGTTGAAGCGCGATACCTGATTGAGCGCGGCCTCGACGTGGCTGTCATCGCTGATGCTGCAGCCCGTGAGCAGGGACAGGCCGCCCAGCGTCAGCGAGCGCTGCAAGAAGGCGCGGCGTGCGGGCTGGTCCAGCTTGCGGACGATCAGCGAGCGTGCCTCGTGCACCACGGCCGCGCCATCGACGCCGGGCAGGGAAGGGGCTTTGAAGATTTTCATGGTGTCTTGGGCGCACGGCCGTGGATCATGGTCAGGAAGGTCCGGGGCACCAGGGCGACCATTGCCAGGTGCACCACCACAAAGGCGACCAGCGCAGCCATGCCGAAGAAGTGCACGCGCCTTGCGGACTCATAGCCGCCCAGCAGCTCGCGCAGCAGCGGGAACTGCACCGACTTCCACAGCACCAGGCCCGACAGCACGATCACCACCAGGTCCAGCACCACGAACAGGTAGGCCAGCTTTTGCACATGGTTGTAGCGGGCCGGGTCGGCATGCGAGAGCCGGCCCTTGAGGGCGGACACCAGGTCCTGCCGCACGCCCTGCACCGTGATGGGAAAGAACTTGCGCAGCCACCGGCCGCTGGCGATGTTCAGCAGCAGGTACAGCAGCCCGTTGAACACCAGCAGCCACATGGCCGCGAAATGCCATTGCAGCGCCCCGCCCAGCCAGCCGCCCAGAGTGATCGAGCCCGGAAAGGTGAAATCAAAGAACGGCGCCGCGTTGTAGATGCGCCAGCCACTGGTCACCAGGATGACCACGGCCAGCGCATTGAGCCAATGCGTGAGGCGCAGCCACAGCGGGTGGATGCGCTGGCCATCCTGGGGCTGTGCCGGTTGGGGGGTGATGAGGGCGGTGTTCATGGGTCCCATTGTTGGAGGGACCCTGTAGCGGATGTATCACGCAAACTTCAATTAATCGTGATAACTCCCAAGGCCGGCTCAGCCCGCCTGCGCGCACCCGGCCAGATAGTCCACCAGCGTGCGCGCCGCAGGCGATAGCCGGCTGCCGTCCCTGAAGCAGATGGCGAACTGCCGCCGCGCCCAGGCATCGGTGAGCGGCACCATGTTCACGCCTTGCACACCTTGCCCGCCCTGACCGGGGCCCGCCATGCCCAGGATCTCCCTGGGCATGATAGCCACGCCCAGGCCGGCGCGCACGCAGCGGATCGTGGCGTCGAAGGAGCTGACCACGGCGCGGTAATTGAGGGGCCGGCCGATGATGGCCGCCGCCCGCGCCAGCATGGTGTAGACGGCCGTGGAGGCGGGCAGGCCCACATGCTCGCAATCCAGCGTTTCGCTGAAGCTGCAGCTATCGCGCAAGGCCAGCGGGTGGCCGGCCGGCACGGCCACGGCCAGGGTGTCGTAGCGGTAGGGCAGGGTCTGCAAGCCCTCCAGATCGGCTGCGTTCCAGCACACGCCCACCAGGGCCAGGCCTTCGCGGATGGACCGGATGATTTCGCTGCTGGTCAGCTCCTCGATGTCCACGCGGATCTGCGCGTGCTCGGGCTTTTGCAGAAAGGCTGCAATGTCATCGGGCAGGGACTCGGCAATCGATGAGACCGAGGCCAGTATCCGCACCTGCCCCTTCACGCCATGCTGGTAGGCCGCCATGTCGCGGGCCGCGCGGTCGGCGCTGGCCAGCATGGCGCGTGCGTGCTCCAGCAGCATCAGCCCGGCTGCGGTGGGCACCACGCCCCGGCGGTGGCGCTCCAGCAGCGGGGCCTGCACCTGCTCTTCCAGCAGTGCCATGCGCTTGCTGATGGCCGATGAGCCGATGTGCTGCTGCTCGCCCGCGCGGGCGATGTTGCCCAGGTCGCAGGCGGCGACAAAGAGCCGCAGGGTGGTCAGGTCCAGTCCACCGAGCGCAAGAAGGAATGGATACGCGATGCCTACGCTGCCGGCCAGCGCGAGATCGAAGTCGGCTCCTTTGTCCCCGCACGCCTGCTGCCGCAACTGGCCGACACGGGCGAGCTGGTGGCCTATGCCCGAACGCTGCCGGGCCTGTTCGTCTCCGTGCTGGTGCCCAATCTGCGCGGAGCCGAAAGCGCCCTTGCCAGCGGGGCCGACCTGATGCTGGTGCCGCTGTCGGCCAGCCATGCCCACAGCCTGGCCAACCTGCGCAAGACGCCCGATGAGGTCGTGGCCGAGGTGGCCCGCATGCGTGCCGCACGCGATGCCGCAGGTTCGACGATGCTGATCGAGGGCGGCATTGGCACGGCCTTCGGGTGCACGCTGCAGGGCAGGGTGGAGCCGGCCGAGGTGCTGCGCTGCATGCAGGCCCTGCTGGACGCGGGGGCCGACCGCGTCAGCATGGCCGACACCGTGGGCCATGGCGGGCCGGGCCAGGTGCAATCGCTGTTCGAGCAGGCGCGGCGCATTGCGGGCGAACGCTTTTGGTGCGGCCACTTCCACGACACGCGTGGCCTGGCGCTGGCCAATGTGCATGCCGCACTGCAAACCGGCGTCACGCGCTTCGACGCCACGCTGGCCGGCATCGGCGGCTGCCCCCATGCGCCCGGCGCCAGCGGCAATGCCTCCACCGAAGACCTGGCCTTCATGCTGGACACCATGGACATCGGCACGGGCCTGGACATCGAGGCCCTGCTGCGCCTGCGCGCCAAGGTGGCCGCCTGGCTGGACGGCGAAAGCCTGCACGGCGCGCTGTGGCGCGCGGGCTTGCCGCGCAGCGTCACCGCCGACGCAGCCCCCGCCGCTGCATGAACCCCTTACCTTCCCACGAGCACACCTGTATGGCCACCGAACCCCTGCTGCCGCTGTCCGGCATCCGCGTCATCGAATTCACCCACATGGTCATGGGCCCCACCTGCGGCATGATCCTGGCCGACCTGGGCGCCGAAGTCATCAAGGTCGAGCCGCCGGGCGGCGACAAAACGCGCACGCTGCCCGGCCTGGGCATCGGCTTTTTCCGCAGCTTCAACCGCAACAAGAAAAGCGTGGTGCTGGATATCACCACCGAAGCGGGCCGCGCCACCGCTGCCGAGCTGGCCGCTGGCAGCGACGTGGTGCTGGAGAACTTCCGCCCCGGCCTCATGCAGTCCCTGGGCCTGGACTACGCCACGCTGTCGCAGCGCGCGCCCGGCCTCATCTACGTCAGCCACAAGGGCTTTCTGCCCGGCCCCTACGAGAAGCGCCTGGCGCTGGACGAGGTGGTGCAGATGATGGGCGGCCTGTCGTACATGACCGGCCCCGTGGGCCGGCCGCTGCGCGCGGGCACCAGCGTCAACGACATCATGGGCGGCATGTTCGGCGCCATCGGCGTGCTCGCCGCCCTGCGCGAGCGTGAGCGCACCGGGCGCGGCCAGGAGGTGCAAAGCGCGCTTTTCGAGAACTGCGTCTTCCTGTCCTCCCAGCACATGCAGCAGTACCTGATGACGGGCGAGGCACCGCCGCCCATGCCCTCGCGCGTGTCGGCCTGGAGTGTCTACGACGTGTTCACCCTGGCCGGTGGCGAGCAGCTGTTCATCGGCGCCGTCAGCGACAAGCAGTTCGCCACCCTGTGCCGCGTGCTGGACCGCGCCGACCTGCTGCAGCGCCCCGAATACGCCGACAACGCCGCCCGTGTGGCCGTGCGCCCTCAACTGCTGGCCGAGCTGGGCTCCATCCTGGCCAGCCATGAATCGGCCCGGCTTGCGCCGCAGCTGGAGGCCGCAGGCATTCCCTACGCGCCCATCACGCGGCCCGAGCAACTGGTGGACGACCCGCACCTGCGCCAAAGCGGCGGCCTGGCTTCCATGCAGACCGAAGACGGCGGCCAGACCGACGTGGTGCTGCTGCCCCTGCTCATGAACGGCCACCGTCCCGGCGTGCGCATGCCGCTGGCCGGGATTGGCGAGCACACCGAAGAAATCCTCGGAGCCCTTGCATCACGGACCTGACAGCCATCCCCAGGCGCCGAAGGCCGCAGAAAAACCACCCCGGCGCGCATGAGACAACACAAAAAGGAGACAACCCCATGCACTCGTCCCATCCCTTCCGCCGCCGCACCCTGCTGGCCCTGGCCGGCGCATCGCTGGGGGCCGCTGCCCTGGGCGTGTGCGCCCAAAATGGCACGCCGCTGCGCGTCATCCTGCCCGTGGGGGCAGGCTCGGGCGCCGACACCATCGTGCGCTCGGCCCAGACTGCGCTGGTGCGCTCGCTGGGCGGCCAGCCCGTGGTCATGGAGAACCTGCCGGGTGCGGGCGGCATCACGGGAACGCAGGCCCTGGTCAAGGCGCCGGCCGATGGCAACACCATCGCCTTCATCTCCAACAACCACGCCGTCAACCCCAGCGTCTTCAAGAAGCTGCCCTACGACAGCCTGGCCGACATCACGCCGCTGTCCATCGTCGGCGGTTCGCCCTTCGTGCTGGTCGTCCACCCCAAGGTGGCGGCGCGCAATGCGCGCGAACTGCAGGCGCTCATGAAGGCGCGGCCCGGCGACCTCAACTACGCCTCGTCCGGCAACGGCACCATCTTCCACCTCGCGGCCGAAGTCTTTCTGGACGCGGCCGGCACCACGGCACGCCACATTCCCTACAAGGGCGTGGGCCAGATGGTGGTGGACCTGCTCAGCGGGCAGGTGGACTTCGGCGTGATCGCCGTGGGCACGGCGCAGGCGCACCTCAAATCCGGCGCGCTGCGTGCCATCGGCATCATGGGCCGCGAGCGCGTGGCATCGCTGCCCGATGTGCCCACCGTGGCCGAACAGGGCTTTCCCGGCGTGGACATCGCCGGCTGGGTGGCCGCCATAGGCCCCAAGGGCATGCCGCCCGCCCAGGTGCGGCGCCTGCACGACGGCATCGCCTCTGCCTTTGCCGACCCCGAGGTCAAGGCCGGCTTTGCACGGCGCGACGAATACACCGTGCTCAACAGCCCCGAGGCCGCAGCCCAGTTCCTGCGCTCCGAGCAGGAACGCTTTGCGCGCCTGGTCAAGAAGGCCAATGTCACGCTGGAGTAAGTCCGGATGGCCCTGGTCTGGTCGGCTGTATCCCTGCGGGCGAAGTTTCTGAACGCGCTGCTGCCTTGCGCGCAAGGCCCCACGGCCGCGTAGGCAGTCTTCAGATGGGTGTGAAAAGGTCCGGGTGGTACCGCTTTGCCGACATGCCCGAGGCATGGTCGATTCATGGGCATCGTTGACATGTACTGGCAGGGTGGATATCTTTGATATATCCAAAGGAGTTGAGTATGCCGACCCGCACAAACGCCAACCAGATTGCCTTCCGCTACCGCGCAGTGGACAGCGCCACCGGCGTCACGCGAGAAACCGCCAAGCGCCTGGCCGAGCATCTTGGTGTTGATGAAACGCAGGCGATACACCGTGCGCTGCATGAGCTTGCCGTACGCATGCTGCCGCAGTACGAGGCGGATGACGGCCCCTTGACGGCAGCCCAGGTCAGGCAAATCAAGAAAAAAGTGCCGCAAGGTGAGCAACGCTCGGTGAAGTCGAGCTTGTTCGACTTGGAGACGCTGTGACCGCACCTTGGTGGGATGAGCCCACGGCGGGCGACATCGTCTGGTGCTATTTCCCGCAAGACATCATTCCCGGGCCCAAGCCTCGGCCCGCGCTGATCCTGGTGGTCTTCGATGACGATGCTCCGCAGTTCACGGTACGAGTCGCCTACGGCACCAGCCAGCGCACTACCACGCTGTACAAGGGCGAGTTCGCCATCCTGCGCGAGCGCAATCCCGTGGCCTATGCGGCTGCCGGGTTGAGCTATGACACGAAATTCAATCTCAAGCAGGCCCTGGATCTGCCGTATACGGCAGAGTGGTTTGCAGTGCCGCCTGCAGCTCCCCATGGACAGACGCCCAAGTTGGGAGTCCTGCATCCTTCCCTTGTGCGCGCGGTGCAGGCCGCTTATCAGGCAGTGTCCAAATAAGCAGGGTCCTGCCACGGCCGCCGGGCCTGTCCTGTGTCGCAGGTGCCTTGCCCGATGGGGATCAACAAGCTGATGGTGGACAATGGCAAGGAGTTCACGTACGCCTTGTCCGCAGGCAATGTAAGCCGGGTGCAGCCATCAGACGATGTTGCAGAACCCACGTCCACTTCTCCCAATTTCCCCCCAGATTGGTCGCAAGAATTCCTGTGCAACTCCAGGAAAAGACCATGATTGATTTCTCGCAAACCAACGCTTCACGCATTCGCCCGGCCCTTGTGCTGGCTGTGGCGGCCTTCGCGGCGGCCTGCAGCCATGCGCAGGGCCACGGGGGGCACGGCAATCCGCCGTCGCCGCCGCCCGAGGCCTATACGGCCTGCCAGGGCAAGGCCGAGGGCGACAGCGTGACGCTGACCATGCCCGATGGCAAGACGCTGGCCGGCACCTGCCGCAGCCTGAACGGGCAGCTGGTGGCCATGCCGGCCGGCGGGCCCGGCGCAGGCGGGCCGCCGCCCCATCCGCAGCAGTGATCGCGTGGCCCGGCGGGCCACGCCGCCGGGCTGTCTGCAACCCCACGGGCCTGCGCACAGGCCCTCATGAAAAGCCATCCCCATGAACCACTCTCAAGATGCCCATGATCTTGCCCACGACCTGGGCCTTCAGCACGATCTGCAAGTCATGGCGCGCCGCCTGTCCGAGCGCCGCCGCCTGTTGGGCCTGATGGCTGCCGGTGGCGCTGCCGCGCTCTTGTCCGCCTGCGGTGGCGGCGGAGGTGATTCCGGTGATTCGACAGGGACCGGCACAGGAACCGGGACAGGAACGGGCACCGACACGGGCACAGGTACGGGTACTGGAACCACGACCGGCACCTGCATGGTCGATCCCACGGAAACCGAAGGCCCTTACCCCGCCGACGGCTCCAACGGCTCGCGCGGCAGTTTGGTCAACGTGCTGTCGCAAAGCGGCGTGGTGCGCAGCGACCTGCGCAGCAGCTTTGGCGGCATGAGCGGCACGGCTGCGGGCCTGCCGCTGACGCTCAAGATCACCCTGGTCAACGTCAGCACCAACTGCAGCCCGCTGGAAGGCTATGCCATCTACCTGTGGCATTGCACCCGCGAGGGCGAGTATTCGCTGTACTCCACCGACCTGCTCAACCAGAACTTCCTGCGCGGCGTGCAGGCGACGGACAGCAATGGCGAATGCACCTTTGTGACCATCTTCCCGGGCTGCTATGACGGGCGTTGGCCGCACATGCACTTCGAGGTGTTCCGCAGCCTCAACACGGCCGGCAGCTACACCAACAAGCTGCTGACCTCGCAGATGGCCATGCCCAAGGACGTGGCCAGCGCCGTCTATGCCGGTGTCAGCGGCTACAGCGCCAGCGTCTCCAACCTGTCGCGGGTCAGCGTGACATCGGACAATGTCTTCGGCGACAACACCAGCGAGCAGATCGCCTGGCAGACGCCCACCTTCACCGGAGACACCACCAATGGCCACACCGCCACGATATCCATCGGCATTGCCGTCTGACGCAGCAACTGAATGAGCCTCCGCCTCCCGCGACTGAAGCTGCAGCACAAGGCCTTCTTCGCCCTGGCCGTGCTGCTGGTGGCCCTGCTGCTGGTGTTTCTCGGCTTCTCGCGCCTGGGCCTGCAACGGGGCCTGGGCCCGTACATGGCCGAGGTGGAGCTGACCGGCATGGACGGGCTGGCCGAGCGGCTGGTCCAGCACCATGAGCAAAACGGCGGCTGGGATGCGGCGCGCGCCAACCCCGGTTTCTGGCGCGACATGGTGCGCCCGGGCGCAGGCATGGGCCGGGGCTTTCCTGCGGGTGAGCCCGGGCCACGGCCCCCCATGCACATGTCCATGCCCATGCCGGAGCCGAGGCCTGGTTTTGAGGGAAGCCACGGTCCGGGGCCAGGTCCGGAGTTTCCACCGCCACCTGGGCCGGAAGGCGGAGAGCCTGCCGATCGCTCAGATCGCTCCGACCGTACAGACCGCCCAGGCCCGCCGCCGGACCGCCCCTTCGGCGGCCCGTGGGCGCGCGTGGGCCTGCTGGATGCCCAGGGCCAACTCATCTCCGGCATGGCGCCGCAGCCAGGCGCGGCGCACCGCGTTCTGCGCGCCGTCAACGGGCAGGCCATTGGCGAGATCGTGCTGTCCCCCGTGCAGACCGGGCAGGGCATGCAGCGCGACCTGGACCGCGCTTTCCTCGCGCAGCAGATGAGTTTTGTGGCCTGGACCGGGCTGGCCGGCCTGCTGCTGGCGCTGCTGCTGTCGGCCTGGCTCACGCGGCGCTGGCTGGAGCCGCTGACCGCCTTCGTCGACGGCCTGCGCGGCATTGCGGCCGGGCGGCTGGACACGCGCGTGGCCATCAAGGGCGATGCGGAGCTGGCCCGCCTTGCGGAAACCTTCAACGACATGGCCGTGCAGCTGGCCACCATGGAGGCCTCGCGCCAGCGCTGGCTGTCCGACGTGGCGCATGAGCTGCGCACGCCCCTGTCCACCATGCGCGCCGAGGTCGAGGCCGTGCAGGACGGCGTGCTGCCCATGGACGACCGCATGGCGCTGCGCCTGCACCGGCAGATCATGCGGCTGATACGGCTGGTCAGCGACCTGCGCGTGAGCCTGGACGACCCGCAGGCCCTGCACGGCTCGGGCCATGTTCCCGTGCATGTGCTGACCCTGCTGGGCGAGGCGCTGGACGGCGCGCGGCCCGGCTTCGAGCAGGTCGGCATCGGCCTGGACCGCTCCACCGTGGACCAGCTGGCCGCGCGCATTCCGCCGCCGCTGGTGCAGGGCGACCCGCACCGGCTGCACCAGGTGTTTGCCAACCTGCTGGAAAACAGCCTGCGCTACACGGCTGCGGGCGGGCGGCTGCAGGTGTCTGCCGAAATCGTCCAGTTGCAGGGCCGCAGCATGCTGCAGCTGTGCTGGGACGACACGGCTCCCGGCGTGGCCAGCCAGCACCTGCCGCGCCTGTTCGACCGCCTCTATCGCGTGGACGCCTCCCGCGTGCGCGACGGCGACGGCCTGGGCGGCTCCGGCCTGGGGCTGGCCATCTGCCGCACCATCGTCCAGGCCCATGGCGGCAGCATCGAGGCCGCTGCCTCGCCGCTGGGCGGCCTGCGCATCACGCTGTGGCTGCCCTTGCTGGAAAATTCCGCGCCATGAAGCCTGCCCGCATCCTCCTGGTCGAAGACGAAACCGACATGGCCGCCATCGTCATCGACTACCTGCGCCATGCAGGCTACGAAGTCGAGCACATCCGCCACGGGCGCGAGGCGCTGGACCGCATGCTGCGCTCCCCGCCCGACCTCACCGTGCTGGACATCATGCTGCCGGGGCTGGACGGCCTGGACATCCTGCGCCAGTTCCGCCCCCACAGCGCCAGCCCCGTCATCCTGCTCACCGCGCGTGTCGAGGAAATGGACCGCCTGCTGGGCCTGGAGCTCGGTGCCGACGACTACATCTGCAAACCCTTCGCCCCGCGCGAAGTCGTGGCCCGCGTCAAGGCCGTGCTGCGCCGCAGTGCCGGCCCCGGCCCCGCGCAGCAACGCCTGACGCTGCTGCCCGAGCAGGGCCGCGCCATGCTCAACGGCAGCGTGCTGCCGCTGACCAAGCGCGAGCTGACCTTGCTGCAGGCCCTGATGCACCAGCCCGGCCGCCTGTACTCCCGCGCGCAGCTGCTGGAGCTGGCCTGCGCCGACACGCTGGACGTGAACGAACGCGCCATCGACAGCCACATCAAGAACCTGCGCAAAAAGCTCAAGGCGGCGGACGACCGCCATGAGTGGATTCGCTCCGTGTACGGCGTGGGCTTTGCGTTCGAGCCCGATGGCGGGTCCGACACGCGGGCGCAGTGAAGGCCAGGCGAGGGCAGGGCGCAGGCCCTACCTCGACTCTTCGAGGTGCTCCATGAACGTGGTGCCCGTGTAGCGGGAGCGGAACAGGCCGGCCTCCACCAGGCGCGGCACCAGCTGCTCCAGCACGCAATGCAGGGACTCGACGGAGCCGCCGGGCGCAGCCAGAAAGCCGTCGATGGCGCCAGCGGCGCTCCACTCGGTGATCTGCGCCACGGCATCGTCCACCGTGCCGACCACCTGCCAGTGCGCGGCGGAGAGGATTTCCGGCCGCTGCAGCAGCTCGTCGATGCGCAATGATTCGCGTTCCATCAGGCGCCTGAGCAGGCCCGCATGCGTGCGGCTGGACGGGGTTGCCACGGGCGGCGGAAGGTCGGCTGCGGTGATCGGCCGGTCTGCGGGCCAGTCCGTCAGGTCCAGGCCGACCATGGCCTTGATCGATGCCAGCTTGCGGCCCCTGTCCACCCGGCCGTGCGTCTGCTGGAACATCTCCCGGGCCTGCTCGCGGGTGTCGGCCAGGTACAGGCTCAGGCCGGGCAGCAGGCGCACATCCTGCGCCTGCCGCCCATGGCGCTGGGCGCGCCGAGACAGGTCCCGGCGCAGCTCCAGCGCCGCGTCCAGGTCCGGCGTGGGCGCGAAGACGATGTCTGCCACCGATGCGGCAAAGTCGCGCCCTGTGCTGGACGCGCCCGCCTGCACCAGCGGAATGCGCGGGCCGCCGAACTCCGGCAGGTTCAGCGGGCCGCGCACCTTCAGGTGCGGTCCCTCGTGGTCTATGGGGTGGACCAGCGAGGTGTCGGCGTAGCGGCCGCTGTCCCGGTCGATCTTCAAGGCCTCGTTGGGGAAGCTGGCCCACAGCCGGCGCACCACGTCGGTGAACTCTGCGGCCCGCGCATAGCGTTCATCGGCATCGGGCATGGCCTGCAGCCCGAAGTTCTCGTGGCCCTGCAGGGCCGTGACGATGTTCCATCCGGCGCGGCCGTTGCTGATCCAGTGCAGCGACTGCAGCTGGCGCGCCACCGCATAGGGCGGGAAAAACGTGGTCGATACCGTGGACACCAGGCCGATGCGCGAGGTCTCGCGCGCCAGCGCGGCCATCAGCACCGTGGGGTCCAGGCTGGCGAAGCCCGCTCCCGTCTCCAGCGCCTCCATGGGCAGAAAGCTCACGTCGGGGCGGAAGACGAAGTCCAGGTGCGCGGCCTCGGCGCGCCGGGCCAGGTCCAGGGCGAAGTCGCTGGAGTACAGCCCTTCGATATTGCTGCCGGGCCGCCGCCAGGCGTCGCCGCTCAGCCAGGTGGGGGCCAGCGAAAGGCCGATGTGCAGGGGTTTGCGGGGTGTCATGTCTGCTGTCATTCCCATCTCAGAACGTTCCGCGCACGCCCACGCCGATCATGCGCGGCGCGGTCATGCTGGCCTCGATGCCGCCGATGCCGCGGTTTTGCTGCAGATACGTCGGTGCGCGCCTGTCGAACAGGTTCTTGATATAGCCGTACAGCTGCACGCGCGCGCTGTAGGCATAGGTCATGCGCAGGTCGGCGATGGTGTTGGAGCCGACCGCATAGGCGCGGGTGTTGGCGGTATCGGAGTAGTAGCCGTCCAGATGGCGCACCTGGCCGGAGACATTGAACCGGGGGCTGGCGTCCCAGCTCACGCCCAGGCTCAGGTTGTAGCCGGGCGAGCGGGCGAAGCGGTTGTGCTCGTAGCCGGGGTTGCTGCCCATCTCCTCGATGCGGGTGCGCAGCACGCCCACGCCGGCCTTGATCCGCAGGTTGTCCAGCGCGCGGTAGTCGGCGCCCAGCTCGAAGCCATAGGCATGGGCCTTCTCCGCGTTGATGGTGTAGGACTGGGCCACGCCCGGGGAGATGACGACGGGGATGTTGTACTGCGCATCCCGCATGTCCATGTAGAACAGGTTGGTGTTGAGCATCAGCCGGTCATCGAGCAGGCTGGCGCGGCTGAACAGCTCGTAGTTCCAGATCGACTCCTTCTTGAAATACGCCCATTGCCGGCTGGTGAGGTTCAGCGACACACCGCCCGGGTTGTAGCCCCGGCTGACCAGCGCGCCCACGGTCCAGCGCGGTGTGGCGGCATAGGCCAGGGACAGCTTGGGCAGCAGGGCCGAGAAGGTTTTCGTGTAGTCGAGGGCGGTGGGTGCCAGCACCGAAGTGCCGGTGCGCACCACCTCGTCCTGCTGGTAGCGCAGGCCGCTGGTCAGGGTCCAGCGGTCGGCCAGGCGCCAGTTCAGCTCGCCGAAGACGCCCAGGTTCTTCTTCGTGTCGTCGAAGGCGGACAGGCCGCGCAGCAGCAGGCTTTCGTCCGTGCCGGTGCGCGCGTAGTAGACGCCGCCGAAGCCGCTCAGGCGGTCCTTGTCGCTGCCCACCAGGGCGCGGAACTCATTGGAGACATTGTTCTGGCGGATATCGGCATCGCCCTCGCCGGGAATGCCCGTGTATCGCTGCACGGACGAGCGCGAATACTGGGACTGGTTGACCAGCCGCACGCCGTTGCCCAGCTCGTAGCTGAGGTCGAGGATGCCGGTGTCGGTCTTCTGCTTCCAGCTGGGCATGGTCGTCGTCCAGTGCTCCAGCGCGCTGAACGGAGCGGACGCTGCCTCCTGGCTGGGGCGGTTGCTGTCGTTGTGGGAATAGGTGAACTTGGCCTCCAGGCCGGGAACGCTGCTGGGCAGCCACAGGAACTTCATGCGTGCGTTCAGCGCGCGGAAATCCTGATCGGCCTGGCCCCGCTGGAACTGCGGATTGGTGTAGTCGATGAAGGTATCGCGCCCCGAGTAGTCCACGGCCAGCCGCGCGGCCAGCTCCTCGCCCACGGGGCCGGAGACGGCGATGGACGCACGCCGCGAGTGGTAGTCGCCCGCCTCCAGCTGGTAGGCCCCTTCGCGCTTGAAGCTGGGGTCCTTGGTGTTCACGACGATGGCGCCCGCAATGGCATTGGCACCCTGCGAGGTGGTCTGCGGGCCGCGGAACACCTCGATGCTCTCCACATCCCAGACCGAGGTCGCGCCGAAGAACATCTCGTTGTAGTTGAGATAGTGCCCATCCAGGTTGATGGTGGCGCGCGGCACCGTGCCGCCCCAGAAGACGTTCTGGCCGTTGTTGGGGCCCTGCGTGTCCTGCCCGCGGATGATGGGCGCGCCCACCGTGTCGGTGTAGACCACGTTGGGCACGTCGTGCAGCACCTCGTGGACCGAGGCATTGCCGGACTCCTGCCGGGCCAGGTCCTTGCCGGCCTTGACCGACACGGAGGAGGCCGTGTCCTTGAGTTCGCGCCTGACCTTTTCTCCGCTGACCACGACCGCTTCAAGCGCGGTGGATTCCCCCCCGGAACCCGACGCGCCCTGTGCGAAGGCGCCGGCCGGCGCCATCAGGGTAGAGAGTGCGATGGCGCCCGCCCGGGACGGGAGCCTGCGATGGAAACACAGCTTCACAGCATCTTCCTTTGATGAGAATGATTCGTATTTTTCAAAGGTCGCCATCATGCATTGAAATTCCACAGTAGGGAATGCATTCCCACATGCGGAAGAAAAAAACAGCGGCGAAATGGTGTGCGCGCACCTGTGCAGAGCCTTCGGCAGAGCCGGTATCATCGACACCGGCGGCGCCTGCGCCCCCACCTGCGATGCGCCTGGTACAGGCAAGAAAGCCCAGCCCTTGAAAACAACAACACCTCAGACGACAGCCGGCGAGAAGCGCTCCGGCACCATCCAGTCCGTCTCCATCGCCACCCGGTTTCTCATGGTCCTGGCCAATGCCGAAAGCGAGTTGGCGCTGGGCGAGGTGGCCCGGCGAACGGGAACGGGGGGCTCCACGGCCCACCGCTACCTGCAAAGCCTCGTCAAGGAAGGCCTGGCCAAGCAGGACCCGGCCAGCGGCCTGTATGACCTGGGCAGCGCGGCGCTGAGCATCGGCATTGGCGCGCTCAAGCGTGTGGATGCGGTGGAGATTGCGGCGCAGCGCATGAAGGCGCTGACGCACAGCCATGCGCTCAGCGGCGGCGTGGCCATCTGGACCGACCGGGGGCCCACCCTGGTGCGCTGGTACCGCAGCGCCTACTTCTCGATCAACCCGCTGGCGCTGGGCGACATCCTGCCCATAGACAACACCGCCTGCGGCCTGGTGTTCCAGGCCTTCCTGCCCAAGGCCACCATCGACGCCGCACGGCGCCAGCAGCCCGCCCATTTCCGTGGCAAGCCGCCGGCCAAGGCCGTGCTCGACGAAGTGCGCGAGCGCTGCTGGTCCGAGATGACCAGCCACCTGCTGTCCAACGTCACGGGCCAGGCGGCGCCGGTGTTCGATGCGCAGCATGAAATCGTCTGCGCGGTCACCACCGTCTCGGACCTGGGCCAGCTCAAGTCGCCGCAAGACCGGTTCGCGCTGTTCCGCGAGGCCAGCCTGATCAACCAGTCCACGGGCGGGCGGGCCTTCAGCGCAGATTCGCCTTGAAAGCCGAGCCGGGAAGAATGGCCGGGCGCCTCAGTTCCCTGCGGCGCGCTCCACGGCATTCACGGCCCTGCGCCCCCTGGGCACCACCAGGGGCGTCCCCGACACAGGGTCTGCCATGATCACGGCCGGCAGGCCGAACACCTCCTGCACCAACTGCTCCGTGAAGATCTCCCCGGGCGCGCCCTGCGCGGCAATGCGCCCGTCGCGCATGGCGATCAGGTGCGAGGCATAGCGGCAGGCCTGGTTGAGGTCGTGCAGCACCGCAACCACCGTGCGGCCGGCGTCGTTGAGATCCGCCAGCAGCTCCATCAGCTCGATCTGGTGGGCGATGTCCAGGAACGTCGTGGGCTCGTCCAGCAGCAGGATCGGCGTCTGCTGCGCCAGCACCATCGCAATCCACACCCGCTGGCGCTGGCCGCCTGACAGCTCGTCCAGCAGGCGGTCTGACAGTGCTGCCACATCGGTGGCCTGCAGGGCCTCGGCCACGGCCTGCTCATCCGCGTCCGTCCACTGCCTCAGGAAGGATTGATGGGGGTAGCGCCCCCGCGCCACCAGGTCCGCCACCGTGATGCCCTCGGGCGCCACCGCGCTTTGCGGCAGCAGGCCCAGGCGCCGCGCCACCTCCTTGGCGGGAAATTGCGAGATGTGCCGGCCATCCAGGATGACCTGCCCGGCCACCGGCACCAGCAGCCGCGACAGCGCGCGCAGCAGGGTGGACTTGCCGCAGGCGTTCGGCCCCACGATGACGGTGAAGGAGCCATCGGGAATGGCAAGGGACAGGCCCTGAGAAATCGTGCGCTCGCCGTAGCGCAGCGTCACCGCATCAGCACTCAGGCGCTGCGTCATGGCCGGTCATTTCCCACAATCGATAGGTCCTTCAGTGTTTGCAATGTGGAATGAATTCTACAATACGGAATACGCTGAAGACGCCGCCCTGGCGCCCGGCCCCGTCGCTTCGGATCGAGATGAACAGACTCCAACTTGCCGCCCTGGGCGCGGCCGCCGCACTGGCCGTGCTGGCCTGTTTCGCATGGTTTCCACGCGCCGCCGTTCCCGTGGCGGGCGCCGCACCGCATACATCGGATGCGCCGGCTGCAGCACACGCAGACCATGCACCGCTGCCCCGGCGCATCGTCTCCACCTCGCCCAGCGTGACCGGCATCCTGCTGGCCATCGATGCGCCGGTCGTCGCGACCGCCGCGACCACGCCCAGCCGCATGACCGACGACAAGGGCTTTTTCTCGCAATGGGCCGCGGTTGCCGACAAGCGCGGCGTGCAGGTGCTCTACCGCAACCTGCAATTCGACATCGAGGCCGCCATCGGCGCCAGCCCCGACCTGCTGGTGGCCTCCGCCACCGGAGCCGACAGCGTGGCCCAGCACCGCACCGAACTGCAGGCGCAGGGCGTGCCCATGGTCGTGGTCGACTACTCCAGCCAGTCCTGGCAGGACATCGCCACCGAGCTGGGCCGCATCACGGGCCATACGAAGCAGGCCGCCGCAGCCATTGCCCGCTTCGATGCCCATGTGGCGCAGACCGCCGCCTCCATCACGCCCCCGGCCCAGCCGGTCAGCATCGTTGCCTACAACCTGGCCGGCAGCTACTCCATAGGCCGCGCCGCCAGCCCCCATGCGCGGCTGCTGGCCGCACTGGGCTTCAAGGTGGAGGGCCTGCCGCCCGCGCTGGCCGCCCAGGTCACACGCGCCTCGGACTTCGAATTCATCTCCCGCGAGAATCTCTCGGCCGCCATCACCGGCGACTCCGTCTTCCTGCTCGGCGCCTCGCAGGGCGATGTGCAGGCCTTCCTGGACGACCCACTGCTGGCCAACCTGCCCGCCGTTGTCGGCCGGCGCGTCTATCCGCTGGGCCCAACCTCGTTTCGCATCGACTACTACTCGGGGCAGCAGATGGTCGACGCCGTGGCAAGCCATTTCCGCTGAGCCATGCGTGCACGGCTCCAAGGCGCGGTGGCGCGGCCTGCCCAGCGCTCCTGTTTGCGCTCCTCCCTGCGCCCCTCCCTGCACTGCAGGCGTTGGCTGGGCCTTGCAGGCGGGCTGCTGGCGCTGGCCATCATTGCCGTGCTCGGCATCACCGTCGGCTCGCGCGACATAGCACTGGCCGACATCCTCGGCGCGCTGCGGGCTCCGGACCTGCGTGATGACCAGCACCTGATCGTCAGCCTGCTGCGCATGCCCCGCACCGTGGTGGCCATCCTGGCCGGCATGGCGCTGGGTGTGGCTGGTGCGCTCATGCAGGCCGTCACCCGCAATCCCCTGGCGGAGCCGGGCCTGCTGGGCGTCAACGCGGGTGCGGCGCTGGCCGTGCTCATCGGCATGACGGCCTTCGGCCTGACGTCCGTGCTCCAGTACGTCTGGTGCGCCTTTGCCGGCGCGGGGCTGGCGGGCGCCGCCGTCTTCGCGTTCGGCCAATCCCGGGGCGCGGGCGCGCACCCGGTGCGCCTGGTCCTGGCCGGGGCCGGCCTGTCGGTCATGCTCACCTCCAGCGCCGGCATCATCCTGCTCAACGCGCCCCCGGAAGTCTTCGACGGCTTCCGCCACTGGGCGGCCGGCTCGCTGGAGGGCAGCGGCTATGCCAGCGCCGCCGTGCTGGCGGCCGCCGTGGCGGCGGGGCTGGCGGCGGCCTGGGCCATCGTCGGCCAGCTCAACGCCATGGCGCTGGGGCATGACGTGGGCTTGGCGCTGGGTGTCAATGTGCGCGCCACCGCGCAACTGGCCTGCCTTGCGGTCATGCTGCTGGCCGGGGCGGCCACGGCGGCCGTGGGGCCCATCGCCTTCGTCGGCCTGGTGGCGCCGCATCTTGCACGCCTCTCGTGCGGGCCGGACTACCGCTGGATACTGCCGCTGTCCGCGCTCTACGCGGCGGTGCTGCTGCTGGGTGCCGATGTGCTGGGCCGCGTCGTCGCGGCACCTGCCGAAGTGGCTGCGGGCATCGTCGCCTGCCTGATCGGCGGGCCGTTCTTTGTCTGGGTGGCGTGCAGATACCGGTTGAGCAGGCTATGAAGACCTCCGTGAACACATCCGTCGTGCGCTGGGGAGCCTGTTCGTTTCTCTGGCGGCCCAGGCCGCTGGCCGTGGGCATGGCGCTGGTCGTGCTGGCCCTGGTGCTGGGTGTGCTGCTGCTGGGCACGGGAACCCTGTCCCTCAGCCCCGCCGAAGTGCTCGACAGCCTGCTGGGCACGGGCTCCAACCCCGCAGCAGAGCGCATCGTGCAGCGGGTGCGGCTGCCGCGTGTCCTCACGGCCATCTTCGTGGGCGCTTCGCTTGGCATGGCGGGTGCCATCTTCCAGTCCATCTCCCGCAACGCGCTGGGCTCGCCGGACGTGATCGGCTTCACCACCGGCGCGGCCAGCGGGGCGATTGCGCTCATCGTGCTCGGTGACGCCGGGCCGCTGTGGACATCGCTGGCCGCCGTGCTGTCGGGCATGGCCACGGCGGCGGTCGTGCTTGCGCTGTCCGGAGGCCGGCGTGCTGCCGGCGGCTACCGGCTGGTGCTGGTGGGCATAGGCGTGGGGGCCACGCTCTCGGGCCTGAACACCATCTTGCTGGTCATGGGGGACCTGGACCGGGCCGTCGCCGCGCAGCGCTGGCTGGCCGGCTCGCTCAGCGCGCGGACCTGGGCGCATGTCGTGCCCGCCGCGCTGGGCTTCATCGCCATCGTGCCCGTCGTGCTGTGGTGCGCCCGCCGCATCAACCTGCTGGAGCTGGGCGACGATGCCGCCACACAGCTCGGCGTCAACGTGCCGCGCACGCGGCTCACCATGGTGATGGCTGCCGTGGCCCTGACCGCTATCGCCACGGCAGCGGCGGGGCCCATCGCCTTCATCGCGCTGGCCGCGCCCCAGGTGGCCAGGCGCCTGGGCCTGTCGCCCGACGTGCCCCTGTTCACGGCGGCAGCCATGGGCGCCGTTCTGCTGCTGGCGGCCGACATGCTCAGCCAGTGGGCACCCGTGCGCCTGCATCTGCCCATCGGATTGGTGACCGGGCTGCTGGGCGGGGTGTATCTGCTGTGGCTGCTGTTTCGCACGCGCAAGGGATAGACGGCCGTGCAGGGTGCAACGGTGCGCAGCCCCAGTGCATCCGGGACTACCTGACGCCGCGCGCCACCCCAGGCCCCACCACGGTGTACACATGCCCGGCCTCTTCGGCAGCGACCTTGGCCGCCTCGCTGCGGCGCACCTCCGCCTGGTCCTCGTACTCGCAGTTCATCACCCGGGCTTCACTGCCCGCGAACTCCGCCAGCGATTCAGCGCTGTTGCGAATGGTCACCAGCGCCTGCGCCACCACGTCCAGCCGCTGATGGCCTTCGGGGATCTCCAGCCAGGCCAGCGCCAGCTGGGCCAGGGCGGAAACCTCGGCACAGCCTTGCTGCACGAAGCGGTCCATTTCATGCAGCGCTGTTGCAAGCTTCTGGGCGTGGGTGTTTTCGGGGGGAGGGGATGGGGGGATGTGCTTCATGGGTTGGCGTTCACATAGGGAATTCGCTGGCCTACCTTTGGTAGTGCTTCTGTCAATAGATGAAATCTCGCACAATTGATATTTGACATCGCAGCTCTTTGAAAGAAGATGATGTTGACTGTACTTCTGATGGAGGGATACTACGAGTTACGTAGTTCGCGTATGGTGCGCTCAACAGGAAAGAGTGACTTGGATGCGTACTGGTGGAAAGATCCTTTGTAGCCAAGGGGGTGAAATATATGCTTATTTGGAATTGTTAGATACTTATGAGAAAATTTAAAATAATGATAATGAATGGTATTGATGCTGGTAGAAATATCTTCTAATAGATAATGAGCTGCATTTAGGGGTGCGCATGGGTATTTAAATTTAATAGGATTGCGTTTTTAATTAAAGGAGTTTCAAGTGAATGATCACAATGTTGAATACAAGGATTGCGTCTTTTGTCGAGAGTTAAGTGGGTTACGTAATACCAATTTTGCGAGCAGATATCCGGAGGTGTCTTCTAGGGTAATTGGTGAGACGAGATCTCTTGCGGCTTTTCCTTGCATTGGTCAGTTGCAGTATGGGCATTTCCTTGTGATTCCGAAATTTCACGAAGAAACATTTCGTGGTGCTATTAATCATATTGACGACTTGAAAGAGCAATTCCGGTCGTTAATTGATCATATTTGCTCACTCTTGTATTTTAATGAGAAGGAATTTCTGTATTTTGAGCACGGAGCCTATTGTGCTGAAAATGGTGGATGTGGGATTTATCATGCACATATACACGTTGTCCCTAGGGCGGCACAGGTTAATTTGAAGAAGAATTTTCCAGAATCTGAAATACTTTCATTCACAAATATTTTTGATGGCCTTGTGCGCATTCCTGAGAATAATCCATATTTGATGTTTGGAACGTCAACCAACGGTTTCTTTGGCCAAGTTCTTGAAGCGCCATTGCCAAGTCAAACTCTAAGACGTATTGTGGCTAGCGAGATAGGTTGTCAGAGTTGGGATTGGAGGAATGTTGGGCGAGAAATGGAAATGCTGGATGTTTTAAAAAAGGGAGGTGAATTGTGAGTGTTTCTGATTCTGCTGAGATTATAAAAAAACCAGTGCGATTTGATTATCGATTTGCCACTTCTTTATCCGAAAATAAGGAAAAAACTGCAATTCGTGAGAGCTTGGTGTACAGGTTCGCTATTGAGCATGCAGGAGAAGATAAGCTAAATAGTATTACGTTGTACCCCGTTGCAAGGGCGGGGAAAAGTGGAAGTGAGGTTTTTTATCTTGATTTGGAGATTTTAGGCGAAGAATTTCCTGAGTGCTTTATTGCTAAATTCCAGAATAGACAAAAAACTGAGGAAGAGGCTGAGAATGCAAGGAAGGCGGAAAGGGCAAGAATGTGCAGCAGGGTTGAATCTTCAACGCACAAAACTGAGGATTTGGGGATTATTGTTTACAAATTGGCCGCGGCAAGTGATCATATCGAGTTTAGGGGATTTTTTATTGATGTTGCCAACTCTAACGAGGCGTGCGCCAGTGCATTAAAATCTATTTTTAAAGAAATAGGGCGAAGGCCTAATAATCAGGCGGTTTCTAAAAATTTAATTGACGACTTTGAGTGGTATATCGATAGAAGATCTAAGCCATTGGATAAAATAGAGGCGCTTACTTCTGTGGCAGCGGCTCAAGTCGGGATAGGCGATGTCGCTACTTCTATTCAAGAGGCTTATAAACGGATTGAATGTAAGTTAAACGTTAAAGTTTACCCATATTTGGTTCATGGGGATTTGCATGCTCGGAATCTAATGCTAAGTAAAGCTGTTCCTGAAAAAACGGAGCTTATAGATTTTGGGTGGGTTCATTATGGGCATCCCGCAAAAGATTTTGTCCTAATGGAGTGTACTCTAAAGTATATGCTTTTGCCAGAATTGCTGCCAATACTCAAGGGAGAGTCTGATGGGAATATGTATATTCAAGCAAAGTTTATTGAGGCTTTTGAGCAGTTTATAAGTACGCATGGATTCAAGCTACCATCAGTTGAATCTATGTTGCATGCTGTTTTTGGCGAAACAGACGTACCTGAACATCAAATTAAGGCACTGTCACGTGTTTATTTTTGTCTTATCGAAATAAGAAAAGCTGCGGGCGAAGCTCTCCAAAATTATTGTAATAATAGTAGATGTTTTATTAGTCCTGAGCATCATTATTTCGCTAGTTTTTTTCTTGTAACAATAGGGCTATTGGGATTGTCGGAAATTGATCATCTTTGGGCAATGATTGGTCTTCAGACTGTGGGGAGTAAGCTATGAGTAATAGAGAGCTAACGGTGTCGGATATTGGAGAAATAAGATTGTTAAAAGAAGTCTTACTTCCTCATGTTGCTCAGGGCGCTAATATTTTAGGCGATGACTGTGCTCGGCTCGTTTTAGGCGATCGGAGCTTATTGTGGTCTATGGATCCGTGCCCGACACCTGTGGCTCAGTTGTTGGGTGTATGTAGTCCTGATGTTAGAGGGTGGTATACAGCACTAATAAATCTTTCTGATATTGCTGCTTGTGGAGGGACGCCTAAGGGAATTTTAGTTTCGCTTGAGATGCCAGATAACACTCCTGTCTCGTTCGTAGAAAATTATCAGAGTGGATTGATGGCTGCGTTACGAAAAAATGATACGCCGTTGCTTGGAGGAAATGTAAAGAGCGCGCTAAGGTTCTCTGCAACAGGGACTATAGTTGGAGTTGAGGGAGCTAGATCAGTTAGCAGAAAAATCGATGCCGATGATTGTGACGCTTTTCTTATTGGAGATTGCGGATCCTTTTGGGCTTCTGTGATAGGCTACGCGAAGGGGTGGGGTGGTATAACGCCCAGCGAACAAAGCTTCTTACGCGACGCTCTCTTATATCCTAGTCCACAAATCTCAGCGGGAAAATTATTGGCATCACTTCCATTTCAAGTTGCATGTATGGATTGCTCCGATGGCCCCGCAAATGCAATTTTCCAGTTAGCATGTGTTAATTCGATGGATTTGATCGTGCCAAATGAGCCTGAATGGTGTATACCAGATGCGGCTTTTAAAGTTCTTGATTATCATGGTATTTCTACGGAAAATGCCTGCTATAGTTTTGGTGATTGGCAGTTGGCTTGCTTTGTACCGCATGCAGAAAAAGATCTATTCATTGAAATTTTCCGGGGACTGAGCCTCACGTGGATGGGACGAGCTAATAGGGGGAGGGGGAGCGTTTGTAGTAGCATTGGCCGCCAAATGTCGGATGAAAGTCTAAATGAGAATTTTAAAAATGGATATAACTCCTTTGAGAATATTGATCGGTTAATTTCTAGGTACTTAAATTCTCCTATTTTCAATTGACTTAATCTTTTAATTTTATTATATATTCATTTGCTATTTGCATTCGTATATATGGGAGATAGTTAATTATTGGTTACTGAACAACCCCCCCTCATCCAACAACTCAAACGCCACCTCCGGCGTCCTCTCCATCCCCCGCCGAATCGCCGCAGGAATCGCCTGCCGCGTCTTGCTGCACAGGCCGCGCATGGGCAAGACCTCGATCTGGATGCCGCGCACTGTACGCACTTCGCTGGCTCCGGGCTCGATGCGCACGCGGATGCCGAGCTGCTCATACATGCGCTGCTCCACATGGCGCAGGTCCTGCAGGCTGGTGATCTGTTCGAGCCGCTGCAGCAGGCGTTTTTCCTCTTCCCTGGTGAGCCGCAGGATGCGCTGGTCGGCCATGGAGTCGGCTAGCAGGGCATCGTGCTCGCAGATGCAGGCGCCCGGAGGGCAGGGGACTCGGATCGGAATCTGAACGGGAAAGCTCATCGATGCCCAAGGAAGATCCGCCCCGGCCGGGACGGTGCAGGCCATGCTAGTTCAAGGCTGCAGCGGGGCCAAGGGGAAAGTCCTGGGCAGCTTCCATCTCTGCAATGTGGCTTGCCTGATGCCGCAGGGTGCGGAGGGCGGGGCAGCGATTCGGTGTGTCTGCGAGGCCGAATGCAGGCTTTGAGAAGCAGCTGTTTGGCAAGGTGATGAAGGGATGCAATCCGAAGTGGGAATCCGCAACGTCCATTGCGCGAATGATTCAAATGCAACTGATAAGATGCCCGCGCCCAAGTCGGGCATGAATGAATCAATTGAATAAGGGAGCGGAACACATGAAGAAGCTGATCATTGCAATGGCCGTTGCGCAGATGGCATTGGGCGTTGCCGCCGCACCTGTGGCCAATCGCGACAGTGCGATAAAGGCGTGCCTCAAGACATTCCCCGATGCCGCTTCGCCCGTGGACGACAAGATGCGAACGTTTGCACAGGACGATCGCATCAATCTTGAGTTCAACTACATGGGCGCAAAGCTGGTGTGCTCCGTGGGCAAGACCAGTGCGGAGGTGGAAGAGGCCAGCGTGATGGGGCGCAAGTTCTCAAAGGCTGATTTGAAATCCTCGCAGGAAAAGCGCCAATCCAATGAACAGGCAGTTGGCCAGATCGCCGCTGGCAATTGGAAGAGCTTCGTGGCAAACGCGAAGATCAGTACATCCAAGAAGCTCCAGAATCCCCAGTCTGCACGCTTCAAGGACTTGTTTATCAGCAACGTGGATGAACAGCCCACGCTGTGCGGAAAAATTGATGGCAAGAATGAAGCCGGTGCCTATTCCGGCTATCGCGCTTTCTATTCGAATGCTGCCAGTACGCTGGTGGCCGCAGAGACTGGCCAAAGCCCGATGTTCAAGGCGATGGTGGATGAGTTCTGCAGCTCTAAATTCGCAGACGCTGAGTAACGTGAAGGTCGAACGCTACGGGTCAGACTGACTGCTCACGACTTCTGACTCCTCCCATAAAGATTCTCCAACCCCGCCCACACCCTGCGCGTGAGCGGCTTGCTCTGCGCCGCAGGCCGGCGATAGAGCCGCACGTTGATGGGCACGTCCTTGTCGGGCCCGGCCGCGCGGGCCAGGCGGCCCTCGGTCAGGTCGGTCTTGACCAGGGTGAGCGGCAGCCAGGCCAGGCCCAGGCCCTGGTGGACCATGGCGTGCAGGGAGTCGGCGAGGTCGGCCTCGTAGACAGTGCGCAGGCGCGTGGTGTCGCACAGCTCGTGCAGGTGGCTGCGCAGGATCTTGCCCAGGGACATGCTTTGCGCGTAGTCCAGGTAGGGCACCAGCGGGCCGCCGCCGTGGGCGGGCAGGGCGTACTTGGGCAATTGGGGGACCAGGGGGATGCTGACGGGGATCAGCGTGTCCTGGCCCACGGGCAGCCAGGCCAGGTGGTGGCCCTGCAGGCTGCCTTCGATGGCGGGCTGGGCGTGGCACATGAGCAGGTCCACCTTGCCTTGCAGCAGCATTTCCACGCCGTAGTCCAGGCTGGTGGTGACCACTTTCCAGCACAGCTGGGGCATGGCCTGGTTGAGGGCGGTGATGATGCCCGGCAGGACGGTGTGCGACAGCGTGCGGCCGGCCGCGATGGTGATGGTTTCATCGCGCGTGCGGTGGGGGCGCTGCAGCAGGCCGTGGGTCTGCTCCAGGATGCCCAGCACTTCATGGGCCGAGGCCAGCAGCGTCTTGCCGGCGGCCGTGAGCGTGGTGGACTGGTGGCCGCGCTCGACCAGGGGCGTGCCCGCCCATTCCTCCAGCGCGCGGATGCGGCGGCCAAAGGCAGGGTGGGTGATGTGGCGGCGCTCGGCGGCCTTGTAGAGGCTGCCGGTGTCGGCCAGGGCCTGCAGGTCCTGCAGCAGTTTGAGGTTGAGTTCGTGCATGGGTAGGGTGGGTGCAGGGCTGTGCTGATCCGGCACAGCGCCGCCGCAATCGGCACAGCACCAAGGCGGGGCATGCCTAGCATGGCGGCATGCGAGAGAAGCCCTGTTATGCCTGAAGTTTGCCTCAGGAAGATGCAAAGCCATTTCATTGGCGGTGCGCAGCGCACGGTGCGGGATCTGCCGATCCAGCACAGGGAAGTGGTGCGCAACGGCGGCGAGCGGCCGCTGGACATGAATGGCAGCTACGCCGTGGGCCAGATGTACGCCATGGAGTACCGGCTGGCGCGTCCGCGCAGCCCCCTGCCGGTGCTGCTGTGGCATGGCGGCGGCATGACCGGGGCGCAGTGGGAGTCCACGCCCGATGGCCGCCAGGGCTGGCTGTGGCGGCTGCTGGAGGCCGGCCATGACGTGGTGGTCTGCGATGCCGTGGAGCGCGGCCGCGCGGGCTGGGCGATGTTCCCCGAGATCTATGCCGAGGCGCCCGTGTTCCGCAGTGCCGAGGAGGCGTGGCAGCTGTTTCGCATAGGCCATGGCGCGCCTTCGGGCGACGGTGTGGGCGAGCCCTTCGTTGGCCAGCGGTTTCCACATGAGAATTTTGATGCCCTGGTGCGTCAGATGGTGCCGCGCTGGCTGGGGCATGAGGCCATGGCCATGGCGGCCTATGACGCGCTGCTGGAGCAGTTCGGCCCCTGTGTGGTGATAGGCCACAGCCAGGGCGGCGGCTTTGCCGCGCATGCGGCCGTCCGCAAGCCGCACCTGGTGCGCGCCGTGGTGGGGGTGGAGCCTACGGGCATGCCGGTGGTGCAAGAAGGGCAGCAGGGGCAGGAGGGGCAGGAGGGGGCGGATGCCTTCGCGCCTGCCTCGGCCATCCCCCATCTGGCGGTGTGGGGCGACCATTTCGCGCACAGCCCGCAGTGGCAGAAGTACCGCGCGCAGACCGATGTGTATTGGCAGCTGCTGCGCCGCCTGGGCGGCCGTGCCGAGGTGCTGGACCTGCCGGCCGCAGGCATTACCGGCAATTCGCATTTCTGCATGCTGGACACCAATGGCGACGAGGTGCTGGGCCGGGTGCTGGCCTGGCTGGAGCGCCTGGGCCGATGACTGGCCGGTGACTGGCCGGTGCTGGTCCCGAAGAATTTCAACGAGGAGAAAAATCTCATGCAACGCCGCAATTTCATGATCCGCAGCCTGTCTGCAACCACGGCGGCCCTGGCCCTGGGCGCCCTGGCGCCCGCGCAGTCGGCCCTGGCGGCCGATGCCGGCTGGCCCACGGCCGAGCCCATCCGCCTGATCGTGCCGTTTCCGCCCGGCGGCACGGCCGATGTGGTGAACCGCCTGTTCGCGCAGCAGCTGGGCAAGGTGCTGGGCGCCTCGGTGATCGTGGAGAACAAGGCCGGTGCCGGTGGCTCGCTGGGCACGCGCTTCGTGGCCGATGCCAAGCCGGATGGCTATACGCTGCTGGGCGCCACGTCCAGCACGCACGGCACGAATCCGGCCGTCTACACCAAGCTGCCCTATGACGCGGTGAAGGATTTCACGCCCATCACCCAGGTGATCACGGTGCCGGGCGTGCTCAGCGTGCATCCCTCGGTCAAGGCGGCCAATCTGAAGGAGCTGGTTGCGCTGGCCAAGGCGCAGCCGGGCCATCTGTCGTATGCGTCCTCGGGCGCGGGCGGTCTGGGTCATCTGGCCATGGAGCTTTTCAAGGCCAAGGCGGGCGTGCAGATCATGCATGTGCCCTACCGTGGCGCTGGCCCGGCCTTCACCGATCTGATCGGCGGCCAGGTGTCCATGCTGTGGGAGCCGCTGCCGGCCTCGCTGCCGCACATCAAGTCCGGCAAGATCCGCCCGCTGGCCGTCGCCACGGCCCAGCGCAGCAGCGAGCTGCCCGATGTGCCGACCTTTGCAGAGTCCGGCGTGCCCGGCTACGCCGTGCAGGCCTGGAACGGCCTGCTGGCGCCCAAGGACCTGCCCAAGGACATCCGCGACAAGCTGCACAAGGCCAGCGTGCAGGCCCTGGCCGACCCGCAACTGCGCCAGCGCCTGGCGGAGCTGGGCGGCACGGTGGTGGCCAATACGCCGGAGCAGTTCGGCGCGGTGATCCTCAAGGATGTGACGACCTGGAAGCAGGTGGCCTCTTCGTCGCAGATCAGCCTGGACTGATGCGGCGGGCACCGGGGAAAGCCCTGTGTCCCGGTGCCCACGGGTGGCGGGGCCAGGCGTCGTGACGGTGCCATAGTCCGGGGGTGGCGGTCCGGGCGCGTTGCCTGCGGCCGCGAACAAGGCGGACCGCCTGACCTGCCGCTCTCAAGCCATGGACATCAACCTCATCCGCAATTTCGTAGAGATCGTGGACGCGCGCAGCCTCAGCGCTGCGGCGCGCAAGCGCGACATCACGCGCTCCAAGGTGAGCAAGGAGCTCAAGGCGCTGGAGACGGCGCTGGGCGTGACCCTGCTGCACCGCACGACGCGCAGCTTTTTGCTGACGGCGGCGGGCGAGGTGCTGTACGAGCACGGGCGCAGCATCATCCAGGAGGTGGAGGCGGCGCAGGGCGCCATCGACGCGCTGCAGCATGTGGTGACGGGCTCGGTGCGGCTGAGCATTCCCACGGGCCTGGGCGAGCTGTACCTGGCCGACATGCTGCTGGCGTTCCAGAAGCGGCACCCGCAGGTGCGCATCCGCGTGCTGTTCTCCAACCGGGTCAGCGATCCCATGAGCGCCCAGGTGGATGTGGCCGTGCGCGTGGCGCGCGACGTGCAGGAGCACCTGGTGGCGCGCGATCTGGGGCCGGTGGGCTTTGGCCTGTATGCCAGCAGCGCCTATGCCAAGGCGCGGCCGTTCCACGACCCCGCCGAAATTCCCCACGGCGTGCTGCTGACGCCACCCGGCGACGGCAAGACCTATGCCGTCTCGGTAAAAAAGGGGCAGCAGGAGATTGCGCTCAAGTGCGAGCCCTGCATCACCAGCGAGCATTTCCCCTTCCTCAAGCAGTCCATGCTCCGGGGCAGCGGCGTGGCCACCTTGCCCAACTACATGGTGATGGACGAGCTGCGATCGGGCGCGGTGCAGCGCGTGTGCCCGGACTGGACGGTGTCCGGCCTGGGCGACCGGCTGTACATCATCACGGCCGAGGACCGTCGGCCCTCGCATGCCGTCAAGGTGATGACCGAGTTCCTCAGGGCCAGCCTGCTGCGCTTCGTGGAGCAGGCCGAGGTGTCCGATCCTTAGGCACTTAGTTCATCACCTTTTCGGTCTTCAGTTCTCCAGCGCAATCGCGTTGTCCGCGATCACCTTGCGCCACATCTGGCCGTCAGCGGCCAGGAAGTCGTCAAGCTGGGCCTGGGTCTGGGGCTTCTTGGCGGCCAGGGTCTGGTTGCCCAGGGCACTGGCGAACTCGGGGTTGAGCATGACCTTGTTGACGGCGGCCTGCAGGGTGTTGCGCGCGTCCGCTGGCGTGCCTGCGGGCACGGCAATGCCGAACCAGGTGGAGGCCCTGAAGCCCGGCACGCCCGATTCGGCAATGGTGGGCGTCTGCGGCAGGAACTGCGAGCGCTCCGGCCCGGTGGTGGCAATGGCCACCAGCTTGCCGGCCTTGATGTGGGGCAGGGAGGTGCCGGCCACGTCCACCATGAGCTGGGTGTCGTTGGCCATGAGGGCGGTGAGGGCCGGCGCGCTGCCGTTGAAGGGAATGTGGGTGGCGGCCACGTCCAGGCGGGACTTGATCAGCTCGGTGGTCAGCTGCAACGGGTTGCCCAGGCCGACCGAGCTGTAGTTGAGCTTGCCCGCGTGGGCCTTGGAGTAGGCCTTGAGGTCGGCCACGTTTTTGATGCCGGTCTGGCTGTTGGTGACCAGCACCAGCGGGGCCTCGGCCAGGATGTTGGTGAGCTTCAGCTCCCGGTCGGGGTTGTAGCTCAGCTTCTTGTAGAGCAGGGGGTTGAGGACCATGCTGGCATTGCTGGCCAGCAGCAGGGTGTAGCCGTCGGCCGGCGAGCGCGCCACGGCCGAGGCGGCAATCATGGTGTTGGCGCCCGGCCGGTTCTCCACGACCACGGACTGCTTGAGCTCCGTGGACAGGTGCGTGGCCAGGGTGCGGGCCAGCACGTCGACCGAGCCGCCCGGCGCATACGGGGCGATGAGCTTGATGGGCTTGCTGGGGTAGTCGGACTGGGCGAACCCCGGGGCTGCGGCTGCGGTGGCCGCAGCGGCAAGCAGCAATGCAATGGCCTTGTTCATGCGTTGTCTCCTTCTCTTTCGGTGTTGGCGGGTTCAGATCTTGCGCTGCGTCGCGCCCCAGTGGGCGTCGCGCAGCTTTCTTTTGGCGATCTTTCCGTTGTCGTCGCGGGGCAGGCGCTGGAAGACGAAGCTGCGCGGCAGCTTGTAGGCCGCCAGCCGGCCGCGCAGCCATTCTTTCAGTTCGGCCTCGGGCAGTGTGCCTGACTGGCCGGGCTCGACCAGGGCCAGCAGCCGTTCGCCGTACTCGGCATCGGGCACGCCGATGACGGCGCAGTCTGCTATGCCGGGGTGCCTGAGCAGCTCGTTCTCAATCTCGGCCGGGTAGATGTTCACGCCGCCGGAGATCACCATGTCCGAGTCGCGGTCGCAGACGTAGAGAAAGCCTTCTTCGTCCAGGTAGCCCATGTCGCCCAGGGTGATGAGGCCGCCCTGGTCCATCTTGCGGCGGGCCTCTTCGTTGCCCTTGTAGGTGAAGTCGGCATAGGCGGGCTGGCGCACGTAGATCAGGCCCACCTCGCCCGTGGGCAGGGCCTGGCCCTGCCTGTCGAGGATGCGGACTTCGGCGTCCTGCAGCGGCAGGCCCGCGCTGCCCGGGTGGGTGAGGGCGTCGGCCGAGCCGATGAAGGTGACCAGGCCCGACTCGCTGGAGGCATAGGTCTCGTTGATGATGGGTCCCATCCACTCGATCATGGCCTTCTTGACCTCGGGCGCGCAGGGCGAGCCGGTGGAGGCGATGAAGCGCAGCGAGGAGATGTCGTAGCGCTCGCGCACCTCGCGCGGCAGCCTGAGCAGGCGCACGTACATGATGGGCACCATGTAGGCGGTGTCGATGCGGTGCTCCTGCACCAGCTGCAGGAAGCGCTCGGGGTCGAAGCGCTGCTCCAGCACCACCAGCTCGCTGAGCATGAGCGCGTTCTGGAAATACAGGCTGGGCGCGCTGTGGTAGATGGGCGCGGTCAGCAGGGTGCGCGCGCCGGGCTGCAGGCCGTAGGCGGTGGCGATCAGCGCCTGGTTCACGGCCAGGCGCCGGGGCAGTTCTTCCACGGGAAACGCCTTGCGCAGCACGCCCTTGGGGCGGCCCGTGGTGCCCGATGTATAGGCCATGTGGCCGCGCGGCGCGACCAGCGGGCCGTCGTAGGGTGCCTGGGCGGCCAGCCAGGTTTCGTAGTCCTGCTCCGGCTCGCGTGCGTGGGCGACGCGCCGGGGCAGGTCCGCATAGAGTTCGCCCTTGAGGCCGTCGAGCAGGTCCTGGCTGGTGATGAGGGCGCGGGCGCCGCTGTCGGCCAGGATGTAGTCGATCTCCGTGGCCGTGAAATGCCAGTTGACGGGGCAGTAGTAGATGCCCGCAATGCGGCAGGCATGGACCACGTCGGCGTATTCGATGCCGTTGCGCAGGAAGACGGCCAGCACGTCGCCTTCGGCCAGGCCCAGGCTGCGCAGGCCCTGGGCCAGCTGACGGCCGCGCTGCTGCTGGGCGGCGCCGGTCAGCGTGCGCTGTTCGAAGACCAGGGTGGAATGGGGCGTGGCGGCGGTGCTCATGTGGGCGTGGCCTCCTGCTCCCCATCGTTGACGTTGGGCTGGTTGGCGGCCTTGGCCATCTGCCGGGCGCGCGCCCAGTCGGCATCGTCCCAGGCCTGGTATTCGGTGAAGTAGGCGCCGTTGGCCAGGGCGTCGCCGCCGTCCAGCGTGATGGTCTGGCCGTTGAGCCAGGTGTTGCCCGGGGCCAGGATGAAGGCGGCCATGTTGCCGATGTCCTCGCCCGTGCCCAGGCGGCGCGTGGGGTTGTCCAGGCGGCGGCGGTCGGCCGAGTCCTCGTTGCCGTCGATCCTGGGGCGCAGGCGCTGGCTGGCGCCCTGGGTGGGGATGACGCCCGGTGCAATCGCGTTGAACCGTATGCGCTTGGGACCCCATTCCACGGCCAGCGATTTGGTCATGGCGTCCAGCCCGGCCTTGGACATGGCCGAGGGCACGACGAAGGGCGAACCCGTGTCCACCCAGGTGACGACGATGGACAGCACCGAGCCCGGCAGCCCTTCGGCGATCCAGCGGCGGCCCACGGCCTGGGTGACGTAGAAGGTGCCCCGGAAGACGATGTCCGAGATGGCATGGAAGCCGTTGATGCTCAGGTCCTCGGTGCGGCTGACGAAGTTGCCGGCCGCGTTGTTGACCAGGCTCGTCAGCGGGCCGTGTTCGGCCCAGATGCGGTCGATGACGGTGTGCACGGCCTCGGGCTGGCGAATGTCGAGTTCATGCGCAAAGGCCTGCGCGCCCGTGTCGTTGTTCAGCATCTCGCAGGCCTGCTGCACCACGGAATGCCGCCGGCCGCACAGGTGCAGCTCGGCACCCAGCTCCGCCAGCTTGGCCGCCATGGCCAGGCCCAGCCCCGTGCCGCCCCCGGTGATCAGGACGCGCTGGCCCTGGAATAGATTGGCTTCGAACATGCTTGTCTCCTTTTGCTTTCACTCTAGGGAGACAGGGGCGGCTGGCAAAGGAGGGTGGTGGAACGCGGTTGGTTCCGTGGTGGAAACAATGGGCGGGGTTTCGGGCTGTGATCACAGCCAGTTCACGAAGCAGTCCTGTCCTTCGGCAGGAATGCAACCCCGCAACCGCCGCAAGCTGCAAGACGCAGGCGGGGGCATACGGGGCAGGGTCTGCAGAACCGCCCGGGGGTTCAGGGCGCAGCCCTGTGCCCCGCCTTGCCCGCTGCGCTGCGCAGGTCGGCCACCTGGGCGGCCGTCACGTCGGCGGGCTGGCCGCCCAGGGTGGCGCGGGTGTAGTTGGCCAGGGCGGCGACTTCGCCATCGGTCAGTTCCTGCATGAAGCCGGGCATGCCGGGCAGGGGCGTGGGGCCCTGCTGGGTGGCCGGGTGCTTGGGCAGGCCGACGAGGATGGCCAGCACCAGGTTGCGGGCGTCGGCCTGGCGCACGGTGCTGTTGCCCTTGAGCGGAGGCATGGTGAGGCTGCGGCCCAGGCCCTCGCTGCCGTGGCAGCTGGCGCACAGTGCCATGTACTGGCCCCGGCCTGCGTCCAGCGTGCCCGCGCCGTTGCCGGCGCCATTGCCCGCGCTGTTGCCGGTGCCGGAGTCCGGGGGTGCGGCGGCCGGCAGGGGCTGGGGCGCGGGCGGGTTGTCGCCCAGCAGGAAGGTGGACAGCGCCGTCATGTCCTCGGCCGTGAGGTACCGGGTGCTGTTGGCGATGACCTCGTGCATTTCATCGAAGGCGCTGCCGTGGGCCGAGAAGCCCGTCTGCAGGAACTGGGCCATGCCCTCGCGCGTCCAGCCGCGTGCGGCCAGGGCTTCGGCGGTGATGCCGGGGGCCGTGAACAGCGACAGCGTGCCGCCCTGCAGCCAGCGGTCCTTCTGCATCTGGCCGAACATGCCGCGCGGCGTGTGGCATTCGGCGCAGTGGCCCATGACATTGCCCAGGTACTGCCCGCGCAGCCAGGCCGGGCTCTGGCCCTGCGAGCCCACGGGCAGCGGCGCGCTGGACAGGAACAGCGTCTTCCAGCCGAACATCAGCACGCGAAGGTTGAAGGGGAAGGGCAGGGCGGGCTTGGTGTTGGGCTGGGCCACGGGCCGGATGTTCATCAGGTAGCCGTAGATCAGGTCCGAGTCTTCGCGGCTCATCAGGTGGTAGGAGGCATAGGGCATGGCCGGGTAGAGCTGGCGCCCGCCCGGCGCCGTGCCGCGGGTGACGGCGGCGTGGAATTCCTCGGCCGTCCAGCGGCCTATGCCGTGGTCCGGGTCGGGGGTGATGTTGGTGCCGTAGAGGGTGCCGAAGGGCGTGGGCAGGGGCTTGCCGCCCGCAAAGGGCTGGCCTTCCCGGGCGCCACCTATGCCACCCACCCCGTCGTGGCAGGCCATGCAGTCGGCGGCGCGCGCCAGGTACAGGCCCTGGGCCAGCTGCTGGGGGCTGCGGTGCACGGCCTGGGGCTCGCGCTGCGGCACATGGGGCCGGTTGCCCCAGACGGCGGCAATGGCAAACAGCACGGCCAGCAGCAGGAGGACGAGCAGCAGCCCGCGCCAGCGGCGCCTGGGCCTGCGCGGTGGCGGGGGGCGGGCACCGCTGTAGTCTGCGGGTGGCGCGGCGGTGGCTGCGCTGGGGTCGGCGGCGGACATGGCGCTCATCCTTTCAAGGTCAGCCCGGGCGTGTTCAGGACCAGGTCCTTCACGGCCGCGTAGTAGCGCACATAGCCGGTGCAGCGGCACAGGTGGGGCTGCAGCGCCTCGCCCACGACCTGTTCCACATCGGCCGCGCGGATGGGCGCCTTGGCCAGGCGCTCGACCAGCACCGTGGCCGCGATGACGAAGCCCGGCGTGCAGTAGCCGCACTGGAAGCTGAAATGCTCCAGGTACTTCTGCTGCACGGGGCTGATGGCGATGACCTTGCGCGGCTGGCCCGAGGCGCCGGGCGAGGGCGGGGGCGCGGTGTCCGCGCCGGCCGGGTCGGCAATGCCTTCGATGGTGCGGACCTTGCGGCCCTGGAAGTAGTGGGCGCCGGTGATGCAGGTGCGCATCTCGCGGCTGCCCTCGGGACCGTCCACGATGACGGTGCAGGCCCGGCATTCGCCGATGCCGCAGCCCAGGCGCGAGCCGGTGAGGTTCAGGTATTCGTGCAGGAAGTCGATCATGGGCATGCCTTCGGGCACGTCCATGGGGCCGACGGCCTGGCCGTTGACGGTCAGCGACAAGGGGCGCGGGACAAGGCTCATGGTGCGAGTGCCTCCCTGATCTTTTGCGGGGTCACGGGCAGGTCGTGGAAGCGCTTGCCAATGGCGTGGTGCAGTCCGTTGACGATGGCGGCGACGATGGGAATCATCACCACCTCGGCAATGCCCTTGGGTGGATCGGTGTCCGACAGAGGTGCCAGCAGCTCGGCCGTCTGCTTCCAGACCGCCACCTCGCTGCCGCGCGGCAGGTGGTAGCGGTGGAAGTTCCAGTTGCCGTCGCCGGGGCCGCCCTCGTACAGCGGCATGGTTTCGTACAGGGCGTGGCCTATGCCCATGGCAATGCCGCCTTCGAGCTGGCCATGTACCAGCTCGGGCACGATGGGCCGCCCGCACTCCATGATGGAGTGGTGGGCCAGCAGCTCGACCGCGCCCGTGCCCGTGTCCACCGCTAGCTCTACCAGAGCCGCATTGGCGCTGTAGTAGGTGACGCCCGCGTTGTTGCGCTGCATGGGCGGATAGAACAGGTTGCGCCGCGCAATCATGCGGTAGCCGGCGGCGCTGCGCCGCGCGGTGACAGAGGCCTCGACGGGCGTGGCCGCCTGCGGCGTGTCGCTGGTGTCAGGGGCCGGCGTGACTGCGGCAGCATCGGGCGCGCTGCCCAGGCGCACGGCCAGCGCGTCCAGCGGCCGGCGCGCGCTGGTGCCCAGGATGTCGAAGTCGGCCTCGGCCCATTGCCAGCGGTTGAAGGTATGGCCCACGGCGCCCGTGACCAGCTGCATGGCATGGGCCTTCTGGGCCAGGGCCTGCAGGGACAGCGGCTGCATGCCGTTGGCCGTGAGCATGCCGTTGACCCAGCGCGCGTCCTCGCGGCGCACCACGTAGGGCGCCTTCTGGCCGCCGCCCGTGCCCTGGCTCCAGATGGCCACGGCGGCCGGCCACAGGCCGTGCTCGAAGATTACGCGCGCCGTCTCGCTGGTGGCGTGGCTGTAGTAGTAGGCCGAGTTGCTGGCGCTGGCCGGCGAGGCGTAGACCGGCGTCCACAGCGGCCGGGTGGCGAAGCGGTCCTGGTCGGCCTGGGGCATGGTGTAGTTGTCGCCCTCGGCCTTGAGCGGGAGCTCCGGCCAGTCCAGGCAGGCGGTCTGCAGCTCGTCGGCGGGCTTGCCGAACCATTGAACGCACAGCTGGGCCTGCGAGGTGCCCATGCCCGTGCCGATCTCGGTGCCCGAGTGGTGCAGCAGCACGCGGCCCTGGGGCGATATCTCGATGCGGGCGAAGGCCGCCTCGCCGCCCGTGCCGAAGTCCTTTTGCACGCAGGCAAAGCCCACGCCGTAGCGCTGGCCCGGGTGGCTGGCCTCGTAGGCGGTCTTGCGCTTGGCGCGCTCGGTCCACAGCGGATGGCGGCGGGCGCGCTCCAGCACCTCGTCGGCGCGCAGGGCGCCAGCGGCAATGGCGCCCTGGGTGTTCTTGGCGCCCGAGGTCAGCACGTTGCGCAGGCGCAGCTCGATGGGGTCGATCTGCAGCAGTTCGGCGATTTCGTCCACCATCATCTCGGTGGCCGCCATGCTCTGCAGCGTGCCGTAGCCGCGTGCCGAGCCCGCGTCCAGCGCGCGGCTGGCCAGGGCCACGGCGGTGATGTCGTTCTTGGGAAAGTAGTAGATGGACTGCGCCGCCGTGCCGCCCACCATGGCGACCGAGGGCGAGAAGTTGGCCCGGCCGCCGCCATTGGCCGTCATGTTGGCCACCAGGCTCTGGAAGAGGCCGGTCTTCCTGTCGATGGCCATGGTGTAGTCGATCTCGAAGGCATGGCGCTTGAGCGAGGACTGGAACTGCTCGAACCGGTCATTGGCCAGGCGCACGGGCTTGCCGTCCGCATACAGCGCGCAGACCAGGCCGTAGTAGGGCATGGGCGCGTGGTCCTTGGAGCCGTAGCCCACCGTGTAGCACGGGTGCACGAAAAGGCGCTTGAGCGGGAACCTGCTGGCCTGCACCATCTGCGCTGCCCATTCGGCCACTTCGTGCGGCGATTGCGTGGCCAGCACCATGTGCAGGCTTTGCGTGGCCGCGTCATACCAGCAGTTGGCGTTGTCGGGCTCCAGCGCGGCCGTGTCCACCGATTGCGTGGCGTAGTGGCGCTGCAGCACCAGCCAGTCGGCCGGCGGCGTGGCCAGTTCCTGGGCGATCTGCTCGGCCGCGCGCAGGCCGCGTGCCGTGACCGCGTCGGCCTTGGAGATCTGCGGCCAGACCAGCGGCTTGCGCTCGGCGGGGAACAGCGGGGCATCGCGCAGGCTGGAGAACACGTCGTCGTCAAAGGCCGTGGCGCCGCCCTGGCGCACATAGCGGAACACGCCCCAGGGCGGACGGTCCAGCGCGCCCGTGATGCGGCCGTAGCGGATGACGCCGGCCGTGGCCTGCAGCCTTTCCTTGGCAAAGCGAAAGCGCGCGAAGTCGTGGTAGATGAGGATGGCCACGGCCTGGCCCAGGTAGGCGGGGGTCTTGCCTGCGGGCAGCAGCATGTCTTCGCCATAGAACTCGGGAAAGGCCAGGCCGTCGTGCGCCAGGTCTTCGGCGGTGACCACGCGGTCGGGCGCCAGTTCGCCGTCCAGTGCGGAAAGGTCCATGCCGTCGAACAGCCGGTCGGCCAGCGTGGTGCGCACGATGAAGGCATGGGATTGCTGCTGGGGCCAGTGCGGCATGTCGCGTGCGCGGATGTCGCGGGCGAAGACCTTGGCGCCCATGACCTTGGAGCGGCCATCGAGCCGCATGCGCGGCAGCTGGGTGGCCGGCTCGCGGGCCACGCTGCCGAGCACGCGGTCTTCAAAGAGGGCTGCATAGGCCTGGCTGGCCAGCGGCGCCACCCAGACGCTGACGCCTGCGATGCTGGCGGCCTGCAGAAAGCCGCGCCGCGACAAGGGAGCCGTGCCGGCCTGGCTGCCGGCGCCGGAGTGTTGTTCTGGGCGCATGGCGCTCTTCTCCTGTGGGGTTGAGCCCACTGTAGGAGGGCGCATGCCGCGCGGCCTGTCAGCAAAGGCTGCTTCTGGCGTCAGCGCGGCGGCAGCGGCGGGTGCCTGCCATCGTCAAAAGCAGGAGCGGGCCAGGGCCGCCAGGCCGCGACGGCAGCGTGCCGGCCGCACTGTCAATCAGACGCCGCCGCAAGAAGGGCCTTGCCGCAGTGCTCCGTGGCGCCGCGCATAGCCCGGCAGGGCCAGGGCGTGTCCACATTCAGGCATAGTTGAGGGTTGTGCAGAAAGTAGTGAAGTCCTGGGCATAACCGGAGCTTCTTATTACTTTATTTTTTTATAGTTTGCGTTTTTATACGCACAACCTATATTTGCTCCCACTTCCCAACAATGCGCAGCGGCGTCCCCAGGCCGTCCTGCGCCGCGGCGTTTTTTCATGATCGAGATTCGGGATCTTTCCCTGACCTACAAGGGCCCCACCGGGCCCGTCCATGCCTTGCGGGGCATCAACCTGCAGATCGAGTCGGGCGAGGTGTTCGGCATCATCGGCCGCAGCGGCGCGGGCAAAAGCTCGCTGGTGCGCTGCCTGAACCTGCTCAACCGCCCGACCTCGGGCCAGGTGCTGGTGGGCGGCCGTGACCTGATGCAGCTCAGCGATGCCGAGCTGCGCACGGCGCGCCGCGACATCGGCATGGTGTTCCAGCATTTCAACCTGCTGTCCTCGCGCACGGTGTTCGACAACGCCGCGCTGCCGCTGGAGTTGGCGGGCATGTCGGCCGACGACATCAAGAAGCGCGTGGACCCGCTGCTGGACCTGGTGGGCCTGAGCGCGCTGCGCGACCGCTATCCGGCGCAGATATCGGGCGGGCAAAAGCAGCGCGTGGGCATTGCGCGCGCGCTGGCCAGCCACCCCAAGGTGCTGCTGTCGGACGAAGCCACGTCGGCCCTGGACCCCGAGACCACGCGTTCCATCCTGGACCTGCTGCGCAAGGTCAACCGCGAGCTGGGCCTGACCGTGGTGCTGATCACGCACCAGATGCAGGTGATCAAGCAGATCGCCGACCGCGTGGCCGTGATCGACGGCGGCGAGATTGCCGAGCTGGGCCCCGTGATTGACGTGTTCACGCGCCCGCAGCAGGCCATCACGCGCAGCCTGATCGACGAGATCGTGCCCCAGCAACTGCCCGAGTCGGTGGCCGTGCGCGTGAATGCGCTGGCCGCCCAGCTGGCGCCGGGCCAGCAAGGCCGGCTGCTGCGCCTGTCGTATGCGGGCGAGAGCGCCTACCAGCCCATCCTGTCGCACCTGATCCGCGAGCTGGGGCTGGACCTGTCCATCCTGCATGGCCAGATCGACGAGATCCAGGAGCAGACCTTCGGCTCGCTGGCCGTCTTCGCCAGCGGCGATGCGGCAAAGATCGATGCCGCCGTGGACCATCTGCGCGCCACCGGCGTGCAGGTGCAGATCGTTTCCACCAGGGATTGAGCGATGTTTGAGAATTTTTCGGAAATGATGCTGGAGCTGTTCGTCAGCTCGCTGTGGGAGACCATCATCATGGTCGGCGTCTCGGGCCTGGTGGGCGGCCTGATCGGCATTCCCCTGGGTGTGTTCCTGCGCCTGACCGACCACGGCGGCGTGCTGCAGAACGGCCCGGCCAACAAGATCGTGGGCTGGATCGTCAATGCCCTGCGCTCCACCCCCTTCATCATCCTTTTGGTCGCCATCATCCCGCTGACGCGTCTGATCACGGGCTCGTCCATCGGCACCTGGGCGGCCGTGGTGCCGTTGACCATTGCGGCAGCCCCCTTCGTGGCGCGCCTGGTGGAGACCGCGCTGCGCGAGGTGGACAACGGCCTGGTGGAAGCGGCCCAGTCCATGGGCGCCACCACGGGCCAGATCGTCTGGAAGATCCTGCTGCCCGAGGCGCTGCCCGGCATCGTGGCGGGCCTGACCATCAGCTTCGTGAGCCTGACCGGCTACTCGGCCATGGCCGGCGCCATTGGCGGCGGCGGCCTGGGCGACCTGGGCATCCGCTACGGCTACCAGCGCTTTTTGCCCGACGTGATGCTGGCCGTGGTCATCATCCTGATCTTCTTCGTGCAGGCCATCCAGAGCCTGGGCGACTGGGCGGTGCGCAGGCTCAGCCACCGCTGATCCACACACCCCGGCGGCCGGCGCGGCCGGGGCGGCAAGCTGCCGCGAGATTGTCTGAAAGAGGGATTCCATGAAAAAGCGCGCATTGCTTCAATCGCTGGCCCTGGCCGCCGTCCTGCCCCTGGCGGGAATGGCCGCGCTGCCGGCCCATGCGGCCGACGGCTCGGTCACCATCGGCGTGACCTCGGGCCCGCATGCCCAGATTGCCGAGGTGGCCAGGAAGGTGGCCGAGAAGAACGGCCTGAAGGTGAAGCTGGTCGAGTTCGGCGACTTCATCCAGCCCAATGCGGCGCTGTCGCAGGGTGAGCTGGATGCCAACATCTACCAGCACCAGCCCTTCATGGACGCCCAGAACAAGGACCGTGGCTACAAGCTCGTGCCCGTGGCCCGTGCGGTCAACCAGCAGATGGGCGTGTACTCCAAGAAGATCAAAAGCCTGGCCGACCTCAAGAGCGGTGCGCGCGTGGGCATCCCCAACGACCCCACCAATGGCTCGCGTGCGCTGATGGTGCTGGCCGCGCAAAAGCTGATCGAACTGAAGACCGGCGCGGGCGCCCGTGCCTCGGTGCTGGACATCACGGCCAATCCGAAGAAGCTGAGGTTCGTGGAACTGGAGGCCGCCCAACTGGCGCGCTCGCTGGACGACCTGGACGCCGCCGCCGTCAACAGCAGCTACGCCGTGGCCGCAGGCCTGTCGCCGCAAAAGGATTCGCTGGCGCTGGAAGCCACGGACACGCCCTATGTCACCGTGCTGATCGCCACGCGCGCCGGCCATGAAAAGGACGCCGGCCTGCAGGCCTTCGTCAAGGCCTACCAATCGCCCGAGGTGCGCCAGTTCATCGACACGCAGTTCAAGGGCGCCTACACGGCGGCCTGGTAAGAGCATGGGCAGCCTCGCATCGCACCAAGTTTCCGACGCGGACTTCGTGGCCGCCATCGGCGTGCAATGGCAGCACCGTCCGCTGGCGCCCGAGCCCGGCCTGGCCGCGCTGCTGGCACAGGCCCAGCTGGACGACGGCGGCAAGGCCACCGTGGTCCAGGCCGTGGGCATGCTGGTGGTCGACGAATGCGTGGCCCATGGCTACCACAGCATGGACCTGGTCGTGCTGCACCCAGGCACGCCGGGCCTGGACGAGGCGCTGGAGCGCTTCGACAAGCCCCACACCCATGCCGATGACGAGGTGCGCTACATCCTCGAAGGCGAAGGCCTGTTCGGATTTTTTGATGCCCACGGCCAAGAGCGCGTGCTGCGCGTGCAGCCCGGCGACTACCTGCGCATACCGGCCGGCGTGGAGCACCGCTTCACGCTGACCGCCACGCGGCGCATCAAGGCGCTGCGCCTGTTCGCCGACACGGCGGGCTGGGTGGCGCAATATACCCAGCGGCCCGCCGCTGCCATGGAGGTGCCTGCATGAGCCTGCCTGTCCAGACACTGTTCCAGACACTTGACGAGGCGCTGTTCACGCGCGCCCAGGACCTGCTCGACGAGGAATGGCTGCGCAGGGATGCCGACCTCGCCCCCGTGCTGCCCGTGGTGCTGGCGCGCGGCGTGGGCCAGGACTGGCACAAGGCCGGCACCTTCCGCCACCACTTGGCGGGCGTGGCCCGTTCGCTGGCGCTGTGGCGCCAGCCGCGCGACGTGCGCCTGCTGGGCCTGCTGCACAGCGTCTATGGCAACGCCTTCGTGGACCTGGTCAAGTTCGATGCGGGCAGCGAGCGCGGCCGCCTGCGCGAGCTGGTGGGCGAGGGCGCCGAGCACCTGGTCTACCTGTTCTGCACCATGAGCCGCACGCAGTTCATGCAGAAGATCCTGGCCGGCGACCTGGCCGAAGACGGCTCCATGGCGCTGGAATCCGCCGGCCGCAGCCAGCGCCTGAGCGCCTATGAGGTGGCGGCCTTCACCATCGTGAGCATGGCCGATGCCATGGAGCAGTGGTTCAGCTGGCAGGAAGACATCTACTCGCAGTTTCCGCAGGTGCAGAACCAGCGGCAGCAGGGCGTGCACTGGGCGGCCTCGCTGTGGCCCGGTCCCATGCGGCCTGCCAGCCGCATGCTCAGCCAGATCAGCGACCTGGGCCGTGCGCTGCAGCACCCGGCGCTGCGCGCCCAGCTGCCGCTGCCGCCGGTGTTCGACCATTGCAGCCGGCAGCTGTCGCCCGGCGACGAGGCCGCTGCCGTATCGCTGTACTGGTCGGTGATCCAGCTGGACCAGCCGCTGGTGGATCTGGACGCCGCCACGGCCGTGCTGGAAAGCGCCGTGCGCCTGAACCCCTGGGTGGGCGAGCCGCAGATGGTGCTGGCCCAGCTCTACCTGTCTGCCGGCCGCGCCGACGACGCCGCGCGCGCTGCCACCAGCGCGCTGCAGTGCTTCAGCGGCTGGGGCAATGCCTGGGACAAGCGCGTGCAGTGGGACGCCTGGATCGCCTGGACGCGCATCCTGCTGCAGTCGGCGCAGCAGGGAAGCTGGCCCGAGCGTCTGGACAAGCTCAACAACCTGGCCCTGAAGGGCTGAGATGCAAAAAAGCCTGGCGCGAGAGCCAGGCTTTTTTGTGATGGGAGCGCGCCCGCGCCTTATTTGGCCGGCGCCGTTCCGGCCTTGGCGGCCGGCGCAGCGCTGGCGGGCACGGCGCCATCCTCGATCGCCTCGGGGTGCATGGGCCGGCGTGCATAGCGCTGGGCCAGCACGGCGCAGACCATGAGCTGCAGCTGGTGGAAGATCATCAGCGGCAGCACGATGGCGCCCACGGCGCTGGACTCGAACAGCACCTTGGCCATGGGCACGCCGCTGACCAGGCTCTTCTTGGAGCCGCAGAACACCAGGGTGATCTCGTCCTCCTTGGAAAAGCCCAGACGGCGCGCCGTCCATGACGTGATGACCAGCACCAGGGCCAGCAGTATGGACGATAGCAGCAGCAGGCCCAGCAGCGCGGGCAGGGGCGTCTGCTGCCACAGGCCGCTGATGACGGCGGCGCTGAAGGCCGTGTACACCACCAGCAGGATGGAGCCCTGGTCCACGAACTTCACGCGCTTGGCATGGCGCGAGATGAAGCCGCCGATCACGGGCCGCAGCAGATGGCCCAGCACAAAGGGCAGCAGCAGCTGCAGCGCGATCTTGCCGATGGCCTGCAGCGCGTCGCCCCCTTCGGCGCTCTTGTGCAGCAGCATGCTGACCAGGATGGGCGTGATCACGATGCCCATCAGCGTGGAGGCCGAGGCGCTGCACACGGCAGCGGGCATGTTGCCGCGCGCCATGGCCGTGAAGGCGATGGCCGACTGCACCGTGGCCGGCAGCGTGCACAGGAAGAGCACGCCCATGTACATCTCGGGCGTGACCAGGGGCTCCAGCACGGGGCGCAGCGCCCAGCCCAGCAGGGGAAAGAGCACGAAGGTGGCGGCAAAGATGGTTAGGTGCAGGCGCCAGTGGCCTATGCCGGCAAAGATGGCCTCGCGCGAGAGCTTGGCGCCGTGCAGGAAGAACAGCAGGCTGACCATGAGCGTGGTCGCCACCTCCAGCCATTGCGATACGGCGCCCGAGGCGGGCAGGAAGCTGGCCAGTGCCACGGTGGACAGCAGCATCAGCGTGAAATTGTCAGGGGCGAAGCGGGGGCGTGCCATGGGAAAACTCTCTCCAACTAACTATCGGTTCGTGCAGCCAGGCTGCAAGGCCCCGATTGGACGCCACGGCCATTGAAAAGAGAAATGGATTTATCTGATGGTTTTATAATTTTTCCGTATGAATATCAGCCTGCGCCAGCTGCGCGCCTTCCTGGCCGTGGCGGAAAGCCGCAACTTCAGCCGCGCCGGCGAGCTGATGGCGCTGACCCAGCCCGCCGTCAGCCGCAATGTCACCGAGCTGGAACAGGCCCTGGGCGTGCAGCTTTTGCACCGTACCACGCGCGAGGTGGAGCTGACCGACGCCGGCCGCCTGCTGCAGGGCCATGCCACGCGCGTGCTGGACGCGCTGGATGAATGCCTGCTCGAAGTCAGCGGCTTGGCCACCCAGCGCCTGGGCAAGGTGCGCGTGGCCAGCAGTCCCACGCTGTCGGCCCACCTGATGCCGCGCTGCATTGCGCGCTGCCGCGAGCAGGCGCCGGGCATCGAACTGCTGCTGCTGGACCGCATCCAGAGCGATGTGCTGCAAAGCGTGCGCAGCGGCGAGGTGGACTTCGGCGTGGTCATCGACCCGCAGGGCCGCGACGACCTGCACTGCGAAACCATACTCAGCGAGCCCTTTTGCCTGGTCTGCCCGGCCACGCACCGGCTGGCCCGCAAGCGCCAGGTGGCCTGGAGCGACCTGGCCGGCCAGCCGCTGGTACTGCTGGACCACGCCTCGGGCAGCCGCCGCCTGATCGACGCCGCACTGCAGGCCCACGACGCCGAGGCCGCCGTGGTCCAGGAAGTCGGCCACACCACCACCATCTTCTGCATGCTCCAGGCGGGCCTGGGCCTGAGCGTGGTGCCGGAACTGGCCGTGCCGCAGGCATGGCGAATTCCCGCGAGTGGCGCCGCCCCCGACGCCCTTGCCAGCCGCCCCCTGCTGCCGCGCGTGCAGCGCGACATCATGCTGGTGCGCCGCCGCCAACGCGAACTGTCGCCCGTGGCGCAAAGCGTGTGGGATTTGATCAGGGGGGAGGCGGGGCAGCTGTGAGGCTGTGGTGGGCGAGGATCAATCCATGTGCCAGTTCAAGCACTGCAAGTCGGGTACACGAGAAAACTCCCGGATATTGCGGGTGACCAGCGCTGCCTGATGGCGCAATGCAGTTGCTGCGATCAAGGTGTCATGCGGTCCTATCGGCGTGCCCTTGGCCTCCAGCGCTGCGCGTATGCGGGCGGCATGAGTCGCGCATTCGCTGTCGAATACCAGCAACTGCATGGGGCGCAGGAGTTGCACCAATGCCTCAAGACGGGGCGCGGAGGCGGCTGGTGGCAAGCGTTGCAGTCCATAACGCAGCTCGTACTCCACGATGGCCGGTACGCCGATGTCGGTGGGGCGCAAAGCCTGCAGGCGAGGCACTACCTGCGGGTCTCCGCGAAAGTAGTAGCTGATGGTGTTGCTGTCGAGGATCAGCATGGCCGCATGTCAATAGCCGACTCGAGGCACATCGGTGGCAACTGGAGCGTTATGTTCGTTCGCAAGAGGGAAATCGGCGAAGCGACCTGCCAGCTCAATGCAATCCTGAGGCCATTCATGCGCTGCGTACTTGCGAATGATCTCGGCGACCCAGCGGCTCTTGGACATGCCATTGGCTCTGGCCGCCTCTTCCACCAGAGCTTGGGTGGTGTCGTCCAAATAGAGTGTGATTTGCGACATGGCAGCTACTCCTTGAGCGGGGGAACGGGTTTAAAAAGTATATGTGCAAACATAATTGCCCAGTTCAAGACCCAGTTCCCCTACGGGGCTGGCACATCACACAACACCCCCACAGGCCGCCGCATACGGCCGTATCGCCTCGCGCACGCGGTCCAGCACCAGTGCGTGGGGCGAGGGTGCCAGCCGCCCGGCGCGCACGGCCTGGTATTGGGCTGGGAGGAACTGGCTGAGCATGTTCTCGGGCAGGGCGCAGGCGGACAGGTTGTCCAGCAGCCGCGCCACGGCGGCGTTCACCGTGGGGTCGGCCCAGTAGTAGCGGATGCGGTCGCTGTAGCTGTAGATGCGCAGCAGCCTTTGGGCGCCGGGATCGGGCTGCTCGCCGCGGTAGTAGCGCTCCCAGTTGGCGGGGCGGCCCAGCATGGCGGACTCCAGCACGGCAGGCAGGTGGGAGCGCTGGGGTGCGTCCACAAGCTGCTCCTCGATGGCGGCCAGCGCGAACAGCGCCTCGCGCAGCGCAAAAGTGGCGCCGGGCCCGACCTTGAGGATGGCAAAGCCGTCCTGCACCAGCTGGCGCAGGGCCTCGGGCCGCTGGTAGTCGGTGGAGTGGGCCTCGAAGACCAGTTGCGGATGCTGGCGCAGCAACTGCCGGAGGTCGGCTGCCCCGGCTGGCGCGTAGTCCACCACGCGCGTGTGATCGAACTCCACGCCCGGCTGCACCACCAGCGCGATGATGCGCGGCCAGACAGCGTCCAGCCCCTGCTGCGCGAAGACGTCGCGGTGCACCTGCAGCGTGCGCTGGGCGTCGGCGCGCGCGGTGACTTCCACATGCTCCAGCGCATGCGCGGCGCCGCCGGGCACGGGCACTTCGGTGCCGATCACGTAGGCCGGGCCGGGCGCGGGGCAGGTGCTGGCCTGCTCGGCCGCCTGGCAGAGCAGGGCGGCGCGGCGGGCCACGGTGGCGTCGTCCAGTGCCTGGGGGTCGCCCGCGCAGGCCATGCTGGCGTCCAGGTGCAGCTTCACGAAGCCGGCCGCCGCATAGGCGCGCACCAGATCCTGCGCCAGTTCCATGGCCTCGGCGGCGGGAAGATGGGTCCACGCCGTGGGGCCCAGGTGGTCGCCGCCCAGCAGCACGCGGTCTGGCGGCAGGCCGCAGCGGTCGGCAATGGCCAGCACGAAACGGCGAAAGTCGGCGGGCTGCATGCCGGTGTAGCCGCCGAACTGGTTGACCTGGTTGGCGGTGGCCTCCACGAGCAGCGGCGTGCCGTCGTCCAGCGCCTGGTGCATGGCCGCCTCGATGACCAGGGGATGGGCCGAGCAGATGGAGTAGATGCCGAGTGCGTTGCCTGTAGCGCGCGCATCGCCTGCGGCTGCTGGCGTTTGCCCGGAGCGTGACTGCGCCAGGCGGGTGAGGTGGGTGAGATGGGCGGGCATGGTTTCAGCCCTCCATCACCGCATGCCGCAGGTGCTGCGGCCGTTGTGCCAGCAGCGCGTCGAGCCCGGCAAAGCCGGATGTGCCCTCCATCGGCCCCTTGCTGGAGACTGCCAGCGCGCCGGCCGCATTGGCGTAGCGCAGCGATTGCAGCGCGGTCTTGCCCAGGCGCCGGCAGGCGATGAAGGTGGCGCCAAAGCAGTCGCCCGCGCCCGTGGGGTCGGCCACGTCCACGGCAAGGGCGTCGAGGTCGATGCGCTCGTCGGCACTGAAGTAGCTGCAGCCGTCGGCGCCGCGCTTGACCACGATTTCGCGCACGCCGCGCGCAAAGATCTCGGCGATGGCGCCGGCCTCGTCGGCCGAGCGGGCCAGCTGCGTGACCTCGTGGCCGCTGGGCAGGAAGATGTCGGTGAACTCCAGGATGTAGGCCAGGGCCTCGCGCATTTCGGGGATGCGCAGCATCTCCTTGCGCACGTTCGGGTCGAAGGACACGGTGCCGCCCTGGGCCTTGACGATTTCGATGGCCTTCTTCATGGCATCGATGATGCGAAACGAGAACAGCGACGAGCCCATGACGTGGAAATGCGCGCAGTCCTTGAGCACGGCCTGGTTGACCTGCTCGGGCTGCAGCTGGGCCGAGGCGCTGTTGGTGATGTTGAAGATGAAGTCGCGCTCGCCGTCGTCGCGGTAGGTGACGAAGGCGCTGCCCGTGACGGCGTTCTGGCACACGGCGATGGCGCTGGTGTCCACGCCGTCGCGGCGCAGGCGGTCGATGTTGAGCCAGCCAAAATCGTCGTCGCCCACGCAGCCGATGATGGCGGCTGGATGCCCCAGCCGGGCGACCTGGTCGATGAAGATGGCGGGCGCCCCGCTGGCGTAGGGCCCGGCCAGCGGCCCCGGCGCGCGAAAGCTCTGGCCTTTTCGCTCGGCCATGATTTCGACGAGGATCTCGCCCATGGTCATGATGGATTGCATGCTCTCCCTCCCTTTGGAATCAAACCCCGTGCGCCGTTCGCTGCACCGCCGGCCCATGCGTCAGCGCCTGCGCCTGCTGTGCACATCGATGCACACGGCCACCAGAATCACGCTGCCCTTGACGATGAGCTGATAGAAGTAGGGCACGCTCATCAGGTTCATGCCGTTGTTGATGACGCCGATCATCAGCGCCCCTATCAAGGTGCCCGCAACGCTGCCGTGGCCTCCGGCCAGGCGCGTGCCGCCCAGCACGGCGGCGGCAATGGCGTCCAGCTCCCAGCCCATGGCCGCGTTGGGCTGGGCCGAGTACAGGCGGGAGGTGAGCAGCAGGCCGCCCACGGCCGCCATCAGCCCCGACAGCATGAAGATGGCGATCTTGAGCCGCCCCACCCGTATGCCCGCATAGGTGGCCGCCTCGGCATTGCCGCCTGCCAGATAGGTCTTGCGGCCAAAGACGGTACGGGCCAGCACGAAGTGGTTGGCGGCCAGCAGTGCGGCCAGGATCCAGATGGGCACGGGCATGCCCAGCCATTCGCCGTTGCCGATCCACAGAAAGGCTTCGCTGTCCACCGGCGCCGGCATGCCGCCCGAGACGATATAGGCCAGCCCCCGGAAGATGCCCATGGTCGCCACCGTCACGATGAAGGACGGCAGATGCAGCAGCGCCGACAGCGAGCCGTTGAGCGCGCCCAGCAGCAGGCCGCACAGCAGCACGGCGGGCAGCACCAGGGCAGGTGCCAGGCCCTGGCCCAGCATCAGGCCGGCCGCGCTGCCGGCCAGGGCGACCACCGACCCCACCGAGAGATCGATCTCGCCCAGCAGCAGCACATAGGTCATGCCGAAGGCCACGATGGCGATGATGGACACCTGCAGCAGCACGTTGCGCAGGTTGCCGGCCGTGAGAAAGGCGGGCGACAGCAGGGAAAACAGCGCCACCAGGCCGGCCAGGCCCATGAGCGTGCCGGCATGGCGCCGCAGCGGCTTGCAGGCATGCCGCCAGCCATGCCTGCCGTCATAACGCCGGTCGCCGGGAAGGCGTTCTTCGGGCGCGCCCGTGGCGGGGAGGCCTAGGTCGGAATGGTTCATGGCAGTCCTGCTCCGGTGGCGTGCGCCATCACGGTCTCCTGGCGCAGATGAAGGGTGTCCAGGCTCTGGACCAGGCGCTTGTTGCGCATGACCAGCAGGCGGTCGCTCAGGGCCAGTGCCTCGGGCAGCTCCGACGACACCAGGATGACGGCCGTGCCGGCCGCTGCCAGCTCGCGGATCAGGGCATAGATCTCGAACTTCGCGCCCACGTCGATGCCGCGCGTGGGCTCGTCCAGCACCAGCAGCCGGGGGCGCATGGCCAGCCACTTGGCGAACACGATCTTTTGCTGGTTGCCGCCCGACAGCTGGCGCACGGGCTGGAGCAGGCCGGCAACGCGTATCTTCAGCCGCTGCACGCAGGCGCGGGCCAGCGATTGCTCGGCCGCCTCGTCGGTGAGCAGCGCGCCGCCGCGCCCGCTGTGCACCTGCACCATGCAGATGTTGTGCTGCACGGACTGGTCCAGCACCAGGCCTTGCTCCTTGCGGTTCTCGGTCACGAAGGCCATGCCCTGGCCGATGGCGTCGGCCGGCGAGCGCAGGCGCAGCGGCCGGCCGTGCATGAGGATGCTGCCCGTGCAGCGGTGCATGCCGAACAGCGCATCCATGACATCGGACCGGCCCGAGCCGACCAGCCCGAAAAATCCCACGATCTCGCCCGCGTGGACCTCGAAGTCAATGCCTTCGAAGCGCCCGGCCAGGCCCAGGCCGCGCACCTGGAGCAGGGCGCGCGTGCTGCGGTCAGGGGCGGGGCCGCGCGGCGGATAGATGTCCTGCATCTGGCGCCCCACCATGAGCGCGATCAGCGCCCCGATGTCGGTCTCGTCCCGCGCCAGGGTGCAGATGGAGCTGCCGTCGCGCATGACGGTGATCTCGTCGGAGATGCGCATGATCTCGTCCATGCGGTGCGAGACGTAGATGATGGCGCGCCCCTCGGCCTTGAGGCGGGCGATGAGGGTGAAGAGAATCTGCGCCTCGCTGTCGCTGAGCGAGGAGGTGGGCTCGTCCATGATGACGATGCGCGCGGGCTGGGCCAGCGCCTTGGCGATCTCCACCAGCTGGCGCTGGGCCAGCGACAGTTCGGCCACCTGCGCGTTGGGGTTCAGGTCCATGCCCAGTCTGGCCAGCAGCGCGGCGGCGTCGCGGCGCAGTGCGCGGCGGTCCACGCAGCCGGCCCGCTTCGGGAGCCGCGCGGCAAACAGGTTGTCTGCCACGCTGAGGTTGGGCGCCAGGCTCAGCTCCTGGTGAACGATGGCGATGCCGTGGCGCTGCGCATCGGCGGGGCTGGCCAGCTCGGTGCCGGCACCCTCGATCAGCAGCTGGCCGCCATCGGGCCGGTGCACGCCGGCCAGGATTTTGAGCAGGGTGGATTTGCCGGCCCCGTTCTCGCCCAGCAGCGTGTGCACCGTGCCTGCGTGCAGGCGGAAGGACACGCTTTTGAGCGCCTGCACGGCGCCGAAGGATTTGGCCAGCGCCCGGGCCTCGAGCATGGGGGGCGGCGCAACGGCGTCGAGCATGGCACGGCCTGGGTGGCTGTGTGCAGTGGGGCCTGGCATGGCGGGCTCCGCAGGTCCATTTACCTGGTGGCAGCCGTGTACACGCCGGGCAGCACGGGGTGGAGTTTTTCCACCGGCTTGCCCGACAGCAATTGCGCGGCAAGGGCCACGGATTGCAGTCCCAGCTGGTCGGGGTACTGGCGGATCACGCCCACGAAGGCCGGTTCGCGGTCCACGGCTGCGCGGGCCTCGGCCATGCCGTCAAAGCCCACGATCTTCACCTGCTCCAGCTTTCTGGCGGCCTTGACGCTGGCCAGCGCGGCCAGGGCCGCATCGTCGCCAAAACCGAAGATGCCTGCCAGGTCGGGGTGGGCCTGCAGCATGTTCTGCGATGCGGACAGGGCCTCGGCGCGTGTGATGCCGGGTTGTACCGAGACGATCTTCATGCCGGGGAAGGCCGCGATGGCCGACTTGAAGCCCTCCACGCGATCGACCACGGACTGTATGGACGGGTAGTGCAGCACCCCGATCTGGCCCTTGCCACCCGTGGCGCGGGCCATGAGCTGGCCGGCGAGCACGCCGCCGGCGCGGTTGTCGGTGGCTACGTGCGAGGCCACTTCCACCCCGCTGGCCGCAATGTCCACGGTGATCACGGGTATGCGGGCGGCGGCGGCCTTGAGCACGGCGGCCTTGACGCCGCGTGAATCCACGGGCGACAGGATGATGGCATCGACCTTCTTGCTGACGAAGTCCTCCACATCGGAGATCTGCTTGCCCAGGTCCTGGTTGGCAATGCTCAGGTCCAGCTTCAGCCCCTGCCGCGCGGCTTCCTGCTGCATGGCCTGGGCCAGCTCCAGGTAGAACGGGTGCTGCTGCGTGAGCAGGGACACACCGATGGTGCGCGCGGGGCCGGGGCCCGGCTGTGCAAGCGCCGGGCTGGCCGGCAGGCCGAATGTGAATGCGCCGGCCAGCATGCGCCGGAGAAACGTGTTGCGGTCCATGGCGGTCTCCCTCCCTCTGTCGTTGTGGAAAAACTCAGCTTCTGGCGAACTCGATGCGGCCCTCGGCCTTGTGGGTGGCCTGCAGCCGGTGGCGTGCCAGCAGATCGAAGGCGCCGGGCTCCATGTCCTGGTGTGCGCACAGGCCGTCGAGTTGAGCGATGTCGCAGACCGGGTGTCCGCCCGAGGTGCTGTCCAGATCCAGTGCCAGCGCCACGGCCTTGGCGCTGTGCTCCACGGCTGCCGCGTACAGCCGTGCGGCGCCCGGGTCGCGGCACAGCAGGCGGTTGCGCTCGTCGATGCCACAGATCTCGAAAAGGCAGATGTCCAGCGGCCGGCCGCGCAGGCCCGTTTCAGCGCCGGGGCCGATGAGGCCGGGTTCGTCGCCGGCCAGCGCGCCGCCCGTGACGTGGATGGCGCAATCGAGAAACTGCCGTGCCGTCGCCACCATGGACAGGTCGTGCAGCGTCAGCGCAATGCCCTGGCGGCTGGCCAGCAGCGGCAGCACGCGGTGGGTGATGCGGCCACCGCCAAGAAAGACGGACGCATCGTCTTCAATCCAGCCCAGGGCGCCCTGGGCCACCTGGGCCTGTGCCGGGCCTTGTGCGGCGGCGTGGGCGCCGGGCAGCTCGGCCGCCGTCTTGAGCAGGGCCGGGTTGTAGCGCGCCTTGCCGAAGGCGCGCACCACATAGCCCTGCTGCTCCAGGTAGTGCAGGTCGTTGCGGATGGTGACGGTGGAGACGCCGAAGAGCATGCTCAGCGCCTCCACCCGCACCTCGTCGGTCTTGCGCGCCAGCTCCACGATCTGCAGCCTGCGCTTGAGTGAACTGTTGCCTTGTTCCTGCATGGATTCTTTCGATTCGAAAGTTTTATATTTCGTATCGAAAGTTTCCCTGCACGCAAAAGCTGCGTCAAGCGCACCCAGGGTATTCACCAGGGATTGCCTGGCCTGGAAGGTTTACCGGCTGGCCGCGCTCAGGGGCACGACCACGGGCCGCTGCAGCTGTGACGTCCAGGCCCGGTAGGTGCGGTGGGCCAGGGCGTGCAGCACGGGAATGCGCAGGTCCAGGTGGCGCAGGATCTCGCTCTCGGTCTGCGCCGCGGGGCCGCGTGCGCGCAGCAGCTCGTCATGGCCTTCGGCGCACCAGGCAGCCACGCTGGCGGCAGTCACCTCCATGTGGCCCTGGAAGGCCCAGTGCCGGCCATGTCGAAAACCCTTGTTCAGGCAATGGCTGCCGTACATGGTGCGCACGGCGCCGCGCGGGATCTCGAAGGTGTCGTAGTGCCAATGGAAGATCGTGGCCTCGCGCGGCAGGTCCATGAGCTGCTGGGCGGCGGCGGTCACCCAGATGCGGCTCCAGCCAATGTTGGGGCAGGGGTTGCGCCAGACCCTGGCGCCCATGGCGCGCGCCAGCATCTGTGCGCCGAAGCAGTGGCCGAGCACGGGAACGTCATGCCGCAGCGCGTCGGCCAGCAGGGACTGTTCATCCTCCATCCAGGGCAGGCCCTCGTTGACGCAATGGTTGCTGCCCAGCACCACGATGCCGCTGTAGTCGGCGGCATGCACAGGGGCTCTGCCATCGAGGGCGGGCTGCAACATTCGGTAGGGAATGCACTGCTGCTCCAGGTGTTCACGCAGAACGCCGGGGCCCTGGGTGGATTCGTGCTGGAGGATGGCGACAGGTCTCATGGCGGCGCGGCTTCATCGGGAAGCCATTTGTTGTGAGGCCTTGACTCTAGGGACGGCTGCCTCAAGGGCGGATTGTGTTTGCGCACAACGCCATCAAGGCCGCATCAAGGCAGCACCGGGACAGCACCACGGATGTCGCCCCCGTCCCTCTCAAGCCGTGGATGCTCCAGCCTTGCGCCGGCTCCATTTCAGCTCGCTGACCAGCACCCCGCCCACGATCAGCACTGCCCCCAGGATGGCCAGCCCCGGCAGCCGGTCGCCTGCCATGCGCCCCACGATGCCGGCCCAGACCGGCTCGCTGGCATAGATCACGGTGGCGCGCGTGGGCGACAGGGACTTCTGGGCCCAGTTCATGGTCAGCTGGATCAGGATGCTGGCGCAGGCCATGGCCACGGCGGCCGTCAGCCAGATCCACGAGAAATCCGGCACCGACTCGCCAGCCACGGGCATGGCCAGCAGCGCCATGGTGCCGGCCGCCAGCAACTGCACCGTGGTCACGCGCCGCGCATCGACCTTGCCCGCGAAATGCCCGATCAGGAGCACCTCGGCCGCAATCGCCAGCGTGCTCAGCATGGTCGCCATCTCGCCCACGTTCAACTCCATTCCCCCGGACTCGGGCCCCGCCACCAGCATCAGGCCCGTGAGGGCCAGGCCGATGCCTATCCAGCTCATCAATCGCGGCGGCTTGCCCATCACCAGCCATTGCAGCAGGGGCACGATGGGCACATACAAGGCGGTCAGAAACGCCGACTTGCTGCTGCTGATGGTCTGCAGGCCGAAGGTCTGCAGGCCATAGCCCAGAAAGATGCTGGCGCCGATGGCCGTGCCTGCGACCAGCTCGGTGCGCGTGAGCCCGGCCATAACCTTGCGGAACACCAGCAGCCCGATCAAACCCGCCGTGACAAAACGCAGGCCCACAAAGAACAGCGGTCCGCTGTGCTGCATGGCCAGGTGGACCACGAGAAAGGTGCCGCCCCAGACCATGGTGACGGCGATCAGGGCCAGCTCCTGCCGGCTGAGCAGCGGCGTGCGCGAGCTGTGAGAAGATGACGTGTGCAACATATTGCGCAGATCATATGAGAAATATATTGCACAGCGCTGGCGAGCGCTCCGATGTCCTGGCTTTCGTCAGCGAAAACCTGCGCCGCCTTCGCCAGCGTGCAGGACTGAGCCAGGCGGCCCTGGCCGAGGCCGCAGGCCTGAGCCGGCGCATGGTCGTGCAGCTGGAAGGCGGCGACACCAATATCAGCCTGTCCAGCCTGGATCGGCTGGCCGATGCGCTGGGCGCCAGCTTCATAGAAATCGTCAGCGACCCGGCCGCGCAGCGCCTGCGCATGGACGCCATGGCCTGGCGCGGCACCCGGCCCGAAAGCCAGGCCATGCTGCTGGGCAGCGTGCCCGCCACGCGCGAGGCCCAGCTGTGGTCCTGGTCCCTGGGCCCCGGCGAACGCTACCAGGCCGAACCCGACCCGGAAGGCTGGCACGAGATGATCGTCGTGGTCGAAGGCCGCCTGCTGGTGGACCTGAGCGAAGGCCCCATGACCATCGAGGCCGGCGACTACGCCATCTACGGCAGCGCCCAGGACTACGCCTACGTGAACCTGCACGAAGGCGTAACGCGGTTCATTCGGAATGTGATTTCCTGAGGGGGAGCCTTCTCCTCCCGGTCCATGCTCGCTCCAGCCCGGCCGGCTTCGGCCCGTGCGCTGCGCGCGCCAGCCGTATTGGCGGGTACCTAGAACAGGGGAGGCCGGCCCTTGTTGCACTGCGTACGCCCCACGGGCGACGGAGCCCCTTTCTGGTCGGGCACAAGCGCCTGCAGCGTGCCCACCTGCGTGGCCGACGGCTGGACGGCCATATCGGCATTGGCCGTGGGCGTGCCGCACTGGCGCCGCGCCGCAGCTCAGGAGCAGCCGGCGCATTGGGCAGGAGAGCCGTCGGCCACGATGCCGTCGTACCCATGGGACCGACGCTGCGCCCGCTGTCGCCAGTAGCACTTAAGTAACAGATATTGAAAATAGATACTATTGAATTTTTTGTTTCAATAGTTAAGATGCATCGGTTTTTTGTCAGAACAACGGCCGGTAGCGATCGGGCGTGAAATTCAAACATCGGCATCAGAGGGAGATTTGCGTGCGCCACGTTTTTGCGATTCGGGCGTGGTCGGCGCTCGCGCCTGGACTGCAGGAGCCTGCCCAGTGGCGGCAGTGGGCACGTCAACCCATCCTGCCGCAAGGGCAGGTGCATCCGGATCTTGCCCATGTTTCACCCATCGTCCGCAGGCGCTTCGGGCGATTGGCGCGATGCGTAGTCATCCCTGCCGACGCCGTTCTGGCGCAGGCTGCAGTGGCAGATTTGCCCGTGGTCTGGGCTTCGCGCTACGGCGATGCCGAAAAGTCCCTTGACTTGCTGCAAACGCAGGCCCTGGGGCAGGCTTTGTCTCCCACGGCATTCGGCCTGGCGGTGCATAACGGCATTGGCGCCCAGCATTCCATTTTGCGAGGCATGCGTGCCAATGCCTTGTGCGTGGCGTCCACCGATTGCGCGCCGGAAGCGGGCATGGTCGAAGCATTGGGCTTGCTGCACGAAGGCGCGCCGCAAGTCATGCTGGTCTGCTATGACGCGCCACTGCCTGCTCCGTATGACGGCTTCCACACAGAGCCCCAGGTGGTATTCGCCTGGGCGGTCTTGGTGCAATGGGCAGTACCCGGGGAGTCCGGTTTCCAGTTGAGCAGGCAGCCCGGCATGGACGCCGCGCAGCCGGAACCGGACCACGCGCCGCATTTGCAGCATTTACCGCACGGGTTGCAGGTGTTGCAGTTTCTGTTGCACGACGGCCAGGCATCCCTGACAGGCCCGCAGCGCCCGGCACAGCGCCGTGGCGCAGGTACATGGCGATGGGAGCGCGCTCATGGCTGAGTGGCTCAATCGTCAGTGGCGCCTGGCGGCCACCGGCCTGTGCTTTGCCGTGTTCGGCCTGGGTGGGCTGGTGGTGCGCTGCGTGGTCTATCCGGCCTTGCTGCTGACCGTGCGCCAGCCGCAGTCGCGCCAGTGGGCGGCCCAGTCGGTGATCCATCACAGCCTGCGCTGGTTCGTGGCCCTGATGGCGGGCGTCGGCGTTCTGTCCTATGAAGTGCACGGCCGTGAACGTCTGCAGCGGCGCGGCCTGCTGATTCTTGCCAATCACCCATCGCTGATCGACGTGGTGTTCCTGATCTCCTTCGTTCGCCATGCCGATTGCATCGTCAAGGCGGCGCTGGCAGGCAACCCTTTCACGCGCGGCCCCATCCGGGCGGCCGGCTTCATTGCCAACAGCCGTGGCGAGGGCCTGCTGCAGGACTGCCTGCGCTCGCTGGCATCCGGCAACAACCTGATCATCTTTCCCGAAGGCACGCGAACACCGCTGCACGGCAAAGTCCGGCTGCAGCGCGGCGCGGCCCATGTGGCGGTCAGAGGCCGCATCGATATCACGCCGGTGCACATCCATTGCAGCCTGCCCATGCTGACCAAGGGCGCGCCGTGGTGGCAGGTGCCGCCGCGCAAGCCCCACTTTTTCATCGAAGTCCGTGACGACATCGGTATCGAGGCCTTTTGCCAGGGCGCTGCCAGCGACTCCGTGGCGGCCCGACATGTCACGGACCACCTGTCCGCACAACTATTCAAGGAACCGTCCCGTGCCAGAGCTTGAGCAAGAAATCAAAGAACTCATCATCGAGTCCCTGGCGCTGGAGGACATCACGCCGCAGCAGATCGATGCGGGCGAGCCCCTGTTTGTCGAGGGCCTGGGACTGGACTCCATCGACGCGCTGGAGCTGGGCCTGGCGCTGCAAAAGCGTTTCGGCGTGAGCCTGTCCGGGGACTCGGAACAGACGCGCCAGCATTTCCGCAGCGTCCAGGCGCTTGCTGCCTTCGTGGCGGCCCAGCGCACGCACTGAGTGCGGCCCTCCGCGCAGACCGCAGCAAAGACATTTTCATGAACAAAGAAACCATCTACGAACGCATCGTCGAAATCCTGACGGAAACCTTCGATATCGAGGCGGAGCGCATCACGCCCGAAGCCCGTCTCCATGACGACCTGGACATCGACAGCATTGATGCCGTGGATCTGATCGTCCAACTGAAGCCTCTGGTCGGCAGGCGGCTCAATGCCGAGGCCTTCAAGTCGGTGCGCACCATCCAGGACGTGGTGGATGCGCTGCATCAGCTGATGCAAGAAGACAGCGCCGTCGCCTGAGGAACACGCCTGCCATGCGCAAAACCGCGACAGGCCTTGTGCTGCTGGCCACGGTGCTCTATCCGCTGGCCGTCTATGCCGCGCTGGGGCGTGTGGCTGCGCACTGGATTGCAGCCGCATTGGTGGTGCTGGCGCTGGCGCGTGCCTGCAGCAGCCGCGAAGGATTTTGGTGGGTGGTCGCTGCGGGGGCGGCGGCGCTGTCTGCCGTCTCGTGGTGGCAGGGCAATGGCCTGGCGCTCAAGTTCTATCCGGTGCTGGTCAATGCCGTGCTGCTGGCCGGCTTTGGCTGGAGCCTGTGGTTTCCGCCGTCGGTGGTGGAGCGCCTGGCCCGGCTGCGGCAGCCTGATCTGCCTGCGCCGGCCGTGCGCTACACCGCCCGGGTGACGGCCGTTTGGTGCGTCTTCTTTGTCTGCAATGGCGCAGTGGCGGCCGGTACGGCCCTGTATGGCAGCGACGAGGCCTGGGCTTTGTACAACGGTTTGATCGCCTATGGGGCCATGGGGCTGCTGATGGCGGTGGAGTGGCTGGTGCGCCAGCGTGTGCGCAGGCGCCATGGACATGTGTGAGGCAAGGATGACGGCCACAAAGAGCGAACAAGGTCTGGCACTGGCATGGGTGGCATTGGCGCAGGTGGCACTGCCGCAGTCCAGGGACGCAGGGCATGTGGTGGCAAGGCCGCAGGATGCGGCGGTCACGCACGCGCAATGGGTCGATGCTGTCCGGGCGTGGTGCGCGGCCTTCCAGCGTGTGCAAGGGGCGGAAGTGGCCTTGTACTGTGGCAATCCGCTGACCTTTGCCGCTGCGCTATGGGGTGCATGGCACGCGGGCAAGACGCCGGTGCTGGCCAGTGACCTGCATGCGCACACGCTGTCGGCGCTGCTGCCCCAGGTGGCGGCCTGCGCGGGCGAGTTGCCCCAGGCCCTGGTGCCTGATGCCGCTGGCGCGGACGGCGTGGTACTGCAGCCCCTGGACATGCAAAAGGCGCGCGTCGTGCTGTTCACGTCCGGCTCCACGGGGGTGCCCGAGCGCATTGAAAAGCGGCTGTCGCAGCTGGATGCCGAGGTGCAGGCCCTGCAGGCCGTGTTCGGTGCCGGCATGGCGCAGGAGCCGCACGTGCAGGTGCTCTCCACCGTGGCGCACCATCACATCTACGGCCTGCTGTTCCGCATTCTGTGGCCGCTGGCGGCGGGCCGCGCCATGGGCACGCATCTGGCGCACTATCCCGAGGATCTGGTGCAGCCACTGCAGCAGGCGCCGCGCAGCCTGCTGGTATCGAGCCCCGCCATGCTCGGCCGCTTGCCGACGCACCTGGACTGGTCGCAGGCGATGGAGCGGCTGGGCGGTGTGTTTTCCTCCGGCGGCCCACTGGCCGAGAGCGCCTCGCAGCACACGCTGCAACTGCTGGGCCATTCGCCCACCGAAGTCTTCGGCAGCTCTGAAACGGGCGGTATCGCCTGGCGCCGCCGCGCAGAACACGGCGAATCCTGGCAGGCCCTGCCTGGCGTGGAGCTGCGCCTGTCGGACAGCGGGCTTCTTGCCGTGCGCTCGCGCCATCTGCCTGATGCGCAGCTTTGGTGGGAGACGGCCGACCGTGCCTTGCCCGGCACCGACGGCCTGGGCTTCGTGCTGCAGGGGCGTGCAGACCGCATTGTGAAGATTGCCGAAAAGCGGGTGTCCCTGACCGCCATGGAGCGTGTTCTGGAAACCCATGGTGACGTCCGGCAGGCCAGGGCCGTGGTGCTGGAGCAGCCGCCCGGCGCCAGCGGCATCGCTGGCGGCGCGCCGCAGCGCGTGGGCATGGTGGTGGAGCTGTGCGAAGCGGGCTGGCAGGCGTTGCAGCAGCAGGGCCGTCGCGGCATGGGTCAGGCGCTGCGCTCGCTGCTGCAACCCTGCGTGGACCGCGTGGCCTTGCCGCGCCACTGGCGTTATGTGGAGCGCATGCCCATGAATGCGCAGGGAAAGACCACGCATCACAGCCTGCTGACCTTGTTCAATCCCGTGATTCCCGTGCCGGCATGGCAGGAGCGCAGCGCGCAGCGCGCCACGGCGCAACTGCTGGTGCAGCCCCGGCTGCGCGTGCTGGAGGGGCATTTTCCCGAGGCATCCCTGGTGCCCGGCGTGGCGCAACTGCATTGGGTGGTGAGCCTGGCGACCCAGGCCTTCGGTCTGGAGCACGGATTTGCCGACGCGCAACTGCTCAAATTCCAGCAGCCCATCCTGCCCGGCGATACGGTGCAGATGCAGCTGCAGTGGCAGCCCGAGAAAGGCTGCCTGCAGTTCGAATTGAGTTCCGCGCGGGGCGTGCATGCCAGTGGCCACCTGCTGGAGCGCAGGCCATGAGGGCGCCTGACTTTCGTCCCACGGCCCTGATCCCCGTCTACAACCACCCCGACACGGTGGGCGTGATGGTCCGAGGCTGCCTGCACGCCGGCCTGCCGTGCCTGCTGGTGGACGACGGCTCGGGGCCGCGCTGCGCCGCCGTGCTGGATGCGCTGGCAGAGCAGCACGCAGGGCAGGTCCAGGTGCTGCGCCTGGCAAGCAACCAGGGCAAGGGTGCCGCCGTGATGGCCGGCCTGCGCGCCGCGCTGGCCCAGGGCTGCACGCATGCGCTGCAGATCGATGCCGATGGCCAGCACGCCGTCAGTGACATTCCCGCCTTCCTGGCGCTGGCCCGTGCCCACCCGGGGAGCATGGTCTGCGGGGCACCCGCCTATGACGCCAGCGTGCCCAAGGCGCGTCTTTATGGCCGGTACCTCACCCATGTGTGGGTGTGGATCAACACCTTGTCGTTGGACATTCGCGATTCCATGTGCGGCTACCGCGTGTATCCGCTGAAGACCACGGTGGCGGTGCTGGACCGCTCCCGCATGGGGCGGCGCATGGAATTCGACACCGAAGTGCTGGTGCACCTGCACTGGCGCGGCGTGGCCTTCGTGACCTTGCCCACGCCCGTGACCTATCCCGCCGATGGGCTGTCGCACTTCAGGGTCTGGGGCGACAACCTTCGGATCTCCGGCATGCACGCGCGCCTGTTCGGCGGCATGCTGCTGCGCAGCCCGCAACTGTTGGCGCGCCGACTGCGAACGCGGGGGGCGTCATGAGCGGGCCTTCCACACGCAGCCCGCACCACTGGGCGCAGATCGGTGAAAGCACCTGCGTGGGCGGCATGTGGCTGCTCTACCAGCTTCACCGCTGGCTGGGCCGCTGGCCCTTTCTGCTGTGCCTGTATCCGGTCGTCGGCTACTACTGGCTCACGCGCCCGATGGCGCGGCGCGCTTCCCTGCAGTACCTGCAGCGCCTGCAACAGGCGCATGGCCTGTGGCCGCGCGGGCCGGGCTGGGTGCACGGCCTGCGGCACTTTGGTGTCTTTGCCCAGGTGATCCTGGACAAGCTGCTTGCCGTAACGAACAGCTACCGCACCGAGCACGTGCGTTTGGAGGGGCAACAGCCCTTGCTGGACCTGATGGACCGCGGGCAGGGGGCCGTGCTCGTGACCGCGCACATGGGCTGCGTCGAGCTGTGCCAGACCCTGGCCCGGCAATGCCCTGGCCTGCAACTGACCATCCTGGTGCATACCCGGCATGCCGAGCGTTTCAACCGCCTGCTGCGCCGCATGGCGCCGGACAGCGGGGTGCAGCTGCTGCAGGTCTTGGACTTCAACATGGCCACCGCCATGGCACTGGCCGACCGCGTGGCGCGCGGGGAGTTCATCGCCATTGCCGGTGACCGCGTTCCTGTGCATGAGAGCAAGACCACGCAGGCCCTGTTTCTGGGCCATGAGGCCGCCTTCCCCTGCGGGCCCTACATCCTGTCTGCCCTGCTCAAGTGCCCGCTGTATTTCATGGGCTGCGTGCATGAGGGGCGGGGCTATGCCGTCGAGTTCGTGCCGCTTGCCGCCCAGGTTGAACTGCCGCGCGCGCGGCGCGCGCAGGCGCTGGCCGGCTATGCCCGGCTCTATGCCCGGCAGCTTGAACGCCTGCTGTGCAAGGCGCCTTATGACTGGTTCAACTTCTTCCCGTTCTGGGAGCAGGGCATGCCTGCACCTGCACCCACGCATCCTCTCAACCATGGGTAATTTGCCCTTCACGCGGAGCCTTCATGGCCACTGACCAGGAAATCGCCTCGCGCGAGCGGCTGAGCTACGAGATCGAAGTCACGCCAGCGTTCTACGACATCGACGTGATGGAAATCGTCTACCACGGCCACTACGTGCGCTATCTCGAACTGGCTCGCAGCGCCTTGCTGGCCCACTTCGACTACGACTATCCCCGCATGCGCGACTCCGGCTACGGCTGGCCCGTGGTGGACATGCGTCTCAAATACGTGCGCCCGGCGCTGTTCGGACAAAAGCTCCGGATCAAGGCCACCATCACCGAGTGGGAAAACCGCCTGCGCATCGACTACCTGATCAGCGATGCCGCCACGGGCGAGAAAGTGAACACGGCCCACACCACCCAGGTGGCCGTGGACATGCGCACGCGCGAGATGTGCTTTGTCTGCCCTCCCGTGCTGTGGGAACGGCTGGGGGTGCAGCCATGACTGCCCGAGGGACGCGCCTGGCTGCATGGGGCATGGCCTGCGCCCTGGCCTGCACCTTGTCTCTTCCGGCTGCCTTGCAGGCCGCGCCTGCTGCCGGTGTTTCCGGCGTTGGCGACGGTTCACAGACCTCCCCGGCCTCCCAAGTGTCACAGCAGGCTCTGTTGGCCCAGGTGCGTGAGCGCGTGCAGAGCGCGCCTGTGGTGCGTGGTCAGTTCACGCAGCTCAAGACCGTGCAGGGCTTCAGGCAGCCGCTCAAATCCTCGGGCGACTTCGTCGTGGCACGTGGCAAGGGCATCGCCTGGCAGGTGCGCCAGCCCTTTGCCTCGACGCTGATCGTCAGGCCCGACAGCCTGCTGTCGCGCGGCGCCGATGGCAGCACGGCCGTGCAGATGCGCGCGCAGGACGAGCCCGTGCTGCGCACCATCAATGCCATGCTGTTTGCCGTGGTGTCGGCGGACCTGGCGCAGCTCACCCACTACTTCGATGTCAGCGGCCAGGTGCAGGGTGCCGGCTGGAGGCTCCACCTCGTGCCGCGCGACCCCGTGCTGGCCCAGTGGCTGCAGGCTGTGGACCTGAGCGGCCAGCAGTTTGTGCAGTCCGTGCAATTGCAGGAGGCGCGCGGCGACCGCAGCCAGATCCAGATGGCGAACCCCGTTGCCGAGCAGGCGCTGCGTGCGCAGGATGCCGCCCTGTTTGACTGAGCCAGCGCCATGAGCACCAGTCCATCCCCCGCGCACGACACCGGCAGCCAGGACCGTCCCGGCCTTCTGTGGCGTGCAGCCGCATTGGCCTGGCTGCTGGCCGTGCTGGTGGTGGCCGTGCACCAATGGCATTTCTGGCATGGCCAGCGCATGGACACCGATGTGCTGGCACTGCTGCCGGTCAATGAACAGGCGCCCGAGGTGACGCGCGCCACGCAGCAGCTGGCCGACCAGTTGTCGCGCCAGGTCACCGTGCTGTTGGGTACGCCCGACTGGGCCGGCAGCCGACAGGCTGCACAGCAGTTGCGGCAAAGCCTTTCACGTCAGGCGGCCGCGCCGCTGCGCGAACAGGCGCTGGCGCAGCAGGTCTCCATGCAGGCGGCCCTGGATTTCTACCAGCCCTGGCGCCAGTCCCTGCTTACGCCGCAGCAGCGCGACCGGCTGCAGCAAACGCCGGGTGGGCTCCTGGTGCAGCAGGTCCTGCAGGACCTGTACCAGCCCGGCCTGCAGGCGCGGTTGACCGACTGGATTCGTGATCCCCTGGGCCTGTGGACCCCCTGGTGGACGGCGCGCGCTGCGCAAAGCCATGCGCGGCCGCGCGACGGTGAGTTGTGGGTGTCCGGGCAGGGGCAGCAATGGGTGCTGCTGCAGTACGCGCTGTCGGGCTCGGCGTTTCGCCTGTCAGGCGAACCCGTGCTGCAGGATGCGCTGCAGCAGGCCCTGGCCGATGTGCGCCGGCAATGGCCCGATGCGCAACTGCTGGTGGCCGGCGTACCGCTGCATGCCGAGGCAGCGGCCACGCAGGCGCATGGCGAGATCAACACCATCGGCTGGGGCTCCCTTGCCGCTGTCCTGCTGCTGGCGTGGCTGGCATTTCGAGCCGTGCGTCCGATGGCCCTGGTGGGCCTGTCCCTGCTGATCGGCACGGCGGTGGCGCTGAGCGTGACGGCGGCCCTGTTCGGCCAGGTGCATTTGCTGACCCTGGTGTTCGGCGCCAGCCTGGTGGGTGTGGCCGAGGACTATGGCATTCACTACTTTGCTGCCCGGCAGGGCGCCCCACGGCGCACGCCGCATGCGCTGATGCGTTCCCTGCTGCCGGCACTGTGGCTGGCGCTGGGCACCAGCGTGATTGCCTACCTGGCACTGGGCGTCGCGGCTTTCCCGGGACTGCGGCAGATGGCCGTTTTCTCCGTGGTGGGACTGGCCGCCGCCATGTTGACCGTGGTCTGCTGGTTCCCCTGGCTGGACCGGGGCCATATGCCCGCCAGCCCCGCTGCACGGCGCATAGGCCTGAGCCTGATGGCCTGGCCGCGCTGGCGCGCAGCGCTGCCGGGTTCGGTGGTGCTGTGTGCCGCCATGGCGGCCTGGCTGGCGTGGGGTGGGCGCCTGAACATCCAGGACGATGTGCGCCAGCTGCAAAACGGCGCGCCTGCCCTGGTTGCCCAGCAGCGCCAGGTGGGTGACATGCTGGGCCTGCCCAGCCCGGCCCAGTTCTACCTGCTCGACGGGGCCAGCGACCAGGAGCTGCTGCAGCGCGAGGAGCTGCTCAAGCAGCGGCTTGATGTGCTGGTGCAGCATGGTCAGCTTGCCGGTTACACGGCTGTGTCCGACTGGGTGCCTTCCGCCCGGCGCCAGAGCGAGGATCTGGCCCTGGTGCGCCGTGTCGAGGACCAGGTGCTGCAAGGGATCAATGCCCAATTGGGCGAGTCTTTCAGTGCGCCTGCCGCCGCACCGGTGCAACCCCTGACCGTGCAGGCCTGGCTGGAGCAGTCCATCTCCGCGGCGGCCGGCCCCCTGTGGCTGGGCGAGCGCGATGGCCGTTGGCGCAGCATGCTCATGCTGCGCGGCGTGGCCGGTCAGGCCGCACTGCCGGGGCTGGCGCAGGCAGCGCATGGGCTGGAGGGCGTGGTCTGGGTGGACAAGCCCGCCGAGATCTCCGGCCTGCTGCAGCGCTACCGCCTGTCGATGACGCAACTGCTGGTGCTGGGCCACGGCCTGGTGCTGGCGGCTCTGTGGCTGCGCTTTGGCAGCCAGGCCTGGCGAGCCTGGCTGCCCACCGTGCTGGCCAGTCTGGCGGTGGCGGTGGTCCTGTCCGTCTGGGGCCAGCCCTGGCAGCTTTTCAACGTGCTGGCGCTGATGCTGTTGCTGGGCGTGGGCATCGACTACGGCATCTTCCTGCAGGAGCACGAGGACGATCCCCACGCCTGGCTGGCCGTGGTGATCGGCGCGGCCAGCACCTGGCTGTCATTCGGCCTGCTGGGCCTGTCCCAGACGCCGGCCTTGCGGGCCTTTGGCGTCACGCTGATGCTGGGCCTGCCGCTGGTGCTGGTGCTGGCGCCGCTGTTTCGCGCGCCGCCGCAGGCGCCTGCCGGCACCTCTCTCTGAAAAAGACACCGTACATGCAACGTACCGAACAGACTGAAATCCTGATCATTGGCGCCGGCCCCTCCGGCGCCGTGGCGGCGGGCCTGCTGCGCCGGCAGGGGCGCCGGGTGCTCATCCTGGAGAAGGAAGAGTTCCCGCGCTTTTCCATTGGCGAGAGCCTGCTGCCGCAAGGCATGGCCTACATCGAGCAGGCCGGCATGCTGCAGGACGTGGTGGAGGCGGGCTTCCAGCACAAGAACGGCGCGGCCTTCGCCCGGGGCGATCTGCGCACGGCCTTCGACTTCCGTGACAAGTTCTCCTGCGGATGGGGCACGACGTACCAGGTGCAGCGCGCCCATTTCGACAAGGTGCTTGCCGATGCCGCCCAGAAGGCGGGCGCCGAGATCCGCTATCGCCATACGGTGACCGGCGTGGACGTGGCAGGCGCCCAGCCGCAGGTCACGGCCCGCACGCCGCAAGGCGAGGAATATGTGGTGCAGGCCCGCCATCTGCTGGATGCCAGCGGCTTTGCGCGCATCTTGCCGCGCATGCTGGGGCTGGAGCGGCCCTCCGGTTTTCCCGTGCGTGCGGCCCTGTTCACGCATGTCGAGGATCGCATCGCGGCACAGGACATGGACCGCGACAAGATCCTGATTTCCGTGCATCCCGAGCACCGGCATGTGTGGTTCTGGACCATTCCGTTTTCCAATGGCCGCAGCTCGCAGGGCGTTGTCGCCACGCCCGAATTCCTGGAGCGCCATGCGGGCTCCGAGGTCGAGCGCCTGCGCGCCATCATTGCCGAGACGCCCAGCCTCGCGCAGGTGCTGCGCAATGCCCGGTGGGACACGCCCGGGCGTTCGCTCACGGGCTACTCGGCCAATGTGACGGCGCTGTGGGGCCCGGGCTATGCCTTGCTGGGCAATGCGGGCGAGTTTCTGGACCCGGTGTTCTCCAGCGGCGTGACCATTGCCCTGAAGTCGGCCAGCCTGGCCGCCGACTGCATCGCCCGCAGCTGGCAGGGCGAGGCGGTGGACTGGCAACAGGACTATGCCCAGCCGCTGCAGGCAGGTGTCGATACCTTCCGTGCCTTCGTGCAGGGCTGGTACGACGGCAGCTTCCAGGACGTGATCTTCCACCCGTCGCATGCGCCGGACATCCGCCGCATGATCTCGTCCATCCTCGCCGGCTACGCCTGGGATGGACGCAACCCCTATGTGGCCGAGCCGGAGCGCCGCCTGAACGTGCTGAGCCAGCTTTGCCAGCCGGGGCAGGGGGTGATGGCATGAGGCGGCTGCGTCTTTTCCCGGCCTTTGCGCGCCAGCGTGCGCCAGCCTTGTTTGCGGCGTGCGCTGCCATCATCACGGCCAGCACGCTGGCAGGCTGCTCCACCGCACCAGAGGCGCGTGCACCGCAGGGCAATGCCACGTCGCCGCGGCTGGCATTGCCGCCGGCTGCGCTGGGCTGCGCGCTGGCGCTGCAGCAGCATCTGGTGGTGCAGGCGCCTGGCCAGCCCGCGCAGGAACTGGACGCGCTGCTGGAGGTCGATGCGCAGACGGTGCGCCTGGCGCTGGTCCACCTGGGGCAGCGCGTGGGCGTGATCGTCTGGGATGGGCGGCAGCTGCAGGCCGAGCTGTCACGCTGGTGGCCGGCGCAACTGGCGCCGGCGCAGGTGCTCGGCGACATGCAGCTGGCGCTGTGGCCGGTGGATGCCATTGCGCAGGCCTTGCCTGCATCCTGGGTGTTGGAAGAGGTCGGAATGTCCGGTGGATCGGCCAGACACCTGTCTCACCAAGGGCAGACGCGCGTCGAGATCCGGCCTGCCGGCGGCGACGGGTTCGAGATCGTGTATGCCGCAGGCGCCTGGCAACTGCGCGTTGCCTCGCCCGGCGGCATGCGTCCCTGTGCCAATGCAGGGGAGGGCGCATGACCGCGATCACCCCGACGGCACAGGCCGTGTTTGTGCAAACCCTTTCAGCCACCAGCGCCCTGGGCGCCGATGCGGCCAGCCTGCGCGCCGCATTGTTCGCCACCCAGGTCCCCGACAGCCTGCAGTGCAGCGACCGCTACAGCCCGGGCCGGCACCTGCCGCTGGGCTGCCTGCCGCCCCACATGGTGCTCCCCACGCTGGACTGGGCACCGCCGCCGCAGCGATCGCGCAACAACGCCCTGGCATGGCACACCGCCCAGGGCGTGCGCGGCCCGGTGGAGCAGGCCTTGTCGCGCTGGGGCCCGGCGCGTGTGGGCGTGGTGGTGGGCACCAGCACGGCCGGCGTGCAGGAGGGCGAAGCCGCCGCCGCCCATTGGCAGGCACAGGGCCGGTTCCCGCAGGACTTTGATTACGCCTTGCAGGAAATGGGTAATGTGTCGGAGTTCCTGGCCCAGCACCTGGGCATCCAGGGGCCGGCGCACACCCTCTCCACCGCCTGCTCCTCCGGAGCCAAGGCGTTGGCATCGGCCGCGCGCTGGCTGCAGGCCGGCCTGGTCGATGCCGTGCTGGCCGGCGGGGTGGATGCGCTGTGCGCCTTCACCGTGGCCGGTTTCAGCGCGCTGCAGGCCGTGTCGGACAAGCGCTGCAACCCGCTGTCTGCCCGGCGCAGCGGCATCAACCTGGGCGAGGGCGCGGCGTTCTTCCTGCTGACGCGAGAGCCAGGCCCCGTGCGCCTGGCCGGTTGGGGCGAGACCCAGGATGCCCACCACATGTCGGCCCCCGACCCATCCGGCCAGGGCGCCATCCAGGCCATGGAGCAGGCGCTGCGGCGTGCGGCCATGCGGCCCGGTGACGTGGACTACATCAACCTGCACGGCACGGCCACGGTGCACAACGACGCCATGGAAAGCCTGGCCATACACAGCGTGTTCGGCGAAGCAACGCCCGTGAGCTCCACCAAGCCGCTGACCGGCCACACCCTGGCGGCGGCCGGGGCGCTGGAAGCGGCCATGGCCTGGCACCTGCTGCACGACAACCCGCAGGGCCGGCTTCCTGCGCACTGGTGGGATGGCGAGCAGGCGCCCGAACTGCCCGCCCTGGCCGTGGTCCGCCCGGGCATGGCGCTGGGGCGTGCGCCCCGGGCCGTGCTCAGCAATTCCTTTGCCTTTGGCGGCAGCAACTGCGCCCTGCTGCTGGCCGCTGCCTGAGGAGTCATCGAGATGAACGCATTTCTACCGATTGAAAACTACGTGCCCCATCGCGGCGTGATGCTGCTGCTGGACTGCCTGCTCGATGCATCCGCCGATAGCGCCCATGCGCAGGTCACCGTGCCGCGCGATGGCCTGTTCCTGCAGGACGCCGGCATGCCCGCCTGGGTGGGGCTGGAGTACATGGCCCAGACCGTGGCCGCCTGGGCCGGCTGGCAGGCGGTGCAGGCCGGGCGGCCCGTCAAGCTGGGTTTTTTGCTGGGCACGCGCAAGTTCCAGGCGGCCTGCGCACATTTTTCCCCGGGCAGCGTGCTGCGCGTGAGCGTGCACTGCGAACTGGTGGGCACCAATGGCCTGGGCATGTTCGATTGCCGCATCCAGCCCCTGGGCGAGGACCGCGTGCTCGCCCAGGCCCGCATATCCGTTTACGAACCAGACAATGGCAGCGCATTCATACAGGCGCTGGAGCAAGAAGGAGTTGGACAAGCATGAGTGCAATCGCCCAGCCAGCCACGGTGCTGGTGACAGGGTCGAGCCGGGGCATAGGCCGGGCCATCGCCCTGCGCCTGGCGCGCGATGGTTTCGACATCGTGGTCCATTGCCGCAGCGGCCGCGAGCAGGCCCTGCAGACGGTGGCCGACATTGCCGCGCTGGGCCGCCAGGCCCGCGTGCTGCAGTTCGATGTGGCAGACCGCGCTGCCTGCGCTCTGGCGCTTGAGGCCGACATGGAACAGCATGGCGCCTACTACGGCGTGGTCTGCAATGCCGGCATCGCCCGGGACAATGCCTTCCCTGCCATGACGGGCGAGGAGTGGGATGCCGTGGTGCATACCAACCTGGATGCGTTCTACAACGTGCTGCACCCGGTGGTCATGCCCATGGTGCGCCGCCGCAAGCCGGGGCGCATCGTGACGCTGGCTTCGGTCTCCGCCCTGATGGGCAACCGGGGCCAGGCCAACTACAGCGCGGCCAAGGCCGGGGTGATCGCTGCGACCAAGTCCCTGGCCGTGGAGCTGGCCAAGCGCGAGATCACGGTCAATTGCGTGGCGCCCGGCCTGATCGACACGGAAATGGTCAGCGAGGAAGTGCTCGAACATGCCTTGGCGCTGATTCCCATGCGCCGCATGGGCACGGTGGACGAGGTGGCAGGTGCGGTCTCCTTCCTCATGGGCGGCGAGGCCTCGTACATCACGCGCCAGGTCATCTCCGTCAATGGAGGGATGGTGGGATGAGCGCAGCAAGCAAACGGCGTGTGGTCGTCACGGGCGTGGGTGCCCTGAGTCCGCTGGGCCACGACTGGGCCACGGTGCGGGAGCGACTGCGCACCGGCAAAACCGCTATCCGGGTGATGGACGAGTGGGCTGCCTATGAGGGCCTGAGCACCCGGCTGGGCAGCACCGTGCCGCCCTTCGATCTGCCGCCGCACTACAACCGCAAGTCCATGCGCAGCATGGGCCGCGTCGCCCTGATGGCCACGCGCGCCAGCGAGCTGGCGCTGGCCGATGCCGGCCTGCTGGGCAATGCCTTCGTCAAAAGCGGGCACATGGGCGTGTCCTATGGGTCGTCCGCCGGAACGCCCTCGGCCATCGGCGACTTCGGCCGCATGATGGCCGACAAGAGCACCGAGGGCATCAACGCCAACACCTACATCAAGATGATGTCGCACACGGCGGCGGTGAACATCGGCGTGTTCTTCGGAACCACGGGCCGCGTCATCACGACGTCCAGCGCCTGCACCTCGGGCAGCCAGGGCCTGGGCTATGCCTTCGAGGCCATTCAGAGCGGCAAGCAGCTTGCCATGCTGGCCGGCGGGGCCGAGGAGCTGGATGCCACGCAGGCGGCTGTGTTCGACACCCTGTTTGCGACCAGCGTCAAGAACGACAGCCCCGAGTGCACGCCACGTCCCTTCGACGCCCGGCGCGACGGCCTGGTGCTGGGCGAGGGCGCCTGCACCTTGGTGCTCGAAGAGCTGGAGCATGCACTTGCCCGTGGCGCCTGCATCCGGGCCGAGCTGATCGGCTTTGCCAGCAACTCCGATGGCACCCATGTGACGCAGCCCAACGCCGCCACCATGGCCCAGGCCATGCGCATGGCGCTTGATGACGCGGGGATCGAACCTTCGGAGGTCGGCTACGTCAACGCCCACGGCACGGCCACGGACCAGGGGGACATTGCCGAATCGCAGGCCACCCGCGAAGTGCTCGGCAGCCAGGTGCCCATCAGCAGCCTCAAGGGCTACATGGGCCACACGCTGGGCGCCTGCGGCGCGCTGGAAGCCTGGATGAGCATCGAGATGATGCGTGAAGGCTGGTTTGCAGCCAACGCGAATCTGCAGCAACCCGATCCGCGCTGCGCCGATCTGGACTACGTCATGGGCGAGCCGCGTGCCTTGCACACCGATATCGTCATGAGCAACAACTTTGCCTTTGGCGGCATCAACACCTCATTGATTTTTCGACGTTGGAAGCAACAGGAGCCAGTGAAATGAAACAGACGAGAACCGCCGCCATTGTCCTGGTCCTTGCCCTGGCCGCAGGCAGCGCGGTGGCACGAAGCACGGACATCTATGAACCCCCGGCGGTCATGTGGACCGCCTCGCCCGAGACTACGACGCAGCAGTTGCACGATCGCATCGTGGTGGCGTCGAAGTCGCTGGGCTGGGTGGTGGTCGGCGACGAGCCGGGCCGCCTGGAGCTGCACTACGACAAGCAAGGCAAGCACCAGGTCAACATCGCGGTGCACTACAACACAGATACCTACCGGATCAGCTATCTGCACAGCGTGAATCTGAATTACTCGGAAGGCGATGGCAAGCGGGAGATCCATCCCAACTACAACCGCTGGGTCCGGAATCTGATGAAGAAAATCAGTACCCCGTAATCCATCGCTGTCCCTGTTCCATGCTTTTTTACAGAGAGGGAGTTTCCATGAGAAAGATGATCTTGGCAGCCATGGCGCTGGTGGCCGCAACGGCGGTACATGCCCGCAATGAAGCAGTGATGCTGCCGCTGGCCGACGTGGTGAAGCTCGGCCTGGACCAGGGCAAGCTCGACGGCAGCGTGAGCTTTCACCTGTCCGGTGCCAGCACGCCTGCCATCTCCGAAAAGCTGGGCGATGACGTGTCCAACAAGAAAACCAACGGCGTGGGCAAGGACGATGCCACGGCCTGCAACTGGGCAGCGCTGTCTGCCCTGATAGCCTTCGAGGCCAAGGCCAAGCAAAAGGGCGCCAACGCCGTGGTGGACCTGCACAGCTTCAACAAGAAGCAATCCACCCGGGATCCAGTCAATTTCGAATGCCGCGCAGGCAATGTGATGGCCGGCGTCACCTTCAAGGGCACCTATGCCCGCGTAGGCCGGTGATTTGAGCGCGCCGGCCGCCTGCGCCTTGCTGCTGGGGGCGCAGGCGCCCTTGTGGGCCAATGCGCAGTCGCTGGCTGCGGGCTGGCTGACGGACTCGGAGCGGGAGCGCCATGCCGGCATGCGCGAGGCGCGTCAGCGCGAATTCATCGCCTGCCGCTATGCCATGCGCCTGCTGCTGGCCGGCGGGCATGATGCCGCATCGACCTGGCGGCTGGCAGCGCCCCGCAATGCTGCACCCCACGTGGATCAAGGCGGGGAGGGCGGCATTTTTGGAGCGCAGCCCCGTTTGAGCCTCTCGCACAGCGCCGGCTGGCTGGCCTGCGCCGCCGCACAAGGCCCGGTGGGCGTGGACATTGAGCGGCGGACAGAGCGCCGCCAGCGCGACGTGCATGGCATGGCCGAGATGGTGTGCTCCTCGCCCGAACGCGCGTGGCTGCACGCGCAGGGCGGAGCCCGCCTGCAGCACAGCCTGGTGCAGCTGTGGAGCCTGAAGGAGGCCTATTTCAAGAGCCTGGGCCAGGGCCTGGACTTTGTCCGGATGCGGCAGCTTGCGTGGATACCCGTCTCCGCTGCGCTCGACATGGCTGGGCCGCCCCTGGCCCACGGCCGCCTGTGGCAAGGCCGGGATTGCGATGCACAGGCCGTGTGCCTGGCGCTTTGCATGCCTGGGCCCCTGCCCGAGGTGGCTATATCAGGAAGCGAAGAAGTGCATTGGAAGCCCGCTGTGGATTGGCGACTTGTCGTGCTGGCCTGATGGCACAAGGCACATGTCCAGCTGCAGAAATTCTGACCACTGGGGTGGTTTCGCCGTTAGCTTTGCGTGTTACGTGCTGGTAGTTATGTTGGGTGGTGGCGACAAGGCAACCCAGCAGGTGGACATTGCGGCTGCAATTGCCCTGTCCAAGACCCTGGAGAACTGACCATGACCAAGATTGCTGACCTTCCCACCTTTGACATGGCCGAGCACCTGAAAACCGATGAGGACGTGGCTGCCTATCTGTCCTTGGTGCTGGAAGAAGATGACCCCTCCGAACTGGCCCATGCCCTTGGCGTGATCGCACGCACGCGCGGCATGAGCGAGATAGCCAGTGCCAGCGGTCTGACCCGGGAGGCTTTGTACAAGGCACTGCGGCCGGGTAGCCAGCCTCGGTTTGACACCATCCGTCGCGTCTGTGGCGCTCTTGGCGTGCGTCTGGTGGCTCAGCCTATCCGCACCTGATCATTGTTGCCGGAATGCACTCAGAGTGCCCAACGAAAAAGCCCCAGACTCTTGCGAATCTGGGGCTTCTTGTTTGGTGCCGGAGAAAGGAATCGAACCCTCGACCTTCTCATTACGAATGAGCTGCTCTACCAACTGAGCTACACCGGCGACAGACAAAAATTATAACGGCAAATTTATGCCTCGGAATGGTATTGCGTCACTTTTTCGACTTCGTTCTTCGAGCCGAGGATGACGCTCACACGTTCGTGCAGCTGCGTGGGCTGGATGTCGAGGATGCGCTGCTTGCCGTTGGTGGCGGCGCCGCCGGCCTGCTCGACCAGCCAGGCCATGGGGTTGGCTTCATACATCAGGCGCAGCTTGCCGGGCTTGTTGGGCTCGCGGCGGTCCCAGGGGTACATGAAGATGCCGCCGCGGGTCATGATGCGGTGCACGTCGGCCACCATGGAGGCGATCCAGCGCATGTTGAAGTCCTTGCCGCGCGGGCCTTCCACGCCGGCCAGGCATTCGTCCACGTAGCGCTTGACGGGGGTGTCCCAGTGGCGCATGTTGGACATGTTGATGGCGAATTCCTTGGTGTCCTCTGGGATGCGGATGTTTTCCTGCACCAGCACGAAGGAGCCTTGCTCGCGGTCCAGCGTGAACATGGAGACGCCGTCGCCCACGGTCAGCACCAGGGTGGTCTGCGGGCCGTAGATGCAGTAGCCGGCGGCGACCTGCTGGGTGCCGGGCTGCATGAAGTCCTGCTCGGTCACGCCGGGGTGGCCTTCGGGCTTCTTGAGCACGCTGAAGATGGTGCCGATGGAGACGTTGACGTCGATGTTGGACGAGCCGTCCAGCGGATCGAACATCAGCAGGTACTCGCCGTGCGGGTAGCGGTTGGGCACCAGGTAGATGCCTTCCATTTCCTCGGAGGCCATGGCTGCCAGGTGGCCGCCCCATTCGTTGGCCTCGATCAGCACCTCGTTGGCGATGATGTCCAGCTTCTTCTGGACTTCGCCCTGCACGTTCTCGCTGCCGGCCGTGCCCAGCACGTCGCCGATGGCGCCCTTGTTGACGGATTGGCTGATGCGCTTGCAGGCGCGTGCCACGACTTCCAGCAGCAGGCGCAGCTGGCCGGGGATGAGGCCGTCCACGCGTTGCTGCTCGACCAGGTAGCGGGTCAGGCTGACGTTTTTCTTCATGGGTTCAACTCCTAAAAATCCGGGAGCAGATGCGGCATGGCGTATGCATCTGCTGATGAACAGCATTTCAGTGATTCCTGGCTTGCAGCATAAAACCGGCGCTGCTCAAGCCAGGGACACCGAGGAAGAGCCGCCTCGCACCGAGGGTGTCGTCCCCCTGCAAGGGGGAAGGCGCGAAGCGACTCAGGGGGTGGCTCGTCAATCCGCGAGGGCGCGGGTGACGACTTCACGCACGTCGTTGCTGAGTTCGGCGCGGGCCGCCACGCGGGCGACGGCCTCGCGTGCCGCCGTGCGGTAGGGCTCGGCCAGCTTGCTCCAGCGGTCCAGGGCACGCGCCAGGCGGGCGGCGACCTGGGGGTTGATGGCGTCCAGCTCGATGACGCGCTCGCTCCAGAACACGTAGCCCGCCGCGTCGGCGCGGTGGAAGGCGCCGGGATTGGCGCTGCAGTAGCTGAAGATCAGGCTGCGCGCGCGGTTGGGGTTCTTGATCTGGAAGTCGGGGTGCTTCATCAGCTGCTTGACGGCCGGCAGCACGTTGCCGCCACGGTCGCAGGCGCCGCCCTGCAGCGCGAACCACTTGTCCAGGACCAGTGCATCGTGCTGGAACAGCTTGTGGAAACGTGCCAGGGCCTGGGCGGCCAGCGGATGGCCGCTTTGCACCAGTGCCGTCAGGGCGCTCATGCGGTCGGTCATGTTGCCTGCGTCCTTGAAGCGCTGCAGCGCCTTGCCGGGCCAGACCGTGTCGCCCGAGGCGCGCGCGGCCAGGCACAGCATGGACAGTGCCATGCCGGACAGGGCGCGGCGGCCGGAGCTGACGGGGTCGGGGCGGTAGGCGCCGGTGTCGCTGTGCTCCTGCCAGGCCTGCTGCCAGTCGGCCTGCAGCTCGGTGGCCAGTTGCTGGCGCATGGCTTCGCGCACGGCGTGCACGCGCTGAGGATCGACCACGGCCAGTTGCTCGGCAATGTAGCTTTCGCCGGGCAGGGTCAGCATCAGTTCCTTGAAGGCCGCATCCAGCTGCGGATGGCGCAGCACGCCGCGCATGGCCTCGACGAAGGAGGCCGGCAGCAGGGCAGCAGCGATCTGGCCGCTGGCGTCTGCCGTGATGGAGGTGTCGCCAATGGCCTGCAGCGCGATGCGCAGGCCCAGGCGCTGGCCGGCTTCCCAGCGGTTGAAGGCATCGCTGTCATGGGCCAGCAGGGTCAGCAAGGCGGCATCGCTGTCGCTGTGCTGCAGCACCACGGGGGCGCTGAAGCCGCGCAGCAGCGAGGGCACGGGCTCCTGGTCCACGTCGGTGAAGACGAAGCTGTGGCTGGGTTCGGACAGCACCAGCAGGCGGCTGTCGCCGGCTGCCTGCGCGTCTTCGCCCTGCAGGCGCAGGGTCAGCGCGCGGCCGTCCTGGCCCAGCAGGCCCATCTGCACGGGGATGACGAAGGGCAGCTTCTCTGCCTGGCCGGGCGTGGGTGCGCAGCTTTGGCTCAGGGTCAGCGTGTAGGTGCGGGCGGCCGCGTCATAGCTGCCTTCGGCGCGCAGCTGGGGCGTGCCGGCCTGGCTGTACCAGCGCTTGAACTGGTCCAGGCGCCGGGCCAGTTCGCTGTCGGGGTTGGCGTCGGCCATGGCCTGGGCGAAGTCGTCGCAGGTCACTGCGTGGCCGTCATGGCGCTCGAAATACAGCTTCATGCCCTTGGCGAAGCCTTCGCGGCCCACCAGGTTGTGCTGCATGCGCACGACCTCGGCACCTTTTTCGTAGATGGTGACGGTGTAGAAGTTGTTGATCTCGATGTAGCTGTCGGGCCGCACCGGGTGGGCCATGGGGCCCGCATCCTCGGGGAACTGGGCGGTGCGCAGCACGCGCACGTCCTCGATGCGCTTGACGGCGCGCGCCGAGGGGCTGCCCGCCATGTCCATGCTGAATTCCTGGTCGCGGAAGACGGTCAGGCCTTCCTTGAGCGACAGCTGGAACCAGTCGCGGCAGGTGACGCGGTTGCCGGTCCAGTTGTGGAAGTACTCGTGGCCGACGACGGACTCGATGTTGGCGTAGTCGGTGTCGGTGGCCGTGGACTGGCTGGCCAGGACGTACTTGGTATTGAAGACGTTCAGGCCCTTGTTCTCCATGGCGCCCATGTTGAAGTCGCTGGTGGCGACGATCATGAAGCGGTCCAGGTCCAGCGACAGGCCGAAGCGGGCCTCGTCCCAGGCCACGCTGGCCATGAGGGAGTTCATGGCGTGCTCGGTCTTCTCCAGGTCGCCGGGGCGCACGAAGACCTGCAGCAGGTGGTCGCGGCCCGCGCGGCTCTTGATCTTTTGCTCGCGCGCGACCAGGTTGCCGGCCACCAGGGCGAACAGGTAGCTGGGCTTGCGGTGCGGATCGGCCCACTTGGCGAAGTGGCGGCCGTCTTCCAGCGCGCCTTGCTCGACCAGGTTGCCGTTGGACAGCAGCACCGGGTACGCGGTCTTGTCGGCGCGCAGCGTCACGGTATACATGGCCATCACGTCGGGACGGTCCAGGAAATAGGTGATGCGGCGGAAACCCTCGGCCTCGCACTGGGTGAAGAACGTGCCCTGGCTCACATACAGGCCCATGAGCTTGGTGTTCTTGGCGGGCGCGCAGGTGGTGAAGATTTCCAGATCGACGGGGTCGCCGCCCTCGGGCAGGTTCTCCAGCACGAGCTGGTCGCCGTCCATCTTGAACGAGGTGCCGCCGCCGTTGACCAGCACGCGCGCAAGGTTCAGTTCATCGCCGTCCAGGCGCAGCGGCTGCGCCGGCACCTCGGTGTTGCGGCGCACGCGCATCTTGTTGAGCACGCGGGTCTTGGCCGGATCGAGATCGAAGGTCAGGTCCACGGTGTCGATCCACCAGGCAGGAGCCTGGTAGTCGGCGCGGTGGATGGCGGTGGCAGGGGCCTGCCCGTCACGCAGTTGCAGCATACAGATTCCTTCCTATGCCAATATCAGGGGACAGAGTCCAAGCCCCTGTGCGGCGGGTGCCGCCCAGGGGCTTGGAACTCAGAGGCCTTGCTTGAGCGAGGCTTCGATGAAAGCGTCGAGGTCGCCGTCCAGCACCTTCTGGGTGGCCGAGATTTCGACGTTGGTGCGCAAATCCTTGATGCGGCTGTTGTCCAGCACGTACGAGCGGATCTGGTGGCCCCAGCCCACATCGGTCTTGGTGTCCTCCAGCTTTTGCTGCTCCACCATGCGCTTTTGCATCTCGTGCTCGTAGAGCTTGGAGCGCAGGCGCTGCCATGCGACGTCGCGGTTGCTGTGCTGGCTGCGGCCATCCTGGCATTGCACGACGATGCCGGTCGGGATGTGCGTCAGGCGCACGGCCGAATCGGTCTTGTTGATGTGCTGGCCGCCGGCGCCCGATGCGCGGTAGGTGTCGGTGCGCACGTCCGAGGGGTTGATCTCGATCTGGATCGAGTCGTCGATCTCGGGATAGACGAACAGCGAGGCAAAGCTGGTGTGGCGGCCGCCCGAGCTGTCGAAGGGCGACTTGCGCACCAGGCGGTGCACGCCGGTTTCGGTGCGCAGCAGGCCGTAGGCGTACTCGCCCTCGATGTGGATGGTCGCGCTCTTGATGCCGGCGATGTCGCCCGGCGTCTCTTCCTCGACCGTGGCCTTGAAGCCCTTGCGTTCGGCGTACTTCAGGTACTGGCGCAGCAGCATGCCGGCCCAGTCGCAGGCTTCGGTGCCGCCGGCGCCGGCCTGGATGTCCACGAAGCAGTTCAGCGGATCGGCTTCCTTGCCGAACATGCGGCGGAACTCCAGTTCCTCGATCAGGGGCTGCAGCTTGGCGGTCTCGCCCTCGATGGTGAGCAGGCCGGTCTCATCGCCTTCTTCCTTGCTCATCTCGAACAGCTCGGCGTTGTCGGCCAGCTCGGTGGTGAGCTTTTGCAGCGTCAGCACGACGCCGTCGAGCAGCTTCTTTTCCTTGCCCAGTTCCTGGGCCTTCTTGGGGTCGTTCCAGACGCTGGGATCTTCCAGCGAGGCATTTACCGTGCGCAGTCGTTCGTACTTTGCATCGTAGTCAAAGATACCTCCGTAGATCTGCCGTCCGCTGCGACAGATCTTCGAGGGTGTTGCCGATGAGGTTGATGCGTTCTGCTTCCATGATGTGTTCCGTCTTCTGATGAATGTGTTCTTGGCTGAATCGCCGATTTTCTCATGCTGGGGCACCGTGCCGGGCCAAGCGCCTGTCGCGCGGGGCTGCGGGAGGGCGGCAGACTGGCGATGGCTTTCAAAACAAGGGCTTGCAGCGGTCGATCATGGCAGATTTGAAGGGCTTGGCCATGGCAGGGGCGTGATCCGCCTGCGAGGCGCCCGGAAAAAAGGCCCGGCCAGCAGGAGCTGGTCGGGCCTTGGCCGGTGTGTCCGCCCCCGGCGGGGCGGGCGAAAACCTGGTTCAGAAGGTTTCCCAATCGTCGTCGGAGGCCGTGCTGGCCGCCTTGGCCTTGGCCCTGGCAGGTGCGGTCACGGCAGGCCGGGCCGGCTGCGCCGGCTGGGCCGGGCGCGCGGCGCCTGCCGGAGCAGGGGCTGCACCGGCCGCACCAGTTGCAGAAGGCAGGGCGGCCGATGCGCGTGCGGGCACAGCGCCTTTGGGAGCGGCAGGCGCCAGATGCGGACGGGGCGCCGCCGGTGTCTGGCGGGGCGCTGCCACGGCGGCGGCGTGGCTGACACCGCGGCTGCTGCCCAGCATGCCGGTGGACGGCGAGAGCTTGAACACGCTCACCACCTCGGCCAGCGCCTTGGCCTGGGCCTGCAGGGCGCCGGTGGCCGCCGCCGATTCCTCGACCAGGGCCGCGTTCTGCTGGGTCATCTGGTCCATCTGCGTGACGGCCTGGTTGACCTGCTCGATACCGGCCGTCTGCTCATGGCTGGCGGCCGAGATCTCGCCCATGATGTCGGTCACGCGGCGCACGCTGGCCACGATCTCCTCCATGGTCTTGCCGGCCGAATCGACCTGGGCGCTGCCTTCCTCGACCTTGCCCACCGAGTCGTCGATCAGCTGCTTGATCTCCTTGGCGGCGGCGGCCGAGCGCTGGGCCAGGGTGCGCACTTCCGAGGCGACGACGGCAAAGCCCCGGCCCTGGTCGCCGGCGCGGGCCGCTTCCACGGCGGCATTCAGCGCCAGGATGTTGGTCTGGAAGGCGATGGAGTCGATGACGCCGATGATGTCCACGATCTTGCGCGAGGCATCGTTGATGGCGGACATGGTCTGCACCACCTGGGCCACGGCCGTTCCGCCGCGCACGGCGACCTGGGACGCGGCGGCGGCCAGCTGGTTGGCCTGCTGGGCGTTGGCGCCGTTTTGCTTGACGGTGGAGGTCAGCTCCTCCATGGAGGCGGCGGTCTGCTCCAGCGAGCTGGCCTGCTCCTCGGTGCGGGCCGACAGGTCCTGGTTGCCCGATGCGATCTGGCCGCTGGCCGTGGCGATGGAGTCCGTGCCCTGGCGCACCTGGCCCACGATGCGTTGCAGGCTTTCGTTCATGTGCTGCAGGGCCAGCAGCAGCTGGCCGGTCTCGTCCTTGCCATGCACCTCGATGCGGCTGCCCAGGTCGCCTGCGGCCACGGCCTGCGCCAGGCTCACGGCCTGCTGCAGGGGGCGTGCCACGCTGCGGGCGATCAGCAGGGCCATGGCCAGGCCGAAGACCACGGCGCCCACCAGCAGGGCGATCACCCACCAGCGCGCAGCCGTGAAGATGTCGTCACCGGCCTGGTTGGCATCTTCGATGCCCTGGGCGTTGAGCTTGATCAGTTCATCGAGCTTGCTGTTGATGGCGCGGCTGGTCTTGACCGAATCGCCGCGCAGCAGCTCGGACGCCTCGTCGGTGCGCAGGGCGTGGGACAGGTCCACGATCTTTGCCGTGTGCTGCGCGTACTGGCCCAGGTCGTCCTTGATGCCGGCCATCAGCTCGCGCTCGCGAGCCGTATTGGCATAGCGCTCGAAGGCCTGCTGGTTCTTCAGCAGCTCGGACCACAGCGCGGGCATGTTCTTGTCGTAGACGGCCATCTCTTCCATGGAGGTGGCCAGCACATGCTGCATGGTCTGCGAGCGGTAGCGCTGCAGCTGGTAGCGCATCTCCAGGAGCACGCGCTCGGCAGGCATCCAGTGGTGGGCCAGGTCGGTGGCGGTCTGGTTGACGCGGTCCAGCTGGACCACGGAGAACAGGCCCAGGCCTGCGGTCAGCAGCAGCAGGGCGATGAAGGAGGCCAGCAGCTTGGGGGCCAGCTTCAGATTGCGGAAAAACATCATGGTGGGGGAGTGCCGTATGGCGAAGAGCGAAAGCGGATGAGCGGCTGGGGCTGGGAGTCGGCGGAAACGGTGGCGATCTGTGGCGATCAGCGGGGCCGACACTCAGCCGCCGCCATGCCGCAGATATCGGTCACTTGCCGGCGAGGCTTAGGGAAAAATAGGTCCAGTCCGAATATTTATTGCGGATTGTTACTTTTGCCGGCCAAGGTCTCCGCGCGCATGGCCTGGTCCGCTCACACGTCCGTCGTCAGGCCGGCCTGCGCGCTCAATGCCTGCAGCCACCGCTCCAGATCAGCGGCCGGCAGCGGGCGAGAGAACAGATAGCCCTGTGCCACCGGATAGCCCTGTTCGCGCAGGATGGTGTTCTGCGCTGCCGTCTCCACGCCCTCGGCCACCACGGTCAGGTGCAGGCTGCGGCCTATGCCCAGGATGGCGTTGCTCAGCGCCTGTGCGGCCTCGTCGTGCTCCAGGTCGGCGACGAAGCTGCGGTCCAGCTTGAGTTCGCTGACCGGCAGGCGCCGCAGGTAGCTGAGGCTGGAGTAGCCCGTGCCGAAGTCGTCCATGGACAGGCGCACGCCCTGGGAATGCACGGCCTGCAGCGTGCGCATGGTGCCCGGGTTGGTGTCCAGCAGCAGGCTTTCGGTGATCTCCAGCGTGAGGTCCTGCGGCTTGAGCGCGTTGTGCTCCAGCGTGTCGGCAATCATGCGCGGCAGGTCCAGGTTGTGAAAGCTGGTGGGCGAGAGGTTGACCGACATGGCCGGCACGTCGATGCCCCGGCTGCGCCACTCGCCCAGCTGGCGGCAGGCCTCGCGCAGTGCCCAGGTGCCCAGCTCGCCGATCAGGCCGCATTCCTCGGCCAGCGGAATGAAGCGTGCGGGCGAGATCTCGCCGAATTCCGCATGGCTCCAGCGCGCCAGGGCCTCCACGCCGTAGAGGCGCCCGTCCTTCAGGTCGAGCTGGGGCTGGTAGTGCAGGCGCAGGCCGCCGCTGCGCAGGGCGTCGCGCAGCGCCGTCTCCAGCACCAGCCGCTCCTGCGCCAGGCGGTTCATCTCGGGGCTGAAGAAGCTGTAGAGCCCGCGCCCGCCCGATTTGGCCTGGTACATGGCCATGTCGGCGCGGTGCAGCAGGGTCTCCATGTCGCGCCCGTCGGCGGGAAACACGGCAATGCCGCAACTGGCCGTGCTGGCCAGGGATACGTCGTCGATCATGCAGGGCTCGCCAAGTGCCGACTGCAGCCGCTCTATCACCTCGGCCGCCTGCGCACCGCCACAGTGTGGCAGCACGATGACGAATTCATCGCCCGACAGCCGTCCGGCAATGTCGCCCGTGCGCAGCTCCGCCTGGATGCGCTGGGCCACGCTGCACAGCAGCCGGTCGCCGGCCGGGTGGCCCAGCGAATCGTTGACCTGCTTGAAACGGTCCAGGTCGATGAAGACCACGGCCAGCTCGTGGCCCTCGTGCGAAGCCACGGACAGCGCCTGCTCGGCCTGGGCCAGCAGCAGGCTGCGGTTGGGCAGGGTGGTCAGCCCGTCGTAGAAGGCCAGCTGCCGGATGCGGCGGCGTGCCTGCTCGCGCTCCAGCGCCAGCGCGCACAGGTCGGTGCAGGCCTCCACCAGCCGCTGGTGGAAGGGATCGGGGCCGGGCCGGTTGAAATGGCGGTAGTAGAAGGCAAAGGTGCCGGCCACGCCGCCCTGCAGCCCGCAGATGGGCGTGGACCAGCAGGCCGTATACCCCAGCGGCAGGATGAGGTGCTTGTAGTCGGCCCACAGCGGGTCGGTGGCGATGTCGCCCACCAGCACGGGCCGGTTGTGAAAGGCCGCCGCGCCGCAGGAGCCGACATTGGGGCCGATGGGCACGCCGTCCAGCGCCGCCGAATAGGAGGCCGGCAGGCTGGGCGCGGCCAGCGGATGCAGGCGGTTCTGGTCATCGACTTCCAGCACCGAGACCGCGATATCGGGCGCAATGCGCTCGACCTCGCGGCACACCAGGTCCAGCACCTCGGTCAGCGGCTGGTCGCGGGCCATGGCCTCCAGGGCGCGCCGCTGCAGCACCTCATGCATCTTGGCTTCGGTAATGTCGGTGATCACCGTCACCGTGGTCTGCAGCCGCCCGTCCGGCCCCATCACGGGATTGGCCTGGGCGCTGACCCAGTAGCGCTCGCCGTCCTTGCCCACCAGGATCTCCTCGCGGTACACGGGCTTGCCCGCGTCCAGCTCGGCACGGTAGGCGGCCGTGAACTCGGGCGAGGCATGGGGCACCAGCAGGGCGATGGGCGCACGGCCCACCACTTCCTCGCTGGTCCAGCCGAACATGCGGCTGAAGCCCGCATTCACATAGCTGATGGTCCAGTTGCCATCGGCGATCACCACGGCAGCATCGGTGGCATCGGCCACCAGGGACAGGCGCCGCATGTGCTCCTGCCGCCGGCGGTCGGCCAGCATGCGGGCCGAGACATCGGTGGCAATGCACAGCACATGGCTGAGGGCGCCGGCCGCATCGAGCACGGGCGCATAGGTGGCCTCCAGCCAGCACGTGCTTCCGTCGCGGCGCCGGTGCTCTCCCACGCGCGAAACCGTCTCGCCCGCGCCCCAGCGCTGGCGCCACTGACCGTAGGCGGCCGGGTCGGCCTGGGCCTGCGTGCACAGATCGCTGTGAAGCAGACCTTCAGCGCCCGTGGCCGGATAGCCGAGGATGGCCTCGTAGTTGGCATTGGCGCGCATCAGCCGGCCTTCGGGCGTGAATTCCGCCAGCGCCATGGCCTTGTCCAGCGTGCTCCACAGCGCCTGTTGTCCTGCCGTGCCTGCTACCCGCGTTTCGAACATGGTTCGCTCTCCTGATGGATGCTGAGCTGATGATTGATTGTTTCTAAATGATACCGATCCGGCGCAGCAGCTGGATGTCAGCCACTCTGGTCGCACTTGCTCCCACTGTTCGCCTTTGGATGGTCCGCCTGATGGCACTCTTAGGCAAGTGATTCCGCTGGTTACAATAAGTTGAGAATGATTCTTGTTTGATGGTGCCTCCCGCCTTCAAGCCATCGGGTCCTACCATGCCATCCGCCCCAGCCTCCACCCCCCAGCACCGAGAAGCCGCCTCCCTGTACGCCGCCCACCATGGCTGGCTGCAGGGCTGGCTGCGCCGCAGGTTGGGCAACGGGGCGGATGCGGCCGACCTGGCGCAGGACACCTTTGTGCGCATCCTTGGCGTGCGCGACTTGGACGGTGTGCAGGAGCCGCGTGCCTACCTGACCACGGTGGCCAAGGGCGTGCTCGTCAACTGGTACAAGCGCCAGGCGCTGGAGCGCGCCTACCTCGAAGCCCTGGCCGCCTTGCCCGAGCCCGTGGCGCCGTCGCCCGAGCAACGCGCCCTGGTACTGGAGACCCTGCACGAGATAGACGCCATGCTGGACGCGCTGCCGCCCATCGTGCGGCGCACGTTTTTGCTGTCCCAGCTGGACGGCATGAAGTACGAGGACATCGCGCAGCAGCTGGAGGTCTCGCTCACCAGCGTCAAGCGCTACATGGCCCAGGCGTTTCGCCAATGCCTGGTGGCAATGGCGTGATGGAGACGCCCCTGCAAGCGCGCGTGCTCGACGAGGCCGCCGAATGGCTGATGCGCCTGCACGACAGCGGCGCCACCGACGCCGACCGCGCCGCCTGCGAACGCTGGCGCCAGGCCGACCCCCAGCATGCCCTGGCCTGGGAACGCGCCGAGCGGCTGCTGGGCAAGTTGGGCGGCCTGCCTGCAGCGCTGGCCATGCCGGCGCTGGACCGGCCCCGAAGCCACCGCGCCCAGCGCCGCGCCGCCGTGGCCCGGCTGGCCGCGCTGCTGGCCGTGGCGCCTGCAGGCTGGCTGGCCTGGCAAGCCTGGTATGCGGCGGACCAGCGCGGCTGGGGCGCCGACCTGCGCACCGCCACCGGCGAGCGCCGCACCGAGCATCTGGCCGATGGCAGCCGCCTCCTGCTGGACACGGCCAGCGCGGTGGAAATCCGGTTTGATGGCGCACTGCGCCTGCTCACCTTGCGCCAGGGCGCGATTTCCATAGAAACGGCGGCAGATACCGCCACACCACGCCGCCCCTTTGTCGTGGACACCGCCCATGGCCGGCTGCGCGCCCTGGGCACCCGCTTCACCGTGCGGCAAGAAGGGGGCAGGGCGGACGGCGGCCCCGTGCGCCTGGCCGTGACCGAGGGAGCCGTGGAAGTCACGCTGCGCGGCGCCGCCAGCCCGGCGCTGGTCGTTCAAGCCGGTCAGCAAACGGTATTGCGAGCGGGGGAGGTGACCGCGCCCCAGCCCCTGCAGCCCGAGGCCACGGCCTGGACCCACGGCATGCTGATGGCCGACGCCATGCCGCTGGCCGCGTTCTGCGCCGAACTGTCGCGCTACCGGCCCGGCCTGCTGCAGTGCGCGCCAGAGGTGCGCGCGCTGCGCGTGTCCGGCTCCTTCCCGCTGGGCGATACGGACCGGACGCTGACCATGCTGGCCTCCACCTATCCCGTCGACGTGCAGACGCGCATGCGCGGCTACTGGATCACCGTCGTCGCCAGGAACTAAAAAAATCGAGGCAGGGTGACACCTTTTCGGATCTCGGCTGGCAACGGGGAAAGAGCTTCTTTCTTCACCGCCTCCAAGGACCGATTTCCATGCCTGCCGTACCCATGCCGCATCCCGTCTTCCATCCCCTGGCGCATGCCGCCCGACTGGCCCTGCTGGGCATGGCATTGGCCGCAGGCGCCGTGCAGGCGGCCGAACCGGCCCCCGCAGCCCAGACCTACCAGATTGCGCCCGGGCCGCTGGGCCGCACGCTGGCTGGCGTGGCCACGGCGGCGGGTATTTCGCTGTCCTTCGATCCTGCGCTGACCGAAGGGCTGACCAGCCCGGCCCTGTCCGGCCACTACGCGCCGCAGCAGGCGCTGCAGCGCCTGCTGGCCGGCAGCGGGCTGGACATGTTGGCGCGCAGCGATGGCAGCTACACGCTGCGCAGGCAGGCCGCACCGGCCGGCGCTGCTGCCGGTTCCACCACGGTCCTGAACGAAGTGCAGGTGACGGCCCGCGCCGAGCGCAGCGCCACCAGCGAAGGCACGGGCAGCTACGCGGCCCGCGCGGTCACGGTGGGCAAGGGCGAGCAGGCGATCAAGGACATCCCCCAGTCCATCAGCGTGATCACGCGCCAGCGCATGGACGACCAGAACCTCCACACCGTGGACGACGTGCTGGCCAGCACCACGGGCATCACCATGTACGACAGCCCCATGGGCGGGCGCTATGTCTACTCGCGCGGCTTCCGCGTGGATACCTACCAGTTCGATGGTGTGAACCGCGCCTTCTACTACCCGCAGGCCGACAACTTCACCAGCAACGCCGCCACGCTGGACCGCGTGGAAGTGGTGCGAGGTGCCACGGGGCTGCTGCAGGGGGCGGGCTCGCCCAGCGCCGCCATCAACATGGTGCGCAAGCGCCCCCTGGCAGAGCGCCAGCTGGAGGTATCGGCCAGTGTGGGTTCCTGGAACAACCTGCGCAGCGAGATCGATGCCACGGGCCCGCTCAACGAGGCCGGCACGCTGCGCGGGCGCGTGGTCGCCAGCCTCAACAGCCGCGACTATTTCTACGACGTGGCCAGCAGCCGCACCGGCGTGCTCTACGGCGTGCTGGAGTACGACCTCAGCTCCCAGACCCGGCTGACGGTGGGCGCCACCCACGAGCGGCTGCGGTCCACGCCGTTCTTCCAGGGCCTGCCGCGCTATGCCGACGGGGCGGACTTGCGGCTGCCGCGCTCCACTTTCCTGGGCGCGGACTGGAACCGCTGGGACAGCGAGCAGACATCGCTGTTTGCCGAGTTGCAGCACCGCTTCAACGCGGACTGGACCGTTAAGGCCACGGCGGGCTACACCCGGGAAAAGCACGACATGAAGTACGCCTTTGCCCTGGGGGCCATCAATCCCGCCACGCTGGCGGGCAACGAGATGTATGCCGGCCTGTTCGATGTCACCACCGACAACAAGACCCTGGACGTGGCGGTGGACGGCAAATTCGACGCCTTCGGCCGCCGGCATTCGCTGAGCTTTGGCGCCAACACGGGCCGCATGGTCAACGACAGCGACTATTCGCTGATCCGCATGGGCCTGCCCAACAACGTGTTCGACCCGAGCGCCGCCATCCGCGAGCCGTCCCGCGCGGAATTCCTGGCCAACCGCTATCGTGGCGATGAAAGCCGCACCCGCATGACCCAGTCCGGCGCCTACGGCGTGGCGCGGCTGGGCCTCACCGATGCGCTGACCCTGATCGGCGGCGCCCGCATCACCCGCTTCACGGGCAGCAGCAACTACCGCAACACGGGCGAGGCCTACAACGACCCGTACAAGGAAAGCGGCGTCATCACGCCCTATGGCGGCCTGGTCTATGCGCTCAATGACCAGTGGTCGGCCTATGCCAGCTACTCCGACATCTTCCAGGCCCAGAACGCCGTGACGGCGGCCGGCGACCTGCTGGCTCCCATCAAGGGGCGCAATCTGGAAGTGGGCATGAAGGGCGAATTGCTGGACGGCAGGGTGAACGCGGCCGTGGCCCTGTTCCGCATCGACCAGAAGAACCGCGCCGAAGAGGACCTGGTCAACCCCTGCTCGGCCAGCACCTACTGCTATGTCTCCGTGGGCAAGGTCCGCAGCCAGGGGCTGGATGCCGAGATCAGCGGCGAGGTGGCGCGCGGCTGGCAGCTGTTTGCCGGCTACACCTTCAGCCATTTCAAGTACCTGGACAACACCTCCAATGCCGGCGTGGAGTTCGCCAGCACCTACACGCCCAAGCACATGCTGCGGGTCTGGAGCGACTACCGCCTGCCGGGCGAATGGAGCGCCTGGAACGTGGGCGGCGGCGTCAACTTCCAGACCGCCAGCTCGCGCGCGGTGGGCGCCATCACCGACGTGCAGCCAGCCTATGCCGTGTGGTCTGCCCGCCTGGGCTACCGCATCGACCGCAACTGGTCCGTGGCACTGAGCGTGGCCAACCTGTTCGACAAGACCTACTACCAGACCATAGGCGCGCCGGCCTGGGGCAATGTCTACGGCGCACCGCGCAGCGCGACGCTCACCCTGCGCGGCAAGTTCTGAAACGCGGCCAGGAGGAACGGACTGCAGCAGCAGGCGGCAGAGCAGGGCCGCAAGAGGGGCGCAGTTGCCTATAATTGAGAATTATTCTCAATCTCGGGTCGCCGCGTGTCCAGCCCATCGCCTTCCTTGTCCGCCCATGTCGAATCCCTGTACCTGGCCCACCACGGCTGGCTGCAGGGCTGGCTGCGCAAGAAGGTGGGCAATGCCTTCGACGCGGCCGATCTGGCGCAGAGTACCTTCCTCAAGGTGCTGGGCGCCAAGGGGCTGGACCAGCTCCAGGAGCCGCGCGCCTACCTGACCACCATTGCGCGCAACCTGCTGATCAACCAGGTGCGGCGCCGCGCCATCGAGCAGGCCTATCTCGATGCCCTGGCCGCCATGCCCGAGCCCGTGGCGCCGCCGCCCGAGGTCCGGCTCATGGTGCTGGAGACCCTGGTGGAGATAGACCGGCGCCTGGGCCGCCTGCCCGCGCTGGCCAAGCAGGCCTTCCTGCTGGCCCAGCTCGAAGGGCTCGGCCATGGCGAGATCGCGGCCGAGCTGGGCATCTCCATCTCCACCGTCAAGCGGCATCTGGCCAAGGCGGCCATGCGCTGCTTCTTCCCGGAGTAGGCGGCATGCAGGCGTTCCCTTCCGCTTCTTCCCCCATTTCTGCCGAAGTGGCCCGCCAGGCCGTGCAATGGTGGCTGCAGCTGAACTCCGGCCAGGCCCAGGCCCGGCAGCACGATGGCCTGCAGCGCTGGCGTGCGGCCAGCCCCGAGCATGAGGCCGCCTGGCAGCGCATCGAATCCATGGGCAGCCAGATGGCCGGCATCCCCATGCCGCTGGCGCGGGCCGCATTGGCCGCACCCGGCTCGGCCGGCAGGCGCCGTGCGGTGCAGGCGCTGGCCGTGCTGCTGGTCTCGGGCGCAGGCTCCGCAGCCGTCGTGCGCTCGCAGGCCTGGCGCGGCTGGACGGCCGATCAGGTCGCGGCCGTGGGCGAGCAGCGCCGGCTGCCGCTGCCCGATGGCGGCAGCGTGGTGCTCAACACCGGCAGCGCCCTCAACCTGCGCTACGGCGCGGCCGAGCGCGTGCTGGAGCTGGTGCGTGGCGAAATCCTCGTGCAGACCGCGCCGGACAGCCTGCACCGGCCCTTCATCGTGCAGACCGCCATGGGCGCCGTCCAGGCCCTGGGCACGCGCTTCACGGTGCGCGAGCGCGAGCCCGGCATCGAAGTGGGCGTGCTGCAAGGCGCCGTGCAACTGCGGCCCGCGCATGCCCCGCATGCCGCGCAGCGCATCAATGCGGGAGAGCAGGGCACGTTCACGGCCCAGCAGGCCGTGCACTCCGGCGCGCTGGACACGGCGGCCAGCGCCTGGGCCGAAGGCATGCTGGTGGCCTCGCGCATGCGGCTGGAGGATTTCCTGGCCGAGCTGGGCCGCTACCGGCGCGGGCGACTGGGCTGCGACCCGGCCGTGGCCGGCCTGCACGTCTCCGGCGCCTATCCGCTGGCCGACACCGACCGCGTGCTGGCCGCGCTGACTTCCTCGCTGCCCGTGGAAATCCACTCCTTCTCGCGCTACTGGGTGATGGTGCGGCCTGCCGGGGCGGGCAAGGCATGAGCGGCACGGCCGGCATGAAGGCCTTCGCACTTTCCTGAAAAAATTTGAGCTGATTTGCCGGCGATGGCTGTCAACAGAGACAGGAGCGCACCGCAGCGTGCGCCAACGCTTCTCTACAACCATTGCAACAAGGCCTTTCCATGCGCCCTCAGACCATGCGCCAGAACTCCATGCGGCAGACTGCCGCCCCCACTGTCCGCCCATCCCAGGCGGCCCCGGCGTTGCGGCCCGTGGCGCTGGCGCTGCAGGTGCTGTGCGCGGGCACGCTGGCGGGGCTGGCTGCCGCAGGCGCCCTGGCTCCGGCACAGGCCTGGGCGCAGCCGGCTGCCGGTGCTTCGCAGCAACGCCAGTACGACATTGCTGCCGGCCCGCTCGAAAGCGTGCTCAACCAGCTCGGGCGCGAGGCCGGCGTGCTGGTCACCTTCGGCTCGGCCGTCACCGAAGGCTTGCGCAGCGGCGGTGTGAGCGGGCGCTTCACCGTGGAGCAGGCGCTGGACCGCGCCTTGCTGGGCACGCCGCTGGCGGCCGTGCGCTCGGCCGGTGGCGGCTACACCTTGCGCGAGATGCCCGTGGTGCCGGCCACCTCCGGCGCGGCGGGTGCTGCGGGTGCGGCAGGCGCGCCGTCCTCCCAGACACTCAGGACCGTGCTGGTCACGGCCTCGGCCCAGGCCAGCCCCACCACCGAAGGCTCGGGCTCCTACACCACGCCGGCCACGGCGGCGGCCACGGGCCTGAGCCTGTCGCTGCGCGACACGCCGCAGTCCGTCAGCGTGCTCACGCGCCAGCAGATCGAGGACCAGGGCCTGCTCTCGCTCAACGACGCCATGCGCAGCGTCACCGGCATCCATGTCGTCAGCTCGGACAGCGACCGATCGGACTTCTACTCGCGCGGCTTCTACGTGGACAACCTGCAGTACGACGGCGTGCCCACCTCCATCGGCCTGTCGTTCTACGGCGAATCGGGCAACGACACCACCATCTATGACCGCGTCGAAGTGGTGCGCGGCGCCACGGGGCTGCTCACGGGCGCGGGCAATCCGTCGGCCTCCATCAACATGGTGCGCAAGCACGCCAACAGCAAGGTGTTCACGGGCTCGGCCTCGGCCAGCGTGGGCTCGTGGAACCACCATCGCGGCACGGTGGACCTGTCCATGCCGCTGACGCAGGACGGCCGCATCCGCGCACGCGTCGCCGGCATGGCCGAAGAGCGCGACTCCCATGTGGATCTCTACCACGCGCGCAAGCAGGTCTTCTACGGCGTGATCGATGCCGACCTCACGCCCGACACCACGCTCAGCGTGGGCGCCGACTACCAGGCCAACCGGCCCACCGGCTCGACCTGGGGCGGTCTGCCGCTGGTCTTCATGAACGGCATGCCGGCCGACTGGAGCACCTCCAAGACCACGGCCGCCAACTGGACGCGCTGGAACAGCACCAACAAAAGCATCTTCGCCAACCTGCAGCACCGCTTCGGCAACGACTGGAAGCTCAAGGCCAACTTCGTGCACCGCGACAGCGCCTACGACGCCAAGCTGCTGTACCTCATGCGCCAGCCCGACATCACCACCGGCCTGGGCATGGCGGCCCTGCCCAACTACTCCGAATACAGCTTCCAGCAAAACAGCGCCGACCTGCAGGTGACGGGCGGCTGGGAACTGGGCGGGCGCCGCCATGAGGCCGTGGTGGGCCTGACCAGCAGCCGTGCCCGCGAGCACAAGGCCGGCCATGCGCGCACCAGCCCCCTGCAGGACGTGGGCAACTACTACCAATGGGACGGCTCCTATGCCGAGCCCACCTGGGGGCCGCTGACCACCAGCAGCCTGGACCACACGCGCCAGGACGCGCTGTACGGCGCGCTGCGCCTGTCGCTGGCCGATCCGGTCAAGCTCATCGTGGGCGGGCGCCAGAGCAGCTGGAAGGTGCGCAGCCTCAGCGAGGTGCGCGACCACAACGTCTTCATCCCCTACGCAGGCCTGGTGCTGGACCTGAGCGAAGGCTTCTCGGCCTATGCCAGCTACACCGACATCTTCCAGCCCCAGAACTACCGCGACCGCGGCGGCAGCTACCTGGACCCCGTGGCAGGCAAGAGCTTCGAGATCGGCATCAAGGGCGAGCACCTCAACGGCAGGCTCAACAGCTCGCTGTCCGTCTTCCGCATCCAGCAGGACAACGTGGCCCAGCTGGACGAAGGCCAGGTCGTGCCCGGCACCACCGACTTCGCCTACTACGGCGCCAAGGGCGTGACCAGCAAGGGCTTCGAGGCCCAGGTCTCGGGCGAGCTGGCCACGGGCTGGAACCTGTCGGCCGGCATTGCCCACACCGTCGCGCGTGACGCCCAGGGCCTGTCCATCAACGCCTGGGCGCCCAAGACCCAGGCCCAGCTGTTCACTTCCTACCGCCTGCCCGGTGGATGGAATCAGCTCACCGTGGGCGGCGGCCTGCAATGGCAAAGCCGCACCCGCGCCAGCGTCTTCGTGGCGGGCAATGACCTGGTCTTCGAGCAGAAATCCTTCGCCACCGCCAGCCTCATGGCGCGCTACGCCTTCAGCCCCAGGCTTTCGCTGCAGCTGAACCTGAACAACCTCTTCAACAAGAAGTACTACGTCAACATCGACGGCCAGGGTCAGTTCGGCACGCCGCGCCAGGCCATGGCGGTGTTGAACTACAAGTGGTGAACCTGTCTCTGTGAGGATGGGGTGGAGTTGGCGCGGCAGCATCCGGGCACGGCGGTGCAGGCTGCTGGCGCCCAATTCGGAGCCAGCAGCCCTTGCAGATTCATCGCCGGGTAGGCGGCGGATGGGGGCTACACCACGCGCCGGGCCTCCACCTTCACATGGCCGGCCAGCAGGTCGGCGCTGTCGCGGATGGCACGCAGCGCATGGGCCAGGGCCTGCTGGCTGTGGTGCTCCTGCGGTGCATGCACTGCCGCCAGGGCCAGTTGCGCCAGGGCCGAGATCTCGGTGCAGTTTTCCTGCACGCTGCCGTGGATCTCGGTGATGGCGCTGGTCAACTGGTGCAGGCTGGGGGGTTGTGTCCTGAGGGTGTCCTTGTCCATGGCCATGCCTCAGCCCTGCGGGCGCACCGGCTCATGGGTGCGGCATTCGAGAAGGTGCGCCATGGCTTTGGCGGCTGCCTCGGCCGCTTCGGCGCGGCGCATCTCGGCCGCGTCTTCGAATCCGCAGCCCATGGCCTGGGCCTCGGTCCCTGCGTAGTCGGCCAGCGTCTCGGCGCTGTCGCGGATGCTTTGCAGGGCTCGGGCCACCACGTCCATGTGGCGATGGCCCTTGGGCGTCTCCAGCCATGCCAGGGCGAGCTGGGCGATGGAGGAGATCTCTGCACAGCCTTGCTGCACGAGATGGTCCACCTGGGTGAGGGCATTGGACAGCTGCCGGGTGCTGTGGCTGTCCGTGGCGGATTTGGGCTGGGCGGGGTTCATGCCTGGGCCCTCCGTGTGGAAAGGGCGGCGCCAAAAGAGGGCGCGCAGGCGAGTGCCAGAGAAACGGCAGTCATGTTTCCGTGCTCCTTACTGAGACTGAAACCACCGACTCCGCGTTTTGAAGCACGAAACAGGTGGACGGGATGTTCAAAACACACAGCAAGATGTGCGGACGCCCTTACGGGTAGCCCCATCCCGCCCGAAACCGCAGGGGCGTGGACGAGCGTCCACAGCCCGGAATCCAGACGTGATAAGGCCTCGCTTTCGGGGAGGCAGCACCGCTTACTAATGGGTGTTTTGAAGCACCGGCCCCGTGACAGGGGGCTGGTGCGGATGATAGCGCGTGCGGCGTGCGCAAAGTCGCTTTGCGGCCCGTTGCACCTTGCCATCTCGCCGTTTCAGGAATGGCCCAGGGACCGCTGAAAGAGCCCGGCATGCGTTGCGTTCATTGAGAATGATTCTTCTTTGCGCGGTTATGATCCAGCCCCATGGATTTGTCCGCCTCCTTCACCGCACTCCGCGTGCAGGGTGAGCGCCAGCCCCATGCCGGCCTGCGGGCGGGCACAGCAACACCGGGCGTAGGCCGGCAACCACCCAGGCCGCTGTCCATTGCGGCTGGCCTTTTTTTCAATCTCGTTTGTCATGTATCAGGAGGGCCGTCACGGCCATTGCTTTCGGCATTTGCATTGCCGCTTTTCTGAACAACCCACTACATGTCCCTCTCCCATTCCGGCCAATCCGGCCATTCCGCCAAACCCACCCATCCGGGCCTGCTTGTCCTGTCCCGCCTGCTGGCCGCCGTCTTCGGCGGCTATGCGCTGGCCAGCGCGCTGGCGGCCTTCCTGGCCGCTGCGTTGCCCGGCGCGCGTGTCGATGCCGTGATCGCCGGCATGCAGTGGAGCTTTGCGCTGCACGCGCTGGCGGTGATCTGGGCGTTCTCGCCGGTTTCGGCGGGCCGGGTCTGGCTGGGGTTGCTGGTGCCTGCGGCGCTGATGGGCGGCGCCGCGCTGCTGCTGGCGCGCAATGGCGCGGGAGGCTGAGATGGCAAAGGAGCAGATCAGCAAGGTCCCCGGCAGCGGCGCTGCCACGGGCGGTTTCCGCCAGGCCCAGGCCTGGCTGCATACCTGGTGCGGGCTGTGGTTTTCGTGGCTGCTGTTCGCGGTGTTCCTCACCGGTTCGCTGGCCGTTTTCCAGGAAGCCATCACGCACTGGATGACGCCCGAGCACCATGCCGAGGAGGCGGCCGAGGCGGCAGCGCGCGCCGCCGCGCCGGCCGGGCAGGGTGCGGACCTGGGCCAGCGCCTGGCCTGGGGCGCGGCCTACATGCAAAAGCACCACCAGGGCGCGCAGATGTGGGAGATCTGGCCGTCCGACGACAAGGGCGGCGGCGACCTGCGTGTCTACTGGTTCGACGCCAACCGCCAGTACGCCGATGCCGAGCTGGACACCGCCACGGGCGAGGAAATGGGGGCCGGCCACGGCCATGGCCACGGTGCCACGCGCGCCACCATGGGCGGCAACCATTTCGTGGACTTCCACTATGAACTGCATGCAGGGCAGGTGGGACTGTGGGTGATCGGCATTGCCGCCATGGCCATGCTGGTGGCCCTGGTCAGCGGCGTGATCACGCACAAGCGCATCTTCAAGGACTTCTTCACCTTTCGCGCACGCAAGGGCCAGCGCAGCTGGCTGGACGCGCACAACGCCGTGGCGGTGCTGACGCTGCCCTTCCAGTTCATGATTGCCTATACCGGCATCGCCATCTCCAGCCTGAGCTTCATGCCCGTTGGCGTCTGGACGGTCTATGGCACGGACCAGGCCGCCCGCACGGCCTTCGTCGCCGACATGAACGAGGCCGGGCCGCCCGCGCTATCCGGCAAGCCCCTGGCGGTGCCCGATCTGGAGCCCTTTGCACGGCGCGGCCAGGAGCTGATGGGCCAGGCGGTGCGCGCGGTGGTCATCGACCATCCCGGCGATGCCTCGGCACGCATCGGCGTCTACGGCTGGAACAGCGATGACCGTGCGCATCAGCGCCTGAGCCCCAATTCGGGCATGGCCATGTTCTCGGCCGCCACGGGCGAGGTGCTGCAGGTACGCCTGCCCGGCGGTGCCGACGGCGGCGCCCCCTCGCTGGCCCAGGCGGTCATGGGCGGGCTGCACATGGTCAAGTTCGGCGGGCTGGCCATGAAGTGGCTGTACTTTCTGTGCGGCCTGGCGGGCGCGGCCATGATGGCCACGGGCGCCATCCTCTTCATGGTCAAGCGCCGCAGCCGCCACCAGGGCGAGTTCGGCAGCGCCACGGCGCGCGTGTACCGGCTCATCGAGGGCCTGAACGTGGCGGCCATCGCCGGGCTGGGCCTGGGCTGCATCGGCTACCTGTGGGCCAACCGCCTGGTGCCCGTGGGCCTGGCGCACCGCGATGACTGGGAGCTGGCCGTGTTCTTCGGGCTGTGGGGCCTGGCGCTGGTGCATGCGCTGGCCTGCGCGCCAGCCACGGCCTGGCGCCAGCAGATGGGCCTGCTGGCCATGCTGTGCCTGCTGCTGCCGCTGCTCAACTGGATCACCGTGGGCGAGCCGCTGTCGGCCCACATGCTGGAGGGCGACTGGGAAAGCGCCGGGGTGGAACTGTTCTGCCTGGCCACGGGGCTGGCGGCCGCCTGGGCCTGGCGCTGGCTGGCGCGGCGCGGCGAGGGTGCCGCCACCAGGCAAAAGGCGGCCAAGGGGCAGGCCGCCGTGGCCGGCCCCTCGGAGGTGCAGGCATGAGCACGTTGCACGCATCCCTGGCCGCACTGGCCCTGGCCTTTGCAGGCATGGCGGCCCTGGCCTTTGCCATGGACCGCCACTACGAACAATTGACCGGCGCGCGCGAGCTGCCGGCCCGCCGTGGCCCGCAGTTGCGCGGCCTGGGCACGGCGCTGCTGGCGCTGGCCCTTGTGCCCGTTGTCTCGGGCTGGGGCGGCACGGTGGGCACGGTGGCCTGGCTGGGCTTTGTGTCCGCCGGCGCGCTGATGGCCGTGGCCCTGATCAGCGCCCATGCGCGCTGGGCGGCGCGGCTGGCCTGGTTGGCTGGCGTGCTTGCCGTGGCGGATTTGGCGTGGATTGTTTTCAGTTTCGGCATTACGGGGTTTTTCAGATGAGTTTCCTGCTTTCGTTCCAGTTCGGGGTGTGTGTGGTCGGGAGGCAAGCATGACGCGCACGCAGCAACGCTGGAAAGCCATCGCCGTGGCGGTGGTCCTGTTGGCGGCGGCCGGGGGCGCGGCCGCCTGGTGGTCCAGCCGGCCTGCCGTGGCCTACCAGACCGAGACCGTGGCGCGCACCGATATCGAGTCCACCGTCACGGCCATCGGCACGCTGCAGCCGCGCCGCTATGTGGACGTGGGCGCCCAGGTGTCGGGCCAGGTCACCCGGCTGCGCGTGGAGCCCGGCGCCCAGGTGGAGAAGGGCGCGCTGCTGGTGGAGATCGACCCCAGCGTGCAGCGCGCCACGGTGGATGCGGGGCGTGCCTCGCTGGCGGGCCTGCGCGCACAGCTGGCCGAGCAGCAGGCGCTGCGCAAGCTGGCCGAGCAGCAGCTCACGCGCCAGCGCCAGCTGGCCCGCGACGGGGCCACGCGCGAGGAAGACCTGCAGACCGCAGAAGCCAACCTGGCCGCCGCCGGTGCCCGCATGGAGCATCTGAAGGCCCAGATCGACCAGACCCAGGCCACGCTCAAGGCCGACGAGGCGCGCCTGGGCTATACGCGCATCTACGCGCCCATGGCGGGCACCGTGGTGTCGGTGGAGGCGCGCGAGGGCCAGACGCTGAACGCCACCTACCAGACGCCCAACATCCTGCGCATTGCCGACCTGTCGGCCATGACGGTGTGGACCGAAGTGTCCGAGGCCGACGTGCGCCGCGTGCGCGACGACATGCCGGTGTACTTCACCACGCTGGGCGGCGCCGACCAGGCCAGGCCCCGGCGCTGGTCCAGCAAGGTGCGCCAGGTGCTGCCCTCGCCCTCTACCAGCCAGACGCCGGCCGGCGGCAATGCGGGCCAGGCGCCTGCGCCCGCCACCAAGGCCGTGGCCTATACCGTGCTGTTCGATGTGGACAACGAGGACGCCGAGCTGATGCCCCAGATGACGGCCCAGGTGGTCTTCGTCACCGGCCAGGCCGCGCAGGCACTCACCGTGCCGCTGATGGCCGTGGCCGACAAGGCGGGAACGACTGGCAAGGCGGAAAAGGCAGAGAAGGCAGAGACGGCCGAGAAGGCAGGCAGCACGCAGACCGTGCGCGTGCTGGACGCCAAGGGTCAGCCCGAGCAGCGCACCGTGCGCCTGGGCGTGCGCAGCCGCCACCAGGCCGAGGTGCTGGAGGGCCTGCAGGAAGGCGAGCGCGTCATCGTCGGCGAGACGCCTCTGGACCGTGGCCCGCGGTGGCTGCAATGGTGATGGCGCAGGGCATGCAGGCCGGCGCGCCGCTCACCGCACCGTTGATAGAGCTGCGCGGCATCACCAAGCACTACGGCGGCGGCGACAGCGGCCAGCCCGCCGTCACCGTGCTGCACGGCATCGACCTGGAGATTCGCGCGGGCGAGTTCGTGGCCGTGGTGGGCAGCTCGGGCTCGGGCAAGTCCACGCTGATGAACATCCTGGGCTGCCTGGACCGGCCCAGCGAGGGCAGCTACCACTTCCAGGGCCAGGACGTGGCCACGCTGGACTCGGATGCGCTGGCCTGGCTGCGGCGCGAGGCCTTCGGCTTCGTCTTCCAGGGCTACCACCTGATAGCCAGCGAAAGCGCCAGCGAGAACGTGGAAATGCCCGCCATCTACGCGGGCCTGCCCAAGGAAGAGCGCGTGCGGCGCGCCCGTACGCTGCTGGAGCGCCTGGGCCTGGGCTCGCGCCTGGGCAACCGGCCCAACCAGCTGTCGGGCGGGCAGCAGCAGCGCGTGTCGATTGCGCGCGCGCTGATGAACGGCGGCCAGATCATCCTGGCCGACGAGCCCACGGGCGCGCTGGACTCGCACAGCGGCGCCGAGGTCATGGCCCTGCTGCGCGAGCTGGCCGACGCGGGCCACACCATCATCCTCATCACCCACGACCGCGCGGTGGCCTCCCAGGCGCGCCGCGTGATCGAGATCAGCGACGGCCGCATCACCAGCGACAGCCGGCGCGACGATGCCGCCAACGCGGTGAATGCGGCGAATGCGGGCGCCGCTGCCCTGCCGCTCACGCCGCAGCGCGGCAGCGCCGGCGCGCCCTGGCTGGCCGAGCTGTTCGAGGCCGCGCGCAGCGCCTGGCGCGGCATGCGCATGAACCGCGTGCGCACCAGCCTGACCTTGCTGGGCATCGTCATCGGCGTGGCCTCGGTGATTGTGATGCTGGCCATTGGCGAGGGCGCGCGGCGCAAGGTGGTCGAGCAGATGGGGACCATGGGAACGGCCATCCTCTACATGGGCAGCAAGCCGCCGGCCACGGGCGGGCCGGCCGGGCAGATGACCGAGGAAGACCTGGCCGCCGTGCGCGAACTGCCCGAGATACGGCGCGTCATGCCCGTGATCGGCGACCCCATCACCGTGCGCTACGGCAAGGCCGACAAGCAGATCTACGTCTTCGCTGCCAGCGAGGAGATGCCCCTGGTGCACCACTGGAAGGTGGCCCAGGGCCGCTACTACACCGAGGCCGAGGACCGCGACCTGGCGCCCCTGGTGGTCCTGGGCCACAAGGCGCACCAGCATTTCTTCCCCGACACGCCCAACCCGCTGGGGCGCCAGCTGATCATCGGAACATCGGCCTTCGAGGTCATCGGCGTGATGAGCGAGCGCGGCGCGGACTCGGGCGCGCAGAACTATGACGACATGGTCTTCATTCCCTACCGCTCGGGCCGGGCGCGCGTCTACCAGTCGCAGACCCAGCCCGACTATGTGGTGATCGAGGCCATGTCCTCCGACGTGGTGCACGAGGCGGAGGAGGCCATGCGCAAGCTGCTGCTGGCGCGCCACGGCGGGCGCGAGGACTTCGGCATCGGCAACGCGGCCGCGCGCATCCAGGCCGAGGCGGCCACGCGCCAGAGCATGGCGGTGATGCTGGGCCTGATTGCCGCCGTCTCCCTGGTGGTGGGCGGCATCGGCGTGATGAACGTGATGCTGATGACGGTGCGCGAGCGCACGCGCGAGATCGGCATCCGCATGGCCACGGGCGCGCGCCAGCGCGACATCCTGCGCCAGTTCCTGACCGAGGCCAGCCTGGTCACCTTCGTGGGCGGCACGGTGGGCCTGCTGGCCGGGCTGGCCGTGGGCGTGGTGCTCATCGTGGCGGGCGTGCCCGTGGTGTTTTCGGTGCGCGCCATGCTGGGCGCCTTTGCCTGCGCCGTGGTGACGGGCCTGGTGTTCGGCTACATGCCGGCCAAGACGGCGGCGCGGCTGGACCCGGTGCGTGCGCTGGCGGGAGAGTGAGATGAAGGACATGAACGACAAGACGCTGGGAAATGCGCGCCTGGGCTGCATGGCCCTGGCCCTCGCGGCACTGGGCGGCTGTGCCGCGCAGCAGACGATGCCGGACAGGACAGCGCCTGCGCTGGCCGCTTCGTGGAAGCAGCAGGGCGAAGCCGTCCCTGCCTCCGTCTCACCCCAGTGGTGGCAGGCCTTTGGCAGTGCGGAGCTGGGCGGCATGGTGCAGGCCGCCCAGGACCAGAGCCTGGACATGGCTGCCGCCATGGCCCGCGTGCGCCAGGCCGAGGCGGCCACGCGCCAGGCAGGCGCGGCGCTGCTGCCGTCGCTCAGCGGCGAGCTGCGCGCCCAGCGCATGAACCATGCACAGGTGGCGGGCGGGCAGGCCAGCGTCTACGGCGCCGCGCTGACGGCCTCGTATGAGGTGGACTTCTGGGGCCGCAACCGCGCCACGCGCGATGCGGCGGCGGCGGCCTGGCAGGCCAGCCGGTTCGACCAGGACACGGTGCGCCTCACGGTCACCGCCCAGGTGGCCCATGGCTGGCTGCAGGCCGTGGCGCTGCGCGAGCGCCAGGCCATTGCGGCGCGCAACGTGGCCAATGCCGAGCGGCTGCTGGGCCTGGTGGAGTCCCGCGCGCGCGCAGGCGCCGCCACCCAGCTGGAGCTGGCCCAGCAGCGCGGCCTGGTGGCCAGCCAGCGCCAGGCCCTGGCCACGCTGCGCCGCCAGGGCGAGGATGCCGATGCCACGCTGGCCGTGCTGCTGGGCCAGGCCCGCCGCCCCGCGCTGGCCACGGATTCGCTGCAGGCCCTGCAGCTGCCCGAGATCGGCGCAGGCCTGCCCACGCAGCTGCTGCAGCGCCGCCCTGACATTGCCAGTGCTGAGGCGCAACTGACCGCCGCCAGCGCCAACCTGCAGGCCGCCCGCGCGGCGCTGTGGCCCCGGCTGACCCTCACGGGCAGTGCAGGCACCAGCGCTGGGCGCGCCAGCGACTGGCTGCGCGAGCCGGTCTATTCGCTGCTGGCCGGCCTCGCCGGCCCCATCTTCGACGGCGGTCGTCTGGTGGCCGAGCGCGATGGCGCCCAGGCCCGGCGCGAGGAGCTGCTGGCCGGCTATTACAAGTCCATCGTCGCGGCCTATGGCGATGTGGACCTGGCGCTCAACGCCGTCCACGGCCTGAAGGCCCAGGCCGAGGCCCAGGCCGAGGTGCTGGCCCAGGCCCGCCAGGCCGTGTCGCTGGCCGAGCTGCGGTACAAGGCCGGGGCGGAAAGCCTGCTGTCCCTGCTGCAGGCCCAGACCACGCTGTACGCGGCCCAGGACGAGGCCGTGCTGCAGCGCCTGCTGCAGCTGCAGGCGCGCGTGGCGCTGTACCGCGCGCTGGGCGGGGGGTGGGAGACGCCTGCCATGGGCGCTGAAATGCCGGAAAGGCAGGCACAAAAAAGCCAGGAGGCATTGCCACCTGGCTGAGAGGGAAGGGCCAGGGCCGCCACCCGGTCCTGCCGGGTGTGCGGCCTGAGGCCTCAGGCTTGAAGCCTGCTCAGCTGCCGCGCGTGATGGGCACGCCGGCATCCTTGCCGTAGGCGCCGTACTTGCCCAGCTCCCACTTGGCGATGGCGTTGCGGTGCACTTCGTCCGGGCCGTCGGCAAAGCGCAGCGTGCGCGCGTGGGCGTAGGCGCTGGCCAGCGGGAAGTCGTCGCTCATGCCGCCGCCGCCGTGCACCTGCATGGCCCAGTCGATGACCTGGCAGGCCATGCTGGGGGCCACCACCTTGATCATGGCGATCTCGCTGCGTGCCACCTTGTTGCCGGCGATGTCCATCAGCCAGGCGGCCTTGAGCGTGAGCAGGCGCGCCATGTCGATGCGGCAGCGTGCCTCGGCGATGCGTTCCTGCGTCACGGTCTGCTGCGCCACGCTCTTGCCGAAGGCGATGCGCGAGCTGGCGCGCTTGCACATCAGCTCCAGCGCGCGCTCGGCCAGGCCGATCAGGCGCATGCAGTGGTGGATGCGGCCGGGGCCAAGGCGGCCCTGGGCGATCTCGAAGCCACGGCCCTCGCCCAGCAGGATGTTGCCCACGGGCACGCGCACGTTCTCGAAGTACATCTCCATGTGGCCGTGCGGCGCATCGTCATAGCCCATGACGTTGAGCGGACGCACGATGCGGATGCCGGGCGCGTCGCCGGGCACGATGATCATGCTTTGCTGCGAGTGCTTGGGCGCATCGGGGTCGGTCTTGCCCATGGTGATGAAGACCTGGCAGCGCGGATCGCCGGCACCCGAGATCCACCACTTGTGGCCGTTGATCACGTACTCGTCGCCCTGGCGCTCGATGCGGGTGCAGATGTTGGTGGCGTCGGAGGAGGCCACCTCGGGCTCGGTCATGGCGAAGGCCGAGCGGATCTTGCCGTCCAGCAGCGGCTTGAGCCAGCGCTCCTTGAGTTCGGTGCTGCCGTAGCGCGCAATGGTCTCCATGTTGCCGGTGTCGGGCGCAGAGCAGTTGAACACCTCGCTGGACCATGGCACGCGGCCCATGATCTCGGCCAGCGGCGCGTATTCCTGGTTGGTCAGGCCGCCGCCCTTGTAGCCAGCGGCCTCGGCGCTGTCCACGGGTAGGAACAGGTTCCACAGGCCTTGCTCCCGGGCCTTGACCTTGAGCTTCTCGATGGTCTGCAGCGGCGTCCAGCGCTTGCCTGCGGCGGTGTTGGCTTCCATCTCGGCGGCATAGTCCTTTTCGCCGGGATAGATGTGCTCGTCCATGAACTTCAGCAGGCGTTCCTGCAGGTCCTTGGTCTTGGGCGAATATTCAAAGTCCATGGATGCGCTCCTTCTCTTGGCTTGTCGCTTGTGGTGGAAACGGGGTGATCGGTGAGTGTTGGGGGCTGGTCTGGATGGCTCAGCTGCGCTGGGCGAAGGACCAGGCCAGCTCGGCCATGGGCCGGGCCGTGTCGCCCGAGGCCTTGGCCTGGGCGCTGGAGGCCGTGCCGGCCTCCACGCGCTTGGCGATGCCCTGCAGGATGGCCGCGATGCGGAACATGTTGTAGGCCATGTAGAAGTTCCAGTCGGCGCGCAGCGTGTCCACGTCCTTGAGGCCCGTGCGCTCGCAGTAGCGGCGGATGTATTCCTCTTCGCCGGGAATGCCCAGGGCCGCCAGGTCCTTGCCTGCGATGCCCCGGCCCAGCGTGGCCGGGATGTGCCAGCTCATGCAGTGGTAGCTGAAGTCGGCCAGCGGGTGGCCCAGGGTGGACAGCTCCCAGTCCAGCACGGCGATGACGCGCGGCTCGGTGGGGTGGAACATGAGGTTGTCCAGGCGGAAGTCGCCGTGCACGATGGACACGCGCGAGGCATCCAGCGCGCTGGCCGGCATGTGGGCGGGCAGCCACTGCATGAGCTGGTCCATCTCGGGGATGGGCTGGGTGACCGAGGCCACGTACTGCTTGCTCCAGCGGCCGATCTGGCGCTCGAAGTAGTTGCCGCTCTTGCCGTAGTCGGCCAGACCCTGGGCCGCGAAGTCCACGGTGTGCAGGGCCGAGATCACGCGGTTCATCTCGTCGTAGATGGTGGCGCGCTGGGCCGGCTCCATGCCGGGCAGGGACTGGTCCCAGAGCACGCGGCCTTCCATGCACTCCATGATGTAGAAGGCGCGGCCGATGATGGACTCGTCCTCGCACAGCGCATACATGTGGGGCACGGGCACGTCGGTGCCGGCCAGGCCCTTCATCACGCGGAACTCGCGCTCGATGGCATGGGCCGAGGGCAGCAGCTTGGCCACGGGGCCGGGCTTGGAGCGCATCACGTAGCTGCGACCCGGGGTGATCAGCTTGTAGGTGGGGTTGGACTGGCCGCCCTTGAACATCTCCACCTGCAGCGGGCCGGCAAAGCCCTGCACATGGCCCTGCATCCAGGCGGTGAGCGCGGGCACGTCGAATGCGTGCTGGTCGGAGACGGCGCGTGTGCCTACGAAATGGTCGAAAGTGCTCATGGGGCAGTCAGTCCTGTGATCGGTTCGAGAATCGGTTCAACAAACGGGAACAGCCGCGCAGCACGGGCGCGGCAAGGCACCGGCCGGCGAGAGCGTCCGGTCGGTGCAAGAAAAGGGGAGGGGGCGCGGCGCGAGCCGCGCAGGTTCAGGCGTCGGGCGCGGCGATGCGCAGCAGCGTGTCGCGGTCGCAGACCACCAGGCCGCCCGGCTCGATGCGGATGGCGTTCTCGCGTTCCATGGCCTTGAGTTCCTGGTTCACGCGCTGGCGCGAGGCGCCCAGCAACTGCGCCAGTTCCTCCTGCGCCAGGTGCAGGCCGATGCGGATCTCGCTGCCATCCGACAGGCTGGTCACGCCATAGCTGCGCACCAGGTGCAGCAGCTGCTTGGCCAGGCGCGCGCGCAGCGGCAGGGTGTTGAGGTCCTCGACCAGGCCGTAGAGCTGGCGGATGCGCCGTGCATGCAGGCGCAGCATGGCTTCCGAGAACTCCACATGCATGGACAGGATTTTCTTGAAGTCGGTCTTGGACACGCACAGCAGCGTGGTCTCGCCGTGCGCATAGGCATCGTGCGTGCGCTTGTCCCCGTCCAGGATGGCCACGTCGCCGAACCAGATGCCCGGCTCCACGTAGTCCAGCGTGATCTGCTTGCCCGTGATCGAGGTCGAGCTCACGCGCACCGCACCCCGGGCGCAGGCGATCCATTCCTCGGGCGGTTCTCCGCGTGCGCAGATGAGCGTGCCATCTTTGAACCGTTTGACGTAAGCGCATCGAAGAATGTCGTGCCGAAGCGATGGAGAAAGTGATGAAAACCAGCGACCGGAATTGATCGCTTCACGTTCTTCGATGGTAAGAATCGGGTCGTCCATGGCCTGTCTTTTGCGTGACTGATGACGGTCACATTGTCGCGTGTGGGACCGCCGCGGCGCAGCATGCCGCCGGCGGGCCTGTCACTTCGGTGTCTGGGCCTGCCGAAAACGGGGCAGGGCGGCGAAAAAAAGGCGACCCGTCGTGCATCGGGTCGCCGGCTTTGCAGGGCTTATGGCTCCTCGTGCGTGAGGCTCAGCCCCAGCGCGCCACGGCGGCGCAGCCAGGGGCTGGGGCGGTAGCGCGGATCGCCGTAGACGGTCTGCAGGTTGAACAGGACCTCCAGCATGTTGGTGGGCCCCCAGCGGTCGCCCATGGCCAGCGGGCCCATGGGATAGCCCAGGCCCAGGGTCACGGCCTTTTCCAGGTCGGCCGGGCTGCCGATGCCCTGCTGGCAGATGTCGCTGGCGATGTTGACGATGGAGCCCACCACGCGCTGCGTGACGAAGCCGCCGCTGTCGCGGATCACGCTCACGGCCTTGCCGTCGCTGGCAAAAAGCGCATGGGCGGCGTCGCGCATGTCGGTGCGCGTGGCCGGCGTGGTGGCCAGCACGCGGCGGCGCGTGTCGGCGTCGGCCAGCAGCATGTCGATGCCCATGGTGCGCGTGCAGTCCAGCCGCTCCACGGCAGCCACCGTGGTCACGTCCAGGCCCAGCGGCGCCACCAGGATCAAGGCCTGCTCGGTCGGTGCCTGCGCGGTTTCAATGCGCGCGCCCAGGCTCTTGAGCAACTGGTAGATCTCGTTGCGCCGGGCCGCGCGTGCCGACACCCAGACCGGTGGCAGCGTCTGCACCTGCGGCACGGCAGGCTCGGCAGGCTGCTCGGCGCGGCCTTCGGCATAGCGGTAAAAGCCCTGGCCGGTCTTGCGGCCCAGCAGGCCGGCCGCCACGCGCTGCGCGGCAATGGGGCTGGGGCGGTAGCGCGGCTCCTGGTAGTACTGGTGGTAGATGTGCTCCATCACGGCATGGGTGACATCCAGGCCGGTGAGATCCATCAGCTCGAACGGGCCGAGCTTGAAGCCCACCTGCTCGCGCAGGATGCGGTCGATGGTGGCGAAGTCGGCAATGCCTTCCTGCACGATGCGCAGCGCCTCGGTCACATAGCCGCGGCCCAGGTGGTTGACCAGAAAGCCCGGCGTGTCCTGCGCGCGCACGGGCGTGTGGCCGAAGCTGCGCGCGAACTGCGCCAGCGTGGCGCAGGTGGCCTCGTCCGTGGCCAGGCCGCGCACGATCTCCACCACCTTCATCAGCGGCGCCGGGTTGAAGAAGTGAAAGCCGGCAAAGCGCTGCGGGTGCTTGAGCGCCGTGGCCAGCGTGGTGATGGACAGGGCCGAGGTATTGCTGGCGATGAGGGTCCCGGGCGCAACGATGGCCTCCAGCTCGCGCAGCAGCGCCTGCTTGGCGTCCATGCGCTCGACGATGGCCTCGATCACCAGGTCGCAGTTCCTGAACGCATCGAGACCGTCCGCCACCGTCACCCGGGCCTTGCAATCTGCGGCCTGCTCACTTGTTATTTTTTGTTTCTTCTCAAGCAGGTCCCACAGCGCAAACAGCTGTTGCTGCGCTTGCGCGGCAGCGCCCGGGCGAGCGTCCTGCAGCAGCACGCCGGCGCCTGCCTGGGCGGCCAGCTGGGCAATGCCTTGCCCCATGATGCCTGCGCCTATCAATCCGACGTTCCTGATAGGAGAAATGTTGTTTTGGATCATGTACATAGAGGAGGTGTCCTACAGGTGTCTATGCAAAAATGCAAGCGTTCAAAGAAAGGCTGATGTGAGAATTTGTAGCACCATTCTCGGCGTCGCCCTGTCCTCCATGGCCTGGAACGCGTCCGCATTGTCGTTGGGCAGTCCCCGGGGCAACGTGGTGCTGGGCGCTCCGTTCGACCTGGTGGTGGGCTTGCAGCCCGATAGCGGAAATGACGCCGGCAGCTCCTGCGTGCGCGCCGAGCTGCTGGCCGGTGACAGGCCCATCGAATCCTCGCGTGTGCGCGTCAGCCCGACCACATCGGGCAAGGCCGTTCGTGTGCAGGCCAGCTACACGGTGGACGAGCCCGTGGTGACGCTCAAGCTCTGGGCCGGCTGCGAAGGCGGCGGCATCAGCCGCAGCTATACGCTGCTGGCGCAGCTGCCCGAGTCGGTGGATGCCACGGGCAATCAGCCCATCAATGTGCGGGAACTGGCGGCAGCCCAGCCGGCGCTGGCGGCCGCGGGTGCCGGTGCAGCAGGTGCTGCAGGTGCAGCGGGCGCCGCTTCCGACCCATCTTCGACTTCCTCCCGCCCGGCCGCTGGCCGCAGCGCCCGGGCCGATTCCAGGCCCGCAGCGGTGCCCGTTGCCAAGGAACCGAAACCCCAGTCCAAGCCAAAGACACAGCCAAGGCCCCAGGCCAAACCCAAGGCGGCGGCCGAGAAATCCAGGCCGCCCGTGGGCGTGACCGCCCAGGCCCAGGCCGGGCAGTTGCAGGCGGGCCTGCGCATAGAACCGCGCCTGCGCATGGAGCCGGTGGAGGAATGGCTGGGCACGGGCGGCACCCCGGGCGCCGCTGGCGCAGCCGGAACACCCGGGACACCCGAAGGCGGCGCCGCATCTGCGGCTCCCATGTTCGATGCGGGCAGCGAGCAGCTGGCCGAGGCCAACAAGCGCGTGCAGGCGCTGGAGGCCGAAATGGCGGCCTTCAAGAAGCGCGACACCGCCGACCGTGGGCAACTGGCCCAGCTACGGGCCGAACTGGAGGCCATGCGCCAGGAGTCGGGCGGCTCGTCGTGGCTGTTCAATGCGCTGCTGCTGGCGCTGATCGCCGCCGTGGCCGTGATCGCATGGATGGCCTGGAAAATGCGCTCGGGCGCCTCGCTGTTCTCGCGCGAGCCGGATGCCTGGCGGGAATCGGTGGAGCGTTCGTCGCAGGACCCCGTGCCGTCGAGCCCGCCGCATTCGCACGATGACGGGATCAACACCCTGCCGCATTCCCTGGACCCCCATCGGCCCACGCGGCCCATGGCACCCAGCCTGCGTGAACACCGGCCTGCGCCGTCGCCGGATGATCGCCGTGGCCCGGATACCCTGGCCTCGCCCTATGTGCAGCGCGGCGCGCAGATGCGCCCTGGCGTGACGTACGAGCTGCATGAGGACGTGGACCCCGGCGATTTCGGCCCGGCCACCATTCCCGTGCCTGTGTCCGTGCAGGCCGAGCTGCCCGAGCCAGAGGGCGAGAAGACCGCAGCGCGCTCGCCTGCGCCCGAGGCCATCAAGGCCCGGCGCATGGTGCAGCCCGGCGAAATGTTCGACGTGCAGCAGCAGGCGGAATTCTTCATCTCGGTGGGCGAGCACCAGCAGGCCATCGAGCTGCTGCGCTCGCACATCGCCACGCATGAGGATTCCTCGCCGCTGGCCTATCTGGAGCTGCTGCACCTGTACTACACGCTGAGCCGCCGAGACGACTTCGACCAGCTGCGCGCCCGCTTTGCCAAGCATTTCAACGCCCGCGTGCCGGCCATGCCGGGCTTCACCGACAAAGGCAGCAGCCTGCTGCAGGGCTATCCCGAGCAGCTGGCACGCATCGAGGCGCTGTGGCCTGTGGACGAAGTCGAGGACTGCCTGGCGCACTACCTGTTCAAGCAGGACGGTGCACCCGACCCCGATGCGCCAGCCCCCTTCGACCTGGCCGCTTTCGATGACCTGCTGCTGCTGCTGTCCATCGCGCGCACCTCGCCCGCCGGAACGCGCGGCGAGCCCGGCCCGCGCGAGCGCACCACGCCGCGCATGGTGGCGGGCACGGCCGCAGCCGGCGCAGCCACGGCCGGCGCAGCCGTCCTCGCATCGGCCGCGGAACCCGCTCCCGCACCGGCCGCCGCTGCCGCCTTCATGGATGTGGATTGGATGGCCGAGCTGCAACCGCCTCCGGTAGAGGCCGCACCGCAGCAGGCTGCCTCTTCCCTGTCGCCGCAGGATCCGGGCCTGGAGTTCACGCCCATGGACACACAGGCGCTGTCCACGGTCTCCGGTACAGCCGGTGAGAAGGCTGCCGACAGCCGCGCGCCGGACTCCCTGTCCGCGCCGCTGCAGTTTGAAATGCAGCCGCTGGACTTCGACCTGGATCAGGCAGGCCAGCTGCCTGCCGGCCAGGTGCGTGCCGTTCCGCTGAGCGAGACGCCGTCCTTCATCCACGATGCGGCGGCACCGCTGCTGGACATAGACCTCACCGCGCTGGGCGAGGATGAACTGCCCACGGTGGACGTGCCTTCGCGCTTTCCGCCCGTGGTGCTGTCGGCGCCCGGCTCAGGCCCCGTGGGCTTCAGCGAGCACAATCTCAAGGCGCCGCTGAGCATGGATCTGGCGCTGGAGAACTGGGAGCTGCAACCGCCCGAAACCCTTCGCGATCACCGCGGCCTGGACGAGCCCTTGAGCCGCTCGGTGGACATGCTGCTGTCGCGCGAGACCGACCCGGCCTTTCGGACCACGCCACAGGCTCCGTCGCCGCAGGGTGAAGGCAAGGAGCCGTCCAAGGACTGAGCCAGGTGCACATGCAAAAAAGGGAGCAGATGCTCCCTTTTTTGATGTGTGGTCCCGCAAAGGCTCAGTTCGCAGCCTGCATGCTGGCAAGCAACTGCTGCGCCGCCGCTTCCGGGTCCTCGGCATTGACCAGTGCCCGCACCACGGCCACCGAGCCCACGCCCGTGGCGCGCACGGCCGGGAACTGGTCGGCCGAGATGCCGCCGATGGCCACCAGCGGATAGCGCTGCATCAGCCGCACATAGGCGCCCAGGCGCGCCAGGCCCTGCGGAGCCGTGGCCATTTTCTTGAGCGTGGTGGGAAAGACGGCGCCCAGCGCGATGTAGCTGGGCTGCACGGCATGGGCGCGCACCATTTCGGCATAGCCATGCGTGCTCACGCCCAGGCGCAGGCCCGAGGCGTGGATGGCCTGCAGGTCGGCGCCGGCCAGCGCGTCCAGGTCTTCCTGGCCCACATGCACGCCATAGGCGCCGGCATCGATGGCCTCGCGCCAGTGGTCGTTGATGAAGAGCAGGGCGCCCGTGCCTTCCACGGCGGCCACGGCGGCGCGCACTTCGCGCGCGATGGCGTCGCGGTCCTCGGACTTGAAGCGCAGCTGCACGGTGGGCACACCGGCGCGGGCCATGCGGCCCACCCATTGCGCATCGGGCAGCACGCCGTAAAGGCCCAGGGACCTTGGGCACTCCGGGAAGGCCAGTGCGGGATCGGCGCCCTCCAGGCCGAAGTCGCGCGGATCGTCGGGCCATAGCGTGGCCTCGAAGCGGCCCCTGCGCAGCGTCTGCGCCTGCCAGGCGCTGGCCAGCGTCTCGGCATCGATGGCGATGAAACCCAGGGCGCTGCAGGCCTGCAGCGCCGCAAGATAGGCCGGCTCCTGGCGCTGTGCCTGCGGCACGGGCTGCGAGGGCAGGGCGGAGCCTTCAGGGGCAAAGGTGGCGCCGTGCAGGCGCACGATGGCATCTGCCCAGGATTGGATGGAGTCGTTGCTCATGGCCGGTCTCCTCAGCCGTGGTGCCAGAACGGCGTGCCCAGCACGGGCGTGCTGGGCTGGGCGGCCGATTGCTCGGCCATGGCGCCGGCGCGGTGGGCGGCGTGGCCGGCGTTCACGGCGTCGGCGAAGGCGCCGGCCATGGCGACGGGATCTTCGGACAAGGCCACGGCCGTGTTCAGCAGCACGGCGTCATAGCCCCATTCCATGACCTGGCAGGCGTGCGAGGGGCGGCCCAGGCCCGCATCCACGATCAGCGGCACCTTCAGGCGCTCGCGCAGTGTCTGCATGGCATAGGGGTTGACGGGGCCGCGGCCCGTGCCGATGGGCGCTGCCCAGGGCATGACGGCCTGGCAGCCCACATCCACCAGGCGCTGGCACAGCACCAGGTCCTCGGTGGTGTAGGGCAGGACCTGGAAGCCGTCCTTGATGAGGATGGAGGCGGCCTCGACCAGGTTCAGCGTGTCGGGCTGCAGGGTGTAGTCGTCGCCGATCAGCTCCAGCTTGATCCAGGGGGTCTCGAAGACTTCGCGTGCCATCTGGGCCGTGGTCACGGCTTCCTGCACGGTCATGCAGCCGGCCGTGTTGGGCAGCACGGGCACGGCCAGCTTCTTGAGCAATTCCCAGAAGCTGGCACCGGTCTCGGCGGCATTGCTGCCCTGGCGGCGCAGCGAGGCCGTGACCATGGCGGGGCGGGCACGCTGCACGGCAGCTTCCAGCACGGCGGGCGAGGGGTAGCGGGAGGTGCCCAGCAGCAGGCGGCTGTCAAAGCGCTGGCCGTACAGGACCAAGCTGTCGTCGGAGGAAGGGGCGGAAGTCGTCATGGCGTGAGGCAATGGGAGAGTCGGATGGGGCATCAGCCGCCGGTCACCGGCGAGATCACTTCGAGGCGGTCGCCGTCGTTCAGCGCCTGTTCGGCATAGCGGGCCTTGGGCACGAAGACGGTGTTGATGGCCACGGCAAAGGGCGGGCGCGGCGCAAGCTGGGCCAGCGCGTCGGCCACGGTGGCTCCGTCGCTCAGTTCGGTCGCTTGCTGGTTGATAGTGATGTTCATGGCGGCTGAGGGGAAACGAAAGGCGGGTACGGAGGCTTGTTCGATCTTAGGCAGGGCCGGGGCTGGCGGCCCTGCATGCATGTCCGGTCTGTTGTGCGTGAAAGTGCCGTGCGTGCCGTTCAGGCGGCTGCCTTGTGCTGCGATGGCGCATGCTCGACGGCAACATCGAAGCGGCGGGCCAGTTCGGAATCACCGCTGTCGAGCAGCTCCAGCACCACGTCCAGCATGGCCGGCGCGATCATGAAGCCATGGCGGTACAGGCCGTTGACCTCCATCACGCGCGGCGCGCTCCAGCGCACGGCCGGCAGATTGTCGGGCAGGGTGGGGCGGCACTGGGTGGCGATCTCGACGATACGGCCCTCGGCAAAACCCGGATGCACGGTGTAGGCGGCACTCAGCAGCTCCAGCGTGGAGCGCACGCTGGCCGGCGACATGTCGTCGGACTCGATCTCGGTAGCGCCGATGACGAAGAGGTGGTCCTCCTTGGGCGCAATGTAGATCGGATAGCGCGGATGGATCAGGCGCGTGGGCCGCTGCAGCGTGACCTCGGGCGCATGGATGCGCACCACCTCGCCGCGCACGCCGCGCAGCGCAGGCCACTGGCCGCGTGCGCCCAGGCCCCGGCAGTCCAGCACCCAGTCGGGCTGGCCCGGCGTGCCGGGACGGAAGTCGGCCAGCTCGCGCGGCTGGTTCCAGTGCTGCTCCACGCCCAGGCGGGTCAGCGTGGCGTGGAGCGCGGCCAGCAGCTGGCGGTTGTCGAGCTGGCCTTCGCCCTGCAGGTACATGGCCTGGGCGAAGCGCCGCTCAAGCGCGGGCTCGCAGTCGTGCAGGGCCTGGTCGGCCAGCGGCTGCAGCGCGGGAAGGCTGGGGTTGATGCGGCGGTTTTTCTCCAGCAGGCCGAAAAAGCGCTGGGCATCGCCCGCGTCCTGGCGGTGCCAGAGGATAAGGGTGCCGTTTTGCTGGAAGAACACGGGCGCATCGAGCTGGGCCAGCAGTTCGGGCCAGCGCGTCAGGCCGTGCTGGCCCATGCGCACCACGCCGGGCTCGGTGATGGCCGATTCGGCCAGGGGCGCGAGCATGGCGGCTGCCACGCGGGCCGCTGCGCCATCGCCTTCGGGGCCGTGGGCGTCGTATACGGCAATGCCGTGGCCGCGACGGGCCAGCGCCAATGCCAGCAGCCGGCCCATGAGGCCGCCGCCCAGAATGGCGATGCGGGAAGAAGCTTGTAGAACGGACATGTGCATCTGGTGGTCAAGTGCGCCCATGCCCGTGGGACTGCCGGCCGGCTGTCCGCGCACAGGGCATGTGCTGGACAAAACGCGGCGTACCACCCCGATTGATTGAAACTCCCCACGCCAGCATGACCTGGATCGGGTGCAGGGGCGCTGCGCGGCAAGGTGCCTGTGGTGCAGGCTTGTGCGGCAGGGGGCTGGTCGCCCCGGGGCCCCAGGGTGTTTCTCAGTCACGCATCGATGAGGCGGGCCAGGCCCTGTTTCACCGACGGGACACCCCTGTTTCGTCCGTCAGCAGGCATTACAGCACATCCCGCAGCTGCCGGTATTGACCATGCGCATGGGTGATAATTTTCGCCCATGACTGCCGACCACTCCCCTTCGACCGCCGCATCCCCCGAACCGGCTCCCGCCGCGCGCAAGCGCTATGCCCGCGTGCTCATCATCGCGGGCTCCGACAGCGGTGGCGGCGCCGGCATACAGGCCGACCTCAAGACCTGCAGCGCCCTGGGCTGCTACGGCATGACGGCAATCACGGCCATCACCGTGCAGAACACGCTGGGCGTCAGCGGCATCCACGGCATTCCCGTGGACATACTGCGCGGCCAGATCGACGCCGTGGTCGAGGACATCGGCGCCGACGCCGTCAAGATCGGCATGCTGGCCACGCCCGAGGTGGTGCAGGTGGTGGCCGATGCCATCCGCCGCCACCAGCTGCGCAACGTGGTGCTCGACCCCGTGATGGTGGCCACCAGCGGCGACCGGCTGATCGCGCCGGAAACCGCCTCCGTGCTGGTGCGCGAACTGTTCCCCCTGGCCACCGTGGTCACGCCCAATCTGGACGAGGCGGCGCTGCTGCTGGGCCACTCCATTGATGGCATAGACGCACTGGACGGCGCCGTGCAGGAACTCCTGGCGCTGGGCGCGCCGGCCGCATTGCTCAAGGGCGGGCATCTGTCCGGCGATCTGGTGGTAGACCTGCTGGGCCATGGCAACGGCCAGCGGCTGCGCCTGCAGTCGCAGCGCATTGCCACGCACAACGGGCACGGCACGGGCTGCACGCTGTCTTCGGCGATTGCCTCGCACCTGGCGCTGGGCCTGCCGCTGGAGACGGCCGTGGCCCAGGCGCGCGAGTACATCCTGGGCGCGATTGCGGCCGGTGCCGATGTGTTCACGGGCGCCGGCCACGGTCCGCTGAACCACGGCTATGCGCCGCGCGCGCAGGTCGTGGTCAACGGCTGAACGTCCAGCCAGACGTCCAGGTAATCAGCCCAGGTCACCAGCCCCAGGTCAGGCTGCGCGCCACCCAGCCCTTTTGGCCGTTGTCGCGCTGGACATGGGCCCAGGAGCCCTGCTTCTTGAGCGTGCGCACCACCTCCAGCTCAGCCAGCTTGCCCACCACGCGGTGTTTCTGGCCCGGGCCTGCGCGCAGATTGGCGGTGCGCCCGGTCACCACCATGTGCGGGGTCTTGCCGGTCAGCGGCGCATGCACCCAGCCCAGCGTGCTCTCGTTGTCCCTGACGCGCAGCCACTGGCCCTTGCGCTGCACCACCTGCAGCGGATAGCCCTTGCCCAGTTCCCACAGCGTGGCCGAGCGCGTGGTGGGCTGCTGCCGCACATTGACGCTGGATCCCTTGACGCTGACGAACTCGCGCGCATGGGCGGCGGCAGGGGCCAGGGTGGTGGTGAGGACGGCGAGGGCGGTGGCGGCTGTGGCCAGCCAGCGGGCGGCACGGCTTTTGTTGCAAGACACGGGAACAGGTCTCCTTTCGTTTGAGAAAGGCTGGCGCGCGGAGACTTTCCGGCGCGAGCCCGGGGAAAGCGCGTGGGATCAGGCGATGTAGCTATAGTTCCTGAATGAAACTGACGTGCGACGCCCCGGCTTCATGCGCAACCGGGCAAGCTTGCCTTACGCTTGCCGCACAACCGTGTTTTCCAGGAGGGCTTGTATGCACCATGCTGTTTCCCGATCCGGCGCCCATGTCCGGCACGCTGCAATCCTGACGGCCTGTCTTGCCGCGGGACTGGCGGATGCGCAGGGACAAGAGACGCAGGCGCAGGAGGCGCAGGCTGTGGCCACAGCCGCTGAGGGCCGCGATGCGGCCAGGGCGCAGGAGGGTGCGGTGAATCGCCCGGAATTCGGCCCCGCGCTGCTGGCGGCCGCCCAGGCCGGCGAGGCGCTGCAGGTACGCGACTGGCTCAAGCGCGGCGCACCTGTCGATGTGCGTGACCGGCAGGGCAATACGCCGCTGCTGCTGGCCGTGCGCGGCAACCATGTCGAGGTCGCGCGCTCGCTGCTGGTCCATGGGGCCAACCCCAATCTCAAGAATGACCTGCAGGACAGTGCCTATCTGCTGGCCGGTGCCCTGGGCCGCCTGGAGATACTGCGCATGACGCTGTCGTACGGCGCCGATCTGCAAAGCACCAACCGCTACGGCGGCACGGCGCTGATCCCGGCCTGCGAGCGCGGCCATGTCGATACCGTGCAGGCCCTGCTGGCCGCCGGTGTACGGGCCGACCATGTGAACCGGCTGGGCTGGACCTGCCTGCTCGAAGCCGTTTTGCTGGGCGACGGAGGCCCGCGCTACCAGGACATCGTCCGCCAGCTGATCGCGGCCAGGGCCGATCTCAATCTGCCCGACAAGGATGGCGTGACCGCCGTCGTCCACGCCCGCCAGCGCAGCCAGCATGAGGTGGAGCGCCTGTTGCAGGAGGCTGGAGCGCGCTGATCGGCGCAAGCGAAAACGCCTGAAACCAGGGGTGATGCGCCAGATTCAGACGGGTCTGATTGCTTTGGAAAGGCTGCGTTGCAAATGATTCCCATTTTCAACGTGGATCTTTGCCATGCGCACAGCACATTTGCTATCTCGACCCTTCGTCTCCGGCCCCCAGTCGTGCCTTTTTTCGGTGTTCGCTGCGGCGCTGGTCACGCCCGCTTATGCGCAGGACGCCACTGCCGATGAGCGTCAGGTGCAGTTGGCGCCCTTGACCGTCTCCGGGCAGCGCTCCACCGGCTCGCGCACCGAGGCATCCGAATCGGCCAAATACGCCAAGCCGCTGCTGGATGTGCCGCAGACCATCACCGTGGTGCCCGGGCAGGTGCTGCAGGAGCAAAACGCCCTGAGCCTGCAGCAGGCGCTGTCCAATGTATCCGGCATCACCTTCAATGCGGGCGAGGGCGGTGCAGGCTCGGGCGACAGCATCAACATCCGCGGCTTCAGCGCCAACGCCAACCTGCAGATCGACGGGCTGCGCGACAGCGGGCAGAAGAGCCGAAGCGATCTCTTCAACACGCAATCCGTCGAGGTCATCAAGGGACCCAACTCGGTCTTCGGCGGCGCGGGCACCTCGGGCGGCAGCATCAACATGATCAGCAAGCAGCCCAAGGCCCATGACTTCACCGAGGCCGACGCTGGCCTGGGCACGGGCAGCTACCGGCGCGTCACGCTCGACGCCAACAGGGTGCTGGCTGGCGGCAAGGCCGCCATGCGCCTGAACCTCATGGGCCATGACAGCGACGTGGCCGGGCGCGACACCATCTTCAAGCGGCGCTGGGGCGTGGCGCCCTCGCTGGCCCTGGGGCTGAATTCGCCCACGCGCCTGACCCTCGGCTTCTTCCATCAGAGCGATGACAATCTTCCCGACTATGGCGTGCCGGCCTTTCGCGGCAAGATGCTCGATGGCGTCTCGCGCAATGCCTATTTCGGCTGGCGCAACCTTGATCGGGAAAAGATCGGCCAGGATGCCCTGACCGCGAAGATCGAGCATGACTTCGCCTCGGGCGCCAAGCTGCAGAACCTCTCGCGCTACTCGCGGCTTAGCCGCGATACCGTGATCTCTGCCTCGCATGTCGATCTCCGGGGCATGCAGCCTGGCTACTACCGGCCCGCAGGGCCCCAGGCCTATGGCCGCGATGCGGCCACCACCCTGTGGATCAACCAGACCAACCTGACCCAGCGCTTCGACACAGGCGTGCTGGGGCATACGCTGATCACGGGCTTCGAGATCGCACGCGAGACCTATGACCGCACCACCTCTTCCTACAACATCAACCGGCAGTTCCCGGCCGGCGGCTATCCGCTGGCCCGTCCGCCCGGATACTGGACGGGCACGACGGACTTGCAAAACAGCGGAAGGAACGAGACCCGCCTGGACACCCGCGCGCTGTATGCCACCGACTCCATTGCGCTGGGTCCGCGCTGGGATCTGAACCTGGGCCTGCGCTATGACTGGATCGACGGGCGCTCCAACGCCACAACGGCCGCTGGCGTGCGCACCGCGGTGGACAGCTCCGACGGCCGGCTCAGCGGCCGCACGGCCCTGAGCTTCAAGCCCGCCGACAACGGCCGCATCTACCTGGCCTACGGCACGGCCTTCAACCCTTCCGCCGAATTCCTGGTCTCCACGGGCTCGGGCCTGGATGCGGCCACGGCCTCGCTGGCGCCCGAGAAGAACACCAGTCTGGAGCTGGGAACCAAGTGGGATGTGCGAGACGGCCAGCTGGCGCTGACAGCCGCGCTGTTCCAGGTGGACAAGACCAATGCCCGAGAGCAGATGGCCGATGGCAGCTATCTGCTGGCCGGTGAGCAGCGCGTGCGGGGGCTGGAACTCGGGGCTGCAGGCAAGGTGACTCCGCAATGGGACCTCTTCGCCAACTACACCTTCATGGCCAGCAAGACCCTCAAGTCATTGAACGAGCCTGCGCGTGTGGGCCAGGCGCTGGGCAATACGCCGCGCCATTCGCTGAACCTGTGGACCACCTATGCGTTGCCGCAGGGCTGGACGGTGGGCTATGGCGCGCGCTTCGTCGGCACGCGCAATGTCACCTCGGCCGGCGACGGCAAGCTGTCCGCTTACTGGGTGCACAGCGCCATGGTCGGCTATGAACTCAACCGCCAATGGAAGCTCCGGCTCAATCTCGACAACATCGGCAACAAGGCCTATGTGGCCGGCGTGCGCCAGCGCCTGGGCGAGCAGTCGCGTTCCTCGGCCGTGGAGTACGGAGAGGGTCGCACGGTCAGATTGACCGCGCTCTACCAGTTCTGAGAAGCACGATGGCCTGGTCTCCGGTGCCGTGGGCGCCGGGACGCCGGGACGCCGGGACAGGATGAATCAGGCTTGAATCGGGCTGCCCCCAGGGGCAGCTTTTTTCTTTGGCGGCCACCTTGCCTGGGGCAAAAAAAGAGCCCGCACAAGGCGGGCTGGTGATGGTCAGGCCGACGGCAAAAACCGCCGACACGCAAGCATCTTACTGGATCTTGGCCTTTTCGCGCAGCGATTCCTGGAATTGCGCCAGCTTTTGCTGTTGCAGCTGCTGCACGATCTGGGGCTTGACTTCCTCGAACTTGGGCAGTTCGGCCTGGCGCACGTCGTCCTGGCGGATGATGTGGTAGCCGAACTGGCTCTTGACCGGCTCCTGTGTCATGCCGCCCTTTTCGAGCTTGATCAGGGCTTCGGAGAACTCGGGCACGTAGTTGCCGGGGTTGGCCCAGTCGAGGTCACCGCCACGAGCGCCGGATCCGGGGTCCTTGGACTCCTTCTTGGCGATGTCTTCGAACTTCTTGCCGGCCTTGATCTCGGCAATGATGGCCTTGGCGCGGTCTTCCGACTCGACCAGGATGTGGCTGGCCTTGTATTCCTTGCCGCTGTTGGCAGCGACGGCCTTGTCGTACTCGGCCTTGGCTTCGGCGTCGGTCACGGGGTTCTTCTTCTGGAAGTCTTCGAACAGCGAACGGATCAGGATGGTCTGGCGGGCCAGTTCCAACTGCTGCTTGTAGGCTTCGCTGTTGGCCAGGCCGCGCTTGTTGGCTTCCTGCATGAAGATCTCGCGGGCGATGACTTCTTCCTTGATCTGCCCTTCCATCTCGGGCGTGACGGGGCGGCCGCTTTGCTCGATCTGCTGCTTGAGCACTTCGGCGCGTGCCTTGGGCACAGCCTTGCCGTTGACGACGGCGATGTTCTGGGCCGAGGCGGACAGGGCTGCGGTGCTCAGCACGGCGGCAGTCACCAGGCTGGTCAGAAGCTGTTTTTTCATGCGAATTCCAGAGATGAAGGAAAAATTGATTCTATAGCGTGGATACGCAACAGGCTCCGAATCTTCGGAGCCTGTAAAAGTTCAAAGAACCTCGATGGCGATGGCGTGAGCGCCCTGGTCAATGAATTCTTGCAGCGCATCATACACAAGGCGGTGGCGTGCCACGCGCGGCTTGCCTTGAAACAAAGGTGACGCAATGCGCACGCGGAAATGCGTGCCGAAGCCGGTGCCGTTGGCTCCCACATGGCCGGCGTGCTGGTGGCTTTCGTCGATCACTTCCAGGTGATCGGGGGCGAGGCGCTCGCGCAGCACGGCCTGCATGGCTTCGGCGGTGATGGGCAGCGGATGGGCGGGTGCGCTCATGGCTGCTTGTCCTGTTGCACGCCGGACGGGGGCAGGGCGTCGGGCGTGGCGGTGGCTGCCTCGCCCTTGTCTTCCTGCATGAAGCGGCTCATGTAGATGGCCTGTCCGATCACGAAGACCAGCATCAGCCCCATGCCGCCGAACAGCTTGAAGTTGACCCAGGTGTCGGTGTCGAAGCGGTAGGCGATGACCAGGTTGAGCGCGCCCATCACCGCGAAGAAGGCTGCCCAGCTCCAGTTCATGGTGCGCCAGGCGTTGTCCGGCAGTTGCAGTTGCGCGCCCATGACGGAGCGCAGCAGGTTCTTGCGAAATACCAGCTGGCCAATCACCAGGGCGCCGCCCATGAGCCAGTACAGCACCGTGGGCTTCCACTTGATGAAGGTGTCGTTGTGGGCGAGCAAGGTGGCGCCGCCGAACAGCACGATCACGCCCAGGCTGACCCATTGCATGGGCTCGACCTTGCCATGGCGCACGCGCAGGTAGGCGATCTGCGCGATGGTGGCGACGATGGCCACGGCCGTGGCCGTGTAGATGCCCCAGACCTTGAAGGCGACGAAGAACAGGATGATGGGGAAAAAGTCGATCAGTAACTTCATTGGAAGATTTCGATGGGCTTGGAGTCAGGCATGGTGCCTGAGCGCTTGGCAGGCGCATTGTGGCGCAGCCGGCGCGGCCCGGCATCGATGCAGGGCCGCGCCGGCTGGGGTTTTTGCGGGCCTGGGGCCTAGGCCTTGGGTGGCTCGAATTCCAGCGACGCGGAATTCATGCAGTAGCGCAGCCCTGTGTCGGAGGGACCATCGGGGAACACATGGCCGAGGTGGGCGCCGCACTGGCTGCAGACAGTCTCGGTGCGCACCATGCCATGGCTGCGGTCCACGATTTCGGTGATGGCGCCTGGGATGGCGCGGTCGAAGCTGGGCCAGCCGCAGCCGGCGTCGAACTTGCTATCGGAGTCGAACAGCTTGGCGCCGCAGCAGATGCAGTGGTAGCTGCCATCGGCCCAGAACTGCTCATAGCGGCCTGTGAAGGGGCGCTCGGTGGCCGCGTGGCGCGTCACCTGGAAGGCGGCGGGCTCGGCGCCCTTGGCCTGCAGCTCGGCCTGCCATTCCTGCTCGGTCTTGTGGATGGGAAAGCTCATGATGAACAGCTGATCTCGATGGAGGAAGCCCAGTCGGGCGGGAAGCCTGCCCATTCGGCATGCTCGGCGTGGGGTGCGAACGGGGTCTGCAGCACGGCCAGCAGCTGGCGCACCGCGGTGAAGTCGCCCGCCTTGGCTGCGCGGATGGTGATTTCTCCCAGGTGGTTGCGCAGCACGAAGCGCGGATTCGATTCTTGCATCAGCGCGGCCGCTGCCGTGCCATCCACGGTCGCAAGCTGCCGTACGTAGCCTGCCGCCCAGGCGTCGAAGGCGGGCCGGTCCAGCACCAGGTCGCGCACGGGCTCCAGGTCGGGCTCGGTGCCGCCGGCAGTGGCCACGGCATCGGTCAGGCGGCTGAAGAAGATGGTGTAGTCCACGGCGTTGTCGGCCATGAGCTGCAGCAGCGGGTTCACCAGGGCGGCAAAGCGCGCCTCGGCAGGCGGCGTGCCGGGAGCATCTTCGGGCAGGCCCAGCTTGCGCAGCATGAGAGAGCCATAGGCCTGCGGAAACACCTGCTTGTACGACTCCAGCGCCGCAATGGTCAGCTCCTCTTCGCCGATCAGCGGCAGCAGGGCCTGGCCCAGGCAGTACAGGTTCCAGTACGCGACCTGGGGCTGGCGGTTGAAGGCGTAGCGGCCCTGGGTGTCGCTGTGGTTGCAGATATGGCCGGGGTCGAAGGCATCGAGGAACTGGAAGGGACCGTAGTCGATGGTCAGTCCCAGGATGCTCATGTTGTCCGTGTTCATCACGCCATGGCAAAAGCCCACCGCCTGCCAGTGCGCCAGCAGCCGCGCCGTGCGCTCGCTCACGGCCTGCAGGAAGTTGGCGTAGGCGTTGCCGGCCAGTGCCTCGGCCGTGCGGCATTCGGGGTAGTAGCGGTCGATCACGTAGTCGGCCAGCTGGCGCAGCGGCGCCATCTGGTCGCGCGCCGCAAAGTGCTCGAAGTGGCCAAAGCGTATGAAGCTGGGCGCCACGCGCGCCACCACGGCGGCGGTCTCGATCTCTTCGCGGCGAATGGGGGCGGGCGATCCGGTCACGCTCAGCGCGCGCGTGGTGGGAATGCCCAGGGCGTGCATGGCCTCGCTGCACAGGAACTCGCGGATGGAAGAGCGCAGCACGGCGCGCCCGTCGCCCATGCGCGAGTAGGGCGTGCGGCCCGCGCCCTTGAGCTGGATTTCCTGGCCCGAGGCGGTCTCGCCCAGCAAGATGGCACGGCCGTCGCCGAGCTGGCCGGCCCAGACACCGAACTGGTGGCCGCTGTAGACGCTGGCCAGCGGATGGCTGCCGGGCAGCACGGCATTGCCGGTGAGCGCCTGCAGGGCCTCATCGCAGGCCAGCCATTGCGGGTCCAGGCCCAGCAGCTCGGCAGTGCCGGTGCTGGTGGCGATCCAGTGCGGCTCGGGCAGCGGCGTGGGGCGCAGATGGGTGAAGAAGTCGGGGCCCAGGGCGGCAAAGCCATCCTGCCAGGAGATGGGAAGGCGCGGGGAGGTCGCCGGAGCCCGGCCTTCGGCGGCAGCGTGCAGGTTCATGCGGGAATTGTCCCCCAGCGCCTATGCCCCGTGGGACGCAAGGTTCATGCGCGCATTCACCGCATGCATTCACGCACGCAGTTGCTGCCGGTACTGGCCCGGCGGCATGCCGAACCATCGGCGGCAGGCGCGAAAGAGGTTGCTCTGGTCCACGAAGCCCAGCAGGTCGGCCACCTCGGCCAGGCTGTGGCGCGGCTCGCCCAGGTACTGCCGGGCCAGCTCGCGGCGGGTGTCATCCAGCAATTGCTGGTAGCTGGTGCTCTCGGCCTGCAGGCGGCGCTGCAAGGTACGGTCGGTCAGGCCCAGCACTGCGGCCACTTCCTCGCGGCGCGGCTCGCCCTGGGGCAGCAGGCGCGCAATCTCATGGCGCACGCGGGCGCCCACGCCGGCCTGGCCCAGCTGATCCAGCTCGGACTCGACCAGTTTTTCGTGCAGGGCCAGCAGTTCGGGGTTGTGCGTCGGGATGGGCGCGAGCAGGTCGTCTTGCGACAGCAGGAAGCGGTTGGCGCGCTCGCCAAAGCGCGGCAGCAGGCCGAAGGCCTGTCGGTAGCGGGCCTCGTGCAGAGGCGAGGGCGCCTGGGCCATGAATTCCACGGCCAGCGGCTGGACTTCGCGCCGCGTCAGCCAGCTGCACAGCACCAGCAGCGTGAGCACGGCGAACTCCACGCGCTGGCGCGGCACGGCGCGCGTGGCGCCGATGTGGTGTATGGACAGCCAGTGGCCGCGCGCATCGCGCTCCAGCGTGAAGGCGGTGGCGTCCGAGATCACGGCCATGTGGCGCTCCAGGTCACGAAAGCCCGCCAGCAGGTGCGGGCTCGAAGCCAGCGAGTAGCCCACCAGGTCGATGTTGCCGTGGCGCGCGGCCAGCTGCCGGTCCAGGCCCAGCGTGGGATTGGCCGACTGCGCCACTGCCAGCTCCCACAGCCGGCTCACGCGGTCCACATCGATGCGGGTCTGCGAATGCTGCAGTGCGGCAAGGTCGATGTTGGCCTCCTCACTCAGCCTTTCCACGGCCAGCCCCTCGGCGGCCATCATGTCCAGGATGCCCCGCACCCATGCGGCGGAGCTGCTGCGCTGCGTTGTCATGGCCGGGTTTTCCTGGGCCGTCCGGGGCGCCTTTTGCGTTCTGAAGTCACTTTTTTGGCTTGGTTGCGATAGCGGCGTGCGGGCGCGCTGTTCCTAGAATTTTTGCAGCGCGGCGAACGACTGCGCAGTGTGGCCCAAGGGCCGGGCACGGCCCATACGGGAAACCCCAAAATCATAGGAGACAAGCATGTGCACAGGACAGCGGTGGATGGCTGGCGGCATACGCCTGGCCGTGGCTTCAATGGCTTTGTGGCTCGCGGCCTGCGGCGGCTCGGGCGGCGGCGGCCCCGAGTTGCGCGAGACGGCCTACGGCCCCTTGCGTGGCGTGGACGACGGCGCCGCCACGGGCACCTATTACTGGAAGGGCGTGCCCTTTGCCCAGGCGCCCGTGGGCGCGCTGCGCTGGCAGCCGCCGGCCGAGCCCAAGGCCTGGGAGGGCGTGCGCGAGGCGCGCCAGTTCGGCAACGCCTGCCTGCAGATCGGGCGCATGTACGGCCCGGGCGCCAACAACCGCTTCGACGACACCATTGCCTCCACCCTGGGCCAGCCCGTGGGCAGCGAGGACTGCCTGACGCTCAACATCTGGCGCCCGGCCAGCGGCGCCGAGAAGCTGCCGGTGCTGGTGTTCATCCACGGCGGCAGCGCCATCTCGGGCTATACGGCCGATCCGCTGTATGACGGCGCGGCCCTGGCACGCGCCGCCAATGCCGTGGTGGTCACGGCCAACTACCGGCTGGACATCCTGGGCTACATGCACATGCCGCAGATGCAGGTCGGCGCGCCGGCCACGGGCAACTTCGCGCTGCTGGACAATCTGCAGGCGTTGCGTTTTGTGCAGCGCAATATCGCGGGCTTTGGCGGTGATCCGGGCAATGTCACGCTCATGGGCCAGTCGGCGGGTGCCACCAATGTGCTGGCGCTGCTGGCGGCCGAGTCGGCGCGCGGCCTGTTCCACAGGCTGGTGCCCATCAGCGGCGGGCTGTCGCTGCCGTCCAACCTGCCGGCCGGCGTGCTGGCCACGCTCAAGCCGGCTTCGGCCTACGCCACCCAGTCCGCGCTGCTGCTGGCCCATCTGATGGTGGCCGATGGGCTGGCTGCCGATGTGGCGGCTGCGGCCACGGTGGCTGCCGGCTGGACACCGGCGCAGATCGCGGCCTACCTGCGCGGCAAGGACGCCCGCGTGCTGCTGCAGACCCTGGTGGCCAAGGGCCTGACGGGCGCGGGGCCGATTCCCGACGGCCTGCTGCTGCCCCCCGACCCCATGGCCGCGCTGGCTGCGGGCCAGTACAACCGCATGCCTGTGATGGCCGGCTACACGGCCGAGGAGGGCAAGCTGTTCGCGCCCCTGCTGGCTGCGCTGGGCGGCAAGCCGGGCTTCAGGATCGATGATGCGGCGCGCTTTCGCATGATGCAGTCCTTCGACGCGCAGTCGCCCAACGCGCCGGGCCTGGCCGACATCATCGATGCCGCCTACCTGCCCGTCGATACGCCGGTCACCGGCTACAACGCCCGCATGGCGCAATTGACCCATCTGTTCGCCGATCCCAGCCGCGACCAGTTGCTCAATACGCTGCGCACCCGGCAGGCCGAGGTCTGGAGCTACCGCTTCGACTGGGCGCGCCAGCCCGCGCCCTGGAACACGGTCTACGGTGCGGCCCATGCGTTCGATCTGCCGTTTCTCTTCGGCAACTTCGGGCCATCCGTGTTCTCCCGCGTGACCAACAGCACGGCCAATGCACCGGGGCGGCTGGCGCTGTCGAACGCCATGATGGCCAGCCTCAAGGCCTTCATGCAGACGGGCGACCCGCAGAACGCGGCCCTGGGCCAGACATGGAAGCCCTGGCCGTCCAGCCTGGTTTTCGACGCCGAGCTGGGCGCGACCAGTATCCGGCTGCAGTGAGCGAGCAGATGAGCGAGTAGATGAGCGAGCAGGGGCTTGCCGCGGCAAGCCCCGAGAGATAGCCAACAACAACGAAGGAGACAGGTACCCATGACAGCCAAGACCGTTTTCACACAGGCCTGGCGCTGGCCGCTGGCGGGGGCCATTGCGGCCGCCGCCGTGGGCCTGGCCGCCTGCGGAGGGGGATCGTCCGGCATGCCCGCGCCCATGGGGCCGGGCCAGCAATCGGGCTACATCACCCTGCCGGACGGCAGCAGGATGCGCTACTCGCTGCTGCTGCCCGAGGGACAGGGTCCGTTCCCGCTGCTGGTCGAGTACGACGGCTATATCTCGGGCTCGTACCCCAACATCAGCAGTCCCTGGACCAAGGAAGGCTATGCGGTCATGGGGCTGAACGTGCCGGGCACGGGCTGCTCCACGGGGGAAGACCGGGTGTTTGACGCCAGCGTAGGTGCGGCCGGAGCCTTCGCCATCGAGTGGGCCGGGCGGCAGGCCTGGTCCAACGGCCGCATCGGCATGATCGGCTACTCGTACTCGGGCTACAACCAGCTGTGGGTGGCGGCGCACCGGCCCAAGGGGCTGATGGCCATCACGCCCAGCAAGAATGTGGGCGATCCCTACCGCGACGTGGGCTATCCGGGCGGCATTGCCAACATCGGTTTTCCGGCGCAGTGGTGGAACGGCTTCCCGCGCATCTGGCGCACGGCCGCCGACCTGGCCGTGAAGAACGGCGGCGACACGGAATGCGCCAAGACCGTGGCCGACAACATCGAGAAGATCAAGCGGCCCGAGCTGGACCTCATCAAGTGGCTGGACAACCCCTATGCCGATGGCCTGTACCTGGAGCGCAGCGCCATGCTGCAAAGCGGCAAGATCAATATCCCCACGCTGGGCACGCAGTCCTGGCAGGACGAGCAGATCGGCCCGCGCTCGGGCTACTACGAGGACACCATTGCGCCCGACAGGATGTGGCTGGTCAGCTCCAACGGCGACCACCACACGAACATCACCTCGGACCATATCGACCAGACGCTGAAGCGCTTCCTGGCGCGCTTCGTCAAGGGCGAGGACAACGGCTTCGACAAGGAGCCGCGCGTGCGCCTGCTGCAGGAGATGCAGACCACGGACGCCAAGGCCCCCAATGGCGGCGCCAAGCTCATGCCCACGGGCGAGGCACGGTTTGACCGGCTGCCTGTCCAGGTCAAGCCCCTGCGCCTGTGGATGCAGCCCGGCCAGGCGCTGGGCGACAGCGCACCCGCCTCAGGCACGGCTTCGTCCAGCTACCGCTATCCGGCCCTGAGTCCGCAGGTGAACAACCCGGCGGCCGAAGGCTGGCCCGCCGTGCCCGCGTCGGAAAAGGATGGCCAACTGGTCTTCACCACGGCAGCCCTGCCGCAGGACCTGAGCTTCTATGGCGAAGGCTCGGCCGACCTGTGGCTCAGCGCCACGGCAGCCAATACCGACATCCAGGTCACCGTGTCCGAGGTGCGGCCGGACGGGCAGGAGATGTTCGTGCAGCGTGGCTGGCTGCGTGCGTCCAAGCGTGCTCTGGACACGGCGCGCTCCACGACGCTGAGGGCGTGGGGCGCGTTCACGCGGGACAAGGACGTGCCCATGGTGCCGGGCAAGCCCGAACTGTTGCGCGTAGAGATCCAGAAATTCGCGCATGTGTTTCGCGCCGGCTCAAGCATTCGCGTGACAGTGGATTCGCCATCGCAGACCGGATACTGGATCTTCGGCAACGACAAGTCGCCGTCCACGAACACGCTGTGGCATGACGCAGCGCATGCCTCCAGCATCGTCCTAGGGTATATCCCATACGAGCATGCGAAGACGCTGCCGAGTTGCGACAAGACAATGCGTCAACCATGCCGGAAAAACGATGCGCCTGTCCCTGCGGGGATCGGACCCAGGGCGCCGGCCTGAGCCACCCTCCATGCGGGCAGCGGCATCGCGCACCAGGGCCTTGGCCTTGCGCGAATCCGCGGTCCGCAGTTCACGACGTTCACGAAGTTCAATCACCTTAGGAGCCTATAGATGCTGGGTCTGATGCAAAGCCAACCACTGTTGATCTCGTCGCTGATCGATTTCGCCGACCGCCACCATGGCGATGCGCAGATCGTCTCGCGCAGGGTGGAGGGCGATATCCATCGCTATACGTACCGCGACCTGGCACGGCGCTCGCGCCAGCTGGCGAACACGCTGGACGGCCTGGGCCTGCAGCCTGGCGACCGCGTGGCGTCGCTGGCCTGGAACGGCTACCGCCACATGGAGATGTACTTCGGCGTCAGCGGCTCGGGCCGCGTGCTGCACACGGTCAATCCTCGCCTGCACCCCGACCAGGTGGCGTGGATCATCAACCACGCGGAAGACCGCGTCATGTGCTTTGACCTGACCTTCCTGCCCATCATCCAGGCCGTGCATGCCAAGTGCCCCACGGTGCGCCAGTGGGTGGCGCTGTGCGATGCGGACCGCCTGCCTGCCGACAGCGGCGTTCCGGGCCTGGTCAGCTACGAGGCCTGGATTGCCGGCCAGTCCGACCAGTACCAGTGGCCCGAATTCGACGAGAACACGGCCTCCAGCATGTGCTACACCAGCGGCACCACGGGTAACCCGAAGGCGGTGCTCTACAGCCACCGCTCCACCACGCTACACGCCTACGCGGCCGCGCTGCCCGATGTGATGTGCATATCGGCGCGCGACTCGGTGCTGCCCGTCGTGCCCATGTTCCACGTCAACGCCTGGGGCATTCCCTACTCGGCCGCGCTCACGGGCTGCAAGCTGGTGTTCCCCGGCCCGGCGCTGGACGGCAAGTCGCTGTACGAGCTGATCGAGGCCGAGGGCGTCACCTACGCGGCCGGCGTGCCCACGGTCTGGCAGATGCTGCTGGGCCACATCAGGCCGGGCGGCCTGCGGTTTTCCACGCTCAAGCGCACGGTCATCGGCGGCTCCGCCTGCCCGCCGGCCATGATCACGGCCTTCCAGGACGAGTTCGGCGTGGAGGTGCTGCATGCCTGGGGCATGACCGAGATGAGCCCGCTGGGCACGCTGTGCACGCTCAAGAACAAGCAGCTGCAGCTGCCCAAGGACGAGCAGATGAAGATCCTGCAAAAGCAGGGCCGCGCCATCTACGGCGTGGACATGCGCATCGTGGGCAGCGATGGAACGGACCAGCCCTGGGACGGCAAGAGCTACGGCGACCTGCTGGTGCGCGGCCCCTGGATCGTGGACAGCTACTTCAAGGGCGAAAGCCCGCTCATCAAGGACGCGCAGGGCCGCGGCTGGTTCCCCACGGGTGACGTGGCCACCATCGACCCGGACGGCTTCATGCAGATCACCGACCGCAGCAAGGACGTGATCAAGTCCGGCGGCGAATGGATCAGTTCCATCGACATCGAGAACATCGCCATGGCCCATCCGGCCGTGGCCATGGCCGCCTGCATCGGCATGCCGCATCCCAAGTGGGACGAGCGCCCCATCGTCGCCGTGGCGAAGAGGCCCGGTGCCGAGGTCACGCGCGAGGAACTGCTCAAGTTCTACGAGGGCAAGACCGCCAAGTGGCAGATCCCCGACGACGTGGTCTTCGTCGATGCCATTCCGCTGGGCGCCACCGGAAAAATGCTCAAGACCCGGTTGCGCGAGCAACTGGCCGGCTATCGGCTGCCGGGGTTGTGAGCCGCTGCGGGCCAGCCGCCGTGCCAGGGCATGCGGGGGCATGTGCTGATAGGGGCGGCCGGTCCGAGTCTCGTCGGCGATAGCCGCTAGGGGCAATCACCGATCGGTGCGGGGCAAGGGGACCATTACCCTGAGCCTCGCCCAGAAACCACCACAAGAGGAGACGCTTCATGAAGTTTGCGATCAAGGCATTGACGGCATCCCTGGCCCTGGCTTGCGCCACGGGCGCCATGGCCCAGAAGGGCGAGACGGTGAAGGTGGCGTGGATCGACCCGCTGTCCGGCCTCATGGCCGCGCTGGGCTCCAACCAGCTCAAGAGCCTGCAGTACATCGCCGAGGAGCTCAACAAGGGCACGGCCTCGGGTGTGAAGTTCGAGATCATCGGCATCGACAACAAGCTCAGCCCGCAGGAAACCACGGCGGCCCTGCGCTCGGCCATGGACCAGGGCGTGCGCTACGTCTTCCAGGGCAATGGCTCGGGCCCGGCCCTGGCCATCATGGACGCACTGGAAAAGCACAACGCGCGCAACAAGGGCAAGGAAGTCGTCTACCTGAACTATGCGGCGGTGGACCCGGACCTGACCAACAGCAAGTGCAGCTACTGGCACTTCCGCCTGGATGCGGACACCTCCATGAAGATGGAAGCGCTGACGACCTATATGAAGGACGTGCCCGAGGTCAAGAAGGTCTACCTGATCAACCAGAACTACTCGCATGGCCAGCAGGTCTCCAAATACGCCAAGGAGATGCTCAAGCGCAAGCGCCCCGATGTGGAGATCGTGGGCGACGACTTCTCGCCGCTGGCCCAGGTGCGCGACTTCGCCCCCTACATCGCCAAGATCAAGCAATCGGGCGCCGACTCGGTGATCACGGGCAACTGGGGCTCGGACCTGGCGCTGCTGATCAAGGCCGCCAGCGACGCGGGCCTGAACAACGTCAAGTTCTACACCTACTACGCCATTGCCACGGGCGCGCCCACGGCCATGGGCGCGGCCGCCGCCGACAAGGTCTACATGGTGGGCTACGGCCACCTGAACCTGCCCGGCCCGCTGGACCGCATCACCAAGGGCTACAAGGCCAAGTTCAACGACGACATGTACACCGGCTCGCTGTACTCGGGCCTGACCATGCTGGACCAGGCCTTCCTGCGCGCCAAGACCACGGACCCGGCCAAGGTGGCGGCCACCATGGAGGGCATGAAGTTCAACAGCCTCAACGGCGAAGTGGAGATGCGCAAGACCGACCACCAGCTGCAGCAGGGCCTGTTCATCTCGCGCTGGGAAAAGGCCGGCGGCAAGTACCCGATGGACTCGGAGAACACCGGCTACACCTTTGTGCCCGTGAAATATTACGAGCCCTATGTGGCCAGTACCCCCACCTCATGCCAGATGAAGCGTCCTTCATGACGCCCTGGCAGGCAGGCTGACTTCGCAAGGGGCGCGAGGCGCCCCTTTCTTTTGCCTGAAATCGGTCAAAACACGGGTTCATGGGCTGATCGATGGCGATCTGTCGCCAATGTGTCCCGGACTGCGGCGAAGTCGCATGCGCGATAGTTTCTAAGGCATTCCCCGAAGGGAAATTGTCATTCAGGCGTTAGTCTGGCGCCAATACAGATATCCGAATCAACCGGAAAAAGGAGACAGAAAAATGAAGTGGATCGTGCATTCGGTGGCCGCCTCGGCCATGCTGGCCTGTGCCTCGGGCGCCTGGGCGCAAAAAGGCGAGACGGTGAAGATCGGCTGGATCGACCCGCTGTCGGGCCTGATGGCCGCCGTGGGCACGAACCAGCTCAAGACCTTCCAGCTGATGGCCGAGGAGTTCAACAAGAAAAATGCCTCGGGCGTGAAGTTCGAGATCATCCCGCTGGACAACAAGCTCAGCCCGCAGGAGACCACGGCCGTGCTGCGCTCGGCCATGGACCAGGGCGCACGCTACGTGGTGCAGGGCAACGGCTCGGGCCCGGCCCTGGCCATCATGGATGCGCTGGAAAAGCACAACGCGCGCAACAAGGGCAAGGAAGTCGTCTACCTCAACTACGCGGCCGTGGACCCGGACCTGACCAACAGCAAGTGCAGCTACTGGCACTTCCGCCTGGATGCGGACACCTCCATGAAGATGGAAGCGCTGACGACCTATATGAAGGACGTGCCCGAGGTCAAGAAGGTCTACCTGATCAACCAGAACTACTCGCACGGCCAGCAGGTCTCCAAGTACGCCAAGGAAATGCTCAAGGCCAAGCGGCCCGACGTGCAGGTGGTGGGCGATGACTTCGCGCCGCTGGCCCAGGTGCGCGACTTCGCACCCTACATCGCCAAGATCAAGCAATCGGGCGCCGACACGGTGATCACGGGCAACTGGGGCTCTGACCTGTCGCTGCTGCTCAAGGCGGCCAATGACGCGGGCCTGAACAACGTCAAGTTCTACACCTACTACGCCTTCGGCTCGGGCTCGCCCACGGCCATGGGCGCGGCGTCCGACGGCAAGGTCTACACCGTGGGCTACGGCCACTACAACATGGGGGGGGCCATCCAGCCGCTGATGGCCGAGTTCAAGAAGAAGATGAACGACGACCTCACGCAAAGCTCGATCTACCACGTGTTCGCGCTGCTGGATGCGGCCTTTGCCAAGACCGGCGGCACCGACCCCGTCAAGGTGGCAGCCGCGCTGGAGGGCATGAAGCTCAAGAGCTTCAACGGCGAAGTGGAGATGCGCAAGACCGACCACCAGCTGCAGCAGGGCCTGTACATCACGCGCTGGGAAAAGGCCGGCGGCAAGAACCCCTATGACGCCGAGAACACGGGCTACACCTTCGCCCCGGTGAAGTACTACGAGCCCTACGTGGCCAGCACGCCCACGTCCTGCCAGATGAAGCGCCCGTCCTGAGACCGGCACGCACCGCTTCCTGTCCCCAACGCACCGAAACCAAGGCCTTTCGATGACGCTTGAGTTCTTCACCATATCGCTGCTCAACGGCGTGAGCTATGGACTGCTGCTGTTCATGCTCAGCTCGGGGCTGACGCTGATCTTCAGCATGATGGGCGTGCTCAACTTCGCCCACACCAGCTTCTACATGCTGGGCGCGTACTTCGGATACACGCTCAGCGGCATCATCGGCTTCTGGGGCGCGCTGTTCGTCGCGCCCCTGCTGGTGGGCGCGCTGGGCGCCATGTTCGAGCGCTACAGCCTGCGCCGCGTGCACAAGTACGGCCATGTGCCAGAACTGCTCGTGACCTTCGGCCTGTCCTACCTCATCCTCGAGGTGGTGCAGCTGGTCTGGGGCCGGGGCACCGTGCCCTACGGCCTGCCGCCCGCGCTGCAGGGCCCGCTGTTCACGCTGTACGGCACGCAGTTCCCGCGCTCGCGCTCCTTCGTGATGCTGGTGGCAATGCTGATGCTGGTGGCCGTCTGGCTGCTGCTGACGCGCACGCGCATCGGCCTGGTCATCCAGGCCGCGCTCAAGAACCCCGAGATGGTGGAGGCGCTGGGCCACAACGTGCCGCGCGTGTTCATGATGGTGTTCGGCGGCGGCTGCGCGCTGGCGGGGCTGGCCGGCGTCATCGGCGGCAACACCTATGTGACCGAGCCGGCCATGGCCATGTCGGTCGGCTCCATCATCTTCGTGGTGGTGGTGGTCGGCGGCATGGGCTCGCTGGCGGGGGCCTTCGTGGCCTCGCTGCTGATCGGCGTCGTGCAGACCTTTGCCGTGGCCATCGACTGGTCGCTGGCCAGCCTGCTGGCCTCGCTGGGCAGCCCGGTCGGCGAACAGACCTTCGGCTGGCCGCTGCTCAAGCTCACCATTTCCCAGGTCGCGCCCATCCTGCCCTACCTGTTCCTGGTGCTGATCCTCATCTTCCGGCCCAAGGGCCTCCTGGGCACGCGGGGAGATTGACACCATGTCCTCGATCACCAAAACGACCATGACATCCACTGCCGCAAAAGGCGCTTCGGGCGCTTCAGGGGCTGCGGGCGCGGGGCGCCACTACAGCTTCCAGCCGCTCAACATCGGCCGCATCCTGATCTGGGGCGCCTTCGCCCTGGCGCTGATCGTCGCGCCGCTGGTGTTCACCAGCAGCCTGGCGCTGACCATGCTCAGCCAGATCGGCTATCTCATCATCATCTGCCTGTCCTACAACATCCTGCTGGGGCAGGGCGGCATGCTGAGCTTCGGCCATGCGGTCTACACGGGGCTGGGCTCGTTCATCGCCATCCATGCGATGAACCGGGCCAGCTCCGGCGACTGGGGCATTCCGCTGGTGCTGATTCCCGTCATCGGCGGCCTGGGCGGCATGTTCTTCGCGGCCCTGCTGGGCTATGTGACCACCAAGAAGTCGGGCACCACCTTCGCCATGATCACCATGGGCATCGGCGAGCTGGTGGCGTCCATGGCGCTGATGTTCCCCGAGTTCTTCGGGGGCGAGGGCGGCATCACCACCGACCGCGTCTACGGCAAGCCCTTCTTCGGGCTGACCTTCGGCTCGGGCATGGAGGTGTACTACCTGATCGCCGCCTACTGCTTCGTCTGCACGGCCGCCATGTTCGCCTTCACGGGCACGCCGCTGGGGCGCATGCTCAACGCCGTGCGCGACAACCCCGAGCGCGTGGAGTTCGTGGGCTACAACACGCAGCGCGTGCGCTACTTCGCCTTCATCATCGCGGGCTTCTTCGCGGGCGTGGGCGGGGGGCTTGCGGCCATCAACTTCGAGATCATCACGGCCATGGACAGCGTGAGCGTCATGCGCTCGGGCTCGTACCTGCTGTTCACCTTCCTGGGCGGCGCCACCTTCTTCTTCGGACCCATCATCGGCGCCGTGCTGCTGGTGCTGGCCTCGGTGCTGCTGTCGGAGCTGACCAAGGCCTGGCTGCTGTACCTGGGTCTGGTGTTCCTGCTGATGGTGATGTATGCGCCCGGTGGCGTTGCCAGCCTGATCATGATGAACCTGCGCGTGGCGCGCTTCGGCAAGTGGCGCCGGCTGGCCCAGCCCTACCTGGCCATCGCCGCCAGCGCCCTGGTCATGATCGTGGGCGGCGCCGCCATCGTCGAGATGATCTACCACCTGCAGCTCAACGCGGCCCTGGGTTCCCAGGTCTCGTTCATGGGCGTGCAGCTCGATACCAGCTCGGCCTCCACCTGGACCGTGGCCGTTGCCGTCTTCGTCGTGGGCCTGGGCCTGCTGGAAGTGGCCCGGCGCTGGTGCCTGCGGCGCTGGGAGCGTATCCAGGAAGAGATCGAAGAAGCCATCAAGCGCGGGGAGGGCTGAACCATGTCCAGCATTGCAATCGAACGACCAGGCACTGCCGCCGCTGCCGCGACCGGCGAGGCCACCTACGCGCTGGAGCTGCGCGACCTGTACAAGCGCTTCGGCAAGGCCGAGATCATCCGCGGCGCCCAACTGGCCGTGAAGCCCGGCGAGCGCGTGGCCATCATCGGCCCCAACGGCGCGGGCAAGAGCACGCTGTTCAACCTGATCAGCGGCCGCTTCGAGCCCACCAGCGGCCAGGTGCTGCTCAACGGCCAGCGCATCGACGGCAAGAAGCCCTATGAAATCAACCGCATGGGGCTGTCGCGCAGTTTCCAGATCACCAACATCTTTCCCAAGCTCAGCGTGTTCGAGAACCTGCGCTGCAGCGTGCTGTGGAGCCTGGGCTACCGCTACAGCTGCTGGCGCTTCCTGTCCAAGCTGCGCGATGCCAACGCCCGCGCCGATGAGCTGATGGAGATGATCGGCCTGCACAGAAAGCGCGATACGCTGGCGGTGAACCTCACCTATGCCGAACAGCGCGCGCTGGAGATCGGCATCACCATCGGCGGCGGCGCCGGCGTCATCCTGCTGGACGAACCCACGGCCGGCATGAGCAACAGCGAAACGGCCCACTTCATCCAGCTGATCAAGAAGGTCACCGAAGGCAAGACGCTGCTGACCGTGGAGCACGACATGGGCGTGGTCTTCGGCCTGGCCGACAAGATCGCCGTCGTGGTCTACGGCGAAGTCATCGCCTACGACACGCCCGAGGCCGTGCGTGCCAATCCACGCGTGCAGGAGGCATATCTGGGCTCGTCCGTGGCGGATCAACAAGCTGGTGCACATTGAGGGAGCGCGGATGCTGAACATCAACAACCTGCATGCCTACTACGGCAAAAGCCATGTGCTGCATGGCGTGGAATTTTCCGTACAGCCCGGCGAGATCGTCGCGCTGCTGGGGCGCAATGGCTCGGGCCGCTCCACCACGGCCAAGGCCATCATGGGACTGGTGCACTGGGAGGGCGCGCTGGAGTGGAAGGGCCAGAGCCTGACTGGCAGAAAGGCCTACGAGATCGCTCACCTGGGCCTGGGCTACGTGCCCGAGAGCCGCGACGTGTTCCCTAATCTCACCGTGCACCAGAACCTGCTGCTGGGACAGAAGGGCAAGGGCCGGGACAGCCGCTGGGGCTTCGACGACATGTACGCCATGTTCCCGCGCCTGAAGGAGCGCCAGCACACCGAGGCCGGCGTGATGTCGGGCGGCGAGCAGCAGATGCTGACCTTGTGCCGCACGCTGATGGGCGACCCGGACCTGATCATCATCGACGAGCCCACCGAGGGCCTGGCTCCCAAGATCGTCGAGCTGGTGGGCGAGTACCTGCAAAAGATCAAGCAGCGCGGCGTGTCCGTGCTGCTGATCGAGCAAAAGCTCACCATTGCCATGAGCATCTCGGACCGGGCCCTGGTCATGGGTCATGGGCGCATCGTCTTCGACGGCACGCCCGACGGGCTGCGCGCCGATCAGAAGGTGCGCAAGGAGTGGCTGGAGGTCTGATGCCGTACAAGGCTGGGCCTGCTGCCCGGCAGGCGGCCCGGGCCACGGCGCTTGTCCCGCTTGGGACAAACCGCAGTGGCGCCGGCCCGCGTTTTTTTTACAATCAAAATCGCACGATCGTTCTTTTTCTATCGCATAGGGGACAACAGCATGACTGCTGAATACAAAGTGGACGGTGCCATCGCCGTCATCACCTTGAACAATCCGCCGGTCAACGGCCTGGGACTATCCACGCGGCGGGGCATCGTCGAGGGGCTGGACAAGGCCTATTCCGACCCGGCCGTCAAGGCCATCGTCATCACGGGTGCCGGCAAGGCTTTTTCGGGCGGTGCCGATATCAACGAGTTCGGCAAGGAAGAGGCGTATCGCGAGCCGCACCTGGTCTCGCTGATCAACTCCCTGGACCAGGGCAGCAAGCCCGTGGTGGCCGCCATCCATACCGTCTGCATGGGCGGCGGGCTGGAGCTGGCGCTGGGCTGCAACTACCGCGTGGCCGCTCCCGGCACCCTGGTGGCCCTGCCTGAAGTCAAGCTGGGCCTGTTGCCCGGTGCAGGCGGCACGCAGCGCCTGCCGCGCGTGCTGGGCGTGGAGACCGCGCTGAACATGATCGTCAGCGGCGAGCCGGTCAAGAGCGAGCTGCTGGCCTCCATCCCCGGCCAGAAGCTGTTCGACAAGATGGCCGCCTCGCCCGAGTCCCTGCTGGACGAGGCCAAGGCCTTTGCGCTGGAAGTGGCCGACAAGCACGCGGCGGGTGGTCCGCTGCCGCGCGTGCGCGACCTGCCTTGCAAGCATCCTCAGGGCGACGCCTACTTCCAGTTCGCACGCAACATGGTCAAGGGCATGGCCAAGAACTACCCGGCCCCGGCCCGCTGCGTGGACACGGTGGAGAACGCCGCGCGCAAGAAGTTCGACGAAGGCATGGCCCTGGAGCGCGAAGCCTTCATGCAACTGATGTGGTCGCCCGAGTCGCGCGCACTGCGCCACCTGTTCATGGCCGAGCGCGCGGCCTCCAAGATCGCCGACGTGCCCTCGGACACGCCAGTGCGCGAGATCAAGACCGTGGGCGTCATCGGTGCCGGCACCATGGGCGGCGGCATCTCCATGAACTTCCTGAACGCGGGCATCCCCGTGACCATCCTGGAGACCAAGCAGGAAGCGCTGGACCGTGGCGTGGCCACCATCCGCAAGAACTACGAAGCCCAGGTCAAGAAGGGCAAGCTCACCCAGGAAAAGTACGACCAGCGCATGGCCCTGCTGAGCACCACGCTGTCGTATGACGCGCTCAAGAACGCTGACCTCATCATCGAGGCGGTGTTCGAGGAACTGGGCGTCAAGGAAACCGTGTTCAAGCAACTGGACGAGGTGGCCAAGCCTGGTGCCATCCTGGCCTCCAACACCTCCACGCTGGACGTGGACAAGATCGCCGCCTTCACCAAGCGCCCGCAGGACGTGGTGGGCATGCACTTCTTCAGCCCCGCCAACGTGATGAAGCTGCTGGAAGTGGTGCGCGGCAAGCACACCGCCAAGGACGTGCTGGCCACCGTGATGAAGCTGGCCAAGAAGATCAAGAAGACCGCCGTGGTCTCGGGCGTGTGCGACGGCTTCATCGGCAACCGCATGATCGAGCAGTACTCGCGCCAGGCCGGCTTCCTGCTGGACGAAGGCGCCACGCCCGCCCAGGTGGACAAGGCCATCGAGAAGTTCGGCTTCGCCATGGGCCCGTTCCGCATGGGCGATCTGGCCGGCAACGACATCGGCTGGGCCATCCGCAAGCGCCGCGCTGTCGAGCGCGCCGACATGAAGTACAGCCGCACGGCCGACAAGCTGTGCGAGCTGGGCCGCTTCGGCCAGAAGACCGGTGCGGGCTGGTACGACTACCAGGCGGGCAAGCGCGACGCCATCCCGTCCGAGCTGGTCAACCAGATGATCGAGTCGCATCGCAAGGAGCTGGGCATCACCCCGCGCAAGATCTCCGATGAGGAAATCGTCCAGCGCCTGGTCTTCGCCCTGGTCAACGAAGGCGCCCACATCCTGGAAGACGGCATCGCCGGCAAGTCGGGCGATATCGACATGGTCTACCTGACCGGCTACGGCTTTCCCATCTGGCGCGGCGGCCCCATGCACTACGCGGGCGAGGTCGGGCTGTTCAACGTGGTCCAGGCCATGAACCGCTTCGCCAGGAACCCCAACGACGACGCCGATTTCTGGCAGCCGGCCCCGCTGCTGGCGAAGCTGGCGGCCGAAGGCAAGCAATTCAGCTGAGACGTGCGGCGCACGAACTTTTTGCGAACCACCGCAAACCCGCCATACAAGGAATATCCATGACATCCGCCGTGATCGTTTCCACCGCCCGCACCCCCCTGGCCAAGAGCTGGAAGGGTGCCTTCAACATGACCCATGGCGCCACGCTGGGCGGCCATGCCGTGCAGCACGCCGTGCAGCGCGCAGGCGTTGACCCCGCCGCCGTCGATGACGTGATCATGGGCTGCGCCAACCCCGAAGGCGCCACCGGCATGAACATCGCGCGCCAGATCGCGCTCAAGGCCGGCCTGCCCATCACCGCGTCGGGCATGACCATCAACCGCTTCTGCTCCTCGGGCCTGCAGACCATTGCCACCGCATCGCAGCGCATCATCGCGGGCGAGGGCGATGTTTACGTGGCCGGCGGCGTGGAATCCATCTCCTGCGTGCAGCAGGAAATGAACCTGCACATGATCCAGGACCTGGCCCTGGCCAAGCAAAAGCCCGAGATCTACTGGAGCATGCTGCAGACCGCCGAACAGGTCGCCAAGCGCTACGGCATCGGCCGTGACGCCATGGACGAGTACGGCGCCGCCAGCCAGCAAAAGGCCTGCGCGGCCCAGGCGGCCGGCCTGCTGGATGCCGAGATCGCCCCCATCACCGTGACCATGGGCGTGGCCGACAAGGTGCGCGGCCTGATCACCAAGGAAGTGACCTGCAGCAAGGACGAGGGCGTGCGCGAGGGCACGACCAAGGAAGGCATCTCGGGCATCCGCCCCGCGCTGCCCGGCGGTGTGATCTCGGCCGGCAATGCCAGCCAGTTCTCCGACGGCGCAGGCGCCTGCGTGGTGGTGAGCGAGGACTATGCATCGCGCAACAACCTCAAGCCCATCGGCCGCTTCCTGGGCTTTGCCGTGGCCGGCTGCGAGCCCGACGAAATGGGCATCGGCCCCGTCTTCGCGGTGCCCAAGGTGCTCAAGAAGCTGGGCCTGACGGTGCAGGACATCGACCTGTGGGAGCTCAATGAAGCCTTTGCCGTGCAGGTGCTGTACTGCCGGGACAAGCTGGGCATCCCCAACGATCGCCTCAATGTCAACGGCGGCGCCATTGCCCTGGGCCATCCCTATGGCGTCTCGGGCCAGCGCCTGACCGGCCATGCCCTGATCGAAGGCAAGCGCCGCGGTGCCAAGCGTGTCTGCGTGACCATGTGCATCGGCGGCGGCATGGGTGCCGCCGGCGTGTTCGAAGTGCTGTAAGTACAGGTGGCGGCTGCGGCCGCCACCGCCTGTTCCCGTTACTCCTGTTGGCCGCACGCGCTCCCTCTGGCGGCGCCTGCGGCTTCTTTTTTGATTCCGGACCCCACCATGCGCCTGCGTTCCACCATCGATTTCCTGCTCTATGAATGGCTGCGCGCCGATGCGCTGGGCGAGCGCGAGCGCTTTACCGACCATTCGCGCGACACCTTCGATGCCGTGCTCGACACCTGCGAGCGCATCGCCCGCGAGAAATACGCCCCCTTCAACCGCACCGTGGACACGCAGGAGCCGCAGTTCGACGGCGAGAAAGTCATCCTGCCCCGGTGCACCCACGATGCGCGCCAGGCCTATGCCGACTCGGGCATGCTCAGCGCCTCCCAGGACTACGACATCGGCGGCATGCAGCTGCCCTATACCGTGGAGGCGGCCGCCAACAGCTTCTTCGCGGCGGCCTCCATCAGCATCGGCTCCAACATGCTGACCTCGGGCAATGCCAACGCCATCATGGCCCACGGCACGGACATGCAAAAACAGGTCTTCGCCGCCAACGAATTCAACGGCCGCTGGGCCGGCACCATGTGCCTGTCCGAGCCCCAGGCCGGTTCCTCGCTGAGCGATATCGCCACCCGCGCCGAGCCCGATGGCGCCGACTTCGAGAGCGATGCGCTGGGCCCGCGCTACCGCCTCAAGGGCAACAAGATGTGGATCAGCGCGGGCGATCATGAGCTGACCGAGAACATCGTTCACCTCGTGCTGGCCAAGATCCCGGGGCCGGACGGCAAGCCCGTGCCCGGCGTCAAGGGCATCTCGCTGTTCATCGTGCCCAAGAAGCTCGTGGACACCGAAGGCCAGCTGACCGGCGAGCGCAACGACGTGGCCCTGGCCGGCCTCAACCACAAGCTGGGCTGGCGCGGCACCACCAACACGCTGCTGAACTTCGGGGAAGGGCGCTTTCCCGTGCGCGGCGGCGCCGGGGCCGTGGGCTACCTGGTCGGCAAGCCCGGCGAGGGCCTCAAATGCATGTTCCACATGATGAACGAGGCCCGCATCTCCATCGGCATGGCCGCCACCATGCTGGGCATGGCGGGCTACCACGCCAGCCTGGACTACGCGCAGAACCGCCCGCAGGGCCGGCCGATCAAGGGGGCGCCGGGTGCAGCCGGCAAGGATGCCACGCGGCCCCAGTCGCGCATCATCGAGCACGCCGACGTCAAGCGCATGCTGCTGGCGCAGAAGTCCTATTGCGAAGGCGCGCTGGCGCTGAACCTGTTCTGCGCGCGCCTGGTCGATGAGCAGCACACCGGCACGCCCGAATCCGTGGCCGAGGCCCGGCTGCTGCTGGAAGTGCTGACCCCCATCTCCAAGAGCTGGCCCAGCGAGTTCTGCCTGGAGGCCAACTCCCTGGCCATCCAGATCCACGGCGGCTACGGCTATACGCGCGACTTCCCCGTGGAGCAATACTGGCGCGACAACCGCCTGAACATGATCCACGAAGGCACGCACGGCATCCAGGCCATGGACCTGCTGGGCCGCAAGGTGCTCATGGAAGGCGGCAAGGGCCTGCAGCTGCTGGCCACGCGCATCAACGACACCATCCAGCGCGCCATGGCCCGGCCCGAACTGGCCGGCCATGCCAATGAACTGGCCAAGGCGCTGCAGGAAGTCGGCGCCACCACCAAGGCCGCATGGGCCACCGACGATCCTCAGCAGGCCCTGGCCAATGCCGTGCCCTACATGCAGGCCTTTGGCCACACGGTGCTGGCCTGGACCTGGCTGGACGTGTCCCTGGCCGTACTCGCCAAGGACGCCACCCTGGCCGAACCCGCCAACGCTGGCCGCATGGCCGCCATGCGCTACTTCTTCGGCTACGAGCTGCCGAAGATCGGCGCCTGGCTCAAAGTCGTGCGTGAGCGCGACATGACTTGCGCGCAGATGAGTGAAGAGGCGTTCTGAGGGAGTTGGCAGCACGGCTGCCGGAGGATGCAAAAAAAGCGCGGACCATGTGGTCTGCGCTTTTTTATTTCAGGGATTTTCAAGGTTGCCGGAGAGCCTGGCCTGCTCCTTGACCCATTCCCTGGTTTTTCCGCGAACGCACCATTCGGGGTTTTTGACCCAGTCCGTGAAATATATGGTGGGGTGCCCTTCCAGGATATTGCAGCGTGTATAGCCAAGTTTGGGCATTGCATAGTATTGCAAGGGAGTTATGAGGGCAAGGCAAGAAGCCATGATTATTAATCCTGCCAGCATGGCTGCGTTAAAGCTGCGTTCGGTTACCTTTAAAATTGATGTTTTGCATGGTATTGCCTTGGATAATGAAGAAATTAGACCAACTGCCAATATTACGGGAAAATATGCTACGACTGGTGCTCCGGGTGTTATTCTTATTGATGCTGATAATTCAACGAGATCCTTAATGTCATTAAATATTGCATGCTTAATGTACCAAATGCAAAGAATAAAAACGAAAACATCTAAAGGGATGCCCCAAATCAAGGTTTTCCTTATTTTTTTTGCGTCCAACATTTTATTGATTAGTTTTTGCGATTTGTGCGGCACATAAATTCATTTTTGAAAATTTCTGTGGAACACTCGTTAAGTTTATACTCTATCTGATGATTTGTTTTATGATTTTCCAGATTGAGTTTGTCGATATTTATTCGATATATTCCTTGAGGCATGCTGCTTGTGGAAATGCGTAGCATGTTGATCACATGTTGTTTGATTTTTAAATCATCGTCTATTTGATTCAAGATGATTCCTGTGACAAGTACGGCCACTGCCACAGCAGCCAAAGGAAGAATTGCAAGGGACGTTGCCGTTGCAAGCTTTATTCCCAAGCCAAGGCCCACCATCGTCGCCAATCCCGCCTTGACCGCCTCCACCCCAATCCCTCCCACAAGATCATGCATGGTCTTCTCGTCATTGAAGATGAAGTCCAGTGTCTCTATCCCGGTGCCCACCACCAGGCTCAGAAGGAACCCGCCCTTGGCCACATTCTGCAGACCGCGAATGCCCAGGCCCATCTGGACCATGCGTGGATTGGCGGCAAGGAATCGCGTGCCTTGCAGCAGCTGGCGGCGAAGTCCCGCATAGCCTGTGATGATGATATAGGTGCCTGTGGCGGTTGTCTTGATATAGGAGCGGGCACCGGCCAGGCCCAATGCAATCAGCGTTTTGGTGATCAGGTACGCGTCGCTGACCATCAGGGAGGCGGGAGCGACCCAGGGTTTGCCGGCATTCGGGCTGGCGGTGTGTGTCCAGTATCGCCCAAGCGCACTGTGGGCCAGCATGGCATGCAGCGTGGCCGCCAGGCGAGGATTGTTGCGCGCCTTGTCGCTCAGTATGTCCGCGTATTCCTGTGGCGTGAGCACAATGGCATCTATCTGTTTTTGCTCCATTTGGCGAGCAAGCATGTCGGCATAGCCAATCTGATAGAAGGTGGCGGCAATGGAGGCTGGCATGGTGTATGGAGACGCTGGATCGGAAGCGGAATCGATGATTCCACCCAATGCGCCTTGATCAATAAAGGAAATTTGACAGAAATGAGTGGTTGCAAGCAGGCGAATAATCCGCTGTCAGTGTCCAAGCGGGTTTCTGATGTTTGCTGTGCCAAGAGTCCTCATTTGATTTCATGGCCTGCACGAGGTCAATCAAAGAAGTCGCCCGCAGATCATTTTCAGAATTTTCCTTAGGACAATTCCTAAAATCAGGTTTGAAATGCCAGGTGAATAGAGATGCTGCCAATGAGCGTTTGGTCCCAGGCAGCGCCATTCGCCATGGGCGGTATTCACGGGGCACAAGCGCAGGCTGCCCGGCTCGGCCACGGGCATTTGCGGTGAAGGATGCGGGAGAGGTGGTCCGTACCGCCGCTGCGCTTGCGGGCAGGCTGTTGGACCGGGGTATGGGCTAAGGTCTTATCGTGCCGAATGCTTGCAGACGAGGACTCAGGGACCGGGTGTCAGCGCATCGGAAGCCTTGCAGGCGCTGAAGGCCGCCTGCCGGAGGGCGCATGCCTCAAAGATCCAGTCCGAGATAACGCGTGCCCGGCACGGGATTGAAGCTCACCGGTTCCGCATCCACAAAACCCAGGGACTCATACAGCCGCTGCGCAGCCTGGAACTCGGGCAGCACGTCCAGGCAGATGCGGGTGTAGCCCGCATGCCGTGCGGCGTCCAGGATGCCTTCCACCAGGCGGCGCCCCAGGTTCTCGCCGCGTACCGTGGGGCGCACGTAGACACGCTTCATTTCGCCTGTCTGCGCATCCACCTGGCGCAGGGCGGCGCAGCCCACGGGCTGGCCGTCTTTCCAGGCCAGCAGCACGCAGCCTTCGGGTGCGGCGTACTTGCCGGGCAGGGCGGCGAACTCGGTCTCGAAGTCCTGGAAGTCCAGGCTCACGGTGGGGCTGGCCACGTATTCCCGGAAGATGCGGACCACGGCGTCGAGGTCTTCGGGAAAGTGGGCGGGGCGGATATCGGTCATGTAAAGGCGTGTGCATGGCCCTGATGAAGGGCCCTGTCGTGCAAACAAAAAAGGGGCCAAGAGTAGGCCAGTATTTCAGGGATTTGGTTCGATCAGGCTTTGAGCGGCAGCTCCTTCTCTCTATCGTTGCTCGCACTTGCGCTTTTCCTGGGAAGCCTGCATGCCCGCATCCAAGCACTTGCTTCTCTCCACATGGTTCAGGACCAGCGGACCCAGCCAAACCGCCAATGCTGTCAGCGCCAAGGGCAGCACCACCAGCACCCACAGCATCCACTTCGCCTCACGCCGGAAATGCCCGGAGATTCCTGCGTTGGGCGATGCGGGATCTTTCATGGCGATGGCACCGCCTCAACTGCACAAGCGCAGATTGGTGCGCGCAGCCTTGAGCATGGGCAGCACCACATCGGCATCGGTGGGTGGATAGGCCTCGCGCAGTTCCTGATCCGTCTTGCCGGCTTCCTCGGCCAGCGGGGCCAGGGTCTGGCGGCAGGCGGCTGCATCGCCCGAGCGAAGCTGCGCCAGCGCCAGGTCGTTGCGCAGCCAGCCCTTGGTAACGCCGGTCAGCACCTCATCGCAGTCCTGCAGCACCGGCGCCAGCGTGGTCAGCGCCAGGCGGTAGTCCTTGGCGTCGTACGCGCGCTTGAAGTTTCTGCGCGATGCGGCAATGGCCTTGTCCGTGCAGCCGGGTGTGGGCCGAAGGTAATCGCCGCCAAACCAGGCCCGCATGCCGCAGAAGTCCCGGCATGCCTCGACGGTGGCCGTGTCGACCCCGACGCGCTGACCGGCAGGCGTGAAGTCCACGGCGCAGGCCGAATTCGCCATCCTGGCCCGGCCGTTGGTGATGGTGCCTTCCAGCTCACAGGTATGGCCGTTGGCACCGACGGTCTGGATATGGAACTTGCCATTGGCCCGCACCACCAGATCGCCACCCCCGCCCTTGCGCACATAGGTGCCTGCTGAGGGCGTGGTGATCTGTGCGCAGGCCAGGCCTATGTGGCAGGTGAGGACCAAGGGCGACAGGCGGAGCAGGCAGTTGGTGAGTTGCATGGGCAGGGCTTTGGATTTGCGGCGTGTACGAGGGCGCAGGAATTGCAGCGAGTGTATCGATCAAGGCCGTTTTGCATGGCGGGTTCGTTTGTCTGCGGACGGTACGGCGCAGTGCCCAGCTACAGTGATCCAGAATCTTGCAGCTCACCATGGACACTACAAAGCACATCAATCCAGACCACTATCTGGAAACAGAACAAGGTCGCCTGTTCACCACGGAACGCAGTGCTGCCGCATGGGAGTTGGCGTACCGGGACTTGGACAAAGCACTGTCTGTCAGCTCGCCCGCGACCAAGCTCTATGTGGTGGTGGGGGTGCAAGCTGCAGGCAAGAGCAGCTGGATTCAACAGAACGCCGCAGCGTTGGGTGGTGATGCGGTGTTCTTTGATGCCGCCCTTCCGAAGACGGTGCATCGTGAGCGTGCCATTCAGATTGCCAGATCACATGGCGTGCCCGTAGTCTGTATTTGGCTCAAAGCCGATTTGCAGACCGCCTTGCGGAGGAACACGCAGCGGCGAGCCGATCACCAAGTGCCGGAGCAGGCCATTCGCAGCGTGTTTGCCATGTTCGAGCCGCCGAGTGAGCAGGAAGGGTTCGCGGTAGTCCATATCGACGACAACGAGCCGGCCCCCGGGAGCTCCATCCAGCCCATGGGGCCGCGCCAGTTCCCGTCCTTTCAGGATCTCGACCAGCAGGTGATTGTGGGCTGGCGAGCTTGCGAGATGGCGTTGGCCGTAGGCGGCCGCTGGGATATGGATGAATCAGGTAGGCATCACTGGGTACCTGGCGAAGCAGTCTGGAGCCATCCGCAGGTGCCCTATCTCCAGTTCATCGAGATTTGGATCCAACTGATGGACGGACGTGTCTGGTCATTGCTTTCCCGTATCGACGATGGCAGCGGGTTTCACGGCCTGTACCTTGTGACTCCAGAGGCGTCTGAGTCGGGTCCCGGCGTGCCTGCATCCATTGGTTACCGTGACCGACTGCTGGCTGAGTTGCCCTTGGGTCTTGTGCGGATAAAAGACATGCGCCGGGATGCAGATGGCTTTGTCGTGGAGATGTGCATGCACATCGGCCAGAAAGTGGTTCGGTTCCTGTCAGGGGAGGTCTATGAGCGGGGTCAGGGCCTGTTTGAAGTCATAGAGCTTGATGAATCGATACTCGTCCAGATAGAAAGCTAGATGCAGCGAGGCATTGGGCAGCAATCGCTGATGTGCCTTTTGCCGTCGGCATGTCCTGATGTGGAAAGCGCGCAGAGACAGGCCCCTTACAACCCCAGATGCAAAGCCTCCCCCGGCCCCTGCGCAGGCACGGCGCAGCAGATCAGGGCCTCGCCCGCTGGCACGGCGAAGGAAGGTGGCGAGGCATAGGTCACCCCGCCCTGCAGCACACGCACGCGGCAGTCGCCGCAGTTCCCCCCTCGGCAACCGAAGGCGGGCTCCAGCCCCCGGGCCTCGGCCACTTCGAGCAGGCTGCCGTCGCCGGGCTTCCAGCGCGCTTCCTTGGCCGAGTCGGCAAAGATGATGCGGACAGGCCGTGTGGCGGGTGCAGGCAGTTCGGCGGCGGGGGCTGCACCGGCCATGGAGCGCTTCAGGGCCGAGGGACCGAAGGCTTCTGCGTGGATGCGCTCGTCGGGCACATTGCGTTCGCGCAAGCCGTCATAGGTGGCCTGCATGAAGGCGTCCGGGCCGCAGAGGTAGAAGTCGTAATCGTCCCAGGGCAGGGTGGCTTTCAACAGGGCCATGTCGATGTGGCCCTCATGGTCGTAGTCGCGGCCGGCCTTTGCCGTGCCGGGCTGGCTGAGCGTGCGCACCCAGTGCACTTCGGCATTGCCGGCCTTCACCAGTTCGGCAATCTCCGTGTCAAAGGCCCGTTCGCTGCGCGTGCGAGCCGCCTGGAACAGCCAGGTGGGCCGCAGGCTGCGGGTGCGCCGGCCTTCGTGGACGATGTGGCGCAGCATGGCCAGCAAGGGCGTGATGCCTATGCCCGCGGCCAGCAGCACGGCGGGGCGGCGCAGGGCCGCATCGGCGGTGAAGCTGCCAGCGGGCGGGCGGGCCTCGACCAGATCGCCGGGCTTCAGGCCATGCAGATGGCTGGATGCGCGGCCTTGCCTCTTGACGCTGATGCGCAAGCGCCCGTCCGAAGGCGCCAGCGACAGCGTATAGGTGCGCTGCAGGTGGCTGCCGTCCGCCAGTGTGAGGCGCAGCGGCAGGTGCTGGCCGGCCAGGGGGGCCACCGTGGCCATGCCATCGGCCGGCTCCAGGTAGAGCGAGCGGATGGTGGAACTCTCATCCACGGCCTGCGCCACCCGGAACGGCCGCCACTGCCGCCCCAGCCGGGCGGCGGCCAGGCGCTGGCTGGCATCGGCCCAGCTTCCGGTCATCTGCAGGTGGGGCGACCAGCCGTCGGCCGCCATGCTCCAGCGCAGCGGCAGGGCGTCGGGCCGGCGCACGATGCGGCGGGGCTTGAAGGTCCACAGGCGCTCGGCGCCCTCGAAAGCGGCGATTTCCGGGGAGTCGAGGATGACGCTGGCCTCGCCCGTCATCTGCAGCATTTCCCCGGTTTCGGAGTCGATGAACAGCAGGCCCGCCTTGGGATTGACCAGGAAGTTGCCCAGGGTCATGAAGAACAGGTTGCCCGAGAAGTCGGGGATGGTCAGCGTTCCATCGGCGTTGATCCGCACAAAGCCCGGCTTGCCGCCACGGTGGGAGACATCGACCTGGCGCAGGCCATCCTCCCCATCAACGTAGGACGCCACGTAGAACGTATCCGCCTGCGTAATCAGGGCCTGTGCGCGCGGGTCCAGCGATGCCAGTTCGACCGCCGGCGCCTGCGTAGGCTCCCCGGCAGGCCGGACAAACCGGACGCTGCGGTTCTGGATATAGCGCGGGCAGTTGCCGAAGCTCTGGACCACACCGATGTCGAAGGCGTCCGCCCCATCAACGCCTGTCTTGCGCCGCACGGTGCCGTTGAGCCGGTTGCGCCGGCGCGTCATGGGGTCCATGCCCAGCAGGCCCACGGCATGGCCGTCGCCCAGGCCCGGCTCGGCCGGGTCGGCCGCATCACGGCCCGCCGCCACATGCAGGGTCGATGGATCGGGAGAGTGCAGGAAGCCCGGCTCGCCGGCCCGTACCGTGGCCCAGGCATCGCCTTGCGCATCCACGCTGCCCAGCACCACGAAATGCAGCAGCGGGTAGAACTCGCGGTGCTGGTCCAGCAGGAAGGGGCGCACAAACTTGCGGCCCGGCATGTCCATGCGGCCCACGACGCCAACGCTTTGCTGGATCGCCAGTTCGCCCGCATGCCAGGGCGAGGCGGGTTTCTGTAGGGGTTGCGGGTGCATGGTGCGCTCCTTTGCCGGGGTTTCAGGTGAGGTGTGGCTCAGGCACTCAGGCCCGCAGGCCGGCCGGTGTCTGGGCGAATGCCACGAAGCCCGGCAGCGCCTCGATGCGGCCCAGCCAGGCGCGCACCTCGCGGTAGGGTTGCAGGTCCACATTGCCCTCGGGCGCGCTGGCGATGTAGCTGTACAGGGCCACGTCGGCAATCGTGGGCGCGCTGCCGGAGAGAAAGGGGCGGGTGGTCAATTGCGCCTCGATCTTGCCGAGGATGGCGTGGGCGCGGGCTATCACTTCCTCGGCTTGGAAGGAGGCCTTGAACACCGTGACCAGCCGGGCCGCCGCCGGGCCGAAGGCAATGGGGCCGGCGGCGATGCTCAGCCATTTCTGGATCTCGGCCTCGGACTGTGCGCCCAGAGGCATCCAGTCCTGGCGGTCCAGCTTGCGCGCCAGGTAGACCAGGATGGCGTTGGAGTCGGCAATCACCGTGCCGTTGTCGTCCAGCACCGGCACCTGGCCCAGCGGGTTCAGCGCCAGGAATTCGGGCTTCTTCTGCGCGCCGTTGGCCAGGTCCACATGGACCAGCTCATGCTCCACGCCCAGCAGGCCGAGGAAGAGGCGGGCGCGGTGGGCGTGGCCGGACAGGGGAAAGTGGTAGAGCTTCATTGCGGTTCCTTGGGGGTGGTGAAGGCGCCGGTTGTCGGTGCCACGGGACGTATCCTCCTTCTCCGTCCGCATCTTTAGAATCCCCGGCGACGGCAAGTCACTCTTGCGGGAACGCGAACAAAGCGCCGGCACAAACCTGGGCAAACCTGGGCAGTCCTGCGCGGGCCGCTCGCAGCCGGGCAGATACACGACACAGACAAGGCAGGGACAGATGGATCGCTTCCAGTCCATGACGGCATTTCTCGCAGTGGTGGACACGGGCGGCTTCGCCTCGGCCGCACGGCGGCTCAAGGTCTCGCCTTCGGTGGTGACGCGCGCGGTTTCCGACCTGGAGGAGCGCCTGGGCGTGCGCCTGCTCACGCGCACCACACGCTTCGTGCGCGTGACCGAGGCCGGCACGGCCTACGCCGACAGCTGCCGCCGCATCCTGGCCGAGCTGGAAGAGGCCGACGAGCATGCCGCCAGCGCCCACGCCGCACCGCGCGGCCGGCTCACGCTCACGGCGCCCGTGAACTTCGGGCGCATGCACGTGCTGCCCGTGGTGCACGACTACCTGGGCCGGTTTCCCGAGGTGGACGTCAACTGCTGGTTTGTGGACCGCGTGGTCAGCCTGGTGGACGAGGGCGTGGACGTGGCCGTGCGCATCGGCGATCTGCCCGACTCCTCGCTGCAGGCCATCCGCGTGGGCAGCGTGCGACAGGTGCTGTGTGCCTCGCCCGCATACCTGGCCAGCCACGGTGTGCCCCAGCGGCCCGAGGAGCTAGCGCAGCACACCACCATCACCGCATCCGGCCTCACCTCCACGCCCGAATGGCGGTTTCTCGAAGGCGACAAGGCCCTGGCCGTGCGCCTGCAGCCGCGCCTCATGTCCATGACCAACGAGGCTGCGGCAGACTGCGCCCTGGCCGGGCAAGGCATCACGCGCCTGCCGCTCTACCAGATCGCCAAGCCCGTGCAGGACGGCGCACTGCGCCTGGTGCTGGAGCCCTTCGAGCGGCCGCCGCTACCCATCCATGTGGTGCACAGGGAAGGGCGGCACGCCGCGCACCGCGTGCGGGCGTTCATCGACATGGCGGTGGATGCCCTGCGGGTGGCGGCGTTGAGGTGGTAGCGGCCATTGCCGGGAAGCCATATCCCGCGCATTGCAAACCATGCCTGGAAACGCCAAGTGGCTGGCGAACTATTCGCTCACCCAACTGAGAAGAATCGCCTGGCCACGACTTCCTTACTTGGTTTTTGAAGTGGGTTCGCCTTTCAATTCCCAGCGGTTGCCATCGGCAAAGCGCAGTTGCAGATGGGGCGGTGCGTCGGCGATTGCCCTTGTCAATGTGTAGTGGAATTTCCTTGACAGCAAGTCACTTGCCCATTTTTGCAGCTCCATCAATGGCTCGGGACACCCGGCCATCGTGTAGAAGCCGGGCTTGATTTGGAAGCCTCCATCGGCATCCATCTCATATTTCCAGTTCATGGAATTGCATATCTGTGTGCCGAAATCTCCATCTTTGGAGAACCAGAGCTTTATTGAGGGGCTGTCTGGTGTTTTCCAATTCTTTTTCTCTTTGCCTGCGGCATCTAAAGCCTGCTGCAGGTTCCATTCGTAGGCAGATAAATACTCCGCGTCCTTGTTTTGATGCGGTAGCGCACTTTGGCTGGCAATGTGTTCCATGCCGTGGCTTGCAGTGGACAAAAGTATGGCTGCCAGGAATTGAAGAAAAGCTTTCAATTGACGCCCTCAAGGTGGTGACCAGAGAACCCGCTATCGCAGGGAAGATGCCTCGACCCAGATCGTCTGCCCCGGATGGTGCTCCTCAATGGTGGACACGGCATCGTCGATCAAAACGCGGTCATCCAGCGAGTAGGCAAAGCGGCTGAGGTTGGGCCATTGTCGGGCGGCGTAGTCGGCTTCGGAAATCGCGTCGCTCCCGCACCAGATGGCGTCGCTTTCGGTGGCGGCGAGAAGTGCCTGTGCCAAGCCGGTAGATGTGATCGCCAGGAAGACCATGGGCATGTGGTCCGGATGCTGATGGGTGGACAGTTTGCCTTCGATGGCCAGTCCGCCGAGCCTGCCTGGATCAAACAAAACTAGAATGATAGTCATTCTCGTTGTCGATTTCTCACCTCCCCCGGCCATGCCCACCACCTCCGCCTCCTGGACCGCTGCGCGCTGGCACCAGCTTTTCTGTGCCTGCCAGCAGCAACTGGTGGCCTATCTGGCCGGCAAGACCGGCAGCCGTGATGAGGCGCAGGAACTGGCCCAGGAAACCTGGCTGCGCCTGGCCGATGCGCCGCCGCAGCTGCCCGATGGCAGCTCGCCCACGCTCGAAGCCGCGCGGGCCTACCTGTTTGCAACGGCCAAGCATCTGGCGATAGACAGGCTGCGCCAGCGCGGTGCGCAGCAGCGCTGCATGGACGACTGGGCGCAATTGCAGCCCGAGGCCGAAGGCGATGTGGCCGACCGCGCCATGTACCGGCAGGCACTGGCCGTGGTGGAGCGCACGATTGCAGACCTGCCCGAGCGCATGCAGGCCGCCTTGCTGGCCCACCGCCTGCATGGCGAGCGGCAGGCCGACATCGCCCAGCGCCTGCAGGTCTCCCTGAACACCGTGGAGCGCGACCTGATGCAGGCCGATGCCTGCTTGGAAGCCGCCTTGCTGCGCTGGCGCGGCGGGGTGGAGGCGGGCTTGCAGGCCTCTTCCAGAAAGCGGCGGCGGCGTGCCCTGGGCGCGCTGCTGGGCGTGGCCGGCATGGCCTGCGCGGCCTGGCCCGCCTGGCAGATGTGGAGCCGCCGCGTGCTGTGGCAAGGTGAACTGGCCAGCGCCACGGGCGTGCAGCGCAGCCTGGAACTGCCCGATGGCAGCGTGCTGCGCGTGGACGCCGCCAGCCGCGTAGCGCTGACCTATCGTGCCGACCTGCGACAGGCACAGCTGCTGGAAGGCGCCGCCTTCTTTGCCGTGGCGCGCGATGCGGCACGGCCCTTTGTGGTGGAGGCCGGCCCCCTGCGCGTGACCGTGTTGGGCACGCGCTTTGGCGTGGAACTGGAGCCCGATGCGGTGCGCGTGCAGGTGGAGTCGGGCCAGGTGCGGGTGGAGCATGCAGCCACCGGACGCGGCCAGTTGCTGCAGGACAGCCAGTCGCTGCGCATTCCCCTGGACGGCGGGGCAGGAGATGCCGACGGCGCTGCCTGGCAACCGCAGCTCCAGCAACGGCCCGCGGCCTGGCGCGAGGGCGAACTGGTCTTCGAGCAGGAACCGCTGGGCCGCGTCGTGCACCGTCTGGGCCGCTACACGCGGCGCCGCCTGGTGGTGGAGGAGGGCGCGGCGCAACTGGCCATCAGCGGCCATGTGCGCATTGCCCAGGCCGAGCGATGGTTGCGCGGGCTGCCGCAGTTCGCGCCGGTGCAGGTCAGCGTGCTGGACGACGGCGGCCTGCGGATTGCGCGGCGCGGCGCGCGCGCGGAGCCGTGAAGTTTTTTTCAGGGTTTTTGGGAGTGACTCGTATTTGCATATGAAAGGCCGGGCGCCCTGCCTGTGCCGGCGATTCGCAATGAGCCTGTCTTCCAGAAAGTCCTTATGTCCGCTCCCAAGTCCTCCCGATTCCGCCTCCGCCTCCGTCTCCGCCGCACAGCGGTTTTTCATGCATGTGCAGGCCTGGTGCTGGGCCTGCAGCTGCAGTTGGCCGCCGCGCAATCGGTGTCCTTCGACGTGCCGGCCCAGCCGCTGGCCCAGGCGCTGAGCCTGTTTGCGCGCCAGGCGGGGCTGCAGCTCACCTACTCCTCCGAACTGGTGCAGGGCCGGCAGGCCCCGGCGCTCAACGGCAGCCACGATGTGCGCCAGGGCCTGGCGGCATTGCTGCAGGGCAGCGGCCTGCAGGGGCGCATCGAGGGCGGCACGCTGACGCTGCTTCCCGCTGCGGCCAACGCGCCTGAGAACGCGCACCGCCTGTCCGAGATCACCGTGACGGCCGGCGACCAGTATGTGAGCCTGCTGCCCGCGCCCTACGCCGGCGGGCAGGTGGCCAAGGGCGTGCGCCTGGGCGTGCTGGGCAATACCGGCAACATGCAGGCGCCGTTCAGCACCACCAGCTACACGTCCGAGGCCGTGCGCAACCAGCAGGCCGGCACCATTGCCGAGGCGGTGAACCGCGACCCTTCCGTGCGCTACACCGTGCTGCCGGGCGGCAACGTGGACAACCTCTATATCCGGGGCTTTCCGATCTGGGAGGGCAACTCGGGCGAGATCGCCTTTGACGGCATCTACGGCATTGCCCCCAACTACCGCGTGCGCACCGAGTACGTGGACCGCATCGAGGTGGTCAAGGGGCCGGGCGCGCTGCTGTTCGGCATGTCGCCCAACGGCTCGGTGGGCGGCGTGATCAACATCGCTCCCAAGCGCGCCAACGAAGACGTTGCGCGGCTGACCACGGGCTGGACTTCGGACAGCCTCTGGCGTGCCCATGCCGACGTGGGCCGGCGCTTTGGCGACGAGGCCCAGTACGGCATCCGCGTCAACGCCAGCAAGTACGGCGGCGATACGTCCATGGACCATCAAAGCACCGACGGCCATGTGCTGGCCGTGGCGCTGGACTACGAGGTGGAGCGCTTCCGCGCCACGTTGGACCTGCTCTCGCAGGACGAGCGCATCGACGGCGTGGGCCGGCCCATCATGCCCACGGGGCTCTCCTCCATGCCTGCTGCGCCCGACGGCACACTCAACGTGACCCAGCCCTGGGAATGGTCCAGGAATCGCGAGCGCGCCGTGCTGCTGCGCACCGAGCTGGACCTCACGCAGCAGCTCACGCTGTTCGCCAACATCGGCCAGTCGCGCGCCGATGTGGACCGCATCTATGACTCGGCCCCGCGCCTGACCAGTGTGGCGGGTGCCACCAGCATCACGCCCACCTATGCGGTGTTCGACGTGGACCGCAGCACCATCGACGCGGGCCTGCGCTCGCGCTTTGCGCTGGCCGGTGTCAAGCATTCGGTCACGCTGCAGCTGGCCAGCTACCGCGAGGATTTCCACCGTGCGCTGCAGGCGGGCTCGGCGGTGGCGTCCAATATCTATGCGCCTGTTGCCCATGCGCCGCAAAGCATTGCGCGGCCTTCGGCCATTCCGCGCATTCATGACAACCGCAACACCAGCCTGGCCCTGGTGGACACGCTTTCGCTGCTGCAGGACAGGCTGCAACTGTCGCTGGGCCTGCGCCACCAGGCCATCAAGTCCACCAACTACAACGTGCTCACAGGCGGCACCGCCAATGTCTACGACGAGAGCGTGACCACGCCCGCCGTGGGCGTGGTCTGGCGCCAGGCGCCCAACTGGAGCCTCTACGCCAACTACATCGAAGGCCTGAGCAAGGGCGACATCGCCCCGCCCGCCGCCAGCAACTACGGCGAGGTGCTGCGCCCCTACAAGAGCCGCCAGTACGAAGTGGGCAGCAAGTACGACTTCGGCAGCTTCATGGCCACGGCCGCCCTGTTCAGCATTGAAAAACCCAGCGGCGGCCTGGACCAGGGCGTCTACAAGACCAACGGCGAGCAGCGCAACCTGGGCATGGAGCTGTATGCCTACGGCGAGGCCGCACGCGGCCTGCGCCTGCTGGGAGGCGTGACCTGGCTCAAGCCCGAGATCACGCGCTCGGCCACGCCTGCGCTGGTGGGCAACCGGCCCATCGGCACTTCGCGCCTGCTGGCCAACCTGGGCGTGGAATGGGATGTGCCCGCCGCGGAAGGCCTGACCCTGGTCGGCGACCTGGCCTACACCGGCGCCCAGTTCGTGGACCAGGCCAACCGCCTGCGCATCCCGGGCTGGACACGCACCGACCTGGGCCTGCGCTATGCCACCCGCATCGCGGGCCGCAAGACCACGCTGCGCGCCACAGTGCAGAACGTGGCCGACCGCAAGGCCTGGGCCGGTGTCACGTCCTGGGGTGCCGTCTCGCCGATGATTCCGCGCACCTTCGTGGTGTCGGCATCGATGGATTTCTGAGGTCGGCGCGGTGGCTGGGCGGGCCGCGCTCTATGCTTGAGGCATGAACGCAAGCAAGACCCTGCTGATCGTCTACCACTCCATGACCGGCGGCACCCGCCAGATGGCCGAGGCCGCGCGCGACGGCGCAGCGGCCGAAGGCCAGGGCGTGCAGGTGCGCCTGCTGCACGCCTGCGAGGCCGGCCCGGACGATGTGCTGTCCGCCGACGGCTACCTCTTCGCCACCCCGGAAAACCTGGCCGCCATCAGCGGCCAGCTCAAGGACTTCTTCGACCGCAGCTACTACGCGGCGCTGGACCGCATCAACGGCCGGCCCTATGCCAGCCTCATCTGCGCCGGCAGCGACGGCCAGAATGCGGCCCGCCAGATCGCCCGCATCGCCACCGGCTGGCGCCTCAAGCCCGTGGCCGAGCCCCTGATCATCTGCACCCACGCCCAGACCACCGAAGCCATCCTGGCACCCAAGCGGATTGCCTCAGCTGAGCTGGAACAGTGCCGGGCGTTGGGGGAGGCGATGGGGGCCGGGCTGGCGCTGGGAGTCTTTTGAGAGTTGCCAGCATCTTGGGTGCCCTACATTTCTTGGTGGCCCGGTCGCCCGGTGTGGCTCAGCCGAACAGGCGCGACCAGAATCCGCCTTTTCCACCCACCTGCTGCCGGGCTCCCTGCATGTGGGCGCGTATGCCGAGCAATTGGGCATCGTCCGGATCGTGGCGCAGGGCGATCTCGACCAGTTCAGGCTGAAGGTGCGAGGCCTTGAGCTGGCCCAGGGCCCTGAGGGCGGTGACCTTGTGCGCATGAACGAAGCTCATGCTGCGAACTTCCCATTGCGCTTGCTGTTGCTGCGGCGAAAGCTGCGCATAGCGGCGCTCGGCTTCGGCCACGATGTCGAGGACGTCCTGGTGGTGGCTGGTCTCGTTGAGATAGGCGCACGCGGTCTGCGCGCAGTCCAGATACAGGCCGGTATCAAGCGCGTAGTCCTCCATCAGCAGCAGGGACAGGTCGGTGGCTTGCTTGCGGTTCCCCAGTTGCCGATAGGCATGGCGCAGGTTTTCCAGCAGGGCCTGGAAACAGGTCTGCTGCAGCCCGGCTTCGAGGACGGCGGCCGCCTGCTCGTACTGTTCCTGCGCGTTGTACAGCACGCCCAGGTTGTTGCAGCACATGGCATAGGTGTGGATGTCCAGCGCGGCGGGCGCGGCCTCCTGGCCGTTTGCCGGCGTGCCGGCGCTGGCGAAGCGCTCCAGACAGCGTTCGTAGAGTGTGGTCTGCAGGCGCTCGATTTCCTGCAGGGCTGCTGCATCCGTGTCGGGGCGCTTCCACTTGCCCACGGTCACGCCGGCCGTGTAGTAGTCGGGTGCCGCCGGGCTATCAGCCAACTCGGGATAGGAAAAGATGCTGCGCCAGGGCACGGCATGCTCCATCTCGAAAATGCGGGCTTGCAAGTCCGCCTGGGGCTGCAAGGCATGAGACTTGCGGTAGGCGGCCAGCGCGGGCTCGGGTTCGTCCAGCCAATAGTGGGCACTGCCCAAATAGCGGTGTCCATAGGCATTGCCTGGTGACATTGCCAGTGCGCGCTGCGCCCATTCGCCGACCTGGCGCAATGCCGCACTGCGGTCCTCGGTGAATTGGTCACTGGAATCGAGATACACCAGGCACAGCATCAGCCATGACCATTCGCTACCCTGGCCTGATTCGGCAGTGGCCCGAATGCTGGCCAAGAGGCTGGCAATCGCTTCATTGTCCAGATGGCTGAAAACCGTGGTGCCAGACCATAGCGCATGCATTCGCGCGTGGTCGCCCTGGCTGAGGGCATGCATTCCTTGGGAAATCAGTCGTTCCATGGTCTGTTGGGAATATTGTGGGAGGCGCCATCGTATCCGCTGTGTTTGACAGGAGGATGGGGCACCACTCAATGGGAGCGATAAGACGCCCGTGCAGACAATGTCTGAACAACAGGTCAAAGCCCCGTCAACTGCGGCAATGCCTTCTCGCAGGCCTTGCGGCACAGGTAGCGCAGGTCCTGTTCACCATCTTCACTGCGCAGGTAGCCGGCGCCGGCGGCGTTGATGTTCCATTCATAGACCTTGCCCGAGCGCAGCAGCCGTCCGCTGAAACTGCAGGGCAGGATGATGGATTCCTCATGGAAGCTGCCAGCCGAGACTTGCTTTGCCGTCGCGAAATAGCGGGCCACGTCGGCGGCGTCCAGGCTGACTTTCTCGCATCCCATGGTCTCGCCCGTGCCTACGGAACGGGTGACCGGGCCGATGACGGAAATGGGTGCCGCCTTGGCCGCGTGTTTGTGCGTGGGCGTGGATGTGGAAGTAGATGAGGCCTGCAGCGGCGCATGCAGGCACAGCATCACGGCAGCCCAGGCGGCAATGCGCAGGCTGCGAGAGGGATTGTTGAAAAGCTGGCTGGATGGCATGGCTCAGGCTCCCGTGAAGATGTAGCGCAGCAATTGGGCGCCTTCGGTCGCTTCCTTGCGGGCAATGGCGCCGTGGGAGTAGACATCGGACAGCAGCTTGAGCTTGTAGTGGTCCACCAATTGCTGGGTCAGCCATTTGGTCTGGAACAGCTGCGATTGGGTGGGCGCCTCGTAGTCCTTGGTCGATGGCAGGAAACGGCCCACCACCTCGATGCCCACGGAGTCGCTGTTGGCCGGATAACGCAACGGATAGGCCTTTGTGTTCTCGTGCGATGACACATTCTTGGCCCGCTTGCTGAAGCTCAGGCCCTTTTGGTGCAGTAGGGCATTGATGTTCTTGAGTTCCGTGGGATCGCAGGTGCTCTCGTTGACGCAGCGCGGCTGAAGAATTCCCACATGCCAGCAGATCTTTTCCAGACTGGCGGTTTGGTAGATCTTCCCGTCCTTCTCGATCAGGAAGTGCGCCCCTGTCTTCTGGCCGCTCTTGTAGGCATTGAGCACGCTGGCTGCCGTGGACGAGTCTGTGCGGTGCAGCACGATGGAGGTGACGGACAGCAAGGCGCCGTGCTCTATGGATGGATAGGTCTTGACTTCGACGCTTTTGTCTACCATCAATCCTTTTTCGATAGTGGCCAATTATTTCTCCCTCTGTATTCCGGCTGAGTGAATGCGAATGGCGGAAAGCCGGGAGAGCATACGGGCTGAAGGGATAAAAATAATTCGAAATGTACTGTGCGCCTCTTTATTGGAAATAAATTGAAACAATTGGGTGGATTTCATGAAGGATGGATGAATTCCGGAAATCCCCGGAATTCACAGGGGCTCAATGGCGACGCAATGCAATGCCTGCGCGATGGCCCACGACTGCGACTAGGATGCAGCCCATCCCGACCCACTGCGCCGCCGACGGAACAGCGCCAAACCAGGCCAGGTCCACCAGCAAGGCCATGGCGGGGTAGACGAAGGACAGTGCCGCAATGGCCGGCGCCGGCAGCCGCTGGAATGCGGCATACATCACCGTGTACATGAAGGCCGTATGGACCAGTCCAAGGGTCAGCACCATGGAGGCGGCGCGCGCTGACAGCAATTGAGGGCTGGCTGCGGCGATATGGGTGAGCAGCGGCAGGGCCCACAGGCTCAGCACCAGTCCGCCCGCCAGCATCTGCAGCATGGCGATCTGTGCCGAGGGCATGTGGCCCAGGCGGCGCGTGGCGACCGTGGTGCCTGCGTAGAGTGCGGCGGCCAGCAGGGCCAGGGCCACGCCTATCCACGCGCCTGTTCCAGCATGCGATGCATCCATGCCGTCCAGCCCGACCAGGCCGCTGCTCAGTGCCACCCCCAGCAGGGCCAGCAGCAGCCAGGGCAGCTTGCGGCGTTCAACGGGCTCGCCCTGCAGCGCCGACAGGGCCAGCAGCATGAAGGGCTGCACGTGGTAGACCACGGTGGCCACGGCGATGGAGCTGTAGTGGTAGGCGCTGAAGAGGGCGACCCAGTTGAGCACCAGGGCGATGCCGCCGCCAGCCAGCCACAGCCATTCACGGCCTTGAGGGGCGACCCATTCGCGCCGCCAGGCCAGCCACAGGCCCAGGCCCAGTGCGCCCAGCACGCAGCGGGCGAATACGACCAGCAGCGGCGGCAGTGCGCTTTCCACGACGAGCAGGCCGATGGTGCCCGACAGCGCCATGGCCAGCAGCATGCGCCAGGTGCCGCCCTGGCTGGCTCGGGGCCGTGTGGTTGAGGTTGCAGAGGTGAGGCTGGGGCTGTGGGACATGGTGTCGATTCCTGGGCGCGCTTCGGTATGGAGCGCATGGCCGTATCTTGCGGACCTTGCAATCAATCAACAATCCATGAGTCATTCAAATTAATATTGCCTGCCATGCAACAAAGACCGGAGTAGCGCCTTGCCCGATACCGCCATGCCCCTGGATGAAATGCTGGTCTTCGCCCGCGTGGTGGAGCACCAGAGCTTTGCGGGAGCGGCCCGGCAGCTGGGGCTGACGACCTCGGCCGTGAGCCGCAGCGTGGGGCGGCTGGAGGCGCACTTCGGGCTGCGGCTGCTGCAGCGCACCACGCGCTCGCTGTCGCTGACCGAGGCGGGGGCCGAGATTCACCAGGCCTGCCTTCGGCTGGTGGCGGATGCCCAGGCCGTGCAGGCGCTGGCCGGTCAGCTGCGCCAGCAGCCGCGCGGGCTGCTGAAGATCAGCGCGCCGGCCGTGCTGGGTGATATCTGGCTGTCGCCACTGCTGCCGGGCTTTTGTGCGCGCTGGCCCGAGGTGCAGGTGGACATGACGGACCGCATGGTGGACCTGGTGGCCGAGGGGCTGGACCTGGGCCTGCGCATCAGCATGCCGGGCCAGATCGCGCCGGGGCTGGTGGCGCGGCCGCTCAAGACCATCCGCTATGTGCTGGTCTCCACGCCCGGCTACCTGGCGCGGCATGAGGCCATCGGTGCGCCCGAGCAGTTGCTGGCGCATCCCTTCATCAGCCTGGGCTACGGCCAGTTCCAGAACGAGGTCGAATTGCGTCCGCAGCGCGCTGGGCATCAGCCGGCCGCGCCCGCTACGCGTCTGCTGGTGAATACGCCCATCACCATTGCCAGCAGCCTGGGCATCATCCAGGCGCTGCAGCAGGGGCCAGGCATCGGCGTGGTAGCGGACTTTGCGGCGCAGGCGGCGCTGCAGGCCGGGCAGCTGGCGCCCGTGCTGCCGGGCTGGGCGCTGTGCGGCAAGTACGCGCCGCGCGTGGTGCATGCGGTCTATGCGCCCACGCGCCATGTGCCGCTGAAGCTGCGGGCGCTGATCGACTACCTGGTCGAGGTGGAAGGCGAGGGCGCCGCGGCCTCCACCACCTAACCCATGCGCCTGCGCAGCGCCGCGCTGGCCCAGTCCACAGCCACGGACAGCGCCAGCATGGCGATGATGACGGTGCTGGCCTGGGCGTAGTGGAACAGCGACAGCTCGAAGTACAGCAGCTGCCCCAGCCCGCCCGCGCCCACGAAGCCCAGGATGGCGGCCATGCGGATGTTCATCTCCCAGCGGTACAGCGTGTAGGCCAGCAACTGCGGCGCGGCGCCGGGCAGCGTCGCGTAGAGGAATGCCATGGTGCGGCCGCTGCCGGACAGGCGCAGCGCTTGGGTGGGGGCGGCGGGCTGGTTCTGCAGGGCCTCGGCATACAGGCGCCCCAGCACGCCGGCCGTGTGCAGCGCCAGCGCCAGCGCGCCTGCGAACGGGCCCAGGCCCACGGCCAGGGCGGTGATGGTGGCCCAGACCAGCTCGGGCACGGAGCGCAGCACGTTGAGCACCAGGCTCCAGGGAGCGCGCCAGCGCGGCAGCGCCAGCAGCAGGCCCAGCACGGCCGCCAGCAGGGTGCCGACCACGGAGATGGCCAGCGTCTCCCACACGCCCACGGCCACCTTGCGCAGCCATTCGGCGCTGGTGTCGGGCGGGAAGAAGCTGATGACGAATTCCAGCATGGACCGGCCCGCCGCGCCGGTGAACAGCGAGGGCAGGTCCATCTCCAGCATGGCAAAGCTGGCGGCCACGCCCAGCGCCAGGGCGGCGCAGGTGAGGGCGCTGCGCCAGCCCCAGGCGCTGGCACGCGCGGCGGGTGGCGTGTCCAGCGCGCGGCGCAGGCCGCGCGAGAGCAGGTCGGCACCCCAGACCAGCAGCATGAAGGTCAGCAAGATGGTGGAGGCCTCGCCGCCGTTGAGCATCTTCATGGCCTGGTCCATGAGCTGGCCCAGGCCGCCCGCGCCCACAAAGCCCATGACCACCGAGGCGCGTATGGCGCACTCCCAGCGGTAGACGGTGTACGAGGTCAGTTCGCGCGCGGCCTGGGGCAGCAGGCCGTAGAGCATGGCCAGCGGCCGGCGCGCGCCGGCCTGCGCCAGGGCACGCGCGGGTGCGGGGTCGGCCGATTCCAGGATTTCCGCATAGACCTTGGCCAGCATGCCGCCATAGGTCAGGCCCAGGGCCAGCACGCCAGCGGCCGGCCCCAGGCCGAAGACGCGCACGAAGACCAGGGCCCAGACCAGCTCGGGCACGCCGCGCAGGATGGTGAGCAGGCCGCGCGTGACGGGATTGAGCGCCCGCCGCTCGCGCGCGGCGCCCGTGACCAGGTAGGCCAGCGGCACGGCCAGCACAAAGGCCAGGGCCATGCCGGCCGTGGCAATGGCCAGGGTCTCCAGCGTGGCGCGGCCCAGGTAGCCCAGGAAGTCGCGCCCGGTCTCGGGCGGCAGAAACGTGGCCAGAAAGCGGCCGATGACCTGCAGGTTGCCGGGATCGAACAGCGCGCCCAGGCTGAAGCCCGCGCCCTGGAACAGCGGCCACAGCACGACGGCGGCCAGCACCAGGGCGCCGAGGCGGCGGGGCGCGGCGGGGTCACGCAGCGCGTGCAGATCGGAACTCAACGGCATGCGGATGCGGACAGCGGTGCGGCAAAGGCGGCGGGCGCGGGTGTCCACGCAGGGCGGGAGGGATCATCGCCAGCATGCTCGGACCCATACAGCGCACGCAGGTGTTCCTGCGTGACTTCAGCCGCCGGCAGGTCGAAGGCGATGGCGCCATCGCGGATGCCCACGATGCGCGCAAAGCAGGCCAGCGCCAGGTCCACGGCATGCAGGCTGGCGACTAGGGTGGCGCCGCGCGCGGCCGCTTCGTGCACCAGCAGTTGCACGGTGGACAGGGCCAGGGCCGGGTCCAGCGCGGCCACGGGCTCGTCGGCCAGGATCAGCTCGGCCTGCTGGTAGAGCACGCGGGCAATGCCCACGCGCTGCAGTTGCCCGCCCGAGAGCTGGTCGCAGCGCGCGAACAGCTTGTCTGCGAGCTGCACGCGGGCCAGGGCCTCGCGCGCGCCGGCAGTGTCCTGTGGGTACAGCAGCGAAGCCAGCGCCTTCCAGGCCGGCCAGCGGCCCAGGCGCCCGGCCAGCACGGCCGTGACCACGCGCTGGCGCGGCGGTATGGGCGGCGCCTGGTGCACCGTGCCGATGCGCGCGCGCAGCAGCCGGGGTGCGCCCGCGCTGGACGCAGGCACCTCGTTGCCCAGCACGCTGCGCCGGCCCTGGCTGGGCGCCAGCGCCGTGCCGATGACGGACAGCAGCGTGGTCTTGCCCGCGCCCGAGGGGCCGATCAGCGCAATGGCTTCGCCCTGGCGTGCGGCCAGCGTCACGCCGCGCAGCGCAATGCCGCCGCCGGCGTGGGTCAGGCCCACGCCTTGCAGTCCAAAGCTCATGGATTGCGCCTGCCGCGGCTTACTTGAGCAGGCCGGCCGACTTGGCGGCGGCCTCGATGCCTTCGTAGTTCGAGGCCTGGGTGGGAATGAAGCGCGCGGCACGCTGCAGCTCCAGGATGGCCTTGTGCTCGGGCTTGGCCGGGTCCAGCGCCAGGAAGGCGTCGGTCAGCTTCTTGACCAGGGCCGGGTCCAGGTCGCCGCGCACGGTCCAGTTGTAGTCGAAGTAGGGCGGCGTGGTGGCGAACACGCGCACCTTGCTGGTATCGACCTTCTTGCTCTCCACCAGCTTGTCCCAGACCGATGCGTTGAGCACGCCGGCCTCGGCCTTGCCTGCGGCCACGAAGGCCACGGTGGCGTCATGCGCGCCGGAGAAGGCCACGGTCTTGAAGTCCTTCTCGGGGTTGATGCCGTCCTGCTGCAGGAAAAAGCGCGGCATCAGGCTGCCCGAGGTGGACGAGGGCGCGCCAAAGGCAAAGCTCTTGCCCTTGAGGTCGGCCAGGGTCTTGATGGCGGGGTTGGCCGTGATGAACTTGGAGGTGAACCTGGCGTCTTCCTCGCGCTGCACGATGGGGATGGCCGTGCCGTTGGTGCGGATCTTGGCCTGCACGAAGGTGAAGCCGCCCAGCCAGGCCAGGTCCAGCTTGCGTGTGGCCAGCGACTCGACCACGGCGGCGTAGTCGGTCACGGGCGTGAACACCACCTTCATGCCGGTCTGTGCCGAGAGGTACTTGCCCAGCGGCTCGAACTTGCGCTGCAGCTCGGTGGGAGCTTCATCCGGGATGGCCGAGACGCGCAGCACGGCGGGTTCGGCGGCCAGCGCAGGCAGGCTGGACAGGGTGGAGGCGGCCAGCACGCAGGCAGCCGCCTGGCGCAGCGCCGAGCGGCGCGCAGGAATGTGGTTCATGGATGGGCTCCGTTCAATCAGCCACCGCCGTCCGGATACACGGCGGTTTAATAAGGCGCCCGGGGCTGACCCGGGCGCCGAAGGTACAAGGGCGGTACACCGACCGCTGAGGCTGCATTGTAGGGAGCGGGCTTTTCCGTTGGGGACGTCAGGCATGAGCGCCGGACCTGCGGGCACAGCGCTGCCGCCGATCTTTCTCCCGCGTGCGCTGCGTTTGTGCACCGCCTGGGGCCTTGCCTGGCGGGGACTTGAACATGCGTTGCACCAAAACATCCATGATTGGTATGACCAATAAACATTGTGGTGCATTATCTGCACTTTTTTAGGTGTTTACCCTGTTCATCTGCTCACTTGAAAGCTCTGAGAATCGCACCACTTCGCGCAATGGTCTGAATTTTGGTTTAATTGGTTGGACCAATTTGCCAATGGCCCACAAGGCGCCAGCGCGGGGAACACTCCCGGTCATCGTTGCGGCCAGCCAGCAGACATCCTGTGCGGATCGCACCGCATGCCAACGCTGCAACGAGAGGGAGTGGCCGACAAGGGGCGCTTACCGCGCCCTCCCCATCATCTAGAGACACGGTCATGCAAACCATCTGGCAGCAGAACTACGATCCCGCCGGGAACATCTGGATCTCGGCGCTGATCGCGCTGATTCCCATCATCTTTTTCTTCCTGGCGCTTACCAGGTTCCGTCTCAAGGGCTACCAGGCCGGCACCGTCACCGTGGCGCTGGCGCTGGGCGTGGCGCTGCTGTTCTACAAGATGCCCGTGAGCGCGGCACTGGCCTCGGCCGTGTACGGCTTCTTCTACGGCCTGTGGCCCATCGCCTGGATCATCGTGGCGGCCGTGTTCCTCTACAAGATCTCGGTCAAGACGGGGCAGTTCGACGTGATCCGCTCGTCCATCCTGTCGGTCACGCCCGACCAGCGGCTGCAGCTCATCCTGGTGGGCTTTTGCTTCGGCGCCTTCCTGGAGGGCGCGGCCGGCTTCGGCGCGCCCGTGGCCATCACGGCCGCGCTGCTGGTGGGCCTGGGCTTCAAGCCGCTGTATGCGGCGGGCCTGTGCCTGATCGCCAACACGGCGCCCGTGGCCTTCGGCGCCATGGGCATTCCCATCATCGTGGCGGGGCAGGTCTCGGGCGTGGATGCCTTCGCCATCGGCCAGATGGCCGGCCGCCAGCTGCCCTTCATGACCGTGCTCGTGCTGTTCTGGCTGATGGCCATCATGGACGGCTGGCGCGGCGTCAAGGAAACCTGGCCTGCCGTGCTGGTGGGCGGCGGCTCGTTTGCCCTGGTGCAGTTCCTCACGGCCAACTACATCGGCCCGGAGCTGCCGGACATCACTTCGGCCATCGTCTCGCTGGTGGCGCTGACGCTGTTCCTCAAGGTCTGGCAGCCCAAGCGCATCTTCCGTTTCGACACGGAAGGCGAGGGCGGCAAGGCTGCTGCCATTGCGAAGACAGCCACGGCGGTCAAGGCTCCCGCCGCCGCTTCCGGTGCACCGCTGACGGCCGGCGCCGTCATCAAGGCCTGGTCGCCCTTCATCATCCTCACGGCCATGGTGACGATCTGGAGCATCAAGCCCTTCAAGGCGCTGTTCGCCGCAGGCGGCCCGCTGGCCTCCACCGTCATCAACATCCCCGTGCCCTTCCTGCACAACCTGGTGGAGAAGACGCCCCCCGTCGTGGCCGCCGCTGCGCCCTACGGCGCGGTCTACACCTTCAACTGGCTGCTGGCCACCGGCACGGCCATCCTGATCGCGGCGCTGATCACCATCACCTTCACGCGCCTGTCGCCGGCCAAGGCCGTGGCCACGCTGGGCGAGACCTTCAGGGAACTGGCCGTGCCGATCTACTCCATCGGCATGGTGCTGGCCTTCGCCTTCGTGGCCAACTACTCGGGCCTGTCGGCCACGCTGGCCCTGGCGCTGGCACACACGGGCCAGGCGTTCACGTTCTTCTCGCCCTTCCTGGGCTGGATCGGCGTGTTCCTCACGGGCTCGGACACTTCGGCCAACGCGCTGTTCGCCGCGCTGCAGGCCACCACGGCGCAGCAGCTGGGCCTGCCCCAGGTGCTCACGGTGGCGGCCAACACCACGGGCGGCGTGACGGGCAAGATGATCTCGCCCCAGTCCATCGCCATTGCCTGCGCAGCCGTGGGCCTGGCAGGGCGTGAGTCGGACCTGTTCCGCTTCACGGTCAAGCACAGCCTGATGTTCGCCGTGATCATCGGGGTGATCACGACGCTGCAAGCCTATGTGTTTACGTGGATGATTCCGGGGTATTGACATGAAACACCCCCTGAGTCGCTGCGCGCCTTCCCCCTCTCTACCCGCTTCGCGGGGGAGGGGGACGACACCCTCGCGGCGGGGCGGCCCTTGCTCGGTGTCCCTGGCTTGGGCAGTGCGGGTTTCATGCGATGAGGCTGGCGCATAGCGCCGTGAATCACTGAAAACCAATTCTGAGAATCCCCATGCGCGTTGCCGATCAAGTTGTCGAGAAATTGCTTGCCCTGGTGCAGGCCAGCGGAGTGCAGCCCGGACAGCGGCTGCCCGCGGAGCGGCAACTGGCGGCCGAGCTGGGCGTCTCGCGCACCTCGGTGCGCGAGGCGATACAGAAACTCACCAGCCAGGGCGTGCTGGTGGCGCGGCGCGGCGATGGCACCTACCTGCAGGAGCCGGCGCCGGCTGCCGAGCCTGCGGACTGGCTCAAGGACGCCATGCGGCCGCTGGCCGGCCTGATGGAGTCCGACTCCCACTACCGCTACGACGTGCTGGAAACCCGCCATGCGCTGGAGACCAGCACGGCCTGGCTGGCCGCCCAGCGCGCCACGCCGCAGGACAAGGACCATATCCAGCGCTGCTTCGAGGTGATGATCCAGCACCAGCAAAGCGGCCACGCCGAGCTGGCGGCGCGCGCCGACGCGCAGTTCCACCTGGCCATTGCCGAGGCTTCGCACAATCTGGTGCTGGTGCAGGTCATGCACAGCCTGTTCACCGTGGTGCTGTCCACGGTGGAACGCAACCGCCACGACATGTTCCGCCTGAGCGCGCCCCAGACCCTGCAGGAGCTGACCGTGCAGCACCAGAGCCTCATGCAGTCCATCCTGGACGGCGACCCGCAGCGCGCCCGCGAATGCATCGGCGAGCACCTGGAGCATGTGCGCACCACCATCCAGCGCCTGGACGAGGACCGCGCGCGGCGCGAGCGCTCCATGCGGCTGCCGCTGGACGCCGCGCCTGCGCTGCTGCCCACTTCAGACCTGATACGAAAGACATGAGACACCCATCATGATCATCTCCTCTACCTCCGACTACCGTGCGGCGGCGCAAAAGCGCCTGCCGCCTTTCCTGTTCCATTACATCGACGGCGGCGCCTATGCCGAGCAGACGCTGCGCCGCAATGTCGAGGACATGGCCGCCGTGGCGCTGCGCCAGCGCGTGCTCAAGGACATGAGCCGGCTGGACACCAGCATCGAGCTGTTCGGCGAGAAACTGTCCATCCCCGTGGCGCTGTCGCCCGTGGGCCTGACGGGCATGTACCGCCGCCGCGGCGAAGTGCAGGCCGCGCGCGCGGCCGACGCCCATGGCATTCCGTTCACCATGTCCACGGTCTCGGTCTGCCCCATCGAAGAGGTGGCGCCCAGGATCAAGCGCCCCATGTGGTTCCAGCTCTATGTGCTCAAGGACCGGGGCTTCATGCAGAACGCGCTGGAGCGTGCCCAGGCGGCCGGCTGCTCCACCCTGGTCTTCACCGTGGACATGCCCGTGCCCGGCGCGCGCTACCGCGATGCGCATTCGGGCATGAGCGGCCCGAATGCCGCCATGCGCCGCTACTGGCAGTCGGTCACGCATCCGGCCTGGTCCATGGACGTGGGCCTGCTGGGCCGCCCGCATGACCTGGGCAACATCTCGGCCTACCGGGGCAGCCCCACGGGCCTGGCCGACTACATCGGCTGGCTGGGCGCCAACTTCGATCCCTCCATTTCCTGGAAGGACCTCGAATGGATACGCGCCTTCTGGAAGGGGCCCATGGTCATCAAGGGCATCCTGGACCCCGAGGACGCCAAGGACGCCGTGCGCTTTGGCGCCGACGGCATCATCGTCTCCAACCATGGCGGCCGCCAGCTCGACGGCGTGCTGTCCTCGGCCCGCGCGCTGCCGGCCATTGCCGATGCGGTCAAGGGCCAGATCAAGATCCTGGCCGACTCCGGCATCCGCAACGGCCTGGACGTGGTGCGCGCCATCGCCCTGGGCGCCGACTGCGCCATGATTGGCCGCGCTTTCATCTACGCGCTGGCCGCTGCCGGCGAGGCCGGCGTCAAGCACCTGCTGGAGCTGCTGGAAAAGGAGATGCGCGTGGCCATGACGCTGACCAGCGTCAGCAAGGTGGCAGACATCACCGGTGACCTGCTGGTGCGCGAAGCATGAGCGCGCCGTCCATCTCCGCCATGCCCCAGGTGTCCCGCGAAACCCTGCTGCAGCAGCTGCGCCAGGCCGTGGGCGCGGCCCATGTGCTCACCGACGACCAGGCCACGCGCCGCTTCCGCAAGGGCCACCGCACGGGCGAGGGCCCGGTGCTGGCCGTGGTGCGGCCCGCGACGCTGCTGGAGCAGTGGAAGGTGGTGCAGGCCGCCGTGGCGGCCGGGCGCATCGTCATCATGCAGGCCGCCAACACGGGCCTGACGGGCGGCTCCACGCCCGACGGCGCGGACTACGACCGCGAGATCGTGCTCATCAACACCTTGCGCATCACCGGCGTGCAGGTCATTGGCGGCGGCGCCCAGGTGGTCTGCCTGCCCGGCGCCACGCTGGACCGGCTGGAGCAGGCGCTGGCGCCGCTGGGGCGCGAGCCGCATTCGGTGATCGGCTCGTCGTGCATCGGCGCCTCGGTGCTGGGCGGCATCTGCAACAACTCGGGCGGCGCCCTGGTGCGGCGCGGCCCGGCTTACACCGAGCTGGCGCTGTACGCACGCGTCTGCGACGACGGCTCGCTGGAGCTCGTCAACCACCTGGGCATCGCCCTGGGCCGCACGCCCGAGGAAATCCTCACGCGGCTGCAAAACGGCGACTACACCGAGTCCGACATCGCCCACGATGCGCAGCGCGCCGCCTCCGACCCGCGCTATGCCGATGCCGTGCGCGCCGTGGACGAGGACACGCCCGCGCGCTTCAACGCCGACCCCTCGCGCCTGTTCGAGGCCTCGGGCTCGGCCGGCAAGCTGTGCCTGTTCGCCGTGCGGCTGGACACCTTCCCCAAGGAGCCCAGCACCGTCTTCTATATAGGCAGCAATGCGCCCGACGACCTCACGGCCGTGCGCCGCGAGCTGCTGACCGCGCTGCCGCGCCTGCCGATCGCCGGCGAGTACATCCACCGCACGGCCTACGACATCGGCGAGAAATACGGCAAGGACACCTTCCTGCTGATCGACCGCTTCGGCACGGCCAGGGTGCCGGCCGCCTTCGCCCTCAAGAGCCGCATGGACGGCTTCTTCGAACGCTTCGGCCTGCGCGGCGTCACCGACCGCGTGATCCAGGCGCTGACCAACCTGCTGCCCAGCCACCTGCCCGCGCGCATGCGCCAGTGGCGCGACCGCTATGAGCACCACCTGCTGGTGCGCGTGTCCAATGACACGGCCGAGGCCACGCGTGAATTCCTCACGCGGCACTTCAGCGGCAGCACCACGGGCGGCTGGTTCGAGTGCGATACCGACGAGGGGCGCAAGGCCTTCCTGCACCGCTTCGCCATCGCGGGCGCGGCCATCCGCTACCGCGAGGTGCACCGCGCCCAGGTGGAGGACATCGTGGCGCTGGACGTCGCCCTGCGCCGCAACGACCGCGAATGGGTGGAGCAGCTGCCCGCCGAGGTCGAGCGCGACATGGTCCACAAGCTCTACTACGGCCACTTCTTCTGCCATGTCTTCCACCAGGACTACATCGTCAAGAAGGGCGTGGACCCGTTGGCCATGGAGCACCGCATGTGGGAACTGCTGGACGCGCGCCGCGCCGAGTATCCGGCCGAGCACAACGTGGGCCACCTCTACGTGGCCAAGCCTGCCCTGGCGGGCTTCTACCGCGAGCTGGACCCCACCAACACCTTCAACCCCGGCATAGGCCACACCTCGCGCAAGCTGGGCTGGGAGGAGTGTTGTGACCGGCCGGGGGGATGGCCCAAGGGGTATTCGGAGGCCTCCTGAAGCCAGGTGCAGGCGGGCCAGGGAGCGGCCCGCCGTATCCGACTCACAGATTGATGAACACTGACTTGGTCTCCAGATAGGCATCCAGCGCGGTGCGGCCCATGTCGCGGCCCATGCCGGACTGCTTGTAGCCGCCGAAGGGCATGCCCGGGTCCAGGGTGCTGTGGCAGTTGACCCAGACCGTGCCGGACTGGATCTTGGGGATCAGCCGGTGGACCTTGGACAGGTTGTTGGACCAGATGCTGGCGCCCAGGCCGTAGGGCGTGTCGTTGGCCCAGGCGGCGACTTCGTCGAGGTCGTCATAGGGCATGGCCACGAGCACGGGGCCGAAGATTTCCTCGCGTGCCACGCGGTGGTCGTGCTGCACGCCGGTCATCACCGTGGGCTGCACGAAGTAGCCGCGCTGGCCTGCGCGGGCGCCGCCCGTCACCACCTCGGCGCCCTGGCTGCGGCCTATGTCGATGTAGCTGCAGACACGCTCCATTTGCTCCTGCGAGACCAGCGGGCCCATCTGTGCGCGGGGGTCCAGGCCATGGCCCAGGGTGAGCCGGGCGGCCTGGTCGGCCACGTCGGCCACCACGCGGTCGAACATGCTCTTGTGCACGTACAGGCGCGAGCCCGCGCAGCAGACCTGGCCGTGGTTGAAGAAGATGGCATTGGCCGCACCCGCCGCCGCCGTGGCCGGGTCGCAGTCGTCGAGCACGATGACGGGGGACTTGCCGCCCAGCTCCAGCGTGATGCGCGTCATGTTGTCCATGCAGGCATGGCCGATGAGCTTGCCCACCTCGGTAGAGCCCGTGAAGCTGACCTTGTTGACCAGCGGGTGCGAGACCAGGGGCGCACCCGTGCCGGGGCCGTCGCCCGTGACCACGTTGAACACGCCGGGCGGAAAGCCCGCTTCCTGGATCAGCTCGGCCAGCATCAGCGCGGTCAGCGGCGTCTGCTCGGCGGGCTTGAGCACCAGGGTGCAGCCTGCAGCCAGCGCGGGCGCCAGCTTCCAGCTGGCCATGAGCAGGGGGAAGTTCCAGGGCACGACGGCGGCGACCACGCCCACGGGCTCGCGCCGGGTGTAGGTGAACATCTGCGCCTCGGGCGCGAAGGGCACGGAGTGCTCGTGCGTCATGCCCTCGATCTTGGTGGCCCAGCCGGCCATGTAGCGGATGGAGTCGATGGCCATGGCGATGTCCACGGCGCGCGCAATGGCGGCGGACTTGCCGTTGTCCAGCGATTCGACCTCGGCCAGGGCCTGGGCATGGGTCTCCATGAGGTCGGCCAGGCGCAGCATCAGGCGCTCGCGCTCCACGGGGCGCATGCGGCCCCAGGGGCCCAGGTGCAGCGCGCGGTGCGCGGCGCGCACGGCCAGGTCCACGTCCGCCGGGCCGGCGCTGGCGACTTCGGCGATCACGGCCTCGGTGGCCGGGTTGACGGTGGACAGGCGCTGGCCGGTCCGGGCCGCCACCCATTGGCCGTCGATGAAGAGGTCATGCGTGCCCCGGTTGAGGAAGGCGCTGGCGCGCTCGGTGATCTGGTGCTGGATGTCGCTGAGGTTCATGGTGTGCTCCTTGGGGGTGAACGGTGGAAAGGGGGGGGTGGGATCAGAAAACCTGCAGCAGGCGCAGGTTGATGCGGGCGTTCTCCTTGAAGCCCTGGCGCACATGCAGGTCGCGGCCCACGGTGGCCAGCAGCTGCGTCTTCGGCGCGACAAAGACCGCGCCGCCGAAAGAGACCTTGGTGGTGGACTGGCGGTCGCCTTGCGACACGCCGTTGACCTGGGTCTCGCCGCCCGTCAGGTGCGACAGGCCCAGGCGCAGGTCCGAGGTCTCCGACAGGTGGTAGCGCAGCAGGCCCTGGAACTGGAACTGCGCCTTTTGCTTGAGCGTGGCGCTTTGGGCGCCGAAGTCGTCGTTCTTGCCGAAGACGGTGACATCGGCCGCCAGGTCCATGGTCACGCTCTTGCCCAGCGGCTTGATCCAGCCGGCCTGCAGGGCCGCCTTCCAGCGGTTCTCGCCCAGGCTCAGCGGGTCGTTGCGGTTGTACTGGCCCGTGGGCAGCCAGACAAAGGGGGTGATGCCGAAGTGCTCCTTGTCGCCGGGCTTGGTCAGCCACAGGGTGGCGGCCAGCATCAGGTCGCCCACGCCGGTGTTGCTGCCCATGGCCGCGATATCGCGCGAGGCCGACAGGCGCCCGAAGGGCAGCAGGAACTGCGGGTCGATCACGTAGTCGCCCAGCTTCATGAAGTGCACGCCGCGCGCTATGCCGATGTCCGAGGTCAGCCTCGGCCGTATGGGCGCCTGGTCGCCATTGGCATAGAGGCGGTCCCGCGTGGCGTGCTGGTAATAGACCATGCCCAGCGTGGTGCCGGGCGGCAGGGCGGTGTAGTCGCCCGCGTCGATATCGACGGCGTGGGCATTGAAGGTGGCGCATGCGGCCATGGCTGCCAGGGCCAGGGATGCGCGGGTGAAGGGCTTGGATGGCATGGCGAAGAGTCCGGTCCGGTGTTTTCAGGCAAAGCCCTGCCCAGGCCTGCTGCAGGACAGCAGGGCCGGGGAGGGGAATGGGAGGTTGGGGGAGGGGGAGGGCGGCTCGCGCTGGCTACTTGGGCCGCACCGCGTCGGCCGTGCCCTGGATGAAGGCCTTGATCTTTTCCACGTCGTCCATGCTCAGCTTGCCCGTGAAGTCGGGCATGCCGCGCGACATGGCCGGGCCCTTGAAGATGAACTTGTCCAGGTGCTCGATATAGGCCGGGTCCAGGTAGCCCAGGTTGGGCAGGTTGCCGCCCCGGTCCACGCCGGGCACGCCGTGGCAGAAGGCGCAGTTGCTGACATACAGGGCCGTGCCTTCGGCCACCAGGCTCTTGTCGTAGGGCACGCCCTGCAGCAGCTTGCCCTGCTGGTAGGCGACGAAGGCAGGCGCCTCGGCCTTGCCGTCCAGCGCGAAGGTGTAGACCGTGCCCGGGCCCTTGCGCTCGGTGTGGCGCGCGGCCAGGCCGTAGACGCCGCCCCAGCCCACGGCGATGGAGACGTACTGCCGGCCATCGACCTCATAGGTGATGGGTGCGGCCACCACGCCCGTGCCCGTGGGCTTTTCCCAGAGCTTCTTGCCGTTGCGCGCGTCATAGGCCACGAAGCGGCCGTCGGCCGTGCCCTGGAACACCAGGTTGCCCGCCGTGGCCAGCGTGCCGCCGTTCCAGGGCGAGGCATGCTCCACGCGCCAGCGCTCCTTCTGTGCCACCGGGTCCCAGGCGATCAGGCGGCCGAAGGGCGTGCTCTTGGGCGGCTCCATGTTGACCAGCGTGGCCGTGTTCCAGCCGATATTGCTGTGCGGCTCGGGCAGGGAGCCGCCGTTGAACTTCCAGTTCTTGTTGTCCTGCAGGGTCAGCGGCACATGCTGGGCCGGCAGGTAGGCCAGGCCCGTGTCGGGGCTGTAGGACATGGAATGCCAGTTGTGCGCGCCGAAGGGGCTGGGGATCACGTCGCGCGCGCGGTCGCCGCTGCGCGCAATCGGTGTCTCGATGGGGCGGCCCTTGGCGTCGTAGCCGCTGGCCCAGTTCACATCGACGAAGTTCTTGGCCGAGATGAACTGGCCGTTGGTGCGGTCGATCACGAAGAAGAAGCCGTTCTTGGGCGCATGCAGGATGACCTTGCGCTGCTTGCCGCCGATCTTGATGTCGGCCAGCACCATGGGCTGGGTGGAGGTGAAGTCCCAGCTGTCGCCCGGCGTCTCCTGGTAATGCCAGACGTACTCGCCCGTATCGGGGTTCAGCGCCACGATGCTGGCCAGGTACAGGTTGTCGCCACCGGCCGGGCTGCGCTTGGCTTGCGCCCAGGGCGAGCCGTTGCCCGTGCCGATGTACATGAGGTTGAGCTCGGGGTCATAGGCCATGGTGTCCCAGGCCGTGCCGCCGCCACCGGCCTCCCACCACTTGCCGGCCGGGTCCCAGGTCTTGGCGGCGCGGGCCATGGCCTCGTTCTCGAAGGGCTTGGACGGATCGCCTGGCACGGTGAACCAGCGCCATTGCTGGGCACCGGTCTCGGCGTCATAGGCCGTGACATAGCCGCGCACGCCGTACTCGGCGCCGCCGTTGCCGATCAGCACCTTGCCCTTGATGACGCGCGGTGCGCCCGTGATGGTGTACGAGAAGGCGCGGTCGATGATGGTGTCCTGCTCCCAGACCTTCTGGCCCGTGGCCGCGTCCAGCGCCACCAGGCGGCCATCGAAGGCGCCCACATACACCTTGCCCTTGTAGACCGCCACGCCCCGGTTGACCACGTCGCAGCAGCCCTTGAAGCCATTGGCACGGTCCACGCCGGGGTCGTAGCTCCACAGGCGCTTGCCGGTGCGCACGTCCACTGCATGCACCACGCTCCAGCTGGCCGTGACGTACATGATTCCATCGACCACCACGGGCGTGGACTCCACGCCGCGCGTGGATTCCAGGTCATACGACCAGACCAGGCCCAGCCGCTTCACATTGGCCGTGTCCAGCTGCCTGAGTTTGGAAAAGCGCGTCTCGCTGTAGTCCATGCCGTAGCTGGGCCAGTCCTTGGAGCTGCGCGCGTTGTCGCGGATGCTCTGCGAGTCGATGCGCGAGGTGACGGCGCGTATGTGCTCGGGCGAGCCTTTGCTTGGCAGGCCGGCCTGTGCCAGCGTGGCGCCGGGAAGGGCCAGTGCCAGGCCGGCGGCCAGCAGCGTGGAGGAAAGCACGTGGGTCTTCATGTTGTCTCGTCTCCTGTGTGGTTTGTTTTTGCGTGCATGGCGCTGGGGGCAAGGGCACCATGTGGGAGACGATAAAAAAAGCGGCCTTCGGTCACAACATTCGGATTTACCCGGGGGCGGATCTGTACCGCCGTGGAACAGCTCAGAACGTCCGGCTGACCGTGACCCCGGCCGACAGCCCGCGTCCCGCACCCGGCTCAAAGAACCGCTGGTTGCCCTCGTTGACGATGACCGACCCCGCATAGCGCCGGTCGAACAGGTTGTCCAGCCGCACAAAGGTCTGGGCGCTCCACTGCTGCCATTGCCGTGACCAGCGCAGGCTGGAGCCCCAGACGGTGTAGCCGGCCGCGCGGTCGGTGTTGCGGTCGTTCACGGCCACGGGGCCGCTGTGCAGCATGTCCACGGTCCAGGTCCATTGCGGCGACAGCTGCCAGGCCAGCTCGCTCCACAGGCGGCGCGGCGCGGTGCCGGCCAGGCGCGCGCCGGCATCCACCGGGGCGGTGGGCGTGGTGCAGGGCGTGGCCTCGCAGGTCAGGAAGCTGTCGCGGTAGCGGGCCTGCAGCAGGGTCAGGGCGGTGCTGGCCGTGAGTGGCCCCCATTGGGCATTGCCCGAGAATTCCAGCCCCCGGCGCAGCGTGCGGCCTGCGTTCTGGTAGGTGGCGCGCCCGCCCGTGTTGGACAGCACGGTGAGTTCGCGCTGGGTATGGGTCTCGAACAGCGTGAGGTTCCAGCCCGCGTTGCCGTGGCGCCCGCGCAGGCCGACCTCGACGGTGTTGTGGGCGCTGGCGGCCAGGCCGGTGTTCAGGCCGCTGTTCATGCCATTTTGGCCACCGGGCCGGTAGGCCACTTCGTTGAGCGTGGGCGTTTCCATGCCCCGGCCCACCGATGCGTGGGCCACCAGCTCCGGCAGCAGGTTCACGCGCAGGCCCAGCGAGGGCAGCCAGCCGCGCCAGGCCATGCTGCCGCTGTCGTCGCCATTGCCGGCTGTGATGTAGTGGTCCTCGGAGCGGTAGCGCACGCGCGCCTGGCGCAGGCCGGCGCTCAGGGCCAGGCTCTGCGTGCTCCACTCGGCCTGCAGGTAGGGGTCGGCGGAGCGCGCCTGGTTGCGTTCGTCGCGGCGCAGCCGGCCCTGCACGCCGAGCTGGCTGCCGATGAAGTTCTCGTAGCCGCGCCGGGTCTCGCCCTGCCAGTCGTAGGCCAGGCCCGCCGACCAGTCCAGCCGGCCGCCAGCCACGTCCTCATGGGTGCTGCGCCAGCGCAGGTTCATGCCCGCGTAGTCGCGGTCCAGGTCGATCACGCCGCCTGAATGCGAGGGCGGTGCCTGCGTGGCCACGGGAATGGACTGGTACTGCAGCACGGAGCGCGTACCCGCATAGGCCATGAGTTCCAGGCGCTGGCCCGCGCCGAACTGGTGCTGCCAGGCGGCGCCCAGCTGGCGCTGGCGCACGCTTTTGCGCGTGTTGAAGCGCAGCGCGCTGGCCGTGGTCTGGCCGGGGTCGGCCTCGAACTCCGCGCGTGTCAGGCCCAGCGGGTCCTGGGCGCTGGAGCGCTGCTCCTGGTACTGCAGCAGCCACTGGTCGTCGCCCTGTTTGCGTGACAGCTTCATGTGGGCCGTGCTGCGGTCGGTGGCCGACTGGGGGCGCATGCCGTCGGTGGCGAAGCGCTCGATGTGGATGGCATAGCGCCATGGGGCGGAGCCGCCATCCGCCTGGTCCGGCTTTCTGCCCCCGATAGTGCCGCGCAGCTGGGTGGACAGGCGCCACAGCCCGTCCGGCCCCACGGCCATGCCGCTGCGCCACAGGCCCGGTTCCTCGCCATCTTCGGTGTACAGCAGCAGTGCGCCGCCTGCGCTGTTGCCGTAGAGCACGGCGGCCGGGCCGCGCACCACGTCCAGGCGCGCGGCGTTGCCCAGCGTGAAGTTGGCGGCCTGGCCCTGGCCGTCGGGCGCGCCTGCCGGAATGCCGTCCACGTACAGGCGCAGCCCGCGCACGCCAAAGGTGGAGCGCGCACCGAAGCCGCGCACCGAGATCTGCAGGTCCTGGGCGAAGTTCTGGCGGTTCAGCACCACCAGGCCCGGCACGCGCGCCAGGCTCTCGGACAGGTTGATCTGCATCTGCCCGTCTCGCAGCACGGCGCCTTCCACGCTGTCGATGGCGGCGGTGGCACGCCACAGGTCGGGGCCGGCGCCGGGCTGGCTGGCCGTGATGACCACGGGGGCGAGCAGGGCCTCGCTGGAGTCCTGCGCTGCGTCCGCCGCGTGGGCGGGCAGGGCGTGCAGGGCGTGCAGCGTACAGGCCAGTGCGGCGCCCAGGGTGGACAGGGCGGGCCGGGTGTGTCTTGTGCTGTGGGGGGAGCGTGTCATTGCGGGCGGGCCTGTGGCGATGCCCGAGGTTACCGAGCCCGGCAATCCGTTCCAACACGGGTGATTTCCCTAGTGCTGTCCTGTGCCGTGGCGGAACAACAATCGCGGCAGTTTTGATGTCCGTCATGCAACAGCCGCCTCCCGCCCCACTGTCCTCCAACCCCTTCTATGCCACGCGCCAGGACCGGGTGGCGCTGGCGCGCGAGCGCTATTTCGAGCGTGGCGAGCGCCCCTCGGGCCTGGTGTCCGAGCCCGTGCTGCAGTCCTGGACGCGCTGCCTGGGCGCCAGCCGCAGCCCCGACGAGAAGATCAGCTTCGACCCGGTCAGCAAGATCCGCACGGCCACCTTGCTGACCCACAACCGCGCGCTGATCGAGGCGGCGCGCGACCCCATCGCCGAACTCGAGACCGTGATCGCGGGCAGCCAGGCGCGCGCCATGCTCACCTGCAGCGAGGGCGTGGTGTTGATCGCCTCGCGCCCCACGCCGGGCGACGGCCCGCTGCTGCTGACGGCCGCGCGCGTGGGCGTGAACATTGCCGAGGATGCCGTGGGCACGGGCGCACCCGGCGTGGCCGTGCGCACGGGCGAGGTCTGCCATGTGCGTGGCGGCGAGCATTTCTTTCGCTGCCTGGCCTCGCTGCACTGCGCGGCCGCGCCCGTGCGCGACGCCAGCGGGCGCACCGTGGCCATGCTGGACCTGAGCAGCGAGGCGGGCCCCTTTCGCTTCGACGCAGGCGCCATGGCCCACATGTACGCCACCTGCATCGAGAACCGGCTGCTGGTGGGCGCCGCCCGCATGCACCTGCTGCTGCGCTTCCAGTCCAGCCGCAGCATGTTCGGCACGCCGCTGGAAGGGCTGGCCGCCGTGGATGGCGAAGGCATGGTGCGCTGGTTCAACGGCGTGGGTGCCCAGTTGTTCGACAGCCCGCGCCGGCCCGCCGAGGGGCTGGCGGCAGAGGAAGTCTTCGGCCTGGGCCTGAACCAGTTGCTGGAGCTGGCCCACCACGGCCAGGCGCGCCCGCAGATGCTGCCTACGGGGCTGACGCTGTGGATGCAGGTGCAGCTGGATGAGGCATCTTCCCATGTCGAAGAGGGGCTGCCGGCCATCGAGGCCCTGCCGCCGCCCGCCGAGGCGCCGTCCGAGGCACCGTCTTCCCTGGGCGAGGCCAGCCGCGAGCTGATTGAGCAGGCCCTGGCCCGCTGCCAGGGCAATATCTCGCAGGCCGCCCGCATGCTGGGCGTCTCGCGCGGGCTGCTGTACCGGCGCCTGCGGGAGTGGGGGCGGCTCTAGCTGGCCAGCGCGCTGCGCATCCATTCGATGAAGACCCCTGCTTGGGCGGGCAGCGCACGCCCTGCGGCGGGCACGGCGCGCAGGCCACCCTCGAAGGGCACGAAGCCATGGGGCGCCACCAGCAGCCCCTCCTGGAGCTCGCGTGCGATCAGCCGCTGCTCCACGAGGGCAACGCCCAGGCCCGACAGTGCTGCCTCTATGCACAGGTGGGTGTGCGGGAACGCCAGCGTCTCGCCCAGGGCCACGGGCTGGCCCGTCAGGGCTTCCCATTGGTTCCAGGCGCTGGCCGTGTACTCATGTGCAATGCGCGCGCGGTTGGCGGGCCGGCGCCGGGCATAGGCCGGCGTGCAGACTGCGCCGAAGTGCACGGGCGCCAGTTCGATGGCGCGGCGGCGGTCTGCCTCGCCGTAGGTGGACAGGTCCCAGGCAATGATCAGGTCGGCGCCTTCATTGCGCATCTCGCGCGCCGAGGTCATTGACAGGCGGATGCGGATATGTGGGTGGCTGCGGTAGAACACCGCCAGCTGCGGCACCAGCCAGCGCATGGCAAAGGTGGCGCTGCAGGCTACATGCAGCCCCGGTGCCTGGGCGTCGCGCGCCAGCTGGGCATAGGCGGCCTCCAGCTGGTCGAAGGCCGTGCGCACCGAGGCATGGAAGGCGGCGCCGGCCTCGGTCAGGCGCAGGCCCGTGCCTTCTTTCTCGAACAGCGCCGCGCCCGCGTGCTCCTGCAGCAGGCGCAGGTGGCGGCTGATGGCGCCGTGGCTGCGGCACAGTTCCTCGGCCGCGCGGGTCACCGAGCCGGTGCGGGCAATGGCCTCGAAGGCGCGCAGGGCGGCCAGCGGCGGCAGTTGTCTCATGGCAATCAATTCGTCAGAAAAGCTGACGCATGGGCAGAAAAACTGCATTGTCCCGCATCGCCGTGATTTCTAGCATGGGTGCCTGTGCATTGGAGTTTTGCAGGCTTGCCAGCTCCTTTGCACAGTTCAATTTCTTGACGAAAAGGAGTTTCCATGCAGATCACCGATATCGCGGCCCATGAGGCGCTGGACAGCCGGGGCCATCCCACCGTGGAGGTCGAGGTCGAACTGGAGGACGGCGCACGCGGCCTGGCCCTGGTGCCCTCGGGCGCCTCCACGGGGCGGCATGAGGCGCTGGAGCGGCGCGACGGCGATGCCTCGCGCCACCTGGGCAAGGGCGTGCTGGGGGCGGTGCAGGCCGTCAACACCGAGCTGCGCGATCTGCTGCGCGGCATGCAGGCAGACGCCCAGGGCCGTATCGACACGGCCATGATGGCGCTGGACGGCACGCCCGGCAAAAGCCGGCTGGGCGCCAACGCGCTGCTGGGCGTGTCGCTGGCCGTGGCCCGCGCGGCGGCGGCCAGCCAGCGCATGCCGCTGTGGCGGCACATGGGCGGTGCCCAGGCGCGCGTGCTGCCCGTGCCCATGATCAATGTCATCAACGGTGGCGCCCATGCCGACAATCCGCTGGACTTCCAGGAGTTCATGCTGCTGCCGGTGGGGGCGGACAGCTTCGGTGAGGCGCTGCGCATGGGCGCCGAGGTCTTCCACACGCTGCGCCATGCGCTCAAGGCCGCAGGCCACAGCGTCAACGTGGGCGATGAGGGCGGCTTTGCGCCCGCCCTGCGCAGCGCGCCCGAGGCGCTGGACCACCTGATGGCCGCCATCGAGCGCGCCGGCCTGCGCCCCGGCAGGGACATCGCCCTGGCCCTGGACCCTGCGGCCAGTGAATTCCATGGCGAGGACGGCTACCGCTACGCGGGCGAGGGCCTGGTGCGCAGCCGCCAGCAGCAGGTGGACTACCTGGCGCAACTGGTGGAGCACTACCCCATCGTCTCCATCGAGGACGGCATGGCCGAGGACGATATCGAGGGCTGGCAGGCCCTGGGCCGGCGCCTGGGCGGACGCTGCCAGCTGGTGGGCGACGATGTGTTCTGCACGAACCCCGGCCTGTTCGAGAGCGGCATTGCCCGGGGCGTGGGCAATGCCATCCTGGTCAAGATCAACCAGATCGGCACGCTGACCGAAACCTGGGACGTGCTGCGCCTGGCGCATGGCGCGGGCTATGGCGTGGTGATGTCGCACCGCTCGGGCGAGACCGAGGACACCAGCATTGCCGACCTGGCCGTGGCGGCCCAGTGCGCCATGATCAAGACCGGCTCGCTGTCGCGCGCCGACCGCACGGCCAAGTACAACCGGCTGCTGCGCATCGAGCGCGAACTGGGCCCGGCCGCCGTCTATGCGGGGCGCCGTGCGCTCAAGGGCCGGGCGGGTCAGGAAGCCGTGTCGGCCGCTGCGGGTGTTGCGGGGGTTGCGGGCGCCCTGTAGACCAGCACCTTGAGGCTGCGCTCGGCGTCGATGTCGGCGAAGGTGGCCGGATTGGCCAGGCGCTCGACGAACTCCAGCTCGGGGGCCACTTCCTGCATCTGCGATGTCAGGAACTGCGTGCCCATCTCGGGCGCGTTCAGGCACAGCAGCACATGGCCGCCGGGGCGCAGCAGGTCGGGCAGGCGGCGCATCAGGCGGGCATAGTCCTTGGTGGCGACGAAGCTGCCCTTCTGGTAGCTGGGCGGGTCCACCACGATCAGGTGGTACGGCCCGCCGCGCGTGATCTTGCCCCAGCTGCTGAAGATGTCGTGGGCCAGGAAGCTGGCGCCCGACAGATCGTTGAGCCGGTGGTTCTGCTGGCCCGTGGCCAGCGCGCCCTGGGCCATGTCCATGTTCATCACATGGCGCGCCCCGGCCTGCAGGGCCACCACCGAAAAGGCGCAGGTGTAGGCGAACAGGTTGAGCACCTTGATGCCATGGCGGTGCTCGGGATGGTTGGCGACATGCGCGTGCACCCAGCGCCGGCCTTCGGCCATGTCCAGGAACAGGCCGTGGTTCTGGCCGCGCAGCACCTGCACGCGGTAGCGCGTGCCGGCCTCGGTGACGATGTGCGGGTCTGGCACTTCGCCGGCCATGAGCCGGGTTTCGGCGGGCGCGGCGGGCTGGCGCAGCTGGTAGACCCAGTTCAGGGGCTGGCCCGGTGCCAGTTCGCTCCAGCGCAGTGACAGCGCCGTGCCGATGGCGGCCAGGGCGTCTTCGTCCAGCGGCTGGAAGCTGGTGAGCACCAGCACGGGCGGGAAGGCATCGAGCACCAGATGCTCGCAGCCCGGGTACAGGCCGCCACGGCCGTGGAAGATGCGTTGGGCGTCGGAGGGCAGGGCCATCCGGGCGATGGCGTCGAGCAGGGCTTGCATGGGAAAGGCTGGATCTGGCAGGGGCGCCGGGCATGCCCGGTGGAACCGCTTGGAACCAGGCAGGGGCCGACGAAAAGGTCTGCCAGTGTATGCAGTTTGGGGCCCAGCCCAGGCAAACCCGGGCTCAGGCCCCATTCAGCGGTGCCGCGGGCAGGCTCAATGCCGCCAGCCGCGGCGCACCTCGAAGAAGCTGCACTCGCCATCGCCCAGGCCCTGCATGCCGGCCTCGGTGGCGGCGCGGGCGGCTTTCATCCAGCGGGTGAAGGCGAGCTTGGCGTCTTCGCTGATTTCCTCTGGAGGCATGTCCTCCAGCCCCTGTACGAGCGACAGGGTTTCGCTGACCTGCTCGGCACTGCCGAGCTGGCGTTCCAGCACGCGGGCATAGCGTGCCTCGGCCTTGTTGCGTTCCTGCTCGGGCAGGTTGGGGTAGTCACACAAGGTGACGGTGAAGGCGGCTTCTTGCATGTCCATGGTTCATGAGATGAGGATGATGACTGGCGAAATATACAGTATTAACTGGCTGCACATCCAGTATTTTTCCGGTGTTTTTTTACAGTGTTATCCCGGTGGGGTCGCTGCCGGGCAGCGGCTGCAGTCGTGCGGCCACAATCGCCTGCAAGGAGAAAACCATCGCCATGAAGAACGAATCGACCACGGGCAGCCCGGCCTGGGACCCCGAAGCCACGGGCCACGCGCTGTTTGCCACGCGCGTGGGGCCCTGCGGCGTGGCCTGGGGCGCCTGCGGCCTGGTGGCCTTTCAGTTGCCCGAGGTGGACGGCCCGGCCGCCACGCGCACGCGCATGCTGCGCGGCGTGCAATTGCGCAGACCGGGCAGCTACGCCGCAGCGGCGCGGGCCGAGGACCTGCCGGTGAGCGTGGCACAGGCCATCGCCGGCGTGCAGGTGCTCATGGCGGGCCATGGCGAATGGACTGTGGAGCCTCTCGCGCCCAGCGCACAGCAGTTGCGTGACGGCCCGGTGCTGCCCGATCTGCGATCACGGCGCATGCTGCCCGCAGGCGAGGCATTGCCGGATCTGGCCGGGCTGGCGCTGGACTGGCACGGCGTGTCGGAATTTCACCGCCGCGTCTACGAGCTGACGCGTGCCATCGCTCCCGGCCATACGCGCACCTATGGCGAGATCGCGCGCGAGTTGGGCGAGGTGGGCCTGTCGCGCGCCGTGGGACAGGCGCTGGGCCTCAACCCCTTCGCGCCCGTGATTCCCTGCCACCGCGTGCTGGCCGCCGGCGCCCAGCCGGGCGGTTTTTCGGGCGGCGCAGGTGCGCTGACCAAGCTGCGCATGCTGGAGATCGAGGGTGCGGCCTGGGGCGGCACGCGCTCGCTGTTCGGGGATTGACGGGCCGGACACGCATGTGACATGCGGCACGGCGGGGCGGCTTGCACAATCGCCGCTGCAGGCCGTCCCGGCAGGGGAGGGCCGCCCTCCATTCCACCCATGACCGGCACACAAGACCCGGCGCAGGAGACAGACGAATGACTCGCAATGTGCAGCAACTTTTCGACCTCACCGGCAAGACGGCCCTGGTGACCGGCGGCTCGCGCGGCCTGGGCCTGCAGATGGCCCATGCGTTGGGCGAGGCGGGCGCCAGGATCATGCTGAGTTCGCGCAAGGCTGCCGACCTGGAGGAAGCCGCCGCCGAGCTGCAGGCCGCAGGCATCGACGCCCGCTGGATCGCCGCCGACTGCGCCAACGAGGCCGATATCGAGCGCCTGGCCGCCGAGACGCTGGAGCGCCTGGGCCAGGTGGACATCCTCATCAACAACGCGGGCGCCAGCTGGGGCGCGCCGGCCGAGGAGCACCCGGTGGCCGCCTGGGACAAGGTGATGAACCTCAACGTGCGCGGCTACTTCCTGCTGAGCCAGCAGATCGCGCGGCGCAGCATGATCCCGCGCAAGACCGGGCGCATCATCAACCTGGCCTCCATCGCAGGCCTGGGCGGCAACCCGCTGGGCATGAAGACCATTGCCTACAACACCTCCAAGGGAGCCGTCATCAACTTCACGCGCGCGCTGGCCGGCGAGTGGGGCGTGCATGGCATCACCGTCAACGCCATCTGCCCGGGCTTTTTCAAGACCAAGATGGCCAGCGTGCTGATCGAGACCCTGGGCGAGGACGAGATGAAATCCCATGCCCCGCTGCGCCGCCTGGGCGACGACGAGGACCTCAAGGGCCTGACCCTGCTGTACGCCAGCGACGCGGGCAAGCACATCACGGGCCAGTGGATGGCCGTGGACGGCGGCGTCAGCGCCCTGGTGGGCGGCTGAACGCGGCGGCGCTGCTGCCGAGGTGACAGTTTTTCCCGCAGATCGTGCCGCCGCGCGCCATGGTGCCTTCGGGCGCCCTTATGCTCGCCTGCATTGCGATCTGAACTGGAGAATTTCGTGCTGGATTTTGGCCACCCCATCCCCTTCGTCGACCACCTGGGTTTCACCCTGCACAGCATGGAGGACGGGGAGTCCGAACTGCGCTTCGAGGCGCGTCCTGAGCACCTGAACACCTTTGACGTGACCCACGGCGGCGCCACCATGACCCTGCTGGACGTGACCATGGCCGTGGCCGCACGCAGCCTGCAGCGCGATATGGGCTGCGTGACCATAGAGATGAAGACCAGCTTCATGCAGCCGGCGCGCGGCCCCCTGGTGGCCAAGGGCGTGGTGCTGCACCGCACGCGTTCCATGGCCTATACCGAGGCGCGCGTGTTCGATGCCTCGGGCCGGCTGTGCAGCCATGCGACCGGAACGTTCAAGTACATGCCGCGCGTGGCCAAGCCGGCCGCCGCCGAGACAACCCTCGCCACGGACTGATCCGCACGGCGAATTTGCCAGATACCCAATGCCACACGCCAGCCCCGGCAGCACCGGGAACTGGTTTCATTGTTTGTGATGCCACCGGAGGTTTTCCCATGCCCGTGAACCAGCAGATCCTGCTCGACAACCGCCCCGAGGGCGAAGCCGTGGAAAGCAATTTCCGCCTTGTCAGTACCGAGACCCCGGCGCTGGCCGAAGGCCAGGTGCTGGTGCGCCACCACTACCTGAGCCTGGACCCCTACATGCGCGGCCGCATGAATGACAGCAAGAGCTACGCCCAGCCGCAGCCGCTGGGTGAGGTCATGATCGGCGGCACCGTGGGCGAGGTGGTGGAAAGCCGCCATCCCAAGTTTGCCGTTGGCGACAAGGTCGTGGGCATGGGCGGGTGGCAGGAATACAGCGTGGTCGATGGCGATGCGCCCGGCATGCTGCGCAAGGTGGACACCACCCATGTGCCGCTGTCGCACTACCTGGGCGCCGTGGGCATGCCCGGCGTGACGGCCTGGTACGGCCTGGTCAAGATCATCGCCCCCAAGGCCGGCGAGACCGTGGTGGTCAGCGCCGCCACGGGCGCCGTGGGCAGCGCGTTCGCGGCCCTGGCCAAGGCACGCGGCTGCCGCGTGGTGGGCATTGCGGGCGGCCCCGAGAAGTGCCGCTACGCCACCGAGGAGCTGGGCTTCGACGCTTGCATCGACTACCGCGAGCACCCCGACACCAAGACCATGGCCAAGGCGCTCAAGGACGCCTGCCCGCAGGGCATCGACGGCTACTTCGAGAACGTGGGCGGCTACATCCTCGACGCCGTGCTGCTGCGCACCAACGCCTTTGCGCGCATCGCGCTGTGCGGAATGATCGCCGGCTACGACGGCACGCCGCTGCCCATGACCAATCCCGCGCTCATCCTGATCAACCGCATCCGCATCGAAGGCTTCATCGTCAGCGAGCACATGGAAGTCTGGCCCGAGGCGCTGCAGGAACTGGGCCGCCTGGTGGGCACCGGCAAGCTGCGCCCGCGCGAGAGCATTGCCGAAGGCATTGCCTCCGCACCTTCCGCTTTCCTGGGTCTGCTCAAGGGCAAGAACTTTGGAAAGCAACTCGTCAAATTGATCTGAACCACCACAAAAACCAGGAGACAAGGGAATGATCAAGAACTTCAAGGGCAAGACGGCGGTGCTGACGGGCGCAGGCTCGGGCTTCGGCCTGGAGTGCGCGCGCATCGGCGCGAAGCTGGGCATGAACCTGGTGCTGGTCGATGTGCAGCAGGAAGCGCTGGACAGGGCCGCCGCCGAGTTCGAAGGGCAGGGCGTGCGCGTGCTGGCGCGCCGCGTGGATGTGTCCGACGCAGCCCAGATGCAGGCCCTGGCCGATGAGGTGCGCCAGCAGTTCGGCGCGCCGCACTTCGTGTTCAACAACGCAGGCGTGGGCGCGGGCGGGCTGGTCTGGGAGAACACGCTGGAAGATTGGCAGTGGGTGCTGGGCGTCAACCTCTGGGGCGTGATCCACGGCGTGCGGCTGTTCACGCCCATGATGCTGGAGGCGGCCAAGGCCGACCCGTCCTTCGAGGGCCACATCGTCAACACGGCCAGCATGGCCGGCCTGCTGGCGCCGCCCAACATGGGCATCTACAACGTCAGCAAGCATGCCGTGGTGAGCCTGACCGAGACGCTCTACCAGGACCTGGCCCTGGTCTCCGACCAGATCAGCGCCAGCGTGCTGTGCCCCTTCTTCGTTCCCACGGGCATCAGCCACAGCGAGCGCAACCGGCCCAGCCACCTGGCCGCCCAGCCGCTGACGGCCAGCCAGAAGATAGGCCAGGCCATGAGCGAGAAGGCCGTGGGCTCGGGCAAGGTCACGGCCCCCGATGTGGCGCAGAAGGTTTTCGACGCCATTGCGGCCAACCAGTTCTACATCTACAGCCATCCGCAGGCGCTGGGCTCGGTCCAGACCCGCATGGAGGATGTGGTGCAGGGCCGCAATCCCACCGATCCGTTCGCGCACAAGCCCGAACTGGGCGCCAGCTTGAAGGCCTCGCTGCGCGCGGCCTGAGCGTCAGTCCTCCTCGTCCGGGTCCGGCCGGTGGGGGGCTGGCCTGGCGGGAGCCTCGGCCTTTTCCTCTGGCGGCGCGGAGGGCAGGGGCCGCACCAGCCGCACCATGAGCTGGTTGCCGCGCCCCATGTCGGGCCGCGTCTCCAGGCTGTCGAGGTCAATCGCCCAGGCCTGCTGGGCCGACAGCTGCGTACCGGCGCTGCCCGAGATGTTGCTGTAGTTGTAGGGATTGACGGGCCGTGCGTTCACCGCTGCCGTGCCCGTCCAGTGCCAGCCGCGCGGCGCGCCCGGGAACAGCTCGGGCGACAGGCCTTGCGGCCGTATATCGCGCGAGATCAGCCGGCGCATCTCGTTGACGCGCGGCAGGCGCCAGCGCACGCCGTCCTGCTTAGCCCGCTCGGCGGCCAGGGCCTGCGCCTGCTTGTGCGTGAACAGCTCCGGCAGGCCCGCGCAGGTCTTGCCATTCCAGTGCATGCCTTCCACGCAGCGCGGCCACAGCAGGCGGGCGCGGCGGTCGATCACGTCGCGGCCGTCTTCGGACACTTCCAGCATGGCAGTGGCGCCGGCCTTGGCGTCACCGCGGGCCTGCGGCGGCGCCGCATGGGCCGGGCCCTGCATGCACGCGCCCAGCAGCAGGGCGGCAAGCAGGGGCCTTGGCAATGCGTTGAGGGTCGGCAGGAAGAGGGGCGTGGATGAGTGCATGGGGTGTCTATGCTGCTGTGTTGGCAATCTCGTATCCGAGCGTAACAGGGTTGCGGCCCCGCAAACTTGTGCCACGGCAAGCCGCCAGCGCCGCACGCGCCGGCCCGCCTGCCCAGGAAATGTGAGCACCACCCTGCAGCCCGCAGCGCTTGCCGCCACAATGGCGCGTCTATGTCTGCGTCTATGCCTTCTCCCTCTTCTTCTCCCGCTTCCCCTGATTCCCACACGCTGCGTCTGGTGCTGATCCTGGGCCTGCTCTCGGCCATCGGCCCGTTTGCCATCGACATGTACCTGCCCGCGCTGCCCCAGATCGGCAGCAGCCTGGGCGCCCAGGTGGGCGCGGTGCAGGCCAGCCTGACGGCCTTCTTTCTTTCGCTGGGCGTGGGCCAGCTGCTGTACGGGCCGGTCTCGGACATGGTGGGGCGCAAGCCGCCGCTGTACTTCGGCCTGACCGTGTTCGCGCTGGCCAGCGTGGGCTGCGCCATGGCCACCAGCATCGAGACGCTGGTGGTGCTGCGCTTCATCCAGGGCCTGGGCGCGGCCGCCGGCATGGCCGTGCCGCGCGCCGTGGTGCGCGACCTGCACACCGGCCACGCGGCGGCCCGCATGATGTCGCTGCTGATGCTGGTGTTCAGCGTCTCTCCCATCCTGGCGCCGCTGGCCGGCAGCGGCGTGATCGCCGTCAGCAGCTGGCGCGGCGTGTTCTGGGCCGTGGCCGTGGCGGCCGTGATCGGCCTGGTGGCCGTGTTCATGGGCCTGAAGGAAACGCGCGGGGCCGCCGCGCGGCTGGACAGCAGCGTGGCCGGCGCACTGCGCGCCTACGGCGTGCTGCTGCGCGACTGGCATTACCTGGGCCTGGTCTTCATCGGCGGCTGCGCCATGGCGGGCTTTTTCGTCTACCTGGCTGGCTCTCCCTTTGTGCTGATCAACTACTACGGGCTCAGCTCCACCCAGTACAGCCTGGCCTTCGGGCTCAACGCCATCGCCTTCATCGGCGCGGCGCAGTTCACGGGCTGGCTGGGCCAGCGTTTCGGCCTGGTGCGCGTGGTCAAGGTGGCGGCCACCGGCTCGGGCCTGGTGATGCTGTCGCTGCTGTCGTACTACCTGCTGGGCGGTGAGCGGCTGGCCGTGCTGATCGGCCTGTACTTCGTGGCCAGCGCGCTGATGGGGCTGGTGATTCCGACGACCTCGGTGCTGGCGCTGGAGGAGCACGGCGCCATCGCCGGCACGGCCTCGGCGCTGCTGGGCACGCTGCAGATGCTGTCGGGTGCGGCGGCCATGCAGATCGTGGGCCTGTTCTCCACGGGCAAGCCCCTGCCCATGGTGGTGGGCATGGCCACGGGCGCGCTGATCGGCGTGGCGCTGGCCTGGATCACGCTGGGCGGCGCACGTGCTCACCGCGTGGGTGCAAAGGGCCATTCATGAGCGTGGCTCCCGCAGCAGAGGCTGGTGGGCCTGTACCCGACGGACTTGCGTCCGGCCCCCGCGGCCAGGCCATGCTGGTCATCATCCTGGGGCTGACGCTGTCGGTGCTGGACAGCACCCTGGTCAATCTGGCACTGCCAGCCATGGCGCGCGAGCTGCAGGCCAGCTCGGCCCATACGCTGTGGGTGGTCAATTCCTACCAGCTTGCCAGCCTGGTGCTGCTGCTGCCGCTGGCGGCCCTGGGCGAACGCCTGGGCTACCGCCGCGTGTATCTGGTGGGCATGCTGGTGTTCTCCCTGGCCTCGCTGGCAGCCATGCTGGCCACATCGCTGCCCACGCTGGTGGCTGCGCGGGCGCTGCAGGGCCTGGGCGCTGCGGGCGTGATGAGCGTCAACGCCGCCCTGGTGCGGCTGATCTATCCGCGTGCCTTGCTGGGCCGGGGCATGGCCGTCAATTCGCTGGTGGTGGCCACGGCATCCATGGCCGGGCCTTCGGTGGCGGCGGCCATTTTGTCGGTGGCCAGCTGGCCCTGGCTGTTTGCGGCCAACCTGCCGCTGGGCCTGTTCACGCTGTGGCTGGGACGCCGGGCGCTGCCGGCCAATGCGGTGCCGGCACACGCGGGCGCGCGGCTGTCGCCGCTGGATGTGCTGCTCAACATCCTCATGTTCAGCCTGATCTTCCTGGGCGGCGAGCAGCTGGGCATGCGCGCCGGCGGTGCCCAGTCGTCCCTGCCTTCGGGCTGGTGGCTGCTGGGCGCGGGCCTGCTGGTGGGGCTGTGGTATGTGCGCCGCCAGTGGCGCCTGCCTGCGCCGCTGCTGCCGGTGGACCTGCTGCGCATTCCGGTGTTCGCGCTGTCCATGTGCGGATCGGTGAGCGCCTTTTGCGCGCAGATGCTGGCCTACCTGGCCCTGCCTTTCCTGCTGCTGGAGTCGCACGGCATGTCGCCCATCGAGGCCGGGCTGCTGATCACGGCCTGGCCGCTGGCCACGGTGATGACGGCGCCCATTGCGGGCCGGCTCATCGGCCGCTATGCGGACGGGCTGCTGGGCGGCATCGGCATGGCCATGTTCGCCTGCGGCCTGTGGGCGCTGGCGGCCATGCCCGATGCGCCCTCGACCCTGGACATGGTCTGGCGCATGCTGCTGGCGGGCAGCGGCTTTGCGCTGTACCAGTCGCCCAACAACCACACCATCGTGACCTCGGCGCCGCTGGCACGCAGCGGCGCGGCCGGCGGCATGCTGAGCTCGGCGCGGCTCACGGGGCAGACGCTGGGGGCCGTGGTGCTGGCCACCATCTTCACCGTCTCGGGCGGGCATGGCGGCCATGCCGAAATCGTGGCCCTGGCCGTGGCGGGCTGCTTTGCGGCCATGGCGGGCGTGTTCAGCATGCTGCGCGTGCGCACGGCGCCCGCCGCCAGGCACTGAACAGACCGGCAAATGGCATTGAACTTGCATGTGTCGGCGCGCTCCGACACCTGCATCATCCTGGATGGTCTTGCCACGAGACTGCGGTGGCATGCCATCCACTTTACAAACAAGAAATATGGGCACTGCACAATCGTGCGATGCCCCCAACGACTTCGCTGTTCCTATGAATTTTGACGTGCCTCTTTCGCCGAGTACGCGCCTTGCGGCGCCTTCCGATTCCCAGCCCGGCGCAGGGCACGCACAACCTTCTGCCTCGCTTGCACGCAGCAAGCGCCCCGGTGCTGCCGTGCTGTGCGCGCTGGCACTGGCCGCCAGCCTGGCCGCCTGCTCCAGGCAGGATGCAGCGCCCGCCGCCGCAGCCAAGGCTGCGCCCGAGGTGGGCGTGGTCACGCTGCAAAAGCAGAGCCAGCAGCTGGAGGCCACGCTGCCGGGCCGCACACGCGCCTCGCTGACCGCCGAGGTGAGGCCCCAGGTCTCGGGCATCGTGCAAAAGCGCCTGTTCACCGAAGGCGCCCTGGTGCGCCAGGGCCAGCAGCTCTACCAGATCGACGCGGCCTCGCTGCGCGCCACCGAGGCCAGCGCCCAGGCGGCCCTGGCCAAGGCCGAGGCCAGCGCCCGCACGCTGGAGGCCACGTCGCGGCGCAATGCCGAGCTGGTCAAGATCGATGCCATCAGCCAGCAGGCGTTTGAAGAAAGCCAGGCCGCCGCAGCCCAGTCGCGCTCGGACGTGGCCGTGGCCAAGGCCAATCTGGAGACCGCGCGCATCAACCTCAAGTACAGCCGCATCGAGGCGCCCATCAGCGGGCGCATCAGCCTGTCCACGGTGACGCCGGGCGCGCTGGTGACGGCCAACCAGACGGAGGCGCTGACCTCCATCGTGCAGCTGGACCCCATGTATGTGGACTTCACCCAGTCCACCAGCGAGCTGCTGCAGCTCAAGCGCGACTGGGATGCCGGGCGCTTCCAGAAGGTGGAGGGCGACAAGGTCGCCGTGCGTATCCGCCTGGACGATGGCACGGAATACGGCCACCAGGGCAAGCTGCAGTTTGCCGGCGTGATCGTCAATGCCACCACGGGCAGCGTCACGCTGCGCGCCGTGGTGCCCAACCCGCAGGGCCTGCTCATGCCCGGCATGTATGTGCAGGCGCTGCTGCCCACGGGCCTGGCGCCCGAGGCGCTGCTGGTGCCCCAGCAGTCGGTGACGCGCGACCTGACCGGCAAGGCCAGCGTGCTGGTGGCCAAGGCCGACGACGTGATCGAGCGCAGGCCCGTGAACATCGACCGCGCCGTGGGCAATATGTGGCTGCTGCAGGACGGCCTGTCGGCCGGCGAGCGCGTGGTGGTCGATGGCTTCCAGCGCATCAAGCCCGGCGACAAGGTGCGTGCCGTGGAGGTGGACCTGCGCGCCAAGGCCCAGGCCCGCAAGGGCAAGCCCGCTGATGGCCCGGCAGCGGCGGCCGCGCCTGGCGCTGCCGACAAGGCTTCCGCGGCCGCTGAACCAGCTCCTGCACCCGTAGCGGCTCCGGCCCCTGCGGCCCGGTAAGCCGCAGGAACCCGTCACATGGCTCAGTTCTTCATCAACCGGCCCATCTTCGCGTGGGTCATCGCCATCGTCATCATGCTGGGCGGCGCGCTGTCCATCTTCACGCTGCCGCTGGAGCAATACCCCGACATCGCGCCGCCGCGCGTGACCATCGGCGCGCAGTACACGGGCGCCTCGGCCGAGACGGTCGAGAACTCGGTGACCCAGATCATCGAGCAGCAGCTCAAGGGCATCGACAACATGCTCTACATGAGCTCCACGTCCGACGCCTCGGGCCGCGCGCGCACCACGCTGACCTTTGCGCCGGGCACCAACATCGACGTGGCCCAGGTGCAGGTGCAAAACAAGCTGCAGTCCGCCGTGAACCGCCTGCCCGACGCCGTCAAGAGCCGGGGCGTGTTCGTGAACAAGGGCGGCCAGGACTTCCTGGTCACCTACAGCTTCTTCTCCAAGGACCCGGCCATGACCGCGGTCGACATCGGCGACTACCTCACCAGCAACCTGGTCGACGTGATCGGCCGGCTGGACGGCGTGGGCGATGTCAACGTCTTCGGCACCAACTATGCGATGCGCATCTGGATGGACCCGGCCAAGATGGAGAAGTACGCGCTGATGCCGTCGGACCTGGTCAATGCGCTGAACTCGCAGAACGCCCAGGTCTCGGCCGGCCAGCTGGGCGCGCTGCCTGCCGTGGCGGACCAGCAGCTGAACGCCACCATCACGGCGCGCACCAAGCTCAAGACGGTGGAGCAGTTCGAGGACATCGTCCTGAAGTCGTCCGTGGACGGCTCGGTGGTGCTCATGAAGGACGTGGCCCGCGTGGAGCTGGGCGCCGACAACCTGACCATCAAGGCCAAGCTCAACGGCCTGCCGGGCGCGGGCATGGGCATCGTGCTGGCCGATGGTGCCAACGCCATGAACGTGGCCGACACCATCGCCGCCAAGCTGGCCGAGCTCAAGCCCTTCTTTCCCAACGAGATCGACTACTTCGTCAGCTCGGACTCCACGCCCTTCGTGCGCGCCTCCATCAAGGAAGTGGTCAGCGCGCTGGGGGAGGCCATGATCCTCGTGGTCATCGTGATGTTCATCTTCCTGCAGAACTTCCGCGCCACGATGATCCCCGCCATCGCCGTGCCCGTGGTGCTGCTGGGCACCTTCGGCGTGCTGTCGCTGGCCGGGTACTCGATCAATACGCTGACCATGTTCGCCATGGTGCTGGCCATCGGCCTGCTGGTGGACGATGCCATCGTCGTGGTGGAGAACGTCGAGCGCGTGATGCACGAGACGGGCATGTCGCCCAAGCAGGCCACGCGCCAGTCCATGCGCGAGATCACGCCAGCCCTGGTGGGCATCGGCGTGACGCTGTCGGCCGTGTTCGTGCCCATGGCCTTCTTCGGCGGCTCCACGGGCGTGATCTACCGGCAGTTCTCCATCACCATCGTCGCGGCCATGGCGCTGTCGGTGTTCGTGGCGCTGACGCTCACGCCGGCGCTGTGCGCCACGCTGCTCAAGCCGCCCGCAGCGGGCGGGGCAGGGCATGACCGCCCGATCCGCAGCGGCATCCTGGGGGTGAACGACCGGTTCTTCCGCTGGTTCAACCACCATTTCGACGCCACGGCCGCGCGCTACCAGGGCACGGTGGCGTACTCGCTGCGCCGCGCCAAGCGCATGATGCTGATCTTCCTGGCCGTCTGCGGCGTGGTCTGGCTGCTGATGGCGCGCCTGCCCACGTCCTTCCTGCCCGACGAGGACCAGGGCTTTGTCTTCGTCAACATCAACCTGCCCTCGGGCGCGGCCGACACGCGGCTGCAGGGCGTGCTCGACGAGGTGCGCGACTACTTTGCCAAGCAGCCCGACGTGCTGAGCTTCTACCAGGTCTCTGGCCTGAACGGCGACCAGGCCTCGGCACGCGCCTTCGTGCGGCTGAAGACCTGGGAGGAGCGCCCGCTGCCGGGCCAGTCGGCCTCCGAGATCGCGCACCGGGCGACCCGGGAGCTGGCCTCCATCCGCGATGCGCGCGTGCTGGTCATGCTGCCGCCGGCCGTGCGCGGCCTGGGCTCCAGCTCGGGCTTCAACTTCATGATCAAGGACATGAACGGCCTGGGCCACCAAGCGCTGCTGCAGGCCAAGGAAAAATTCCTGACCGAGGCCCGCAAGCGCCCCGAGCTCACCAATCTGCGCATGACCAACCTGGAGGACGCCAGCGAGCTGCGCCTGGACATCGACGACCGCAAGGCCGCTGCGCTCGGCCTGTCGTACACCGACATCAACAGCGTGCTGTCCAGCGCCATGGGCGGCACCTATGTCAACGACTTCCTGAACAACGAGCGCGTCAAGCGCGTCTACATCCAGGGCGATGCGCCGCACCGCATGCTGCCCCAGGACATCGCCAAATGGACGGTGCGCAACGGCAAGGGCGAGATGGTGCCGTTCAGCGCCTTCTCCAGCAGCTACTGGGCCTACGGTTCGCCCCAGCTCATGCGCTACAACGGCAACCCGGCCTACGAAATGGAAGGCCGCGCCGCGCCGGGCGTCAGCTCGGGCACGGCCATGCAGATCGTCGAGGACATCCTGCGCACGCTGCCGGCCGGCATAGGCTACGAGTGGACGGGGGCCTCGCTGCAGGAGCGCCAGTCGGGCGCGCAGGCGCCGCTGCTGTACGCCATCTCCATCCTCTTCGTGTTCCTGTGCCTGGCGGCGCTGTACGAGAGCTGGACCGTGCCGCTGTCCGTGATGCTGGCCGTGCCGCTGGGCGTGGTGGGCGCGCTGGCCGCCACCTATACGCGCGGGCTGACCAATGACGTGTACTTCCAGGTGGGCCTGCTGACCACGGTGGGCCTGGCATCCAAGAACGCCATCCTGATCGTGGAATTTGCCGTGCAACTGCAGGAGCAGGGCAAGAGCATCTTCGACGCAGTGGTCTCGGCCGTGCGCCTGCGCCTGCGGCCCATTTTGATGACCTCGCTGGCCTTCGGCTTCGGCGTCATTCCGCTGGCCATCGGCACGGGTGCCGGCGCGGGCGGGCGCAATGCCATCGGCACGGCCGTGCTCGGCGGCATGCTGGCCTCCACGGTGCTGGGCATCTTCCTGGTGCCGGTGTTCTTCCTGCTGATCCGCAGCTGGTTCAAGAGCCACTCGCGCACGGATGAAGAAAGCCCGCAGCAGGCAACCGACTCACCCCATACCACCAAGGAGAGCGCAGCATGAGGCGCCGAATGAACCGTTCCACCCTCGCCGCTGCGGCCGCGCTGGCGGCCCTGCTGTCCGGCTGCAATCTTGCGCCGCAGCACCGCACGCCGGACATGCCCGTGCCCGACACGGTGGGCAGCACCGCAGCCAATCCGGCACAGGCCGACGAGGCCAGCCTGCAGGCGGCCGCCGCGCTGGAATGGGTGCAGTCCCGGCAGCTGCGCGAGGTCATTGCGCTGGCCCTGGCCAACAACCGCGACCTGCGCGTGGCGGTGGAGAACATCGAGCGCGCGCGTGCCCAGTACGGCATCACGCGCGCCGACCTGCTGCCCAGCGTCAACGCCCAGGCCCAGGCCAGCCGTGCGCGCACGGCCGCCGGCATGACAAGCACCACGCAATCGGCATCTGTCAGCACCCAGTACACGGCCCAGCTGGGCTTTGCCAGCTACGAGATCGACCTCTGGGGCCGCGTGCGCAACCTCAGCGAGGCCGCGCTGCAGCAGTTCCTGCAAAGCGAGCAGAACCGGCGCAATGTGCAGATCGGCCTGGTGGCCGACGTGGCCAACGCCTGGCTCACGCTGGCCGCCGACCAGGCCCGCCTGCAGCTGGCACGCGACACCCTGGCCAGCCGCGAGAAGGCCTACGAGCTGACGCGGCGCATGCATGAGATAGGTTCGACCTCGGGCCTGGTGCTGGCCCAGAACCAGACCACGGTGGACACGGCGCGCGGCGACGTGGCCAGCTTCACCTCCCAGGTGGAGCGTGACCGCAACGCCCTGCAGTTGCTGGTGGGCGGTCCGCTGCCCGACAGCCTGCTGCCCGGCGCCGCCACGCTGCGCGCCGGCGCCCAGCCTGCGGCGGCGCTGCAGCCCGTGCCTGCACCGCTGCCCTCCAGCGTGCTGCTGGTGCGCCCCGATATCCAGGCCGCCGAGAACAACCTGCGCGCCATGGAGGCCAACATCGGCGCCGCCCGCGCAGCCATGTTCCCCACCATCAGCCTCACGGCCAGCGTGGGATCGGGCAGCCGCGAGCTCGATGGCCTCTTTGGCAGCAGCAGCACCTGGAGCTTCATCCCCCTGGTGCGCCTGCCCATCTTCGACGGTGGCCGCAACCGTGCGGGCGTGCAGGTGGCCGAGGCCAACCAGCGCATCGCCATCGCCCAGTACGAGAAGGCCGTGCAGACGGCCTTCCGCGAGACCGCCGACGTGCTGGCCGACCGCGCGCAGTGGGACGAGCGCCTGGCCGCCCAGACCAGCATGGTCGCGGCCACGCAAAAGGCCTTCGACCTGTCGGAGGCACGCTTCAAGGCCGGCGTGGACAACTACCTCACCGTGCTGGATGCGCAGCGCAGCCTCTACACGGCCCAGCAGACCCTGATCGGCCTGCGCCTGTCCGAGCAGCTCAACCGCGTCACGCTGTGGAAGGTGCTGGGCGGAGAGCAGGTGCAGGCGCCGTCCGCCTCTGAGCCGGCGAATTCCTGAGCGCGGGCGGTGTATTCTGCGGGCCCGCAGAACTTGCCGCCCGACCACGATGAGCCCCTTTGCCAACACCCCCGAGCCGCCTTACTACGCCGTCATCTTCTCGTCGCGCAGAACGCCGGACGACGATGATGGCTACGGCCTCATGGCCCAGCGCATGGTGGACCTGGCCGCGCAGCAGCAGGGTTTCCTGGGTGCGGAAAGCACGCGCGGCGAGGACGGTTTCGGCATCACCGTGTCCTACTGGTCCACGGCCGAATCCATCGCGCGCTGGAAGCAGGATGCCGAGCACCTGGTCGCCCAGCAACTGGGCAAGGACGCCTGGTACGAGCACTATGAATTGCGCGTGGCCCGCGTGGAGCGCGCCTACGGCAAGCGCTGAACCCGGGCCGCCTCCGCCTGGACCACGGCCTCGGCCAGCAGCGCGATGGAGCGCGGCGCGCAGCCTTCGGCATCGTTGCTCACCGTCACAAAGGCGGGCAGCCCGCGGCTGGTGATGCCATCGATGGTCTTGGCGAGGATGGCGCGCGTGTGCGCATCGGGCGTGCGGATCTCGTCGAAGGGGTCGTGCTTCTTTTGCGCATCGGGATAGCCGTAGGCACCGAACTCGCGGTTCAGGTTCCAGCGGCAGACCAGCGGGGTGGGCCACAGCCCGCGCAGAAAAACCAGTTGCTCCTCGATGGGGGGCATCTTGCCGTGCAGTCCCAGGCAGAAGGTGGTGCCACTGGCGCGCAGGGTGTCGGCCAACTGCGGCGTCAGCAGCTCCGGGTCGCGCACCTCCACCGCCACGATGATCTGCGCGCCCAGCGGATGGGCGGCCAGCGCAGCGCGCACCGCCTCCAGCATGGCCTGAAGCCGCGCCAGCAGTTCGGTGGGGCGGCTGAGCAGGCCCCAGGTCATCGGGCTGAGCTGGAACACCAGCACGCCCAGCCGCTCGCCCAGCCCTTCGAGCGTGGGCTCGACGAAGCTGGTGACGGCCAGATCGGGTTGAAGGAACACCGGGTTCAGCGACATGCCCTTGCCGTCCTCGTCACGCACCTGCGCGTCAGTAACCACGGATGGGCACTTGACCACGAAGCGGAAATCAGCCGGCACCTGGCCCGCGAAGGCCAGGTACTGGCTGGCCGTCAACGGCCTCCAGAAGCTGCGGTCCACGCAGACCGTTCGCATCAACGGATGCCGGCCATAGGCCTCCAGTCCCTTCTTGGCCAACACGCTTTTGTCATAGGCGCCATCCCAGATCAAGCCTTCCCAGCCCGGGTAGGACCAGGTGGAGACCCCCATGCGCAGGCCCTGCGCAAGCTGGTCCGCCAGCGCCTGCCATTGCAGGGCCTGGGGCGCCAGCTGCACGGAGCCGGCGGCCTTGCGCGGTGCCGGTGTGCGGCCGGCAGGCGCGGGCGGCGGGGCAGGGGCCGATGGTGGGGGAGAACCGAACAGATCGTCTTGCATTCGAAGCTGGTGATTGTGGCAGAGGGCGCCTGCCTGCCGCAGGGCCCCGGCAAAAGCAGGCAGTGGATTGATTTTGCAAGCCCTTGAATTCATTGGCCTGCAAGAAATGCTTGCATTTGCGGGTCGGCCGCGAGCGGCCCGGCCCGAATCGCGTGTGGCACACTTGGCCGCTTTTCCGGATTCCACGCCACGGGGCGCCTCTCGAATGCAAAAAATCATTGCCCAAATCGCCGCAGAACTGAATGTCAAGCCGCAGCAGGTGGGTGCCGCGGTCGAATTGCTTGATGGCGGAGCCACGGTTCCGTTCGTCGCGCGCTACCGCAAGGAAGTCACGGGCGGACTGGACGACGCCCAGCTGCGCCAGCTCGACGAACGTCTGGGCTACCTGCGCGAGCTGGAGGACCGCCGGGGCGCGGTGCTCAAGGCCATCGACGAGCAGGGCAAGCTGACCGACGCGCTGCGCCTGGCCATTGCCAATGCGCCCACCAAGCAGGAGCTGGAGGACATCTACCTGCCCTTCAAGCAAAAGCGCCGCACCAAGGGACAGATCGCCAAGGAATTCGGCATCGAGCCGCTGGCCGACAAGCTGTTTGCCGACCCCACGCTGGACCCGCACAAGGAGGCCGAGGCCTTCTGCAAGCCGGCCACCACCCTGGACGACGGCAAGCCGGGCCCTGATTTCTCGACCACGTTGGCCGTGCTCGATGGTGTGCGCGACATCCTGTCGGAGCGCTGGGCCGAAGACCCGGCCCTGGTGCAGAAGCTGCGCGAATGGCTGTGGGAAGACGGCCTGCTGCGCTCCAAGAAGGTCGAATCCAAGAACGAGAACGACCCCGAGGTCGCCAAGTTCCGCGACTATTTCGAATACGACGAGCCCATCGGCCGCGTGCCTTCGCACCGCGCGCTGGCGGTGTTCCGCGGCCGCGCGCTGGAAATCCTCGAGGCCAAGCTGGTCCAGCCCGTGGAGCCCGAGCCCGGCCAGCCCAGCCTGGCCGAAGGCAAGATTGCCCTGCACCTGGGCTGGAGCCACGCCAAGCGCGCCAGCGACGACCTGATCCGCAAGTGCGTGGCCTGGACCTGGCGCGTCAAGCTCAGCCTGTCCACCGAGCGCGACCTGTTCTCGCGCCTGCGCGAAGACGCCGAGAAGGTGGCCATCAAGGTCTTTGGCGACAACCTGCGCGACCTGCTGCTGGCCGCCCCTGCGGGGCAGCGCGCCGTCATCGGCCTGGACCCGGGCATCCGCACGGGCGTCAAGGTGGCCGTGGTGGACAGCACGGGCAAGCTGGTGGACACCACCACCATCTACCCGCACGAGCCGCGCCGCGACTGGGACGGCTCGCTGGCCGTGCTGGCCCGCCTGGTCGAAAAGCACCAGATCAACCTGATCGCCATCGGCAACGGCACTGCCAGCCGCGAAACCGACAAGCTGGCCGCCGACCTGATCAAGATCGCCAGCAAGGCCGACCGCCAGATCGAGAAGGTCGTGGTCAGCGAGGCTGGCGCTTCTGTGTATTCCGCCAGCGAGTTCGCCTCGCAGGAAATGCCCGACGTGGACGTGAGCCTGCGCGGCGCCGCCAGCATTGCGCGCCGCCTGCAGGACCCGCTGGCCGAGCTGGTCAAGATCGACCCCAAGAGCATCGGCGTGGGCCAGTACCAGCACGACGTGAACCAGAGCGAGCTGGCGCGCCAGCTCGACGCCGTGGTCGAGGACTGCGTGAACTCCGTGGGCGTGGACCTGAACACGGCCTCGGCGCCGCTGCTGTCGCGCGTCTCGGGCCTGTCGGGCAGCGTGGCCAAGTCCGTGGTGCGCTGGCGCGATGCCAACGGCTCCTTCAGGAGCCGCAAGCAGCTGATGGACGTGGCCGGCCTGGGCGCCAAGACCTTCGAGCAGGCGGCGGGCTTTCTGCGCATCCGCGGCGGCGACAATCCGCTGGACATGACGGGCGTGCACCCGGAAACCTACCCGGTGGTCGAACGCATCATTGCCACCACGGGCAAGAGCGTGGACCAGCTCATGGGCCGCTCCGAAGTGCTCAAGGGCCTGAAGGCCGAGCAGTTCGTGAGCGAGCAGTTCGGTGCCATCACCGTCAAGGACATCCTGGGCGAGCTGGAAAAGCCCGGCCGCGATCCGCGTCCGGACTTCGTCGTGGCCCGTTTCAATGACGGGGTGGAGGACATCAAGGACCTCAAGGAAGGCATGACGCTGGAGGGCACGGTCAGCAACGTGGCCCAGTTCGGCGCCTTCGTGGACCTGGGCGTGCACCAGGACGGCCTGGTCCACGTCAGCCAGATGAGCCACAAGTTCGTCGAGGACGCGCGCGAGGTGGTCAAGACCGGCCAGATCGTCAAGGTCAAGGTGCTGGAGGTCGATGTGGCGCGCAAGCGCATCAGCCTGACCATGAAGCTGGATGCGGCACCGGCGCGGCGCGACGGCCCCCGTGACAACCGCTTCGAGAGCGCAGGCCGCGGCAGCCAGGGCGGGCAGCGCCGTGCGCCCGAGCCGGTGCAGCAATCGGCCATGGCCTCGGCCTTCGCCAAGCTGCAGACCCGCAAGTAGTCCCGCGCACGGCAAGGCAGGAAACGCGATGGCTGCGCATGCACTGGACCTGCAGACGCTGTTGGCACAGGCCCTGGCCCTGCCGGCGCAGCCGCGCATCGTGGCCTTGCTGCTGCGCGAGCTGGTGCCCGAGCAGCCCAGCCTGCGCCGGCTGAGCCAGCTCTTCGCAGCCGATCCTGCGCTGGCCGCCGGGCTGCTGGCCCAGGCCAACGGCCCGGTGTTCGGCATGGCGGGACGTGTCACCGGCATTCCCGAGGCGCTGGCCCTGCTGGCGCCCGCGCAGCTGCGCCAGATCGTGCGGGGCATACCGCTGGGCGTGGGCGCCCATGCCGTGCCGGGCATGGCCATGCCGGCCTTCTGGCGCTACAGCGTGGAAGCCGCCCGCGTGGCGCGCGCGCTGGCCGGCACCGTGCAGGCCAGCCCCACGGCGGCCTATGCCGCAGGGCTGATGCACGGCCTGGGGGAGCTGGCCATGCACATGATCGACCCTGGCCGCGCCGCCACCATCACCGAACTGGTCGGCCCGCTGGACCCGCGTCGCGCCGAGCTGGAAATGCGGCTGTGCGGCTACACATACAGCCATGTCAGTGCGGGCCTGGCCCGCCGCTGGAACCTTCCGCCGCTGCTGGCCGATGCGCTGCAGCACCTGTACGCGCCGCTGGCCCAGCCGGGCTTCGATCCGCTGGCCTGCGTGCTGCACATCGCTGCCTGGCGCGCCCGCTCGCGCGAGGCGCAGTGGGACGAGCGTGCCCTGGCCGTGAGCTTTCCCGGCGAAGTGGGCGTGGCCCTGGGCCTGGACATCGACATGGTCCTGCGCCAGGACCCGGTGGACTGGATGGCCGACACCGGCCTGGACGTGGTGCTGTAGCGCCTCGCTCCTGCCTCAGTGCCTGTGCCAGGGCGCCGGCACCATGTCGAACAGCGGCGTGGGATCGCGCCGGTAGGGCGCGGGGCTGACGGGCGCCATGGGCTGCATGGTCATGGGGTCTATGCGCGCCAGCTGCTGCATCCATCCGATGTCCACGCCGCCGCCCGGTGCGGGGCGCGAGTAGATCAGCTCCAGCATGCGACGCGATGCCACATGGCCGTGGGATGCGGCCTGCTGGTACAGGCGCAGCGCCTCGGTGTAGTTGGCCGGCACGCCGTCGCCGCGATGGTAGCGCTGCGCCTGCTCCCATTGCTGCTGGGCCGTGACGGGCTGGCGCACCTGGATGTCCTGCTCGCTGGGCGCTCCACTCAGCTGCGGCGTGCGCTGCATGGCCTGCGGCCCCTGCGCTGCAGGCGTGGAGCTGCCCTGCGCCGACACCAGCTGGCCTGCGGGCCGCAGGCGCTCGCCCAGCATCTGTGCATTGGTCGCGGCGCTGGATGAGCGCGCCGCTGCCGCGCGGAACTGGCGCAGCGCTGCCTCGGGCTCGTCCTGCGCGAGCAGGGCCAGGCCCCATTCCAATTGGGCGCCGGGGCTGCCGGAGCGCGCTGCGCGCTGCAGCAGTTCCTGGTCGGGCGTGCCTGCCACGGCCAAGGCCTCGCCCACGGGTTCGGCCGTGGACAGCGGTGCCAGGCGCCGCGCCAGCAGCCATTCCAGGTACTGGGCGCGGGCCGGGTCGGTCTTGGCCAGCTGGGCGATCCAGGGTCTTGCGGCCGGTGGGTCGGGCGGCTGGCCGCAGCCGTCCATGGCGCACCAGGCCAGTCCCGCACTGGCCAGTGGATGGCCGGCGCGCTGCGCGCGCTCGAACCATTGCCTGGCCTGCGGCCCGTCCTGCGCCATGGCAATGCCATGCAGTGCCAGCAGGCCCATCACCCATTGCGCCTCGCGCTGCGTGGCCAGGCTCACGCCCTTGCCTTCGGCGCGGCTGCGCAGCTGGGACAGGGCCCGTTGCTGGGCGGTGTCGGAGGTGGATGAGATATTGCTGGTGCCGGGCTGTGCGCTGAACAGGCCGGTGGTTGCCACCCGGATGGGGGCCACCGGCGTGAAGCGTGCGGCAGCCTGCACATGCGCCGGCATGGCGGGCGTCACGCCGGGCGGCAGGACCAGCAGGCCCGCCAGCACGAGCCTGACGGACAACCGCAGCGCAGTTGCGAGCCGCTGCGCACGGGCGGCGCACAGCGGTTCGTGGGCGTGGGACGGCATGGCGTGTGCCTCCGGTGGGTTCGTGGACGGGGCGGTTGTCAGGCGCATCAGCGCTTGGCCTGGGCCGGAACCACTTGCCAGAAGCGGGCCATGCCTGTGTACTGGTCGGCGCCCAGTCCGCTAGCCATGGCCTGGTTGACATCCTCCAGTGTGCGCATGCCCGGGATGGCGATGAAGGCCTTGTTCTGCAGCAGTTGGGGCAGCTTGTCGCTCATGTTCTGCTCGGTGGCAAAGCAGGCCACGCCTTCCTTGCCTGCCGGGCCGGCATTGATCACATAGCCGGGGTTGGGGCTCATCCAGTCGGGCAGGCGCACGGACTGGGCGGCCGTGATCCAGCCCGAGCGGTTCACATCGTTGGGCAAGAGCCTTACCACCTCGCCGTCGGCACCCGCCATGAAGCACGACAGATAAGAGGCGCGCGACACGGTGGCGGACAGGAACAGTTGCTCACCCGTCTCGAAGGAGGTGCGCGTGGGCGTGATGTTCTCCAGCCACAGGTCCAGCTTGCGGTCGGGCGCGGGGGCGCCGTAGCGGTAGTCGCCCGTGGCCACGGCCACGTTCTCGGCGGCGGTGGTGACCGGTGCCGCGCTCTTGGTGTTCCAGCCGATGCGCGTCATGTGTCCATCGGCGCTGACTGCCACGAAGTCTCGCAGTGCGCGCTCGTAGGTGCTGAAGTCCACCACGCCATTGACCACCATGCCGCTGTCGGCCTGGAAGCGCCCTATGGCCTCGCGCCACTGCGGGTTGCCTGCGGTGAAGGCCGGTGCGTCGGGAGGCAGATAGCCCTTGCTGATCAGCGACTGGCGCACCAGCTCCTGGTGGATGCCGGCCCCGCCCTCCTCATACCAATCGCGCAGCTGGCGCTGGAAGTCGGGATGGGTCTGGTCCAGCGTCAGGCACTGCCAGTAGGGCAGGCGTGACCATTTGCCCAGCAGTTCGATCATGCCCAGCTCGACCAGCGTGCGCACGGCCGGGCCCGAGCCCTGGGCATAGTCGCGGCCCACGCTGAACTGCACGCCGTAGGAGCCGATGCGGCCGGCCAGATCCAGACCCTGGCTGCCGTTGCCGATGACGACTTCGTTGGCCGAATCCAGGCCCGGAATGATGGTGCGCGTGCGGAAGTCACCCAGGTGCAGCTCCATGCCCAGCACGGCGCCGCTGCGGTTGGCGCTGTAGCCGGTTTCCAGGCGCGAGGCGCTGGTGCCTATGTCCACGTTGTTGCGCAGCACGTTCTGGTCCATGAAGGACACGGCGCCCGACACATACAGGGCCGGGCGCTGCAGCTGGATCTGGTTGTTGTTGAGCAAGATGGTGGTGAGGTTCTGCACCGTGTCCTGGCGGGCGATGTCCACCTCATAGTCCACGTAGCGGAAGGCGCTGCTGACGCGCGACATCTGGGACAGGGCGGTGACCACCATCTCCTTGGCGGCCACGGCCACGCGGCCCGTGTAGTCGGGCAACTGCTTGCTGGTGATCAGCACCGTGGGCATGTGGCTGTTGCGGAACATCCTGTCCATGCACATCAGCGAATCGGAGAAGCTCGATATGGAGCGCACCGGCCGCACCACCGGGCGGTCGGCCGCATAGACTTTTTCCAGGTATTTGGAATCCTTGCGCGCATCCAGCGGCGCGCAACCCGACAGCAGCACGATGGAGGCTGAAACGGCGCTGGCGACAACCCGCATGCAGCCCTGTCTGCCAGACCATCGCTGGCGCCAAGCCCCTCGGTAGTCCGCGTGGCCGCTGTCTGCCGGCCGGGGCGCGGCATCGTGGCGGGGAAGTCCTGGCGATGGGAGGCTGTTGCGCATGATGGACCTCTGCTGGAAAACGGCGAGCCAGGGCACAGGCGCGCACAGGCGCCGGCGCCGGAAATATGGGACGAGAGTGGCGGGGCGGCCCAGAGCCCGATGGCTGGCCGCCGGCCGCGCTATCGGCAGACGTTGACCAGATCACCCTTGAGAACCACGATCTGGTCCTTGGTGGTCTGTGGCCCGTAGCGATTGAATGCGCTTGCGTTGGTATTGCTGGCAATGTCCTGCGTGCAGGTGCGCTTCATGCCGGCACTGCTCATCGTGGTGGTGGTCACCACGTCGGCATCTGTGGCGACGCCCGGAGCATTGTTCATCGACATGGCTTCATAGCGCGCTATCTTGGCCTTGATGTTGATGGGTATGTCGGTCACGGTTTCCAGCCCCGTCGATGTCGTGGGCTTGGCCGTCGGCAGCCTCAGATAGTCCACGGGCTTGTTCAGTACCACCGGGTCTTCGCCCGGAGCGGCTGCGTGGATGGAGGACGCTCCGAGGGCGAGCCAGGCCAACAGGGCAGCCGAGCAGAGAATGGCGGCGTTATGCATGGTGGGCTCTCCTGGTGCGGAGGGCTGGGTCGGTGCCGGGAAGGCTATGCCGGTTGGCCGGGGGCCGTCCGGCAGTTGCCTTCACCCGGCAGCCAGGCTCAGCGATTGTTGTAGCAGGTCACGCAGCCGTTGTTGCTGGAGATGTTCTGCACTGCGGTGGAGCCGTTGCCGGCATAGTTGACGATGCCAGAGTTCTTGGCCGCCACGACCTGAATCGACAGGTCATTCACGTCGACTTCGCCGTAGTTGGAGGCGAGGTTGTTGACGGCCACGGCGCCCCAGCCATTGGCGACGTTCATGATGCCGGTTCCCGAGGCTGCCACGATCTGCAGAGAGCTGCCGCCGTTGTCGATGGACACATTGCCCGCATTGCTGGCCAGATTCTGGGAGGCCTTGCCGCCACCCGTTGCCATGTTCAGCACCCCGCTTCTGTTCAGCACCGTGACCTGGACGCTGGGTCCGTCGATTTCGATCTTGGAGCTGCTGCTGTAGCGGTTGTCTTGATCTGCCATGGCGGCGGTTGCGATCAGGCACAGGGAAAGAATTGCAAGCGATTTCATGATGGCTCCTTGGAAGGATCGGACTATCAGGAAGAGGTGTGTAAGCACCCGTTTTTCAGACACTTTGCGGAGGTTTCCGGCCTTGTCTCCCTGGACCCCAGCTCGTTGTCTGGACTCCAATGTGCTTGGGGTGCCCCTGCCGTTCCATCTCTTGTACGGGGTAGCCGTGAGCGCTGAGCCACGTGGCGGGTACTTACCCCTCCAAACCTTTGGCTGGCGGGCTGCATCGCGTTAAAGCAGCGGCATTGGGAGGTGAATGAAGTTGGGTAGTTTCAAGGTGTAACGACAGAAAATTTGCAGTTGCAGCTTCGCTTCAGGCCGTTGATCCGGCGGGCATGGGGCCATCCAGACAACCTGGTGTATCGAATTGCATACGCTTGGTTCAGGCGCCGGAGGAAGGCGTTGGACCGGCGGCTGTCATGGGGCCGGATCCAGGGGAGGATGGCGGGCATCGGCAAGGGCATGGCCTGCCAGGCCCGACAGGCCTGCCGGTCAGGTGATCAAGAAAGTACGGACCCGGCTTCTCACACAAATGTGTTAATTTGCAAGCTACGCAATCTTTCACAAACTTCGTCAAAGATTGTGGATATCGGTGGCGATTTCTCTTAATGTGAAAGGCGCGTATGTGATCGGTTGCGTCATATACATGACGTGACATTTGAGGAGAACAGCATGAATCCATCCGACGTTCCCGCCGATGCCCGTCCCCTGATCGCCGATTCCTCGCGCGCCCAGGCCATGCTGGGCACGGGTCTGAGTTCCGCCATGTGGCCAGACTATCTGGCCGGCCAGCCCGACAAGCCCGTGCGCGTGCTGCTGGTCGATGACGATGCCCACATCCGCATGGTCATTGCCCAGGAAATCATGAACGACCCGCGCACCCTGGTCGTGGCCCAGGCCGGAAGTGTCCGAGAGGGTCGCAAGGCCATTCGCCAGCACGAGTTCGACGTAATGCTGGTCGACCTGAACCTGGGCGACGGCGAGGGCTTCGAGCTGCTGGACATGATGAAGACCGTGCGGCCCACGGCCGAGGCCGTCATCATCTCCGTGATGGAAAACGACGAGCAGGTGCTGCGCGCCTTCGAGCTGGGTGCCACGGGCTACCTCGTCAAGAACTCCTGGTTCGGCAACTACCCCCAGGCCGTGCTGCAGGTGGCCAATGGCGGCGCATCCGTCACTCCCAGCCTGGCGCGCAGGTTGCTGCAGCGCTTCGACAAGACCCAGGGCGCCGAGCCCAAGCGCCGCTCGCCCGACGAGGCAGACCGCCTGTCCACCCGCGAGCGCGAGGTGCTGCGCATGGTGGCCAGCGGCTACACCAGCGCCGAGATCGGCTCGCGCCTGATGATCAGCGCCATGACGGTCAACACGCACATCAAGAACATCTACCGCAAGCTGCAGGTGCGCACACGCGCCCAGGCGGTGCGCTTTGCATCGCTGCGCGGCCTGTTCTGATTGGCTGGCGCCGCAGGGGCCCGTGCGGCCCGCCCCGCCGCCGCTTCCCACCGCATGGCCATGAAGGACTCCCTTCGCGCATTGGCAGTCTGCCTGGCACTGGGCCTGCTGCAGATGCTGGCGCTTTGCGCCTGGCTTTGGCAGCAGGGCGACCAGGCTCCGCTGTGGCTTCGCCTGTGCAGCCTGTCCCTGCTGGTCTTGACGGCCTTGCTGTGTGCGATGGGCGCCTCGCGCCTGCGCAGGCTGCTGCTGTGGCGGCGCAGGCGCAGCCCCCGGCCCTCGCGTGAGGTGCAGGCCGAGCGCCGGCGCATTGCCGCCGATCTGCACGACGGCGTGGGCGGCCTTCTGGTGAATGCCATGGCCTTGCTGGAGCCGAGCGAAACCCGGCAGCGCCAGGCGCAGGAGTTGCTGGAGCAGGCCTTGCTGGACCTGCGCCTGCTGGTGGACGCCATGGACGCCGTGGAGGACGCCTTGCCCGTGCGCCTGGCGCGCCTGCGCCACCGGCTGCAGCCCGTGCTGGACCGCCGTGGCATGCAGATCCGCTGGAGCGTGGCCGATCCGCAGTCCGAGCCGGGCCTGCCCGATCTGCCCGATCTTCCTCGAGGCCAGTCGTCCCAGCACCTGCTTGCCATCACCCAGGAGGCCGTGAGCAATGTGCTGCAGCACGCACAGGCCAGCACGCTGTGGCTGGTGCTGCAGCCCCTGGAGCCGGGTATTGCGCGGGCGAACGGCGCCCATCCCGGCGCGCGCCGCGAGCTGCGCTGGGAGTTGCGCGTGGAAGACGACGGCCGCGGCCTGCCGCCGCGTACACCCGATGAGGCGCAGGGCATGGGCCTGGCAGGCATGCACCGCCGTGCCCACGCCATAGGGGCTACGCTGGACCTGGCGCCGCGTGCTGGCGGCGGCACGGTGGTGCGTGTGCGCTGGTGAGCTGGCGCGCTGTGGCAGCGACGGCGGCGGAGTTCCAGCGATTGCGGTGCCCGCTGACAGGGCCGGCCCGCATCGCGCTGTGCAATCCCACGATGGGCGCAAGTGCGGCAGCATCCACGCACGTATCCAAGCCCTGATGCCTGTCCCCCCATGAATCCACATCCCGACCTCACACCAGCGCCTTCCAGAAAACCAGGCGCTGAGAATGCCGCAGCCGATGCGGCCGGCAACGCGGCCGCTGCCGACGCGGCTTTCGCACGCAGCGTGCGTTCGGCCCTGCCGGGCCTGGCACAGCTGGCCGACATGGTGCCTGCGCTGCGCCTGCTCACCGGCCTGCTGGTGGCCAGCATCATCATCGCGGGTCTGTATTTCGGGCAGGGACTGCTGATTCCGCTGGCCCTGGCGCTGCTGTTCGGCTTTTTGCTCGATCCTGCGGTCTCCCGGCTCAGGCGCTGGGGCCTGCCGCGCATGGCGGCGACGCTGCTGGTGGTGGTCATGGCGCTGGCAACGCTGGCCGGAATGGGTACCTATCTGGGCAGCCAGGTGCAGCAGCTCAGCGCCGACCTGCCCACTTACCAGAGCACCATCCGCGACAAGCTGCGCAGCCTGCGCAGGAATGCCAACATGCCCAGCGCCTGGGACGGCGCCCTGCGCACCTATGACACGGTGGAGCGTGAGATCTCCCGCGGCGCCACCACGCCCCGCGTGCAGAAGGTGGAGATCCAGTCGCCCGAGCAAAAGCCCACGGCGCGCATGCTGCAGTGGCTGGGCCGAGTGGCCGAGCCCGTGACCACGGCCGGCATCGTGCTGCTGTTCGTGATCCTCATCCTGCTGGACCGCGATGACCTGCGCGACCGGCTGCTGCGCCTGATGGGCGGCAACCTGCATGTGGCCACCGACGCGCTGGACGAGGCCTCGCAGCGCATAGGCAAGTACCTGCGCATGCAGTTCGTGGTCAACATCACCTATGGACTGCCCATGGCGGCGGGGCTGTGGTTCATCGGCGTGCCGGGCGCCATTCTCTGGGGGGTGCTGGCGGCCATCATGCGGTTCGTTCCCTATGTGGGCGCCATGATCTCTGCCGCCTTCCCGCTGGCGCTGGCCTTTGCGGTGGATCCGGGCTGGCAGATGCTGCTGATGACGCTGGGGCTGATCATGGCGCTGGAGCTGATCAGCAACAACCTCATCGAGCCCTGGCTGTATGGCAGCAGCACGGGCCTGTCCACGCTGTCCATCATTGCGGCCGCGACCTTCTGGACGGCGCTGTGGGGGCCGATAGGGCTGATCCTGTCCACGCCGCTCACGGTCTGCCTGCTGGTGCTGGGCCGCTACATACCGGCGCTGCAGTTCATGGAGGTGCTGCTGGGCAGCTCCCCCGTGCTGGGTCCGGCCCAGCGGCTGTACCAGCGCCTGCTGGCCGACGATGTGGAAGATGCTGTCACGCTGGCGCATGAACTGGTGGACGCAAGGCTGCCGGCGCGGGCCTCGGCGGACGAACGCTCGGCCGCAGTGGCCGGCTTCTATGACGAGGTGGCGATCCCCGCGCTGCGCCTGGCCACCCAGCAGCACCTGGAGTCGGCCACGGCCGAGCACCGGCTGCGCCTGTCCAGCGGCATGGATGCCTTGGTCGAGGAGCTGCGGGAAAGCCATCCCGCGCCCGCAGACCTGTCCTCGCGGGCCCTGCGCATCCATTGCGTGGGCGCGCGCTGGGAGGTCGATGCCCTGGCAGCGGCCATGGTGGCGCACAGCGAGGCGCTGCGCGGCCACGTGGTCAGCTGCTCGGACTGGGCGCTGGCGGCCGATCCGCAATGGCGCCAGCTGGGGCAGGGCGAGGGCGGCGGCCTGCCGCAGGGCCATGCAGGCGCACAGGCCCTTGCCGAGGCGCAATTGCTGGTGCTCTCGGTCTTCAGCGCCCAGCCCCAGACCGTGGCGCGCCAGATCATGCGGCGGGTGCGCCGCCACTGGCCGCATCTGCGCGTGGTGCTGGCGCTGTGGAATGCGCCGGCCGTGGTGTCCGACCCCGAGTTCGCGCGCCGCTGCGGCGCCGCCGCCTGCGTGTCCAGCCTGCGCGAGCTGCAGTTGTGGGTGGACGCCTTGCGCCTGCCCGACGCGGCAGGCCAGGGCCTGGCCGCGCCCATTCCCGATGACGATGAGCAGCGCGTGCGCCAGCTGCGCGACAGCGGCGTGCTCGGGCCCGGCCTGCCGCCGCTGTACCACGAGGCAGCCCAGCAGGCCGCCAATGCCTTCGACGTGAAATGGGCCCAGGTCTCATGGGTCGATGCCGACCGCGTGCACACGCCCGGCAGCCTGCTGGTGGCGGACCAGGGCGACCCCGCATCGGCCGGGATGCCGCGCGGGCAGTCCATCTGCTCGTATGTGGTGCACGGCGGCGAGCCCCTGGTGGTGCACGACGCAGCGCGCGACCCCCGGTTTGCCGGCAACCCCGCACTGCAGGCCATGCGGCTGCGCTTTTACGCAGGCGTGCCGCTCAGGAACCGCCACGGCGCGGTGCTGGGCAGCTTCTGCATCATGGACGACGCACCGCGCGAGGTCTCGCCGGCAGATCTGGAGCTGCTGGCCGTCATGGCCGAGCAGCTGATGCAGACCGTGGAAGTGCGCCGCATGATGGAAAGCGGCGCAGTGCCGGCGCCGGCTCCCGCTCCCGCTCCCGCGTCTGTACCGGCGCCGCCACCCGCCCAGTCACCGGAGCAGTCACCGCCCGGCCACTGAGCCCGCTCACAGCGGCTACGGCGGCTCACAGCGAGGTGGCCAGCATCTGCTCGTAGTCGTCGGCGCTGGCCAGGCGCGGGTTGGTGCCGTGGCAATGGTCCTTGAGCGCCCCGCCGATCACGGCCGCGAACTGGGCGCGCTCCACGCCCATGGCGGCCAGGCCCGTGGGCAGGCCCAGGCGGGCGTTCATGTCGCGTATGGCTTCGGGAATGTCGCTGCCCGAGGCCAGGCCCATGGCGTGGGCCATTCGCTGCAGGCGCTGTTCGGCGCGCACGCTCTCGGCCTCGGCATTGAAGCGCACCACGGCGGGCAGGAACATGGCGTTGAGCGTGCCGTGGTGCAGGCGCGGGTTCACGCCGCCCAGGCTGTGGCTGAGGCTGTGCACGCAGCCCAGGCCCTTCTGGAAGGCCATGGCGCCCTGCATGCTGGCGCTCATCAGCTGGCGGCGTGCCTCGGCGTCCTGGCCATTGCGGGTGGCGCGTTCTATGTGTGCCCAGCCGCGCGTGAGGCCGTCCAGCGCAATGCCGTCGGCAGGCGGATTGAAGGCGGCTGCCATGAAGGTTTCCATGCAGTGGGCGATGGCGTCCATGCCCGTGGCGGCCGTCAGCATGGCGGGCAGGCCGTAGGTCAGTTCCGGATCGCAGATGGCGGCGCGCGGCACCAGGTGCCAGCTGTGAAAGCCCAGCTTGCGGTGGTCGTCCACGATGATGATGGCGCCGCGCGCCACCTCGCTGCCCGTGCCGCTGGTGGTGGGCACGGCAATCAGCGGTGCCACGCGCTCGGTGATGCGCGGCGAGCCGCCCTCGATGGTGGCGTAGTGCGACAGCGGCCCTTCGTGCGTGGCCGCAATCGCCACGCCCTTGGCGCAGTCGATGGCGCTGCCGCCGCCCACGGCGATCAGGCCGTCGCAGCGCTGCTCCTGGTAGATTGCCGCGGCCGCACGCACGGCGGCCTCGGTGGGGTTGGAGGGCGTCTGGTCGAACACTGCGTGCGGCATGTCGCCCAGCCCATCCAGCGCCTTTTGCAGCACGCCGGCCGCCTTGACGCCCTGGTCGGTGACGATCAGCGGCCGCGTGATGCCCACGCGCTCGCACTCCTGGCGCAACAGGCGCACGGCGCCGAAGTCAAACTGGATCTGGGTGACGTAGTTGATGAAAGCCATGGTCGGTGACTCGTTGCGGGCCGCTGCGGCCCGTGGTGGGGATCAGGGGGAGTGCGCCGAATCTAGACCGCGCGTGCTGCACTGCAAACAAAGCAAACCCTGAGAGGGCGCCTGCGCGGTCACGAGGGCGACAGCACGGGCGTGCACTGCCATCGCATGGCTGCCAGGGCCTTGTGCTCGCGGCACAATGCCTGCTGCGCGGCGCCTGCCGTGCCTTGCCGGCCGCGCCGCATTGCCTTGCCAGATGGCTCCGATCGAACCTGTCCCTGAACTTGCTCCTGAACGTGCCCCAGCCCGAATCCCGCCCCCACGCCACGCCGCTGCCGGCGTCCCTGACCCACCAGATGCGCGATGTGCTGCGCCGCATGGAGCGCGCCGCGCGCACGCCCCTGCACCAGCTGGGCGCCGAGGGTGCGCGCGCCGCCTATGAGGCGGGCGCCGGCGTGCTCGAAATTCCCAAGCCCGTCCTGCCGCGTGTCGAGGACCTGCAGATTCCCGCGCGCGATGGCGCCTTGCTGCCCGCTCGGCTCTATGCGCCTGAGGAGCGTGCCCAGGCACCGGCCTCTGGCCTGCCCGTGCTGCTGTACCTGCATGGCGGCGGCTTCACCGTGGGCAGCGTGGCCACGCACGACGTGCTGTGCCGCCAGTTGGCCCACCTCTCGGGCGCCATGGTGGTCTCGCTGGACTACCGGCGCGCGCCCGAGCACAAATTCCCCACGGCCCACAACGACGCCTGGGATGCGCTGCAATGGCTGGCTTCGCAGGGCGCCTTGCTGGGCGCCGACCCTGCACGCCTGGCCGTGGGCGGCGACAGCGCGGGCGGCACGTTGGCCGCAGCCTGCGCCATCCATGCGCGCGATGCAGGCCTGAAGCTGGCCCTGCAACTGCTGATCTACCCGGGCACGACGGCCCACCAGGACACTGACTCGCACCGCCGTTTCGCCCACGGGCTGGTCATTGACGAGCCGGCCATCACCTGGTTCTTTGCCCAGTACCTCAACAGCCCTGCCGACCGCGAGGACTGGCGCTTCGCCCCGCTGCTGGCGCCTGACGTGGACGGCGTGGCCCCGGCCTGGATAGGCCTGGCCGAATGCGACCCGCTGGTGGACGAGGGCGTGGAATACGCCGACAAGCTGCGCATGTCGGGCGTGCCCGTGGATCTGGAGATCTACCGGGGCGTGACCCATGAATTCGTCAAGATGGGCCGCGCCATTGCCGAAGCGCGCCGTGCACATGCCGACATGGCGCGCGCCTTGGCCGACGCCTTCGCGGCCTGAGAGCCAGGGCACCCAAGACACCCAAGACAACAGGAGAGAAAAACCCATGCAACGCCAAGATTTCCGCACGCTGCAACGCATCGAAGTGCGCTGGTCCGAAGTGGACGCCCAGAAGATCGTCTTCAACGCCCACTACCTGATGTACGCCGACGTGGCCGTCACCGACTACTGGCGCCAGCTGGGCATGCCCTATGAGTCATCCTTCGCGGCCCTGGGCGGCGAGCTGTTCGTCAAGAAGGCCACCACCACCTACCACGCATCGGCCACGCTGGGCGACGTGCTGCATGTGGGCATACGCTGTGCCAGGCAGGGCAATACCTCGCTGTTGTTCGAGGCCGGCATCTTCCGGGGCATGGAACTGCTCAACACCGTGGAACTGGTCTATGTGTTCGCCGATGCCACCACGCGCCAGCCGCTGCCCGTGCCGCAGCAGCTGCGCGACGTGCTCACCGCCTATGAGGCAGGCCAGAGCGTGGTGCGCGTGGCATCGGGCAGCTGGAACGACCTGGGCCGCGACGCCGAGCGCCTGCGCCTGGCCGTGTTCGTGCACGAGCAGGGCGTGCCGCGCGAGATCGAGATCGACGAGTTCGACCCCGTGGCCCGCCACGCCGTGGTCTACAACGGCCTGGGCCAGCCCATTGCCACCGGCCGCCTGGTCAGCGACAGCCCCGGCGCGGGCAGGATCGGCCGCATGGCCGTGGACCGCAGCGTGCGCGGCGGCCGCTGGGGCCGCATCGTGCTGGACAGCCTGGTGGAGGCCTCCCGCCAGCGCGGCGACCGCGAAGTCGTGCTGCACGCGCAGCGCCATGCCGAGTCGTTCTACCTGCGCGCGGGCTTCACGCCCGAGGGCGAGCCCTATGAAGAGGCCGGCATTCCTCACATCACCATGAGGAAAGTGCTCACCGCCTGAGCTGCAGGCAGCTCAGGCGGTGCAAGGCCCAAATCTCAAATGTCCTCGCGCAGCGCGTAGGGCAGGGGCTTGAGCTGCAGCGCCACGGCCTGCGCGGCATCGGCGCGCTGGCCCTCGCCCAGGGCGGCGTGGGCCAGCAGGCGCTGCTCAGCCGAGCTGATCTGCATGGAGACAATGGCGTCCCAGCCCCCGCCGGGCGCCGGGGCGGCCTGGACCACGGTGCCGGTGGCCTGCTCCAGATCCTCGGGCGTGAAGACTTCCATGCCGGCTGCCAGCGGCTGCTGGGCATGGGCGATGTAGGCGCGGCGCTTGAGCGTGCCCCGGAACTGGCTGCGGGCCACCACCTCCTGGCCCGGGTAGCAGCCCTTCTTGAAATTCACGCCTTCCACCGATTCGTAGTTGAGCATCTGCGGCACGAAGGCATCGACCACGGGTGCCGACAGCGTGGCGATGCCGCTGGCGACTTCGCTCCAGAGCCAATCGGCCTCACTGAGTGCGGGGCCTTCGGGCAGGGGCGCACCGACAGGGGCCACGCGCAGGGCGCGCGGCTGGCTGGCGGCCGGGTACAGGGCGATCAGGCTGGCGTCGCCGTCATCGGTCTTGGTCCAGGGCACGGCTGCCGGGCCCAGGGCCTGTACGGCGGCATCGCCAGCCAGCCCGTGGAGCGTGAATTCGGCCGTGGCGTCGCTGAGCTTGCACTTGGCGCGCAGCACGAACATGGACAGGCGCTTGAGCGTGGGTGCCAGCAGGCTGCGGTCGCACAGCAGCAGGATCTCGTCCTTGCTGCGCTTGAAGCCGATGAAGCTGGCCAGCATGCGGCCCTTGGCCGTGCAGAACGCCGCCAGACGCGCATGCTGCAGATCCAGCAGCGCGAAATCGTTGGTCAGCTGGCCATGCAGGAATGGGGCGGCGTCTTCGCCGAGGGCGCGTATCACGCCGAGATGGGAAACGGGGGCGATGCCGTTCAGTAAAGGCTGGGTCATGGCTGAATTATGATCAGCCGCTCTATTGCTTGCTTGGACCGAGGTTGTGCGCTTTATCTTTCGCGCTTTGATGATGCTGCTGGTGCTGGCAGCCGTGCTGGCCGGTGCCGGCTGGTGGTGGCTGAACCAGCCCCTGCCGCTGTCCCAGCCCACGCTGGAGCTGGAGGTCGAACCCGGCACCACGCCGCGCGGCGTCGCCCGCGAAGTGGTCAAGGCCGGGGTGCAGACCGATGCGCGGCTGCTGTACGCCTGGTTCCGCGTCTCGGGCCAGGACCGGCAGATCAAGGCCGGCAACTATGAACTGACCACGGGCCTGACCCCCTATGTGCTGCTGCAAAAGCTCGCGCGTGGCGAGGAATCGCTCAAGGCGCTGACCCTGGTCGAGGGCTGGAACTGGCGCCAGGTGCGCGCAGCCCTGGCCCGCGAGGAATTCCTGCGCCAGGAAAGCGCGGGCATGGACGATGCTGCCCTGATGCAGGCCCTGGGCCGTCCCGGGGTGGCGCCGGAGGGCCGCTTCTTCCCCGATACCTATACCTACGCCAAGGGCAGCTCCGACCTGGCCGTGCTGCGCCGGGCCCTGCATGCCATGGACCGGCGCCTGGCCGATGTCTGGGCGCTGCGCTCGGCCGACACGCCACTCAAGAGCCCCGACGAGGCCCTGACCCTGGCCAGCATCGTCGAGAAGGAAACCGGCCGCGCGGCCGACCGTGCCCAGATCGCAGGCGTGTTCACCAACCGCCTGCGCATCGGCATGCTGCTGCAGACCGATCCCACCGTGATCTACGGCCTGGGTGAGAAATTCGACGGCAACCTGCGCCGCCGCGACCTGCAGACCGACACGCCCTGGAACACCTACACCCGCGCGGGCCTGCCGCCCACGCCCATCGCCATGCCCGGCAAGGCCGCCCTCATGGCCGCCGTGCAGCCCAGCCAGACCAAGGCGCTGTATTTCGTGGCGCGCGGAGACGGCACCAGCCATTTCAGTGCCTCGCTGGACGAGCACAACCGCGCCGTCAACCGCTACCAGCGCGGCCAGCAAAAGCCCTGAGATATTCCCCAGGGCTGCTGCGGTTCCCGCGGCGCTTGCGTATCCTCTCTTTCCATATGACCAATGCAACCCCCGCCGGCCTGTTCATCAGCTTCGAAGGCATCGATGGCGCCGGCAAGTCCTCGCACATCGCGTCGCTGGCCCAGGCTTTCCGTGACCAGGGCCGCACGGTGACGCTCACGCGCGAGCCCGGCGGCACGCCGCTGGCCGAAAAGCTGCGCGCGCTGATGCTGCACGACGCCATGGACCCGCTGACCGAGGCGCTGATCGCCTTTGCCGCGCGACGCGACCACCTAGTGCAGGTGATCGAGCCCGCGTTGGCGCGCGGCGAGGTCGTGCTCTGCGACCGCTTCACTGATGCCACCTTTGCCTACCAGGGCGCAGGCCGTGGCTTCGACCTGCAGCCGCTGGCCACGCTGGAGCGCATGGTGCAGACGGGCACCGCCCCCCAGCCCGATCTGCTGCGCGAGCCCCACCTGACGCTCTGGTTCGACCTGCCCGCCGAGGTGGCCGCCGAGCGCCTGGCCTCGGCCCGCGTGCCGGACCGCTTCGAGTCCGAACCCGGCAGCTTCTTCGCCCGCGTGGCCCAGGGCTATGCGTCGCGCGCTGCAGCAGCGCCCCAGCGCTTTGCCCGCATCGACTCCAACGCCAGCCGGCATGCGGTCTGGCAGCAGATCACGCAGGTCATGGTGCGCCGGGGCTGGCTGGCCATCACGGTCGGCGGCCAGGGAGGTGCGGCATGAACGAAGCCCTGCCACAGCCGGCCGAGACCGACACCTCCTGGATTGCCGAACAGCGCACACGCCTGCTCGCACAGCGCGGCCATGCCTGGCTGCTGCAGGGGCCTTCGGGCCTGGGGCAGTACGCGCTGTCGCTGTCACTGGTGCGTGCCTGGCTGTGCGAGTCGCCGTCGCCGCAGGGCGCCTGCGGCCACTGCGGCAGCTGCCATGCCATCGACGTGCGCGCCCATGCCGACCTGTGCGTGCTCATGCCCGAGGTGCAGATGATGGCGCTGGGCTGGCCCCTGCCCGAGAAGGCCCAGGCCGACATCGACGACAAGAAGCGCAAGCCCAGCAAGGAAATCCGTGTCGAGGCCATGCGCGACGCCGTGGAGTTCTGCCAGCGCACCAGCGCGCGCGGGCGCGGCAAGGCCGTGCTGGTCTATCCGGCCGAGCAGATGAATGCCATCACGGCCAATGCGCTGCTCAAGACGCTGGAGGAGCCGCCAGGCGATGCGCGTTTCGTGCTCGCCAGCGAGGCATCGCACCAGCTGCTCCCCACCATTCGCAGCCGCTGCCTGATCCACACCATGGCCTGGCCGGATCAGCAAGAGGCCCTTTCCTGGCTGGACACGCAGGGCGTGCCCCCTGAAGCGGCCGCCGTGGCGCTGCGCGCAGCAGGCGGGCGGCCCGGCGATGCACTGGCATTGGCGCAAAGCGGTGGCGGCAGCGACATGGCGTCGTGGTCACAGCTGCCGCGTGCGCTGGCCAAGGGCGATGTGGCGGCCCTGGCCGCCTACGCGCCGCCCCATGCCGTGGAGGCCTTGCAAAAGATCTGCCACGACCTGATGGCACTGGCCGCAGGCGCCGCGCCGCGCTACTTCACGCCAGCCGACCTGCCTTCGCGGCCGCTGGACATGGGCCTGCTGGCCGAATGGTCGCGAACCCTGGCCCAGGCCGCGCGCACGGCCGACCATCCCTTCAACGCAGGCCTCATGGCAGAAGCCCTGGCCGCAGAGGCGCGGCGCGTGCTCATGTCCGGCCAGCCTGCCCGCCAGCGCCGGGCATGAAGGGCGGGGCACGGGAGAACATGGCCAGGCGCTTTTCGCCACATGAAAGCCCGGCCTGTTAACCTACGGCCCTGGGCCCGGTGCCGATTGCGCCGGCCGCTCACCGAACCAATGTCTGCAAACCATCCATGAGCACCGCACCCTCCACACCCCGTCCCAGCGTGATGCAACTGGCGATCAAGGAAAAGGCCGCGCTGTACGCCGCCTACATTCCCATGTTCGCCGAAGGGGGCGTTTTCGTGCCCACGCAGCGTGAGTACCGTCTTGGCGATGATGTCTACGTGCTGCTGACCCTGCCCGACGAGCCCCAGCGCTATCCCGTGGCCGGTCGCGTGGCGTGGATCACGCCCGCACGCGCCTCGGGCAACCGCACGCAGGGCATAGGCATACAGTTTCCCAAGGACGAGAAATCCGCCGAGCTCAAGGCCAAGATCGAGAACATCCTGGGCGCGGCGCTGAGCTCGGACAAGGCCACGCAGACGGTCTGATGGCTGCACCTGTTTCAGGTGCACCTGCCTGCCACGCATGCCGACAGGGAGGACAGCTCCCGGGTCGGCATGGCTGTTTCTGAACCACGAGATTCCATGTTTACCGATTCCCACTGCCATCTGAACTTCCCCGAGCTGCAAAGCCGCCTGCCCGAGATCCGCGAGGCCATGGCGGCCGCGCGTGTCACCCGCGCGCTGTGCATCTGCACCACGATGGAGGAGTTCGGCGATGTGCACCAGCTGGCGCTGGACCACGACAACTTCTGGGCCACCGTGGGCGTGCACCCCGATACTGAACACATGACCGAGCCCAGCGTGGGCGACCTGGTGGAGCGCGCCGCGCTGGCGCGCGTGGTTGCCATCGGCGAGACGGGCCTGGACTACTACGGCATGGAAGACCGCAAGGGCGGCCGCACCATTGCCGACCTGGAATGGCAGCGCGAGCGCTTTCGCGTGCACATCCGCGCGGCGCGCCAGACGCAAAAGCCCCTGGTCATCCATACCCGCAGTGCCTCGGACGACACGCTGGCCATCCTGCGCGAAGAAGGCGAGGACGGCTCGGCAGGCCAGGCCGGCGGTGTCTTCCACTGCTTCACCGAGACCATGGAGGTCGCGCGCGCGGCGCTGGACCTGGGCTACTACATCTCGATGTCGGGCATCGTCACCTTCAAGAACGCCCAGCACCTGCGCGACGTGGCCGCCTTCGTGCCGGCCGACCGCCTGCTGATCGAGACCGACAGCCCTTATCTGGCGCCCGTTCCCTATCGCGGCAAGACCAACAATCCGTCGTATGTGCCGTACGTGGCCCAGCAGATTGCACAGGTGCGCGGCATTCCGGTCGAGGAGGTGGCCGCCCTGACCAGTGCCAACTTCGATCAGCTTTTCAAGGGGGTTGTCGCATGAGACTGAATGCTGCGGCCGTCGGCCGCGTGGACCGTCGCCGCTGGCTGGCCCGGGCCGGCCGCGCCCTGACGGCCGTGGCTGCAGCCGGTGCCGGGCTGGCGCACGCCAGCCAGTACGACGACTACGTGCGTGCCATCGTCAGCGACAACGAGCGCGCCATGGTCAACCTGATCTTTCGCGGCTTCGATCCCAACACGCGCGACACGCGCGGCCGCCCGGGCCTGGTTGCGGCCCTGCACCAGGGCTCCCTGGGCGTCTTCGACGTGCTGCTCAAGTCCCCCGGCATCAAGGTCAACGAAGCCTCGCAGCAGGGCGAAACGCCGCTGATGATGGCCTGCATCAAGGGCCACCTGGACCTGGCCAAGGAACTCATACGCCGGGGCGCCGATGTCAACCGCCCCGGCTGGACACCGCTGCACTACGCCACCTCGGCCGACCTGCCCCAAACGCTGGACATCATCAAGCTGCTGCTGGACAAAAGCGCCTACATCGACGCCGAATCGCCCAACGGCACCACGCCGCTGATGCTGGCTGCCCAGTACAGCAGCGAAGCCGTGGTGGACCTGCTCATCGCCGAAGGCGCCGACGTCATCCTGCGCAACCAGCGCGGCTTCACCGCCGCCGACTTCGCCAGGCAGGTGGACCGCCAATACATGGTCGACAAACTCACCAAGGCCATCAAGGCCGAACGCAAGACCCAGCCCTCGCGCGGGAGCTGGTAGCCGCCAGCCGCAAGCGAAAGCGGCATGGCCGCCCCCAATCCTGTCCGCTCAGGTGGCGTGGTTCCTGCTCAACCTGGCATACAGCCCGTCGCGCGCCAGCAGTTCGGCATGCGTGCCTTGCTCGGCGATGCGGCCGCGCTCCATCACCACCACACGGTCGGCATGCTCGATGGTGGACAGCCGGTGGGCGATGACCAGGGTCGTGCGGCCCTGCATCAGCCGTGTCAGCGCCTCCTGCACCAGGCGCTCGGATTCGTTGTCCAGTGCCGAGGTGGCCTCGTCCAGAATCAGGACCGGCGCATCCTTGTACAGCGCCCGCGCAATCGCCAGCCGCTGGCGCTGGCCGCCGGACAGCTGGCTGGCGTTGTGGCCCACCACCGTCTGCAGGCCCTGGGGCAGGCCGCGCACGTGCGAGCCCAGGTTGGCGGCGTCCAGCGCCGCCCACAGCAGTGCCTCGTCTTCCACGCCACCCAGCGCCACATTGGCGGCAATGGTGTCGTTGAACATCACCACATCCTGGCTGACCATGGCGAACTGCTGGCGCAGGGCGGCCAGATCCCATTCGGGCAGGGGGGTGCCGTCCAGCAGCAACTGCCCATCCGTGGGCTGCAGAAAGCGCGGCAGCAGGTTCACCAGCGTGGTCTTGCCGGCGCCGGACGGCCCCACCAGGGCCACCACCTCGCCGGGTCGCACGCGCAGATCCACATGGCTCAGGGCGGGCGCCTTGTCCTCGCCAAACTGCACGGACACGTCGCGCAGCTCGATCTCGCCACGCGCCTTGCCGGGCACCTGGGTGCCGCCGGTCTCGTCGCCCGAGCCCTCCAGCAGATGCAGGCCGCGCTCCAGCGCCGCCACGCCGCGCGTGATGGGGTTGGCCACATCGGCCAGGCGGCGAATGGGGGCAATCAGCATCAGCATGGCCGTGATGAAGGCCGCGAAGCTGCCCACCGTCACATCCTGCACATTGGCCGCGGCGGCGCCCGTGCCCCGGCTTTGCCACAGTGCGATGCAGATCACGGCCGACAGGGCAGCAGCGGCCAGCAGTTGGGTCAGCGGTGTCATCGCGGCAGAGGCGATGGTGGCCTTGATGGCCAGCTTGCGCAGTTGCCCGCTCAGGCCGCCAAAGCGCTTTTGCTGGCCCTGCTGCGCGCCATGCAGGCGCACCATGCGGTGGGCCAGCACGTTCTCCTCCACCACATAGGCCAGGGAGTCCGTGGCCTCCTGGCTGATCTTGGTGATGCGGTACAGGCGGCGCGACAGCGTCTTCATGATCCAGGCCACGCCCGGCACCACGGCGGCCACCACCAGCGTCAGCTGCCAGTTCAGATACAGCAGGTAGCCCAGCAGCGCCACCAGGGTGAAGCCATCGCGCGAGATGCCCAGCATGGCCTGCACCAGCAGGGTGGAGCCGGTCTGCACCTCATAGACCACGGTGTTGGACAGCGATGAGGCCGACTGGCGCGAGAACAAGGCCATGTCGGCCGCCAGCAGCCGCTCGAACAGGCGCCTGCGCAGCGCCAGCATGCCCTCGTTGGCAATGCGCGCCAGCGCGTACTGGCCCACGAACTGCGACAGGCCCCGCACCAGGAACACGCCGATGATGGCCAGCGGCACCGACCACAGGGGCAGCGTGCCGTCGGTGAAGCCGCTGTCCAGCAGCGGCTGCAGCAATGCCGGTATCAACGGCTCGGTGACCGCACCCACCAGCGTGGCGGCCACGGCCATCGTCCAGGCCAGGCGCTGACCACCAAAATAGGGGGACAGGCGCTTCAGGCGCTGCGACAGGGTCAGGGTGCTGGCGAGATCATGGGCCGCCGGTGCGGCGGACGGCGCAGGGGCCGGCGGCGGTGAGGATGGTGCGTGCATGAAGCGCGGATTTTACGGCGGGCTTGCCTGGGGCTGCCCCATGGGGAACCGATGCGGCTGGCGGGGATCGACAAAGCCTGGGCCGACAGACCCTACAGTGCACGTTCTTACATCGTGACGCATCCAGTGTGTGTAACATTCGCACCTGTGCAAGTACCGGGGTCTTCCCGTAGATATTGATGAATGCCAATGACTATTGACCGACTCCTTTCTCCTTCCTCCCTGGCGGCCGTGCCGCGCCCTTCGCGCCGAACCCTGCTGGCCGCTCTTGCCTCCACTCCTGCAATTCCCGCGCTGGCCCAGTTCCGCGTCGAAGTGACGGGCGTGGGCCTGACCCAGTTGCCCATCGCCATTGCAGCATTCAAGGGAGAAGGGCAGGCGCCCCAGAAGATCTCGGCCATCATCCAGGCCGACCTGGAGCGCAGCGGTCAGTTCCGCGCCGTGGACACGGCCGGCGTGCAACTCGATGAAACCTCGCGCCCCGATGTCGCCATGTGGCGCCAGAAAAGCGCAGATTCCCTGGCCGTGGGCAGCATCACGCGCCTGGCCGATGGCCGCTACGACGTGCGCTTTCGCCTCTGGGACGTGGTCAAGGGCCAGGACCTGGGCGGCCAGGGCTTTGCCGTCACCACCGGCGACCTGCGCCTGGTGGCCCACCGCATCTCCGACTACATCTACGAGAAACTCACGGGCGAGAAAGGCGTGTTCTCCACACGCATCGCCTACGTGACCAAGGCAGGAAGCAACTACCGCCTGTGGGTGGCCGATGCCGATGGCGAGAACGCGCAGTCCGCCCTGTCCAGCCCGGAACCCATCATCTCGCCCGCCTGGTCGCCCACCGGCACCCAGCTGGCCTATGTGTCCTTCGAGTCGCGCAAGCCCGTGGTCTATGTGCACGATGTGGCCAGCGGCCGCCGTCGCCTGGTCGCCAACTTCCGGGGCTCCAACAGCGCGCCGGCCTGGGCTCCCGATGGCAACTCGCTGGCCGTCACGCTCAGCCGTGATGGTGGTTCGCAGCTGTACCTGATCAGCGCCCAGGGCGGCGAGCCCCGCCGCCTGATGCAAAGCAGCGGCATCGACACCGAGCCGAACTTCTCCAGCGACGGCCGCTCCATCTACTTCGTCAGCGACCGTGGCGGCGCCCCGCAGATCTACAAGGTGCCGGCCTCCGGCGGCAGCGCAGAGCGCGTCACCTTCACCGGCAACTACAACATCTCGCCCAGTGTCAGCCCCGATGGAAAGTGGCTTGCCTACATCTCCCGCGTGGGCGGCGGCTTCAAGCTCCACGTCATGGACCTGGGCACCGGCACCGTGAATGCCATCACCGACACCACGGCGGACGAAAGCCCCAGCTTCGCTCCCAACAGCCGCCTGATCGTCTACGCCACGCTGCAGCAGGGCCGCGAGTCCCTGATGACCACCACGCTGGACGGCAAGATCAAGGCGCGGCTGGCAGGGCAGGGCGGAGACATCCGCGAGCCCGACTGGGGTCCGTTCCAGCGCCAGTGATAGCCCGGCTTCCTCGATTTCTTTTCAGTCAACAAGTCAACTCAGCACGAAGTCCATCCGGACATACGGAGATTTTTCATGATCACCATCAAACGACTTTCCCTGGCACTTGCAGTCACCGCACTCATGGCAGGTTGCAGCTCGGGCGTCAAGCTCGACGAAACCCCGGTCACCGACGCGGGCGCCTCCAGCACGGGCCAGGGCAGCGGTGCCGGCACCGGCAGCACCTCGCAAAGCGGCATCTCGGGCGTGGACCTGACCGGCTCGGCTGCCGACAAGGCAGGTCCCCAGGGCGTCAGCCGCATCGTCTACTTCGACTTCGACAGCTACGTCGTCAAGGCCGACGCCCAGCCCCAGATAGAAGCCCATGCACGCTTCCTGAAGGCGTCTTCTGCACGCAAGGTCCAGATCGAAGGCCACACCGACGAGCGCGGCGGCCGCGAATACAACCTGGCCCTGGGCCAAAAGCGCGCTGAAGCCGTGCGCCGCTCGCTGGGCCTGCTGGGCGTGAGCGACGCGCAGATGGAAGCCGTGAGCTACGGCAAGGAAAAGCCTGCCTCCGAAGGCCATTCCGAAGACGCCTACGCGCAAAACCGCCGCGCTGAACTGTCCTACCGTTGATGAACATGCAGCGCTCCCCGATCCTGCATCGCACCGCGCTGCGCACGCTGCTGGCTGCCGGCCTGATGGCCGGCTACGCCGCCAGCGGCCATGCCGCGCTGTTCGGCGATGACGAGGCGCGCCGCGCCATCCTCGAAATGCGCCAGCGTGTCGACAGCATGCAGCAGTCGCAGCAGCGCATGACCGAGGAAAGCGCGCAAACGCGCCGTGGCCTGCTCGAACTGCAGTCGCAGATCGAGCAGCTCAAGTCCGAGCAAGCCAAGCTGCGCGGCCAGAACGAGCAGCTGCTGCGAGATGTGGCCGAGCTGCAGCGCGGCCAGCGCGACATCGCCAAGGGCGTGGACGAGCGCCTGCGCCAGTTCGAGCCGGTCACGGTGACGGTGGACGGCCAGGAATTCGCGGCCGACCCGGCCGAGAAGCGCGACTTCGAAGCCGCGCTGGCGCAGTTCCGTGCCGGCAGCTTTGCCGAAGCCGGCACGGCATTCTCGTCCTTCCTGAACCAGTGGCCCAAGAGCGGCTACGTGCCCTCGGCACGCTTTTGGCTGGGCAACTCGCAGTACGCCAATCGCAACTACAAGGACGCGATCTCCAACTTCCGCGCGCTGCTGGCGGCAGCTCCCATGCATGGCCGGGCGCCGGAGGCGGCGCTGTCCATCGCCAACTGCCAGATCGAGATGAAGGACACCAAGGGCGCGCGCAAGACGCTGGAAGACCTGATCAAGGCCTATCCCAACGCCGAAGCCACAGCCGCGGCCAAGAACCGTCTTGCCAGCCTCAAGTGATGAGCGATACGGTCTCTTCATCCCCTGCGGGAGAAGACAAGACAGCGCCTGAAGCAGGCGCTGTTTTTTCTGATGCCGACCTGCAGCGCCGCTTCGGCGGCCTGGAGCGCCTGTATGGCGTGCCGGGCGCCGCGCGCATCCGCGCCGCGCACGTCGTCGTGGTGGGCATCGGCGGCGTGGGCTCCTGGACCGCCGAGGCGCTGGCGCGCAGCGGTGTGGGCGAGCTCACACTCATCGACATGGACCATGTCGCCGAGTCCAACATCAACCGCCAGATTCACGCGCTCTCCACCACCGTGGGCCAGGCCAAGATCGAAGCCATGCGCGATCGCATTGCCCAGATCAACCCGGCCTGCCGCGTGCACTGCATCGACGACTTCGTGGATCCGGACAACTGGCTGCGCCTGCTGCCCCAGAACGCGGACGCCGTCATCGACGCCTGTGACCAGGTCAAGGCCAAGACTGCCATGGCCGCCCATGCGCGCGCCACGCGCCAGTGCTTCATTTCGGTCGGAGCGGCCGGCGGCAAGCGCCTGGCGCACAAGGTGGACATCGAAGACCTCAGCGCCACCACGCACGACCCTTTGCTGGCCCAACTGCGCTACCGCCTGCGCCGCGAGCATGGCGCACCCAAGGAAGGCAAGCGCATCGGTATCGCCTGCGTCTTCAGCCGCGAGGCCGTCGCCCCGCCCGATGCCTCTTGCGCCATCGAAGGCGACGGCACGCTCAACTGCCACGGCTACGGCTCGGTGGTAGCCGTCACCGCCACCTTCGGCCAGTGCGCCGCAGGCTGGGTCATCGATCAACTGAGCCGCATCAAGAATTGAGGCGTAAAATTTGGTGCTAGAATCTATGTCTTCGCTGAGCAGCATCTGATGCATGCAAAGCGTGGTTCGGGTCTTTAGCTCAGTCGGTAGAGCAGCGGACTTTTAATCCGTTGGTCGCGAGTTCGAATCTCGCAGGACCCACCAAAGAACACAAGGCCTCGTAGCAATACGAGGCCTTTTTTCTTCGCTATCGAAGAAGTAGCAAGATGGGGCCGAAATTTCCAGGCCGCGTTCCGCAACTCTGGGCGTGTTCCGCAATTCACCGAACGGGCTTCACCTTCTTGCCCACCTTGTGGCGGATGTACTGGGCGGTCATGCGCTCCGTCGTGTGCTCCAGCCGTATCCCGCCGTCGTCATCCAACGTGTTGGCGGCCGTGGCGCGCAGGCCCCGAGGCTGGAACTGCGCCTTGGGAATGCCGGCGGCATCCCGAGCGGCGTCGAAGCGGTCGCGGAGCATGTTCTTGGTCAGGGGCTGCCGGCTTCGTTGAGCTGGCCGAGCAGGATTCAAACAAGCCGAGCATGTGTTGCGCGTGTCTGCGGGACGAGCAGGTTGTGGACCGTCTGGACACCGCGCTACGTCAATCCACTACGGAAATCTTGAGCGCGTACGCCGAAGACTTGCCCTGGCGGGCGGCTGCGCGGTTGAGGAAGACACGCACACGGTAGTCACCGCTGGCGGGCAATGCACCGGTCCATGTGGGGCCGTCTGCCACCTCGCCCCGGTACAGCGCTTCCTCGCTGCCGGGCGGCAGCACGTTGAAGTAGGTGGAGGTGGATTTCGTCTCCATGTGCACGGTCATCTTCTGCCCGGCAACCGCACGCACTATGTAGTCGTGCGCCTGCTCCTTGTTGCCTTGGAGCTTGCCTTGGACAGTCGCGCCCGACGTGCCTTTCTTGAAGGTCACCGCAGTGGACGGAACGTCCGCCTGGGCGATTGCCGGCATCTGTACAAGCGTGATGGCAGCGAAAAATGCAGCTGTGCAAATTCTGGAAAGCATGCTGATCCTTTCTAAGAGGCACTGATCGCCTCGCTTGCATGCAGGCTACCAGATGATTTTCCGCTTGGGCGCACCCGACGGGCGCGGTTTGCAGGAAGAACTCCGATCAGTGCCGAGGCCTGCCCTGACGGGCCCTTCCATCGCGCCGCCCCCGCCGATGACGGTAACGGTCATGGTTGTGATGCCTGCAGGCACCGTGCAAAGTTGGGGGCCGCCAGCGGCCGTTGTTGATTTGGTGTTTCTGCTCGCTTTTTTTTCCCTAGATGCCTAGAAATTGAAACGGTAATGATTCCTGAAACTGCCGCGTGGCATCGCCCGAGAAGGTGTGGTTCTGGTCTGGGCCCAGATCCAGCTTGAGAACCTTGCCGGTTTTCTGGCTGAAGTCGAGTGCCTTGAGGTCTATCCAGAAGGTATTTGGCGTCAACGCTGATTCGAAGAAGTAGAGCTTGCGCTGGTGGTCGAAAACGGTTCTCCAGCGGGTTGACGAGATATTGGGCTCCTCCGGCGTATTCAGGCCGTAGGGCACCGAGGCGTTGCGGATCACGCTGAAGACGCTGGCCAGCGCCTTGTTGGGGTCCTGACTTTTGGGGATGGCGTTGACGTAGAAGGATGCGCGGGCAAATCGATCGGCGGCGCGATTGGTGCCGGGCAGCATGGTGGTGCCGCCCACTTGCTGCCAATAGGTGTTGAGAGCCAACTGCTGATCAAACGTCGGTGAATTGGTCATGACCTGGTATTGCCGGCCGTGATGTATCACCTGCCGGCCATTGATGTACTCGACGATGGCGCTGTCGCCGCTGGCGTCGGACATCGAGAGATGCAGCGTCGTCAGCCGGTTCTCTCCGGGAACGTTGTCGGAGACGATGGTGAAAGGTTCTTTCTCCAGCGCCGCAACGGCTTCCTGGACGGTGGCGAAGTTGTCCAGCACGTATTGCGCCCAGGCTGCAATGGTCAGGCCAGGCTTGCTGCCCGCACCGAAGGCCGGGTATTGGGACTCCACCAGCCAGAGCAGGTTGGCGTTGAGGCCGGCTTCATTGACTCCATCGGTGGTGGAGACGTCATAGCCCGAGGTGATGACGCTTCCGTATTTGGACGTCCAGCGCAACGAGTTGGGGCCTGCCTTGCCTGAGCGCTCCATTCCACGCGGGAGCACCCAGAGATTGCTGACGATGTCGCTTTTCCAATCCATGGAGCGCGCGGTGACGACCTGGCCATTCGCACCAAGAAAGACAAGGCGGGTGCAGGCCCAGGTGCTGGGCAGGGCCGTAAGGCCGGCAATTCCCATCAGCAATGCGCCCACTACGGGGTGAATCTGCAGTCTGCGTTTCTTCATGGCAACTCCTTTGCAGGCAAATGGACTGGCGCAGTGTAGTGCGTCATTCGTACCCAGGTCAGAAATGGCCGCCTTGTGAAAAGGCGGGCCGGCAAACTGGCGGTCATTGGAGATGCCGCGCATGGGCCTGCGCGCATGCGGGTGCAGAGGGCACCGCTGTCAGATGGCGTGGCTGAACATGGGGCTGGCCAGCATCGCCACCGCAAAGGAGATGGCGCAGATTGCAGACCACAGGAAGACGAGGAAGAGGTGGCGCATCGTGCAGCTCTCGGGAGTGTTTAGTGGTTCTTGCCAGTTCAATTGCGGATGCGGTTCAGAATGCGCAGCCCGAGCATTGAAAGGCGTTGCAGCAGAGGCCGTGGCTCCATGCGCAGCAGCAACAGCTGCTGGCCGCCGCGCACGGGAAAGGCTTCCAGCAGGCTGCGGTGGTAGCGGGCATCCGGGTCCGGGTTGAAGCTTTCTGTGGGAACGACTCGATGCATCTTGTATCTCCGTCATGTGATTTCGGAAGCCTTTGGGGAGCGCGGCCTCTGACGGGATCTATTTCAATTGGTTTCGCGGCGTTTCCGTGCGGGTCAAGTTTGTGGCCGCATGTAGGCCGGGTCTGTACGCTGCGTATGTGTTTTGCGCACGCGCTGTGCGGCCTGTCCGCAGGTCTTCACAGGTGTGAGCAGCGCGTCTGCAACGGCTTTGCGGCGGCTGGCAGTCCCTAGAATTCGGGATCCCCATCTCATTTGCCAGGAGTTCCATGTCCTCCGTTCCCACGCTTCAGATCCGGCCCGTTGCACAGGCGGACCATCAGCAATGGCTTCCTCTTTGGCAGGGCTACAACGCCTTTTACGGGCGCGCTGGCGAGACGGCGCTGCCCGATGACATCACGCAGGCGACCTGGGAGCGCTTTCTCAATCCGCTGGAGCCGGTGTTTGCGCTGGTGGCAGAGAGCGAGGGTGAGCTGGTGGGCCTGGCGCACTACCTGTTCCACCGCAGCACGACGCGGCTGGAGCCCGTGTGCTATTTGCAGGATCTGTTTGCCGATGCACGCCGGCGCAAGCAGGGCATAGGCAAGTCGCTCATCCGCGCGGTCTACGAGCAGGCATCCCTGGCGGGAGCGCGCCGTGTCTACTGGCAGACGCAGTCTTCCAACGAAGCGGGCCGTGCGCTGTATGACCAGGTGGCCGAGCATCGTGGCTTCATCGTCTACGGGCACGAACTCCAGGGCAGAGCCTGACGCTTTGTTGTCGGGTTGGCGATCCAGAGAAGAAACCTGTTGAAACAGCGGGTGCGCGCAGCCGATGCAGGTCCGCCGGGGGGGCTTGGCAACCCTAGAATCACGCGTTGTCCTTTCGCTGCTTGCGCTGCACCCCCATGTCCAATCTCATCGTCCACGGCGGCACGCCCTTGCGCGGCCGCGTCGTTCCTTCCGCCAACAAGAATGCCGTGTTGCCGATCCTGTGCGCCACGCTATTGACCGATCAGCCGCTGCGGCTGCATGGCGTGCCGGACATCACCGATGTGCGCAAGATCCTGGACATCTTCCGCACGCTGGGCAGCGAGGTGCAGCTGGACGAAACCACACGCACGCTGCAGTTGCATCATCGCGATACGCGCTTTGATGCATCGTCGCATCGCCTGCCGGAGGAGATGCGCTCTTCCATCATGCTGGTGCCGCCGCTGCTGGCGCGCTTTGGCGTGGCGCGGCTGGAGGACAACGTCAAGGGCTGCACGCTGGGCGTGCGTGAGATCGATCCGCACGTGGACATCTTCCGCTCTTTCGGAGGTGAGGTGGAGCGCGCCAGCGGCTCGCTGCTGATCCACAGCGCACAGCCGCTCAAGGCCGTGCGCCACTGGCTGGACTACGCCTCCGTCACGGCGACAGAGAATTTCGTGCTGTGCGCCGTGGCCGCGCAGGGCGAGTCCATGCTGACCAATGCGGCCTGCGAGCCGCATGTGCAGGAGTTCTGCCGCTTCATGGTGATGATGGGCGCCGACATCGACGGCATCGGCACCTCGCGGCTGACGGTGCGTGGCGGCGCACCGCTGAGCGGCGGCGAGTTCACCTTCGAGGAAGACTTCCACGAGATCACCACCTTTCTCGCGCTGGGCGCGATCACGGGCGGCGATGTGGAGGTGCGCAACAGCACGCCGGACAACTTTCCGCTGATCGACCGCACCTTCGCCAAGTTTGGCGTGCAGGTGGAGCACAAGAACGGCTGGTCACGCGCGCTGCGCTCGGGGCCGCTGAAGGTGCAGACGCCGTTCACCAGCAATGTGCTTACCAAGGTGGAAGCCGCTCCCTGGCCGTACTTTCCGGTGGATCTGCTGCCCATCTTCATTGCGCTGGGCGTGCATGCGCAGGGCAATGCTCTGTTCTGGAACAAGATCTATGACGGCGCGTTGGGCTGGACGGGCGAGCTGTCCAAGTTCGGCGCCCATGTGTTTTCCTCGGACCCGCATCGTGTGGTCACCTTCGGCGGCAATCCGCTGACGCCGGCCGTGGTGGAGAGCCCCTACATCATCCGCGTGGCGATTGCGCTGTTCATGGTCGCCAGCAGCATCGAGGGCCGCTCGGAGATCCGTAACGCCACGCCGATCCGCCGGGCGCATCCGCACTTCGTGGAGAACCTGCGCAGTCTGGGCGCTCGGGTGGAGTGGACCAACGAGGAGTGATGGAAAGCGGCGATGCGCAGGCTGCTAGGCCTGCGGCGCCGCATCCGAGAATCTCTTGGCCGCCCTGAGCAGGTAGCTCACGGCATAGAGGATGGGGTCGTCCGTCTCGTCGTCGTTCACGCGGTCAATGATTTCCAGCAGGCCCTGAAGGTCGGCGGACATCTGTGGCAGCACGCTGCTGGCCAGGGCCTCCACCGGCTGCTCGGCAGCGGCGCGGTCCGCCTTGTGGTGATAGCCGCGCAGCAGGTCGCGGACACCGATCACCATGGCGCGGCTGGATCTTTCCACATGCATTTCCAGCACGCTCAGCGCTGCGCTGATGTGGCATAGCGCGTCTGTTGCCAGGGTCTCCGGGTCGGGCGGGCTGGCGACGGCCTGCGCAGGATGCACGGAGGCTGGCATGTCTGTGTCCGGCATGGTTCTGTCCTTGCGCAATGTGTCCTGGATTCAGGGCTGGTGGTTCGAGGGCGTGGATGTGGGCTTGCACAGCCCCCGGGCGGGTCGTTTCGAGTTTTATGCCAACTTGGAATCATGTCAACTAGGCATGAATCTGAATTTGCATCCGGCAGGTACCATCGCGCAATGCAACGCAAACCCTTTCCCAGCGAAACCCAGGAGCGCTTCATCGTCCGTTTTCCGGATGGCATGCGTGATCGCATCTCGGAAGCGGCAAAGGCCGGCCACCGTTCCATGAATGCAGAAATCGTTGCGCGCATACGGCGCAGCTTCGAATTGGACGAAGCCGGCGATGCCGACCAGGCCGGGGTCGAGCAGGGTGCGGCGGGATTGAGAGAGGAAATTTCGCGCCTGTGCCAGTTGCTGCAAGAGCACAAGGACGCTGCGGCAGGCCTGTTCGAGGCGCACAAGGAAGCGGTGGTGGACGAGGCACTGAAACGCCTGCGCTCCGAAACAGGCATGGCGGCAGGCCGCGCTCCGGGGAAGAGATGAGGCTGTAGGCCTGAGACCACGCTCATCGTTGCCGAGCGCTGGCGGCTGTCCTTGCGGGGCGCGCTTATCGTTGCGTCGGGTCTGCAAGGATCCATCCCTTTTTTAGAAGCTCTTGCAGCAAAGGACGCAGCTATGAACACGGATCAGATCAAGGGCACGCTCAAGGATGCCGCAGGCAAGGTGCAGCAAAAGGCTGGCGAGTTGATCGACAGCCCCGAACAGCAGGCCAAGGGCATTGCCAAGCAGGTCGAAGGCACGGCTCAGAAAAAGCTGGGCGATGTGAAGGAAGCCCTGAAGGATGCGAAAAAGTAATGCGCCCACGCTGCCTTGATGGACGAACAAGCCCGCCACTCCCTGGCGGGCTTTTCTTTTCAGCGAGTTTTGACGGGCGCAAGCCCGAGCAAGGCGTTCCTTGCTTCCTTTATCAGGCGGTCTGGGGCAGCTTGCGGCCGGGGTCCGCGGCCACGTGCACACGGTCACGGCCTGCCTGCTTGGCGGAGTAGAGCAGGGCGTCGGCGCGCGTCAGCGCATCGGTCAGGGCGGTGTTGGCGGCCACGGGGGCGATGCCGAAGCTGATGGTGATCCGCTGGCCGGCTGCCAGCACATAGCCGTCCGCGCTGAGCTGAGCGCGTATGCGCTCGGCCACGCGCTCGGCCTCCTCGGGCGTGGTGCGCATCAGCAGCAGCACGAATTCCTCGCCGCCAAAGCGTGAGACCAGATCGTCGCTGCGCACATGCTGCTGCAAGGTCCTGGCCACGGCCTGCAGAACGCGGTCGCCACAGTCATGGCCCCAGCTGTCGTTGATGCGCTTGAAGTGGTCTATGTCGCCGATCAGCACGGAAACCGGCGCCATGTGCGAATCGGCCAGGCGCAGCTCGGCGGCCTCCTGGAAGGCGCGACGGTTGAGCAGGTTGGTCAGCGAGTCGTGGTTGCGCTCCTGGCGCAGCGCGGTGAAGACATCGCGCACCGTGCAGGCCAGCAGCATCAGGGTGAACAGCAGAGCAAACGACAGCGTGCTGACCAGAGTCACCAGCCAGTAGGTGGAGCGAGCAATCTCATTGAGGTCGGTGCTGCCCAGGGCCAGCACCAGCAGCGGCCGGGCGGCGGTGTAGCCGGCAAACACCACGTAGGACCAGTAGAGCATTCTCTCCAGCCAATCCTGCGGTGGCCGGCGCCGCAGCATGGCGGGCGCCGGCAGCAACTGCAGCAGGCCCAGGCCTGTGTTGAGCCAATGCACGCGCACCCACAGATCGACCTGGATCCGGCTGTAGTAGTACAGCGCGGCCAGAACCACCGCACCTATGAGCAAACCCAGCACGGGATGTGCCGAGACCCCGTAACGCCCCGCCATGCAGCGCGCAAAGCACCAGGTGCCAAACAGGTACATGGCGCCTGTGTACACGGCCCAATGGTGGAGTTGTTCGCGGGGGGCAATGCTCTGCCATGCAAGCGCCAGGGAAACCAGGGCATAGCCGCCGGCAATCCACAGCAGATAGCGCTGGCGACGCTGCACCAGCCAGCACACGGCCAGCGTGCAACTGAGCAGCAAAATGCTCAGCGGCGCAATCAGTACATAGAGGCGATCGGTATCGAGTGACACATCCACAGCGTGTTATGCACTTGCAGGTGCGAAAGACGGCGGCTGGCAGCTTCCAAGCCCAGGCATTCAATGGCGCGGCAGCCGCAAGCGTCATTGCATTTTGCATCCGATGTCACCGGCGCTTGCCACTGCATATGCACTGTTCCGCGTTGTGCACAGCGGGTGATATCGGGTCTGCCCGCGCGCAGCCTCAAGTTCCCGGTATTTCTGACGAAAAAGCAAGTCATCTTTTCCGGATTGATGGGCCATGTCGATATGGCGGGGCTTTTCACCGGAAGACGGCCGGCGCTAGTGCGCGTGGCCTGTTGTTTCACCTTTCCTCTGTTCAGTTTTTCCGACGAGAGTTCTACGAATGAAATTTGATCAATGGAGCGTGTCCGCCAAGCTTTGGGGCACGCTGGGCGGCTTGTTGGCGATGATGCTTGCGGTATCGCTGTGGGCACAGTTTGCGGCGGCCCGCGCCATGGACCAGGGCATGCAGACGCTGTCCGAATATGAGAACCGCATCGGTCTGGCCATTCAATGGAAGGGCGCAACGGAAACCACGGGCGAGCGGGTGCTGGCCAGCAATGCCTCCACCGATGAGGAATTGACGCGCCTGCTCGACGGCCGGGTCAAGGAGGGCTCTGGCCTGATCACCAAGCTGCAGGCCGAGATCGTCAAGGGTGCCAGCGAGGCCGACAAGGCTGCGCTGGAGCGCATCGCCAGCATCCGTGCCGAGGTGCTGGCGCTGAACAAGCGGGCCCGCGAGATCAAGTTGACGGGCGATGCCGCGGCGTTCCGCGAGTTCGTCCAGCAACAGTACCTGGGTGCCATCGGCCGCTATGTGGACTCGCTGGAAGTCTTTGTGCAGCTGCAGCGCAGCCAGCGCGATGCGGCCATGGAGCAGGCCCAGGCCGCGCGCCAACAGGCCAGTGTGCTGGCCTGGATTGTCCAGGGCGTGGTGCTCCTGGCCGGACTGGCGCTGGCCTTCGTGCTGACGCGTGCCATCACGCGTCCGCTGGAGCGAGCCGTGCAACTGACCGATGCCATTGCGCAGGGCGACCTTACCGTGTCGGCCGAGGACAGCCGCAAGGACGAATTCGGTCATCTGCTGCGCTCGGTCTCGGGCATGGCGGCACGGCTGCGTGGCCTGGTGACGGAGGTGCGTGACAGCGTGCACTCGATCTCCACTGCATCCACCGAGATTGCCGCCGGGAATCACAACCTGTCTTCGCGCACCGAGCAGACGGCGTCGAACCTGGAGGAAACGGCCGCCAGCATGGAGCAACTGACCGCGACCGTGGGCCAGGCCGCCGACACCGCGCGCCAGGCCAATCACCTGGCCGGCAGCGCCGCCCAGGCGGCCGAGCGCGGGGGCGCCGTGGTGGGCCATGTGGTGGCCAGCATGGACCGCATCAGCGACAGCGCACGCCGCATCTCCGACATCATCGGCGTGATCGACTCCATTGCTTTCCAGACCAACATCCTCGCGCTCAATGCCGCCGTGGAAGCGGCCCGCGCGGGTGAGCAGGGCCGTGGCTTCGCTGTCGTGGCTGGCGAAGTGCGGGCCCTGGCCCATCGCAGCGCAGAGGCTGCCAAGGAGATCAAGGGGCTGATCAGCACCTCGGTCGATGCCGCGCAGGAAGGCTCTGCCCAGGTCGCCCAGGCCGGCCAGGTGATGGATGACATCGTGGGCAGCGTGCGCAAGGTCTCGGACATGATTGGCGAGATCACGGCGTCTTCCACCGAGCAGCGCGACGGTATTGGCCAGGTCAACCAGGCCGTCAGCCATCTGGACCAGATGACGCAGCAAAACGCGGCCCTGGTGGAGGAGTCCGCAGCGGCAGCGGCCGCACTGAGCGACCAGGCGCAGCGCCTGTCGGGTATGGTGGCCGTGTTCAAGGTTGGCAACGCTGTGCCAGCCCTGCGATAGCGCGTGCAGAAAAAAAGGACCGCCGGGGGCGGTCCTGTTGCAGAGAAAAGCCGTGGCCCTTGCGGGCCTGCCAGGGTAAGTCAGTGAGAGGGGAGGGAGGAGATAGTCTCCCTGGCTCGGCTGGAAAATGGTTCGTGGTGGTGGCGGATTGCTCCAGTGGCCGTTGGGGCCTTGCCGTTGCGTGACGGGATGCCCATGGCTTGCGGGTGCTGCAATGACGTGGGCATCATGATTTTGGAGAGTGCAGGTGTAGGACAGTTCCCTGTGTGATACCTGCTGTTTCCCTTGTTGTGATTGCTTGGGTACCGAAACATGCAGGCACCTCTCGGCTCACACATCAGCACTACATTGAAGAATTTGTAACTTCTGGGCAATAGGGTTAACCCCTTGCTTCTGGCAACAAAAAGCCCGCACTTGGCGGGCTCTGTCGCAGCTTAGTGGCTGCCAGGGGGCGGGCTGCGCCGGACCTCATATGGCGAAGGGAGTGCGGTCCTTGCCTTCAATCCAGCGGGGCTGCTTGCCGCGGCCGGTCCAGGTCGCACCGGTGGCCGGATCGCGGTACTTGGGAACGCCGACCACGCGAAAACCAGCGCCAGTCTTGGCTTTGGACGAGGGAAAGACATCGGCCTCGGTCAATCCGTATTGGTCGATGATGGTGCGCACCTGGGCAATGGCCCCGGACTTTTCGGTCTTGAGCACTTCGGCGATCTGGGCTTCGAGCTGGGCTTTCTGCTGCAGCAGTGTCTTGTAGTCTGTGGTCATGTATATCAATGAATGTTGATCTGCCAATATAAAGGAATCCGGGAGAGCTTTTGGCAAAGTGAGCCTACACTGCCGCGCAACACCCGGATGACGACAGGCGTATTGTCAGAGAGCCTGTTTGAGAACAGGTTCCCATGTTGCCTGAGTCTAGGCGAGTCTGACGCTGATTTTTGTGGCGTATGGAAACCGGGTCATCGCATCTGCCACCGCTGCGCAGGTGCTGGGAAACAGGGCCGTGTAGCAGGCGCCGGCCACTTTGATGATGCATCGCTTCATGTTTCTCTCCCCTTGAATGACAGGTCTGCCTGCTTATCGGCATCTTTGCATCAAGATGAAACATTTTGTATCCTGCTCCCTGCCGATCCTGGTCAGGGGCCTTCATGGATCCATGGCAGTCCAGGAAGGGCAAGAAAAGGCCGCATGGTGCACCCCAAAAATATGAGGGAGGGAAAAACACAGGGTGCGCGGCGCAAACGGCAGGACCCTGGTGCAAGGCCCTGGCGTTTGCGACAAAAAGATCCCGCCTGCAGGGCGGGAAATGTCTGTGTTACAAATTGACACTATAGCATGCATCCGTCCAGGATGTGACGATAACTTGCAAAAACCTGACGACTCAGGCCCCGGTGGCGTTGCGAGCAAAGCGCTGCTTGCTCGAAGGGGGGCAGCGGATCACCTGCAGCCAGGAAGCGTGCAATTGCAAGGGCAAGTACGCACTCTTTGAGCTCTGGCGGCCGGTGTGTCTCGGATAGGCTCGGTGGGCATCCACAGCCCTCGTTTTTGCCTTTACTACGCATCATGTTTCAAACACTTCGTGCCCGCCTGATCCTCATCTGCGTGGCAATCACAGTGGCCGCGCTGTTCGCGCTGTCCATGGCCACCTTCTGGACGGCGCGCGGCAGCACGCTGTCCGGCATCGACGAAAACATCGGCCAGCTCACGCAGGCCCATGCAGCCGCATTGACCGACTGGGTCCAGGACAAGCAGCGCATCACCGGCTCGCTGAAAACGGCGGTGCAACAGCCGGACCCGATTCCTTTCCTGCTGGCAGGCCAGCAGGCCGGCGGCTTCGATGACGCCTACTTCGTGCATGCGGACAAGCGTGCCGTGTTCACCCATTCCATGCCGGAGAACTACGACGGCACCCAGCGCGACTGGTTCAAGCAGGCCGTGCGGGAAGGCCGTCCGGGCGTCACGCCAGCCTACGTGGACGCCAGCACGGGTGAGCTGACGATCAGCTTTGTCGATCCGGTCGGGGCCTCGGGCGCGATCACGGCCGTCGTCGGCACCGATGTGCGGCTGGCGGCCATGTCCAGGAAAGTGGCGGCCATACGCCCCCAGGAAAAGAGCTTCGCCTTTCTGATGGACGGCGAAGGCCGTCTGCTGGCCTACGCCAGGCCCGAGCTGGCGCTCAAGCCCGCTTCGGCGATTGCACCGGAGCTCGATGCGGCCCTGATCAAGCGTCTGGCCGAGCAGGGCGGACGTGCCGACCTGGTGCTCGATGGAGAGCCGCAGATGGTCTACGCCGCCAAGGTGGAGGGCACGCCCTGGACGCTGGCCGTGGTGATCGACCGCGCACAGGCCACGCATTCCGTAAGCGCGCTGCTGCAGGTGGCCGCCTTCATCACCGCGCTTTCCGTGCTGGGAACGGCCGTGCTGTTGACCGTGGTGCTGCGCCGGATGCTCATGCGCCTGGCCGTGGCGCGCGATGCCTTGCAGGACATTGCTTCCGGCGAGGGCGATCTGACCCGCCGCCTCACGGCGGCAGGCCGGGACGAACTGGCGCAGATCGGCCAGTCCTTCAATCAGTTCGTGGACAAGATCGCCACGGTGCTGCTGCGCATTCGCGAATCGTCGGAATCGGTGCGCATGGCGTCGGCCGAGATCGCGGGCGGCAACCAGGACCTGTCGTCACGTACCGAGCAGCAGGCCAGCTCGCTGGAGCAGACGGCAGCCGCCATGGAGCAGATCACGGCAACCGTGCAGCAAAACGCGGCCAATGCTCGCCAAGCCAGCGAGCTGGCCACCAGCGCCTCGCAGATCGCCACGCAGGGCGGTGAGGCCGTGGGCCAGGTGGTGCAGACCATGGGTGGCATCGAGGCGTCGGCACGCAAGATCGAAAGCATCATCGGCGTGATCGACTCCATCGCCTTCCAGACCAATATCCTCGCGCTCAATGCTGCCGTCGAAGCGGCCCGTGCCGGCGAGCAGGGCCGTGGCTTTGCGGTGGTCGCCAGCGAGGTGCGCACGCTGGCCCAGCGCAGCGCCACGGCGGCGCGGGAGATCAAGGCGCTGATCGACGATTCCGTGGGCCAGATCGACACGGGCAGCCGGCTGGTGCGCAATGCGGGCACCACCATCGACCAGGCCGTGGACGGCGTGCGCAAGCTCAGCACGCTGGTGGCCGAGATCAGCAACGCCAGCCAGGAGCAAAGCCGTGGCATTGCCGAGGTGGGTAGCGCCATTGGACAGATGGACCAGGTCACGCAGCAGAACGCCGCCCTGGTGGAAGAGGTCACGGCGGCTGCGCAATCGCTGCAGCAACAGGCCGTGCAGCTGGCCCAGGCCGTGGCGGGCTTCAAGCTCGACGAAGGAAACGGCGCCCGCCGCCTGCGCTGAGCGCGGGCAAAACGCCGAGGCGGCGCCTGGTGTCAGGCCGCCTTGGCGCCCCCGGAATGCTCGCAGGCAAAGGCCGGTGTACCGGCCTCGTCCGGCCGCTCGCCCGCCACGAAATACCGGTCCCGGCCGCTGGCCTTGGCCTGGTACAGCGCCGTGTCGGCCGTGCGCAGCAAGGCGCTCAAACCCAGCGGAGGCTGGGCCATGTTCGTGCAGGCGATGCCAATGCTCAGCGTGGGGCAGATGGTTGCGCCATCGCTTGTCTCGATGCGGATTTCGCGCGTGGCTTCGCACAGCCGCTGGGCCACGGCGCTGGCCGTGGCGCAGTCGGCGCCAGGCAGCAGCACGGCAAATTCCTCGCCGCCCAGGCGGCCTATGAGTTCATGCGGGCGCAGCGCCTGTGACAGGCGGGCCGAGACTTCCTGCAGCACCCGGTCGCCAGCGGCATGGCCGTGGCGGTCGTTGGTGTGCTTGAAGTGGTCCAGGTCCAGCATCAGCATGGCGCCCGACTGGTGCTCGCGCTGCAGGCGTTCCAGCGTGCGCTGAGCGCGCTCCAGAAAGCTGGTGCGTGCCAGCAGGCCGGTCAGCGCATCGTGGTTCACTGCATGGCGCAGTTTGCTGAGCATGTCCTTGAAGGCCATGAGCGTGCAGGCCACGGCCAGCGGGCCTATGGACAGCATGGCCAGGCCCAGGCGGAACGAGAACGTGGTCTCCAGTTCGGAGCTGGGCGAGGTGAGCAGTACATCTGAAAATGTGGCCAGCTTGATGGCACAGCTGGCGAGGTTGAGCAGGGCGACCACGAACAGCCGGTAGCGCATGGCACACAGCAGCATGGCCGGCATGCTCAGGGACAGCGCGCCCGGCCCGCCCAGGTAGATGGCAATGGCCTCGGAGATCACCAGGGCCAACAGCGGCAGCAGGGCCTGCACGATCTGCCTGAACGGCTGGCCACGCCAGGACAGCGGCTCCAGGCTTGCGGGAAAGCTCAACAGAACGGGCAGCAACAGGGTCATGTGCATCAGCTCGCTGCTGAACCACATGGCCATCATGGGCTGCCAGGGCCAATGCATCAGCTGGTGCATGCCCACCGAGCCCAGCACGGCGCCGACCACGCTCACAAGCAGGCTGCACATCACCAGGTGCAGCACCGATGAGGGGGAGCGCATCTGCCGCACCCGCAGCGGCAGGCGCCGCATCATCACCCAGCCGCAGGCCACGGCTGCCAGATCGGCGAAAGTCAGCCACAGGGTCTGGTCAAGCGGGCTGCCCGACAACCATTCGGCCAACGCCATGGCCACGGCGGCCGCCGTCCAGCAGTGTCTATGGCTGTAGGCGGGGCTGCGCAGCATCCAGCCCAGGAGCAGGGCGTTGGACAGCCACAGAGATGACAGATGCCCCGGAGAACGCAGGCCCAGCGCCACGGCCGAGCACAGAAACAGCACCCCGCCCAGCACAAAGCTGTCCCGCCAGGGCGTTGCAGCTTGTGAAATCCACGGATCTCCAGATACGGCGCGATATGACATATGTCTCCCCTGTGGAGACTGAATGGAGGCACCGGACACTGCGCGCGTTCGTCGGGCATGCCGGGCATGCCCTTGTCATGGGGAACGAGCGGTCCGGCGGGCAGCGGGAAATCGGAAAACCCTCCTTTGGCGTGCTGCGGCAAGCCGCGTAACTGCGGGCAGGCCATGCGTCGGAAGCCGACGGATGCGGGGTAACTTGAGTTCACAAAATTTACGCCTGCGGGGCCAATCTAGCGGAAATGCATGTATTTGCAAGTACTGATCCATCATGCGTGCTGCGCCTTCCCAAGCGGCTTGCCGTGTTCCGTCGAGCCCGGCCAGTACGGCCGCAGGCAGGCAGCCCTGCCCGCGGGGCAGCGTCGCCAAAGGAAGGATGGGATGCATGCTAAGTATTTATGCGAGGTCCCAGCCGGGTGACATGCAGCGGCGGAGCATCGGGGTGTGTCGGGGGATTTGTAATTAGTTACTTTTGTTTCTGATAGCCATTACTCTTGCCTGGTGGTGCCATGTGCCGTCGCTGCTGGGCGATGCGGGATGGGGATGCACTCCAGATGCGGCGGTTTCGGATGAAACGAGGATCTTGTTGATGAAAGCGACGATTTGCAGCGCATAGAATTGCCGGATTGGTGGATATATCTGCCGAAATGTTGAACACGTCCGAGCCGCCGCCATAGGCTCTTGCCGTTGACGTCCAGGGAGCTGCATGGAATACCGTCTTGATGAAACCGACCGCCAACTGCTGCGCCTGCTGCAGACCAATGCGCGGGCTTCCACCGCGCATCTGGCCCGGCAGATGAATCTGGCGCGCACGACGGTGGTGGCCCGCATTGCCCGGCTGGAGCAGGAAGGCGTGATCGCCGGATACGGCGTTCGCCTGGGTGCGCGCGTGGAGCAGTCTGCGGTGCGCGCGTACTGCGGCATTCGCGTGCAGCCCAAGACGGCCACTTCAGTAATGCAGGCACTCAACCGTTTCACCGAGGTCGAGGAGGTCTCCGCCGTCAGCGGCCAGTACGACTACATGGTGTTCGTGCGCTGCGAGAGCAACGAAAAGCTCGACGCGCTGCTGGACCGCATAGGCCTGATCGACGGCATACAGCAGACCTATACCTCGGTGGTGCTCAGCCGCAAGATCGACCGGCGCATGACGGCGGCGCTGAGCCAGCTGGCTGAATCTGCCGCCTGAGTCTTCTGCCCGTGCCGGCCGATGGAGAGCCGGGTGGCTGTCCGCATCGACTGTCGGGCATCAGACATTTCCTAGTGAAACTGCCGGGTAGGCAGTGCATTGCCTCGCTCCTATGCTGATGCGGGCCCCGTGGCAGACCGGGGCCTTTGTGTACGCATAACACCAGGAGACAAAGCATGCACCCAGCGCTTCGCAGTGGATGGAAACCCTTGTCATTGATAGCCCTGGCCGCCTTGGCGGCCTGCGGCGGTTCGGGAGACGGCTCCGGCAGCAAGTACAGCGCGGAGATCCGCCGCACGGAGATGGGCATTCCGCACATCAAGGCCAAGGACTGGACGGGCCTGGGCTATGGTGCGGGCTATGCCCAGGCGCAGGACAACCTGTGCACCATGGCCGACTCCTTCCTGACCTACCGCGGGGAGCGTTCGCGCCACTTCGGCGGCGATGCCCAGGCCGTCTATGACAGCACCATCGACCGGCCGCGCAACATCGATTCGGACTTCTTCTTCCGCCATGTCGTCTCCGATGACGCCGTGGCCGCCATGATCCAGGCCCAGCCCGACAAGCTCAAGCAACTGGTCGATGGCTTCGTGGCAGGCTACAACCGCGTGGTGCGCGAGACCCCGGCCGGGGCCAAGACCAATGCGGCCTGCGCGGGCCAGCCTTGGGTGCAGGCCATCACGGCCCAGGACATCTGGCGGCGCATGTATACGGCCAATCTTGCCGGCGGCTACAGCAATTTCGTGGCCCAGATCGCCAATGCCGTGCCACCTGCAGCGGCTGCGGCGGCAACGGCCTCGGCCAAGCCGGCGAAGGGCCGGTCGGCCGCGACGCAGCTGGCCGCGCTCAAGCCGGGCCAGGTGGTGGCGCCATCATTGCAGGTGGGCGGCACCACGGGCATAGGCAGCAACATGTACGGCTTCGGCCAGCAGGCCACGGGCGGCAGCAGCGTGCTGTTCGGCAATCCGCACTGGTACTGGAAGGGGCCGGACCGCTTCTACCAATCGCAGCTCACGATTCCGGGCGAGATCGACGTCAGTGGCGCCAGCTTCCTGGGTATCCCGATGGTGCTGATCGGCTTCAACAACGACGTGGCCTGGAGCCACACCGTGTCCACGGCGCGGCGCTTCGGCCTGTTCATGTACCAGCTGGCCCCCAATGATCCGACCCGCTATGTGCGCGACGGCAAGACCGAGGCCATGCAGGCCAGCAAGATCACCGTGAGCGTGCGCAATGCCTCCGGCGGGCAGGACCAGGTCACGCGCACGCTGTACAAGACCGTGCACGGCCCCGTGGTCAACCTGGGCGCCATGGACCCGGCGCTGGGCTGGACCACGCAGAGCGTGTTCGCCATCCGCGACATCAACGCCTACAACTACCGCACCTTCCGCAACTGGCTGCGCTGGAACCAGGCCAAGTCGCTGGACGAGTTCATCCGCATCCAGAAGGAGGAGTCGGCCATTCCCTGGGTCAACACCGTCGCTGCGGGACGCGGCAACGCCCAGGTCTGGTATGCCGACATAGGCGCCGTGCCCAACGTGCCGCCCGCGCAGTTGCAGGCCTGCGCCACGCCGGCCTCGGCGGCCATCAACGCGGCGCTGCCCCAGGTGCCGGTGCTGGCCGGCGGCAGCAGCCAGTGCGACTGGGGCTCGGATGCGGATTCGGTGCAGGCCGGCGCCATCGGCCCGGCACGCATGCCCAGCCTGCTGCGTGGCGACTACGTGGGCAACATGAACGACAGCTACTGGCTGTCCAATGCCTCGGCACCGCTGACCGGCTATCCGGCCATCTTCGGCTCCACCTCTTCTGCCCAGAGCCTGCGCACGCGCCTGGGCCACACCATGGCGCTGCAGCGGCTGGCGGGCACGGACGGCTATCCGGGCAAGCTGGCCACCAGCGACATCGTTCGCCAGATGGTGCTGGACAGCCGTGTGTACAGCGCGCGTTTCAAGGACGAGGCATTGGCCCAGGTCTGTCCAGGCCCCGTGTCCTCGGCGGGTGAAACGGTGGACGTATCGGCTGCCTGCACGGCGCTGCAGGCCTGGGACGGCACGGGCACGGCGGCATCCAGGGGCTCCCATGTCTGGGACGAGTTCTGGAAGCGCGTGGCCAGCCAGATCAAATCGGCCGACCTGTATGCCGTGCCCTTCGATGCGGCCGACCCCGTCAACACGCCGCGCGGCATCAAGCCCACGGCCAAGGCGGCGCTGCAAAAGGCGTTCGCCGAAGCAGTGAAGGCCGTGCAGGCCAGCGGCTTTGCCATGGATGCGGCGCGTGGCACCGTGCTGTTCTCGCAGCGTGGCGGAGAGAAGACGGCGCTGTATGGCGGATGCGGCGAGGTGGGCTACTTCACCATCACCTGCTCGGAAAACAAGATAGAGCAGGGCGGCTACAGCATGGACGGGCAGCCGCACGGCAACAGCTACATGCAGGTGGTGAGCTTCCCGGCGGCCGGAGTGGAGGCCCATACCTTCCTGACCTTCTCGCTGTCCGACGATCCTGCCTCGGCCCACTATGCGGACTACACCAAGGCCTACGGTGCGCGCCAGTGGCTCAAGCTGCCGTTCACCGACAGCGCCATCCAGGCCAGCCCGGCCTACAAGACGCAGACCGTGAGCGAGTGACATCCGCTGTCCGGCGTGATGCAGTGCCCGCCTGAAGGGGCTGCATCCGGCATGCAATGCAAACGGGGGCCCAGGCCCCCGTTTCGCTTGACTGGTTGCCTGGCTCAGTCCACCACGACGCGGGCCTGGCCCGCTTCCATGCGGCCGACGATGGCTGCATCGCCAAAGCCCTGTTCGGCAAACAGCGCAAGCACCTGGTCCGCCACATCGGGCGTGCACGATACGAGCAGGCCGCCCGAGGTCTGCGGATCGGTCAGCAGCGCGCGCTGGGCATCGGTGATGCCGGCGCCCAGCACCACCTGTGTGCCATACGAGGCCCAGTTGCGGCCCGAGGCGCCCGTAATGACGCCCTGCTCGGCAAAGCCCTGCACCGTGGGCAGCACGGGCAGGCTGCGGCTGTCGATGCGTGCCGTCAGGCCCGCGCCGCGTGCCATTTCCAGGCCGTGGCCCAGCAGGCCGAAGCCCGTCACATCGGTCAGCGCGTGCACGCCGTCCATCTTGCCCAGCGCCGTGCCGGGGCGGTTGAGCAGGGTGGTTGCTTCCACCATGGCGCGGTAGCCGGCCTCGTCCAACAGGTTCTTCTTGAGTGCGGCCGACAGAATGCCCACGCCCAGCGGCTTGCCCAGGATCAGCACATCGCCGGCCTTGGCGTCGGCGTTGCGTTTCATCTGGCGCGGGTTGACGATGCCGATGCCCACTAGGCCGTAGATGGGCTCGACCGAGTCGATGGAGTGGCCGCCGGCCAGTGGAATGCCGGCATCGCGGCAGACCGACTCGCCGCCTTCCAGGATCTTGGCAATGGTGTCGTGCGGCAGCACATTGATGGGCATGCCCACGATGGCCAGGGCCATCAGCGGCTGGCCGCCCATGGCGTAGATGTCGGACAGCGCATTCGTTGCGGCGATGCGGCCGAAGTCATACGGATCGTCCACGATGGGCATGAAGAAATCCGTGGTCGCCACGATGGCCTGCTCGTCGTTGATGCGGTAGACGGCGGCGTCGTCAGCGGTCTCCGTGCCCACCAGCAGGTCCGGGAAGAACTGCTTGGGCAGCGCGCTCTTGCCGATCAGCTCCGCCAGCAGGCCCGGCGCGATCTTGCAGCCGCAGCCGCCGCCATGGGACAGCGAGGTGAGTCGGGGGGCTTGGGAGGTGTCTGTGGTCATGGAGCAATCCGGCGATCGGCGGCGATCGCAGTAGTGGGAAAGAGTGCCTGCCGCCAGCGCGGCGGCGCGCCATATTATGGGCGGGCACGGCGGGCGGCCATGGTACAAGCGGGCATGTCCAAGTCTTTCGCTCATGACCGCGCATCCGTGGACTGCGATCCCGAGACGGTGGTCGGCGTGGAGCAGCGCGGCTTCAACGCCTGGCCGGCCCAGCGCACCGTGCTCTGCGGGGACTGGCTGCTGCGCGCCGCGCAGGGCCATACCAAGCGGGCCAACTCCGCCAATGCCCATCAGCCCGGCGCCCGCCTTGGCGCCTTGCTGGCGCAGATCGAAGCCTTCTACCAACGCCAGGGCCTGCCGCCCGTCTTCCGCCTCTCGCCCCTGGCCAGCCCCGAGGCCGATGCCCAGCTGGCGCAGGCCGGCTACCTGCTGGCCGATCCTTCGCTCGTGATGCGCGCAGCCTTGGCGGACATGGCGCAGCCGGCGGACGAAAAAGGCTGGACCCTCGCCATGGATGCCCGGCCCGGTGCGGCCTGGCTGCAAGGCTTTGCCGAGGCCGGCGCCGTGCCGCCCCGGCACAGGCAGGCGCATCACCACATGCTGCAGTCCATTGCCTGGCCCGCCGCCTTTGCCACGCTGCGCGTCGGGGGCGAGGTGGCCGGGTTCGGCCTGGCCGTGCTGGAGCGCGGCTGCGTGGGCCTGTATGACATCGTCATCGCACCTGCAATGCGCGGGCGGGGGCTGGGCCGTGCGCTGGTGTGCGGCCTGCTGCACTGGGGACGGACGCAGGGGGCGCAATGGGCCGAGCTGCAGGTGCGGGCTCCCAACCGGGTGGCACGCGGGCTGTATGAAAGCCTGGGCTTTCATCCGCTCTACGCCTATCACTACCGCCTGCCTGCCGCGGCACCTTGATGTGCCGCAGCGACTAAGAAAGGATGATGACCCAGCGCGACACTCCGGGTGCTCCGAGGCGGGCGATATGTGAAAAAATGCTTCGATGCGCCGTCGTGGTGCAATGCATGGATTTCCCGTTCAAGGAGCCTTGGTTGGCTGTTCGCATAAATCGCTCACAGCGCTCGCAGCGCTCACTTCTCCCATCCCGCAGGTGGTGCATGGGTGGCAGGATCAAGGGCCTGCCGCCAGCCTGGGCCTGGGTGGCCGTGTGCCTGCTGGCGCTGCAAACGGGTTGGGTGGGGCTGGTGGGGCAGGCGCATGCCGAACCATCGGCCGACGAGCATGAGCTGGGCGTGACACGCACGGTCTTAGGCATCCTGGGCTACACGCGCTGGCCCACGGAAAGCGCGGTGCTGCGGCTGTGCGTGGTGGGCTCCACCGAATATGCCGATAACCTGCTCAATGGTGCCCCGCAGACAGTGGGCAGCCAGCGGCTGGAAGTCCGGCGCGTCGTGCTTTCCGATGCGCGCATCCTGGCCGAATGCGAAGGCATCTATGCCGGCCAGCTCGATGAAGCGGCCTGGCGCAAGCTCATGGAGCAACTGGCCGGACGGCCGCTGCTGACCATCAGCGAGCGGGGCGAGCTGTGCCGCATCGGCGCCATGTTCTGCCTGCGCCGCCGTGGCGAGGGCGCGGGCTTCGAGGTCAGCCTCGACTCCGTGGCACGCAGCGGCCTGCGCGTCAATCCCAAGGTGCTGCAGCTTGCGCGCCACAGGACGTTGCCATGAAGTTGTTCCTGTCCGGCAGCGCCTCCCTGCGCAACGTGATCCGCCGCGCGCACATGCGCATGGCGGCGGTGGCCATTGCGCTTGCGGGCGCGCTGCTGCTCATCGTCGGCGTGGCCACCCTGCGTCTTTACCTGTCCAACAACCTGCATCTGGTGGCACGTTCGCTGGCCTATACGGTCGAGGCATCGCTGGTCTTCGGTGACCGTGACGAGGCTGCCCGCGTGCTGGACCAATTGCTGCGCGGCGAAGGCGTGGCCCATGCCGAGGTTTTCGATGCCGAGCAGCGCCCGTTCGTGCAGTGGTCGGGCCATGGCGGCTCGGCGCTGTCCAGCGTGGGTGAACTGCTGGCCATAGGCATAGGCCTGCCGCGCGCCGAGGCCGATGTGCGCCAGGATGGCCGCCTGGTCGGGAGCGTGCAGCTGTCCAGCGATGGCGTGGGCCTGGTCCGCTTTCTGGGCGCAGGCTTCATCGTGCTGGTGCTGTGCGTGGGCGTGAGCGGCTATGTGGGGCTGCGCCAATCGCGCCGCATGCTGCGCGACATTGCCGAACCGCTGCAGCAGTTGGCGCGCGTGGCGCACGCCGTGCGCCATGACCGCTCCATGGACCAGCGCGTGCCGCTGGCGCGCATTGCCGAACTGCGCGAGTTGGGAGACAACTTCAATGCCCTGCTGGCCGAGCTGCAGACACGCCACGAGCGGCTGCAGCAGCAAAACTCGGCCCTGGAGCGCCAAGCTTCGCGAGACAGCCTCACGGGGCTGGCCAACCGCCTGCATTTCGAGCAGCGCCTGCAGCAGGCGCTGGACAATGCGGCCGAAACCGGGCAGAAGCTGGCCGTGCTGTTTCTGGACAACGACCGCTTCAAGCAGGTCAACGACGCGTACGGCCATGCTGTGGGCGATGTGCTGCTCAAGGCCGTAGGCGCAAGACTGCGCTCGCAGGTGCGCGAGAGCGATCTGGTCGCGCGGCTGGGTGGCGATGAGTTCGCCATCCTGCTCTATCCCGTGGGCGGAGGCGGCGATGCGCAGATGGTGCGGGACAAGATAGAGGCCGCCATGCATGAGCCTTTGGTGGTCAGCGAAGGCGTGGTGCTGCAGCCTTCGGTCAGTGCGGGCGTGGCCCTTTTTCCCAAGCATGGCCAGAGCATGGAGACGCTGATGCGCCATGCCGACCAGGCCATGTACCAGGCCAAGGCCATGCGCCAGGCCGAACGAGTCACAGGAGGATGACATGTTGAAACGACGGAGCTGGACCCGGATGTGCGGCGCAGGTGCGGCCGCTGTGCTGGCCCTTGCGCTGGCGGGCTGCAAGGCGGCGCCCGAGGCGCCGCCTACGCCGCAGGGCCTGACCGAGCAGCAGCAGCAAGTGCTGCGCAGCCAGGGCTTTGCACAGGCGGAGCAGGGCTGGGAGCTGCAGATGTCGGGCAAGCTGCTGTTCGGCTTTGACTCGGCCGAAGTCGGCGCCCAGGCGCGCACCAAGGTGCTGGAACTGGGGCGGGCGCTCAAGGGCGTGGGCATAGAGCGGCTGCGCGTGGAAGGCCATACGGACGATCGCGGCAGCGATGCCTACAACATGCGCCTGTCGCTGCGCCGCGCAGAGGCCGTGGCCGATGTGCTGGCCGAAGCCGGCCTGGCGCGCCAGGATATCGAGGTCAAGGGCCTGGGCCGCGCCATGCCCGTGGTGCCCAGCGATGCGGCGGAGAACCGCCGCGTGGCCATCGTCGTGCCCTTGCAATAGCCGTAACCTGGCTGGAATCAGAGTCGGGGGATTGGCGGAAAGCAGCAGGAGTCGAACCTACCCAGGAGCGGCTGACGCCCCTGACCGGGTTTGAAGCCCGGGCGCACCACCGGGTGCGTATGCTTTCCTTCTGGATTGAAGCTCCCCCTGAGCGGCTTACGCCGCTTCCCCCCGTTGCACGGCGCCTCTCTACCCGCTTCGCGGGGGAGGGGGACGACACCCTTGCTGCGGGGCGGCCCTTGCTCGGTGTCTCTCGCCCTGGGCCGCGCCGGTTGCTGGCGCCGTGGCGAAGCAAAGCTGGCCATTGTAGCGGCCCCTTGCCTCAAATTCTTGCTGTGGCGCCAGTGGTCCACTGCACATCGGGGCGCAGCAGGTGGGCGTCGCGCAGGCGGCGGGTGTAGCCGATGCGGTCGAAGAATTCGAGGATCTGGATGGCGCGCTTGCGGCCCAGGCCTGTGGCATCGCGAAAGGCGTGGGCCTGGATTTCGCCGTTGGGGGTGGCGGCGGCCAGTTCGCGCACCAGGGCGGCGAGTTCGTCCGTGCGGGCGGCGGAGTAGAACAGGTCCTTGGTCACCTGAAACAGCAGTCCCTGGCGCGCGAGCTTGCGCAGCAGCTGGCGCACGGTTTCCTCGCCGATGGCGTTGTCGCGTGCCAGGTCGCGCACCCAGGGCGGGTCGTAGCGGCCGGCTTCGATGGCCGGCAGCAGTTTCTGGGCGATCTGTGTTTCGCTGTCCGACAGTTGCACGCTGTGGCCGGGCAGGTGCAGCCAGGCGCCGCTGGCGGCCAGGCTGCCATCCTGCAGCAGCGTTTGCAGCAGGCCTTTCCACAGCGCGTCATGTCCTGCATGGACCAGGCCGGACAGTGCCATGCGGCGCAGGCGTGCCGCGTTCACACCGGGCTCGTCGGGGTTTTTTTCGTGAAAGCGCGCCATGCTGTCCAGCACCTGGCCGCGCAGCTGCGTCCAGCGTGCGTCACCCAGCAACAGCGTGTCGCCCTCGGCCAGTGGAAGTCGGTGCAGCCGGTGCCCGACGTTGTCCGTGGCCACGGATGCGCGGCCCGTCAGGCGCATGAGCTGCGACGTGGCAATGCCGTGCGCCGCGCCTTGCACCAGCGCGCTGGCGTCCCCGGTGGCAATCAGCGATTCCAGCGCCTGCAGATAGGCCGTGCGCTCGGGGCTGCGGCGCTTGCGTGCGGGAGCAAAGGGGTCGATGACGCTGCCGCCCGCAATCGTGCGGCTGGCCTGGGCATTGCGCACGATGAGCCGGTCGCCGGGTTGGGCATGTACGGGCATGTCCAGCACCAGTTGGACGATGGCCTGCTCGCCGGGACCCAGCGGCTGGTCCTGCAGCAGGGCCACGTGGGCCGTGCAGCGCGCCGTACCGATGTGCACATGCACAGGCGTCCATTGGGCCAGTGATGGCGCATCGGCCAGCAGTTGCAGGCGCACGTCGATCCGGTCGCTGGCCTGCAGCAGCCGTGCGTCGGCGATCCAGTCGCCGCGCGTGATGGCTTCCTTGGCAATGCCCGACAGGTTGAGCGCGCAGCGCTGTCCGGCCAGGCCCTGTTCGCTGGCCTGGTTCTGGGCATGCAGGCTGCGCACGCGCACCTCGGTGCCCGAGGCCGAGTGCACCAGCGTGTCGCCGACTTTCACCTGCCCGCCGAACACGGTGCCCGTGACCACGGTGCCCTGGCCGGGCAGCGTGAAGCTGCGGTCCACGGCCAGGCGGAACAGTCCATCGCTGGCCCGCGCGGGAATGGACTGGGCACGCGCCATGAGGTGCTCGCGCAGCTGCGCCACGCCCGCGTCACCGGGCTGGGCGGCGGCGGTGGGAAAGACCGGGGCGCCGGCCAGCGCCGTGGGCGCCAGCAGGGACTCGATCTCGGCACGCACCTGCTGCAGGCGCTCGGGCGTGGCGCGGTCGGCCTTGGTCAGGGCCACGGTGGCTTCGCGCACGCCCAGCAGCTGCAGGATGTCCAGGTGCTCGCGCGTCTGCGGCATGACGCTGTCGTCGGCCGCCACCACCAGCAGGGCGTGGTCTATGCCCACGGCGCCTGCGGCCATGGTGTGCACGAATTTTTCGTGGCCGGGCACGTCGATGATGCCCAGTACCTCGCCATTGGGCAGCGGCGTGTAGGCATAGCCCAGCTCGATGGAGATGCCGCGCGCCCTCTCTTCCTTGAGGCGGTCGGTGTCCACGCCCGTGAGCGCGCGCACCAGGGTGGTCTTGCCGTGGTCGATGTGGCCGGCGGTGCCGATGATCATGCGTTCGTCCTCAGGCGATGTGCAGCAGCGGCAGCTGTTCGGTGAAGGCCGGCTCGTCGGCTGCCTCCAGGCAGCGCAGGTCCAGCCACAGCGCGTCGTCATGCAGCCGGCCGATGACGGGGCGGGGCAGGCCGCGCAGGCCCGCTTCAAGCCGGGTGAGCTGGCGGCCGGCCTGGCGACCGTCGGCCGGATGCAGGCGCAGGCCCCAGCTGGGCAGGTTCTCCACGGGCAGGGCGCCGCTGCCGATCTGGCTGTTCATCTCGGCGGTTTCCACCACATAGCGGCTGCCCAGCGCCTGCTGCACCAGCGGCTGCAGCGCCTGCGCGCGGGCCTGCATGTCGGCCTGGGGGCGCGTGAACAGGCGCAGCGTGGTCAGGCGCTCGGCCAGCTTTTCGGGGTGCAGGTACAGGCGCAGCGTGGGCTCCAGCGCGGCCAGGGTGAGCTTGCTCACGCGCAGCGCACGCTTGAGCGGGTGTTTCTTGATGCGGGCGATCAGGTCCTTGCGGCCCACGATCAGGCCGGCCTGCGGACCGCCCAGCAGCTTGTCGCCACTGAAGGTGACGATGTCGGCGCCCGACTCGATGGTCTCGCGCACCGTGACCTCGTAGGGCAGGCCCCATTCGCGCAGGTCGACCAGGGTGCCGCTGCCCAGGTCCACCACCATCTGCAGGCCGTGCGCGTGGGCAATGGATGCCACCTCGGCGTCGCTCACGGCCTTGGTGAAGCCGGTGATGGCGTAGTTGCTGCAATGCACCTTCATGAGCAGGCCGGTGTGTTCGCCGACAGCGCCTTCGTAGTCGCGCGCATGGGTACGGTTGGTGGTGCCCACCTCGACCAGGGTGGCGCCCGCGCGCGTCATCACGTCGGGGATGCGGAAGGCCCCGCCGATCTCCACCAGCTCGCCGCGCGAGACGATGACCTCGCGCCCGGCCGCCAGCGTGGCCAGGGTCAGCAGCACGGCGGCGGCGTTGTTGTTGACCACGGTGCAGGCCTCGGCGCCCGTGAGTTCGCAGACCAGGGATTCGATCAGGTCGTCGCGGTCGCCACGGCCGCCGTCCTCCAGGTCGTACTCCAGGTTGGCCGGCGCCGTCATGGCGGCCACCACGGCGTCCACGGCCTCCTGCGGCAGCAGGGCGCGGCCCAGGTTGGTGTGCAGCACCGTGCCCGTGAGGTTGAAGACCGTGCGCAGACGGGGTGCAAAGCGCCGCGCCAGGCGAAGGCCGGCCGCCTGGATTACCTCAGTGATGCCGGGCGCGCCTGCATCGGGCTCGCCGGACCGCAGCCGCTCCTGCGCATCGGCCCGCATCTGTGCCAGTGTCTCGCGCACAGCCTGGGTGCAGGCATCGAGGCCGTGGCGCTCGCGCAGCGCGAGCATGTCGGCGCTCAGCAGCACCTTGTCCACGGCAGGCAGGCGCAGCGCGGACGGGGTGGAGGAAGCGGCAGAGGTGGCGGCGGTATCGGTCATGGTGTGCGAAAGAGTCAGGCAGCAGGCGTGGCTGGGTCGATCAGCGCGTCGCCGGCCTCGTCCTGCTCCTCGGCAAAGGCCACGTAGAGCAGGGGATTGGCGCTGGCGCGCTGAAAGCGCGTCTCCTCGCCCATCAGCAGGTCCAGCATCAGCGAGGCCAGGTCGTCGGCCAGGGGCTCGGCCATCGGGTCCTTTTCCTGGTTGACCACCTTGCGGTAGCTGCCGCATTCCTCGCAGGTCTCGGCCAGCACGGTATCGCCGGCGCCATCGATGCCCTGGTACTCGACGCCCTTGGTCGACTCGCAGTGGGAGCACTTGACGCGCACCATGTGCCACTCCGTGCAGCAGGTGCCGCAGTGCAGGTAGCGATGGCCTGCGGCCTTGCCGCCAATGCGCAACACGCTGGCCACGGGCTCGCTGGCGCAGACGGGACAGATCGAGGCGGGATCGGTATAGGGCACGTCGCGTGCGTTCAGGCCGCTGGCGCGCGTGGCAAACACCACCTGCAGCGCAGCCATCACAAAGGGCGCCATGCCCACGTGGCGGGCCGCCACTTCCTTTTGCAGCAGCCGCTGCGCGATCTCGTCACGCCCGGCCGTGTCCAGCGCGCGCAACTCCTGCAGCAGCGGCTGCAGCGGCGCAGGCAGGCCGTCGGCGCCCGACAGGGCATCGAGCATGCGGTCCAGCACGCCATGCCAGGCGGCATCGATATGGTCGGCGGCAGGCAGCAGCGGCATGGAATGCTCCTGCGCCCGCGCGATCAGCGCCGCATCGGGCTCGGCCAGCGTCAGCTGCCCGGCCGCCTTGGCCTGCGCGTCCACGATCTGCGCCACAAACCGCAGGTAGTCGGCAATCGGATTGCCCTCGGCCAGCTGCCGCAGCCGCGCCGCCCGCTCGACGAACAGCGCCGGCAACTGCGGCAGCAGCACGCGCGGAAAACTGGTGTGGTCCAGCGACTCGATATCGCCGGGTTGAAGAATGCGTTGCATTGGAATGAATCCCAAAAAAACAGCCGCCCGGATCGCTGGGCGGCTGGGTGCTCAGGCTGATGCCTAGTATGACGCCATGTCTGTGAAAACTGGCGCGGCCCAAGGCGAGGGGCACCGAGGAAGGGCCGTCCCGCACCGAGGGTGCCGTCCCCCTCCCTCGCGCAGCGAGTAGAGAGGGGGAAGCGGCGTAAGCCGCTCAGGGGGTGTCAGTCATTATCACCGGTCATCTTGCGATACCACCCCCGGTGGTGCTGCTTGGCCCAGGCCCGTGTCACCGTGCCGTACAGCATGGCGCGGATGGTGCCCCGGGTCCAGATGGCCGCGTACACGTGCATGATGATCAGGCCGATCATCCACACGCCCGCGATGGCGTGCACCACCGAGGCGGCGCGCACCACGTTGACGGGCAGCGTCCACCAGGCGCGCCACATGAGCGCGCCGGTCACGGTGATCGCCAGCATGCCGATGACCAGGCCCCAGAACAGCAGCTTCTGGCCGCCGTTGTACTTGCCCTGCTCGGGCATGTCGTGGTCGTCGCCGTCGATCATCTTGTTGACGTTCTTGAGCCACTCGATGTCGCGCGGCTCGACCACGTTCAGGCGCCAGAAGCGCAGCGCCATGATGATGAAGAACAGCGCCATCACCACCCCGATGTAGGGGTGCAGGATGCGTGTCCACGGCCCGCCGCCGAACAGCTGCGTGAGCGGGAAGAAGGCCGGGTGGAAGAACGCCAGGCCCGACAGCGCCAGCAGGATGAAGCAGATGCCGACCACCCAGTGGTTGGCACGCTCCGATGCGTTGTAGCGCACCAGGTCACGTGGGTTGCGTTTCATCGGCGGGCCTCCTTTTCAGCGGCTTCCTGGTCCTTGCGGTCCATTTCGTCTTCCAGTTCCTTGGACACGTCGTTCGGGCCCTTGGTGATGTAGTGGAACAGGCTGCCGACGGCAGCTGCGCCCAGCGCGGCCATGGCCAATGGCTTGGCCACGCCCTTCCACAGGGACACCATGGGGCTGATCTTCGGGTCGTCGGGCAGGCCCTTGTACAGCGAAGGCTTGTCCGCGTGATGCAGCACGTACATCACATGGGTGCCGCCCACGCCCTGCGGGTCATAGAGGCCGGCCTCGGCATAGCCGCGCCGCTTGAGGTCGCCGATGCGGTGCTCGGCCTGGTCCTTCATCGCCTCCTTGGTGCCGAACATGATGGCGCCGGTGGGGCAGGTCTTGACACAGGCAGGCTCCCGGCCGACGGCCACGCGGTCCGAGCACAGCGTGCACTTGTAGGCCTTGTGGTCCTTCTTGGAGATGCGCGGAATGTTGAACGGGCAGCCCGTGACGCAGTAGCCGCAGCCCACGCACTGGTCCTGCTGGAAGTCCACGATGCCGTTGCTGTACTGCACGATGGCGCCCGGCGAGGGGCAGGCCTTCAGGCAGCCCGGGTCCTCGCAGTGCATGCAGCCGTCCTTGCGGATCAGCCACTCCAGGTTGCCGGTCGCTTCGTTCTCGTACTCGGTAAAGCGCATGACGGTCCACGACTGATCCGTCAGATCGGTCGGGTTGTCATAGACGCCGGCCGCACAGGTTCCGATTTCGTCGCGCAGGTCGTTCCACTCCATGCAGGCGGTCTGGCAGGCCTTGCACCCGATGCACTTGGAGACATCGATGAGCTTGGCCACCTCGCCGCTGTGCGTTTCGCGCGCACTGGGAGCAGGCGTCGTCGTCGCCGAGCGACGCTTGATATCGAGAGACATGGTTGATGACATCAGCTGCTCCTTAAACCTTTTCCACCTTCACGAGGAAGGTCTTGGATTCCGGGGTAAGGCTGTTGCCATCGCCCACCGATGCCGTCAGGTTGTTGGCCATGTAGCCCTTGCGGCCCGTCGACGAGAAGCCCCAGTGAATGGGCACGCCCACGTGGTGGATGGTCTTGCCATCGATCTTCATGGGCTTGATGCGCTTGGTCACCACGGCGGCCGCCTTGACGAAGCCGCGCTTGGAGCTGACCTTCACATGCTGGCCCGTCTCGATGCCCAGTTCCTTGGCCAGCGCCTCGCCGATTTCCACGAACTGCTCGGGCTGAACGATGTTGTTCAACTGAACGTGCTTGGTCCAATAGTGGAAGTGCTCGGTCAGGCGGTACGTCGTGCCCACATGCGGGAACTCGCTGGGCGAGCCTGCCGAATCCTTGGCGGAGTCGAAGATGCGGGCGGCCGGGTTGATGACAGCCAGCTTGTTGTCGGGATACATGGGGTTGTATCCCAGCGGGTTGTCGAAGGCCTCGTAGTGGGTGGGGAACGGTCCCTCGTTCATGCCCTTGCGGGCGAAGAAGCGCGCCACGCCCTCGGGGTTCATGATGAACGGATCGGTGGTCTCCGGCGGCATGGTCGGACCCATGTCGGGCACGTCGGCGCCGCCCCAGGCCTTGCCGTTCCAGCGGATCAGCGTGCGCTGGGGATTGAACGGCTGGCCGTTGCGGTCGCACGAGGCACGGTTGTAGAGCACGCGGCGGTTGGCCGGCCAGGCCCAGGCCCAGTTCAGCGTATTGCCTATGCCCGTAGGGTCGCTGTTGTCGCGTCGGGCCATCTGGTTGCCGGACGAGGTCCAGCAGCCAGCCCAGATCCAGCAGCCGCCCATCGTCGTGCCGTCGTCGCGCATCTCGCCGAAGCCGGCGAGCTGCTCGCCGGCCTTGCGGATGAGCTTGGTCGGGTCCTTGGGGTCGAACAGGTCCACCAGCGCGCGGCCGTTGTACTCCTTGGCGATCTCTTCCGAAGTCGGATGATCGGCATGGGCATACGGCCACCACAGCTTGGTGATCGGCTCGGGGAACTTGCCGCCGTCCTTCTCATAGGCCTGCTTCAGGCGCAGGTGCAGGGCCGACATGATGGCGATGTCGGTCTTGGCTTCGCCCGGGGGCTCGGCCGCCTTCCAGTGCCACTGCAGCACGCGCGAGGAACTGACGACGGCGCCGTCTTCCTCGGCAAAGCAGGTCGTGGGCAGGCGGAACACCTCGGTCTGGATGGATGCCGAATCCACGTCGTTGAACTCGCCGTGGTTCTTCCAGAACTCCGACGTTTCGGTGACCAGCGGGTCCATGATCACCAGGAACTTCAGCTTCTTGAGGCCTTCGCGCACATTGTTGCTGTTCGCAAGAGCCGCCAGCGGGTTGAAGCCCTGGGCGATGTAGCCGTTGATCTTGCCCTGCGCCATCATGTCGAACACCTGCAGCATGTCGTACTGCTTGTCCAGCTTGGGCAGGTAGTTGAAGGCCCAGTTGTTCTCGGCCGTGGCCGCCGGTCCCCACCAGGCCTTCATCAGGCTCACGTGGAACTTGGGCGTGTTCGACCAGTAGTTCATCTGGCCCGGGCGCATGGCCTTGGGCGTGCGCGCGTCGATGTACTTCTGGTAGTCCTGCTCGCCTTCGTTGGGCAGCGTCAGATAGCCTGGCAGCGAGGCAGACAGAATCCCCAGGTCCGTCAGGCCCTGGATGTTGGAGTGCCCGCGCAGCGCATTCATGCCGCCGCCGGCCACGCCGATGTTGCCCAGCAGAAGCTGCACCATGGCGCCCGTGCGCAGGATCTGCGCACCCGTGGTGTGCTGTGTCCAGCCCAGTGCGTACAGGATGGTTGCGGCGCGGCCCGGCACTGCCGTCGAGGCCAGCTTCTCGCACACATGCAGGAATTTTTCCTTGGGCGTGCCGCAGGCGCTCTCCACCTTCTCGGGCGTATAGCTGGCGTAGTGGCGCTTGAGCCATTGGTACACGCAGCGCGGATGCTGCAGGCTGGCGTCCACCTTCACGTAGCCGTCGGCGTCGAGTTCATAGTCCCAGCTGGACTTGTCGTACTTGCGGGTCTGCGGGTCGTAGCCCGAGAAGATGCCCTCGTCGAACGCAAACTCCTCCTTCACGATGTACGAGAAGTCGGTGTAGTTCCTCACGTATTCGTGATGGATCTTGTCGTTCGTCAGCAGATAGTTGATCACGCCACCCAGGAACACGATGTCCGAGCCCGACCGGATGGGGGCGTAGAAATCGGCCACGGAGGCGGAGCGGTTGAAGCGCGGATCGACCACCATGAAGTGCGCACCGTTGTGCTCCTTCGCTTCGGTCACCCACTTGAAACCGCAGGGATGTGCTTCAGCGGCATTGCCGCCCATGATCAGGATAACGTCCGCGTTCTTGATGTCGACCCAATGGTTCGTCATCGCTCCACGGCCAAACGTCGGGGCAAGACCTGCCACCGTCGGGCCGTGTCAGACACGTGCTTGGTTATCGAGTGCGAGCAGGCCCCAGGAGCGGGCCACCTTGTGTGTGACGTAGCCGGCTTCGTTGCTGGAGGCCGAGGCGGCCAGCATGCCGGTGGTCAGCCAGCGGTTCACCGTCTGGCCCTTGTCGTTTTGCTCGACGAAGTTCGCGTCGCGGTCGTCCTTGAGCAGCTTGGTGATGCGGGTCAGCGCCTCATCCCAGGACATGCGCTTCCACTCGGTGGAGCCGGGCGCGCGGTACTCGGGATACTTCAGGCGGTGCGGGCTGTGGACGAAGTCCAGCAGCGATGCGCCCTTGGGGCACAGCGTTCCGCGGTTGACGGGGTGGTCGGGATCTCCCTCGACGTGGATCACCGACAGCTTGGCGTTCTTGACGCCATCGCTCAGCGAATACATCAGGATGCCGCAGCCTACCGAACAGTAGGTGCAGGTCTGGCGGGTGACCGTGGTGGCGGCCAGCTTGAACTGGCGCACTTCAGCCAGGGCGGCCGTGGGCGAGAAGCCCATCAACGCCAGGCTGGATCCGGCCAGAGTCGAACCAGTCACTTTCATGAACTGGCGTCTGGAGAATTGGACCATGTGGGGTACCTTCTAATAGAAATTGACGCTTGTAAGCAAATTCTACGAGTGCACCCCGAAAACAATCCGGGAAATAACCCTTAATCCCGAGTCGGCCTGTGCGGCATTCATGCGCGGCCTCCCCGCTGCACCTTGCTGCGCGGGGCTTGCCGGCCCGGTGTCCGGCTGATTCATCAGTTGAATTGATTATCTGGTTTGAAGGCTTCGGATATTTTGTTTTATATCAATCCGGTATTCATTGGCTGGCTGAATGGCATCGATCAATACAGTCTATTGGGTGAATGCGAACCATTTGCGTCGATTGAATTGCCGAATGGGGTTTTTGGCCTCCCCCGGGAGCGGAGGCCGGGGTGGATCAGCGTGCCGGCGGGCCTGGATCGCGCGGGGCATGCTTGAGGCCCAGATCATCCGACGTCTGATATTCAGCATGCGCCAAACCCGTCTTGTTCACCGATGGGTTCACCGATTGGGCCATTTGGCGGCGCCTTTCCTCATCCTGCAGCTGCATGCGCGTGAACATGTCCCAGATTGCCATGAACAGCGCCGCGATCACGGGTCCTATCACAAAACCCGTCAGTCCGAAGAGAGCCATGCCGCCCAGTGTCGAGATCAGCACGATGTAGTCGGGCATCTTGGTGTCCTTGCCCACCAGCAGCGGGCGCAGCACGTTGTCCACCAGTCCGATCACCAGCACGCCGTAGGCGATCAGGATCAGGCCCTTGCCCATGTCACCGGTGGCCAGGAAGTAGATGGCCACCGGTGCCCAGATCAGGCCGGCGCCCACGGCGGGCAGCAGCGACAGGAACGCCATCACCACGCCCCACAGCACGGGTCCCTGGATGCCCAGAATCCAGAAGATCAGCCCGCCCAGCGCGCCCTGGGCGGCCGCCACGGCCAGGTTGCCCTTGACGGTGGCGCGGATCACGGTGGTGAACTTGCTCGACAGCTCGGCCTTGTGATCGGACTGCAGCGGGATGGCCATGCGGATGCGCTGTGTCAGGTCGCGGCCGTCACGCAGCAGGAAGAACAGCAGGTACAGCATCACGCAGAAGCCGACCAGAAACCCGAAGGTGTTCTGGCCTATGCCCAGCGCCTTGGTGGCGGCCAGCTTGGAGGCCTGCATGGCGATGCTGGACAGCTTGTCCTGCAGCTCGGCCAGCGAACCCAGGTGCAACCGCTCCAGCCAGGGTGTGACCCAGGAGGGCAGGGCGTCCATGATCTGTTGCACATAGGTGCCTGCATCCAGGTTGCCGCTGTTGACGCGCTCATAGATCAACGAGGCCTCGCGCACCAGCGAGGCGCCGATCAGCGCCAGCGGCAGGATGGCCACCACCAGGCACAGCAGCAGGGTGGACAGGGCGGCAAGGTTGGTGCGCCGTGGCATGCGCGCCAGCAGGCGCCGGTGCAGCGGCGAAAACAGGATGGCCAGGGCGACGCCCCAGAAGATGGCCCCCATGAACTCCCAGAGCACGGCACCGAAGCCTATGGTTGCCGCAATCAGCAGCAGCATGAAAGTGCGTTTGTGTAGGGGCAGCAGGTTCATCTGGCGGTCCGTTCGGAAGATGCGCCAATGTACGCGACTGCGGGAACTCCCGGAGAGTTCAGGTAATCACTTGGTAACTGCCCTGCTGCGATGTTTGAACGGTGGCACAATGGCGGTCGCAACCAGGCCCTTCCCCAGCCACAGTCGCATCCGCCAATCGGTACAGCCGTGTCGCGGAAGGTTCCACAAACCAGCTAATGCCTCCCTCAGGGAGGCTGAGGTCAGCGCAATATGAGCGATCAGACGTCGGTCTACCAAGCCTACCAAGGCAATACCTACCTCTTCGGCGGCAATGCCCCCTACGTCGAAGAAATGTACGAAAACTACCTGGCCAATCCCGGTAGCGTGCCGGATTCCTGGCGCGAGTACTTTGATGCACTGCAACATGTGCCCGCAGTCGATGGCACCGACGCCAAGGACGTTCCGCACCAGCCCGTCATCAACGCTTTCGCCGAGCGCGCCAAGCAAGGCGGCACCAAGGTGGTCGTGGCCTCCGGCGCCGACTCCGAGCTGGGCCGCAAGCGCACCGCCGTCCAGCAACTGATCGCCGCCTACCGCAATGTCGGCGCACGCTGGGCCGATCTGGACCCCCTCAAGCGCACCGAGCGCCCCGAAATTCCCGAGCTGGAGCCGTCGTTCTACGGCTTCACCGATGCCGACCAGGAAACGGTGTTCAACACGAGCAACACCTTCTTCGGCAAGGAAAGCATGTCCCTGCGCGAGCTGATGAACGCTCTGCGCGAAACCTACTGCGGCACCATCGGCTCCGAGTACATGTATGCCACGGACCAGACGCAAAAGCGCTGGTGGCAGCAAAAGCTGGAAACCAGCCGTACCAAGCCCAGCTTTGATGCCAGCCGGAAAAAGCGCATCCTCGACCGCCTGACGGCTGCCGAAGGCCTGGAACGCTACCTGCACACCAAGTACGTCGGCCAAAAGCGCTTCTCGCTGGAAGGTGGCGAGAGCTTCATCGTCGCCATGGACGAGCTGATCAACGCTGCCGGCCAGAAGGGCGTGCAGGAAGTCGTGATCGGCATGGCCCACCGCGGCCGCCTGAACGTGCTGGTCAACACCCTGGGCAAGATGCCCAAGGACCTGTTCGCCGAGTTCGACCACACTGCCCCCGAGGACCTGCCCGCCGGTGACGTGAAGTACCACCAGGGCTTCAGCTCCGACGTGTCCACCGCAGGCGGCCCCGTCCACCTGTCGCTGGCCTTCAACCCCTCGCACCTGGAAATCGTCAACCCCGTGGTCGAAGGCTCGGTGCGCTCGCGCATGGACCGCCGCGACGACCCGCACGGCAAGCAGGTGCTGCCCGTGCTGGTGCACGGCGATGCAGCCTTCGCCGGCCAGGGCGTGAACCAGGAAACCCTGGCGCTGGCCCAGACCCGTGGCTACACCACGGGCGGCACGGTGCACATCATCATCAACAACCAGATCGGCTTCACCACCTCCGATCCGCGCGACACCCGCTCCACGCTGTACTGCACCGACATCGTCAAGATGATCGAGTCGCCCGTGCTGCACGTCAACGGCGATGATCCGGAAGCCGTGGCGCTGGCCGTGCAGCTGGCCCTGGAGTTCCGCATGGAATTCTCCAAGGACGTGGTCGTGGACATCGTCTGCTTCCGCAAGCTGGGCCACAACGAGCAGGACACCCCCGCGCTGACCCAGCCGCTGATGTACAAGAAGATCGGCGCCCACCCCGGCACCCGCAAGCTGTACGCCGACAAGCTGGCCGCACAGGGCCTGGGCGAATCGCTGGGCGACGACATGGCCAAGGCCTACCGCGCCGCCATGGACGAAGGCCGCCACACCGTGGACCCGGTGCTGACCAACTTCAAGAGCAAGTACGCCGTGGACTGGAGCCCGTTCCTGGGCAAGACCTGGACGGACGCCGGCGACACCGCCATCCCGCTGACGGAATGGAAGCGCCTGGCCGAACGCATCACCACCATCCCCGAGACCGTGACGCCGCACGCGCTGGTCAAGAAGGTCTATGACGACCGCGCAGCCATGGGCCGCGGCGAAGTCAACGTGGACTGGGGCATGGGCGAGCACATGGCCTTCGCATCGCTGGTCGCATCGGGCTACCCCGTGCGCCTGTCGGGCGAGGACTGCGGCCGCGGCACCTTCACGCATCGCCACTCGGTCATCCATGACCAAAAGCGCGAGAAGTGGAGCGAAGGCACCTACATCCCGCTGCAGAACGTGGCCGACAGCCAGGCTCCGTTCACCGTCATCGACTCCATCCTGTCCGAAGAAGCCGTGCTGGGCTTCGAGTACGGCTATGCGTCGAACGACCCCAACACCCTGGTGATCTGGGAAGCCCAGTTCGGCGACTTCGCCAACGGCGCCCAGGTCGTGATCGACCAGTTCATCGCCTCCGGTGAAGTCAAGTGGGGCCGCATCAACGGCCTGACGCTGATGCTGCCGCACGGCTACGAAGGCCAGGGCCCCGAGCACAGCTCGGCCCGCCTGGAGCGCTTCATGCAGCTGGCCGCCGACGCCAACATGCAGATCGTGCAGCCGACCACGGCCAGCCAGATCTTCCACGTGCTGCGCCGCCAGATGGTGCGCCCGCTGCGCAAGCCGCTGGTCATCATGACCCCCAAGTCGCTGCTGCGCAACAAGGACGCCACCTCGCCGCTGTCCGAGTTCACCAGCGGCGGTTTCCAGACCGTGATCCCCGAGCAGGACGAAGCCGTCGTGAAGAACGCGGCCAAGGTCAAGCGCGTGATCGCATGCTCCGGCAAGGTCTACTACGACCTGGTCAAGAAGCGCACCGAGAAGGAAAGCAAGGACGTCGCCATCATCCGCGTCGAGCAGCTGTACCCCTTCCCGCACAAGGCTTTCGCTGCTGAACTGAAGAAGTTCGGCAACGCCACCGACATCGTCTGGTGCCAGGACGAGCCGCAGAACCAGGGCGCCTGGTTCTTCGTGCAGCACTACATCCACGAGAACATGCTCGATGGCCAGAAGCTGGGCTACTCCGGCCGCGCTGCCTCGGCATCGCCCGCCGTGGGTTACGCCCACCTGCACCAGGAGCAGCAAAAGGCCCTGGTGGAAGGCGCGTTCTCCAAGCTCAAGGGTTTTGTCCTGAACAAGTAAGGCAGCCCCCACCCGTTACGTATCAGTACAGAACACTTTTGGAAAGAATCACAAATGGCTATCGTTGAAGTCAAAGTTCCCCAGCTGTCCGAGTCCATCGCTGAGGCCACCATGCTGACCTGGAAGAAGAAGGCCGGCGAAGCGGTTGCAGTCGATGAGATCCTCATCGAGATCGAAACCGACAAGGTCGTGCTCGAAGTGCCCGCGCCCGCCGCTGGCGTGCTGGCCGAGATCGTGCAAGGTGACGGCGCCACCGTGGTGGCCGAGCAACTGATCGCCAAGATCGACACCGAAGGCGTGGCCGGTGTGGCCGCTGCCGCTCCTGCCGCAGCCGCCGCTCCCGCTGCCGCAGCGCCTGCTGCTGCTCCCGCCGCTGCTGCTGCCACTGGCGGCAGCAAGGGCGATGTCGCCATGCCCGCCGCTGCCAAGCTGCTGGCCGAAAACAACCTGTCGGCCGCCGGCGTGGCTGGCTCCGGCAAGGATGGCCGCGTGACCAAGGGTGACGCGCTGGCCGCCATCAAGGGCGGCGTGCAGTCCACCGCTGCCGTCATTCCCACCGGCGTGCCCACCAAGGCGCTGCCCCAGGTGTCGGCTCCGTCCGCCAAGGAAGACCTCAGCGGCCGTCCCGAGCAGCGCGTGCCCATGAGCCGCCTGCGTGCCCGCGTGGCCGAGCGTCTGCTGCAGTCGCAGTCCACCAACGCCATCCTGACCACGTTCAACGAAGTGAACATGGCCCCGGTGATGGATCTGCGCAAGAAGTTCCAGGACGCCTTCACCAAGGAACACGGCACCAAGCTGGGCTTCATGTCCTTCTTCGTCAAGGCGGCCGTGCACGCCCTGAAGAAGTACCCGGTGCTCAACGCATCCGTGGACGGCAACGACATCGTCTACCACGGCTACTTCGACATCGGTATCGCCGTGGGTTCGCCCCGTGGCCTGGTGGTGCCCATCCTGCGCAATGCAGACCAGATGAGCTTCGCCGACATCGAAAAGAAGATTGCCGAATTCGGCAAGAAGGCTGCCGAAGGCAAGCTGGGCATTGAAGAAATGACCGGCGGCACCTTCTCCATCTCCAATGGCGGCACCTTCGGCTCGATGATGTCCACCCCCATCATCAACCCGCCCCAGTCGGCCATCCTGGGCGTGCACGCCACCAAGGACCGTGCCATGGTCGAGAACGGCCAGGTCGTGGTGCGCCCGATGAACTATCTGGCCATGTCCTATGACCACCGCATCATCGACGGCCGCGAAGCCGTGCTGGGCCTGGTGGCCATGAAGGACGCGCTGGAAGATCCTTCGCGCCTGCTGTTCGACCTGTAATTCCACAGGGTTCGACACGACGAAAACCCACCCTTGGCCGCGCGCCCTGCGGTGGGTTTTTTCATGCATCACAGACAAGAGATTCCTGAAATGAGCAAGCAATTCGACGTCATCGTCATCGGCGCGGGCCCTGGCGGCTACATCGCCGCCATCCGTGCCGCGCAACTGGGCTTCAACGTGGCCTGTATCGACGAGTGGAAGAACGCCGCCGGCGGCGCCGCTCCGGGCGGCACCTGCACCAACGTGGGCTGCATTCCCTCCAAGGCCCTGCTGCAGTCGTCCGAGCACTTCGAGCACGCCAACCTGCACTTTGCCGACCATGGCATCTCCACCGGCAAGGTCGAGATGGACGTGGCCAAGATGATCGCCCGCAAGGATGCGGTCGTGAAGCAGAACAACGACGGCATCCTGTACCTGTTCAAGAAGAACAAGGTCACGTTCTTCCACGGCCGTGGCTCCTTCGTCAAGGCCGTCGAAGGCGGCTACGAGATCAAGGTCGCCGGCAAGGAAGAGGAAGTGCTGACGGGCAAGCAGATCGTGGTGGCCACCGGCTCCAACGCCCGCGCTCTGCCCGGCGTGCCCTTTGACGAGGAAAACATCCTCTCCAACGACGGCGCCCTGCGCCTGGGCAAGGCCCCCAAGAAGCTGGCGCTGATCGGCGCCGGCGTGATCGGCCTGGAAATGGGCTCGGTCTGGCGCCGTCTTGGCACCGAAGTCATCGTGCTCGAAGGCATGGACAAGTTCCTGCCCGCCGTGGATGAGCAAATCGCCAAGGAAGCCAAGAAGGCATTCGACAAGCAGGGCCTGAAGATCGAGCTGGGCGTGAAGATCGGCGAAGTCAAGTCCGGCAAGAAGGGCGTGTCCATCGCCTACACCAACGCCAAGGGTGAAGCCCAGGCGCTGGAGGCTGACAAGCTCATCATCTCCATTGGCCGCACGGCCAACACCGCCGGCCTCAATGCCGAGGCGGTGGGCCTGGCCCTGGACGAGCGCGGCTGCATCGTGGTCGATGACGACTGCAAGACCAGCCTGCCCGGCGTCTGGGCCGTGGGCGACGTGGTGCGCGGCCCGATGCTGGCGCACAAGGCCGAGGAAGAGGCCGTGGCCGTGGCCGAGCGCATCGCCGGCCAGCATGGCCATGTGAACTTCGGCACCATTCCCTGGGTGATCTACACCAGCCCCGAAATCGCCTGGGTGGGCCGCACCGAGCAGCAGCTGAAGGAGCAGGGCGTCAAGTACAAGGCCGGCACCTTCCCCTTCCTGGCCAACGGCCGTGCGCGCGCCCTGGGCGACACCACCGGCATGGTCAAGTTCCTGGCCGATGCCGAAACCGACGAGATCCTGGGCGTGCACATGGTCGGCCCCATGGTCTCGGAGCTGATCTCCGAAGCCGTGGTTGCCATGGAGTTCAAGGCATCGAGCGAAGACATCGCCCGCATCTGCCATGCCCACCCCTCGCTGTCCGAAGCCACCAAGGAGGCTGCCCTGGCAGTCGACAAGCGTACGCTGAACTTCTGAGTGCCAGGCTAGCCATCTAGCCAATCCGAGACCTGAAAGCGCTTGCTCTGCAAGCGCTTTCAGCTTCTGAATACATAGCAAATGGTTGATGCTGCATGAGCGTTTCAGTGCGAGAGGCCTACGAGGCCGAACTGGTAGCCAAGGGCTTTCACAGTGATCCTGCGCAACTGCGCGCCGTCGAGGCGCTGCAGCGCTGTGCCGACGACTGGACGGTCTACCGCCAGCGCCGCTCCAACGCCTTCAAGAAGCTCATCAACCATCCCGAGATCCCCCGTGGCGTCTACATGTACGGCGGGGTGGGGCGCGGCAAGAGCTTTCTCATGGACTGCTTCTTCAACGCCGTGCCGCTCAGGCGCAAGGTGCGCCTGCATTTCCATGAATTCATGCGCGAGGTCCACCGTGAACTCGCCGTGCTGCAGGGCACCCAGAACCCGCTGGACGTGCTGGGTGCGCGCATCTCCAAGAAGTACAAGCTGATCTGCTTCGATGAATTCCACGTGGCCGACATCACGGACGCGATGATCCTGCACCGGCTGCTGGTGTCGCTGTTCGCCAACGGCGTGGGCTTTGTCACCACCTCCAACTTCAAGCCCGACGAGCTGTACCCGGGCGGCCTGCACCGCGACCGCATCCTGCCGGCCATCGACCTGCTCAACGAGCGCATGGAAGTCGTCAACGTGGACAACGGCACGGACTACCGCCGCCGCACGCTGGAAAACGCCAGGCTCTACCACACGCCGCTGGGTGCCGAGGCCGATGCGGCCATGACCGAGACCTTCGACAAGCTGGCCGAGGTCAAGGACGAGGACCCGGTGCTGCACATCGAGGCGCGCGAGATCCGTGCGCGCCGCCGCGCCGGTGGCGTGGTCTGGTTCGACTTCCGCGAGCTGTGCGGCGGCCCGCGCTCGCAGAACGACTACCTGGAGATCGCAAGCCAGTTCCACACCGTGCTGCTGTCCGACGTGCCCTATATGCCGGTCAACATGGCGTCGCCCGCGCGGCGCTTCACCTGGCTGGTGGACGTGCTGTACGACCGCAGGGTCAAGCTGGTCATCTCGGCCGCCGTGCCGCCCGAGCAGCTTTACACTGAGGGCCCGCTGGCCCATGAGTTCCCCCGCACCGTCTCGCGCCTGAACGAGATGCAGTCCAAGGAATTCCTGGCGCTGGAGCGCCGCGTGGTGGATACCAGCCTGACCTGAGGCAGGTGGCCGCGCCTGGCGTCGTTTGCCGGACCTGTACATGCTGAAACTGCCCACCTCTGCTTTTGCCCTTGTGAAGAAACTGCCCGTTCCTTTGGGCGCCGCGCTGGCCTGCCTGGCCTTGGCGGGCCCGGCCGTGGCGGCCGATGCCGCGCGGGAGCCTGGCCAGGCGGCCAGGCAGGCCCAGGCCGAACGCAAGGCCGCGCGTGCCGACATCGCAGCCCAGCGCGCCGTCATCGAGCGCCGGCGCACGGCCCTGGAGTCCGAGTGCTACCAGCGCTTTGCCGTGGAAGACTGCCTCAAGCAGGCGCGCGAAGAGGCCCGTGAGCAGGATCGTCCGCTGCGCGAACGCGAGCTTCAGATCAACGACGAGGAGCGCAAGGAGCGCGCCGTCCAGCGCCTGGAAGACATCGAGGCCAAGAAGGCGCAGAAGGCAGCCTCCACCATGGAGGCCAAGGAACGGCCGCCGGCCGTGCAGCGCGATACCCAGGCCCTGCGCGCGCAGCGCGCCCAGGAGGCGCAGCAGCGCGCCGCCCAGCAGGCCAGCCACCAGCGCGAACGGCAGGCCCAGATGGAGCAGCGCCAGTCCGCCCAGGAGCAGGAGCGGCGCGCGGCATCGCGTGCGCAGTTCGAAGCCAAGCAGAAGGAAGCGGCCGAGCGCAAGGCCCGTGCCGCCGAAGCGGCCCGCGAGCGCGGTCCCCAGGCTGCGCCGCTGCCGGCGCCGCCTGCTCCCTGATCCTTTTTTTCTCTGCCACGCGCCAACAGGCCAACCGGGTGGGGGGCTGGCGTGAGGGCCTGGATGCTCCAACCCCGGTTCAAGCCGTCTGGGCCGACTCCAGCGCCTCGAGCTTGAGCACCACCAAGGACAGGTTGTCGCCCCCGCCCTGGGCGCGCACGCGGGCCTTGTCGATGAGGAACTCCGTGGCCTCGCGCGGAGTGAGCGCGTTGAGCACGGTGCCCAGTTCCTCGGCCGTGTAGTAGTGCCAGACGCCATCGCTGCAGGCCATGAGGGTGGTGCCCGGATACACGCGCTCGATCACATGGTGGCTCATGGGCGGTTCGGCCTCGGTGCCCAGGCAGCCCAGCAGGATGTTGGACTTGGGGTGCACGTGGGCCTCGAATTCGGTGAGCTCTCCCCGGTCCACCAGCGACTGCACATAGGAATGGTCCTTGGTGCGGTGGACCATGGTCGCGTCCTGGTAGTGGTAGATGCGCGAATCGCCCGAATGCACCCAGTGGCAGCGGCCCTGGGGCAGCAGGACGAAGGCGGCGATGGTGCTGTGCGGCTCCTGCTCGGCCGAAATGGCGGTCAGACGGATCACCGTGTGCGACTCGCGCACGATGCTCTCCAGCAGCGCTGTGCAGTCCTCCTTGCCCGGCTCGAAGCGCTCGAACAGCTGGCGCGCCGTGAGCATGACCTGGTCGGAGGCCTTGCGCCCGCCGCTGCGCCCGCCCATGCCGTCGGCCAGAACGCCCAGCAGGCAGCCGTGGACATACGGGTGGGCCATGAGCATCACCTGGTCTTGCTGGTATTGCCTGTCACCGCGATGGATGCCTGTGGCGGCTTGGAGTCGGTACGCTGGCTGCATGGTCTCTGGTTTGGTGGGCTCTTGGGGCGGCGGATGGGCACACCAGTGGCATGGCGCATATTATCGGAGCGCTGCCCCCGGTGCCGGCTCGCCCGGCTCCCGTGGCGCTGTCTTTTTCAACAACCGGACCTGTCCTGTGCATTCCCTGACCGCCGCCGTGCAGGCGGCCTTCGCCCCGCAAGGCCTGCTGTCGCGCGCCGAGGCGCAGTTCCTGCCGCGTGAAGGCCAGACCCGCATGGCCCTGGCCGTGGCCCAGGCCATCGAAGAGCGCCAGACCCTGGTCGTGGAGGCCGGCACGGGCGTGGGCAAGACCTATGCCTATCTGGTGCCGGCCCTGCTCAGCGGCCAGCGCGTGCTGGTGTCCACGGCCACGCGTGCGCTGCAGGACCAATTGTTCGCACGGGATCTGCCGCGTCTGGTGGCCGCCCTGGGCATGCCGCTGCGCATGGCGCGCCTCAAGGGGCGCAGCGCCTACCTGTGCCTGGAGCGGCTGGAGCGCGTGCGCCAGGGCCGCACGGCGCCGCAGGACCCGCAGGTGCTGCGCAGCGTGGCCCTGGTCGAGCGCTGGGCGCGCACCACGCGCACAGGTGACCTGGGCGAGCTGCCCGCGCTGGACGAGCGCTCGCCCGCGCTGCCCCTGGTCACCTCCACGCGCGACAACTGCCTGGGCTCGGACTGCCCGCATTGGCAGGACTGCCATGTCAACGTGGCCCGCCGCACCGCGCTGGACGCCGACGTGGTGGTCATCAACCACCATCTGATGTTTGCCGACCTCGACGTGCGCGATTCGGGTGTGGCCCAACTGCTGCCCAGCGCGGGCGTGGTGGTGGTGGACGAGGCCCACCAGCTCAACGACACCGGCGTGCAGTTCGCTGGCCTGAGCCTGTCGGGCCAGCAATTGACGGGCTATGCCCGCGATGTGCTGCGTGCCGGCCAGGAACTGGCACGCGGCATGGCCGACTGGATGATGCTCTCGGCCCGTGTGGAGCAGGCACTGCGCGAGCTGCGCCTGGCCGCAGGCAAGCCCCCTGTGGGCGGACGTCTGTCCTGGCAGGGCGTGACGCCGCAGGGACTGGACGCCCAGAGCTGGCGCACGGCCCTGGTCACGCTGGGGCGCAGCCTGCGGGCGCTGGTGGAGCCGCTGGTGCAATTGCAGGTCAGCGATCCCGAACTGCGCAGGCTGCTCGAGCGCGGCAGCGAACTGCTGCGGCGCCTGGCCACCTTCGCGGCGGCGGCCGTGCAAGACACGGTGCGCTGGCTGGAATTGGGCAGCCAGCAGATGCGCATGCTGGAGTCTCCGCTGACCATTGCACACATCATGCGCACGCGGCTGCTGGGTCCGACGCAAGCGCAAGAGCAAGAGCATCAGGAAGGAAGCGGGCAAGACGCCGAGCCGCAGGAAAACGCACCCACCGCCCCGTACGAGCCGCCAGCGGGCACCGCCTGGATCTTCACCTCTGCCACGCTGGGCGACGACGAGCGGCTGAGTTGGTTCACCGAGCCCTGCGGACTGCGAGAGGCCCAGGTGCTGCGCGTGGACAGCCCCTTCGACTATGCGCGGCAGGCGGCGCTTTATGTGCCGTGGCCTTTTGCCGAGGCAGGAAGCCCGGCCCACAGCGCCGAGGTGGCACGCCTGGCGCTGGATGCGGCCCAGCGCCTGGGCGGCCGCACCCTGGTGCTGACCACCACGCTGCGTGCCCTGCACGCCATAGGCGACACGCTGCAGCAGTCGCTGGGGCTGTTCGGTGAACTCGATGTGCTGGTCCAGGGGCAGGCGCCCAAGCTGACCTTGATCGAGCGCTTTGTTGCAGCGGGCGAAGGCAAGGGCGCCAGCGCGGGGCGCGGCTGCATTCTCGTGGCATCGGCCACTTTCTGGGAAGGGGTGGACCTGCCTGGCGATGCGCTGCAGCTGGTGGTCATCGACAAGCTGCCGTTTCCGCCGCCCGACGATCCGCTGGTCGAGGCGCGTTCGCGCAGTCTGGAATCCGTGGGCCGGCAGGCCTTTGCCGACTACATGCTGCCCGAGGCCGCGATGGCGCTCAAGCAGGGCGCCGGGCGCCTGATCCGGCGCGAGACGGATCGCGGCGTGCTTGTGGTCTGCGATCCCAGATTGACCGCCAAGGGTTATGGGCGGCGGCTGCGCGCTGCGCTGCCGCCCATGCGGACTCTGGAGGACGAGGCGGCCTTTGTTCAGGCCCTGCAGGCGCTGGCGCAGCCTGCGCCGCAGGTCACCACAGTTTCCACCACGACTTCTGCTTTGCCGTGACGTCCTTGTCGGAGTCCTGGCCGTACGAGGCGGTCAGCACGCGCTGCGCATCGTCACGCAGCTGGGTCATGCCCAGTGCATCGTATGAGTTCACCAGGATCTGCATGGCCTCGCGCACGGCGGGCACGCCCTGGTAGTCCTTGACGGCGGTCTGCGCACGTGCGATGGCGGCCACGTAGGCGCCGCGTCCGTAGTAGTAGCGGGCCACGTGGACTTCGTACTGCGCCAGCGAGTTGACGATGTACTGCATGCGCAGCCGCGAGTCTTCGGCGTAGCGCGACTCGGGGAAGCGCGTCACCAGCTCGCGGAATGACTCGAAGGAGTCCTTGGCGGCCTTCTGGTCGCGCTCGGACAGATCCTGGCGCGACAGCCAGGAGAACATGCCCAGGTTGTCATTGAAGTTGACCAGGCCCTTGAGGTACAGGGCGTAGTCGGTGGCGGGGCTGGCCGGGTGCAGCTTCAGGAAACGGTCCAGCGTGGCCGTGGCCTGGACCTTGTCGCCGCTCTTGTACTGGGCATAGGCCTTGTCGAGCTGGGCCTGCTGGGCCAGGGGCGTGCCGGCGGCACGGCCTTCGAGCTTCTCGAACAGCGGAACGGCCTTGTCGAACGCACCGGACGCGGCTTCGTCGCGCGCCTCGGTATAGATGCGGTCCGGGGTCCACTTGGCAGTAGGGTCTTGTTGCGTACTGGAGCAGGCTGTCAGGACGCCTGCGACCAGCACGGCGGGAACGATGGACAGGGGAATACGCTGCATGGTGGACGTTTCTCGGGCAATCGAAGGGCGGTGAGAGGGTTGGCGGGCAGGGACGCGGGCCGCGCTGAGGGGCCGCATGAAGCCTGATTTTCCCGCAACCGGGCCGAGGCATTGTAACGGCCTGCGATGCCCGCCCCGCAGGCGGGGGCGGCGGCAAAGCATGGCCGCGAACGGGTCCCGGCCTTGCGGAGCTTTCTACAATGGCGCCCATATGTTTGTCCATTTGCGCCTGCACACCGAATTTTCCGTCGTGGACGGAACCAACCGCATCAACGCCATCGTCAAGGCCGCCGCCGAGGATGGGCAGGTCGCACTGGCCGTCACAGACTTCAACAACCTGTTTGGCGGCGTCAAGTTCTATCGCGAAGGCCGGGCCAAGGGCGTCAAGCCCGTGCTGGGCGCGGAAATCCAGATCGAGGGCGAAAACGGCGCCGCGATCTCGCGCATCATCGTGCTGGTGCAAAGCCCGCTGGGCTACCACAACCTGTCCGAGCTGCTGGCCCGGGGCTGGACCCGCAATGTGGTCAAGGGCCAGGCCGTGCACACATGGGCCTGGCTGCAGGAGCTGGGCGAAGGCCTGATCGTGCTGGCCGGCGCCCAGGCCGGCCCGGTGGGCCAGGCACTGATGCGCGGTGACGAGGCCGGCGCAGCAGCCGTCGCCCAGCGGCTGGCGAGCATGTTCCCGCACCGCTTCTTCATCGAGCTGCAGCGCGCAGGCCGGCCTGACGACGAAGCCCATGTGCTGGCCGCCGTGCAACTGGCCGATCGCCTGAACCTGCCCGTGGTCGCCACGCACCCCATACAGTTCTTCGGTCCCGACGACTACGAAGCGCACGAGGCGCGCGTGTGCATCGCCGAGGGCGAGATCCTGGCCAACCCCAAGCGTGTGCGCCGCTTCACGCGCGACCAGCATTTCAAGACCGTCGCGCAGATGCAGGCGCTGTTCGCCGACATTCCCAGCGCCATCGCCAACACCGTGGAAATCGCGCGTCGCTGCAGCCTGACGCTGGTGCTGGGCAAGCCGCAGCTGCCCAACTTCCCCGTGCCCGAAGGCATGACCATGGACGAGTTCTTCCGCCAGGAGTCCTTTGCGGGACTGGAGGAACGCCTGGTCCATCTCTATCCCGACCCCGCCAAGCGCGAGGCCCAGCGCGAGCGCTATGTCGAGCGACTGGAGTTCGAGATCGGCACCATCCTCAAGATGGGCTTTCCGGGCTACTTCCTCATCGTGGGTGACTTCATCAAGTGGGCCAAGCTCAACGGCTGTCCCGTGGGTCCGGGCCGCGGATCGGGCGCCGGCTCGCTGGTGGCCTACGTGCTCAAGATCACGGACCTGGACCCGCTGGAATACAACCTGCTGTTCGAGCGTTTCCTCAATCCCGAGCGTGTGTCCATGCCCGACTTCGACGTGGACTTCTGCCAGGCCAACCGCGACCGCGTCATCGACTATGTGAAGCAGCTGTACGGCCGCGACGCCGTCAGCCAGATCGCCACCTTCGGCACCATGGCCGCGCGCGCGGCCATCCGCGACGTGGGCCGCGTGCTGGACATGAGCTACACCTTCTGCGACGGCATCTCCAAGCTCATTCCCAACAAGCCTGGCCTGCACGTCACGCTCAAGTACCCGCCCAATCCGAAGAAGGAGGGCGACAAGTACACCTACGCCATCGAGGCCGAGCCCATGCTGGCCGAGCGCATCGACAAAGAAGAAGACGTCAAGACACTGATTGAAATGGCCCAGAAGCTCGAAGGCATGACACGCAACATTGGCATGCACGCGGGCGGCGTGGTGATTGCCCCGGGCAAGCTGGCCGATTTCTGCCCGCTGTACCAGCAGCCGGGCAGCGACTCGGCCGTGGCCATGTACGACAAGGACGATGTGGAGGCCGTGGGCCTGGTGAAGTTCGACTTTCTGGGCCTGGCCACGCTGACCATCCTGGAGATCGCGCGCGAGTTCATCATCAAGCGCCACAAGGGCCAGGAGAACTTCGCATTCGAGAACATCCCGCTGGACGATGCGCGCACCTACCAGCTGTTTTCCGAGGGCAAGACCGAGGCCGTGTTCCAGTTTGAATCGCGCGGCATGCAGGGCATGCTGCGCGACGCCAAGCCCAGCCGGCTGGAAGACCTGATCGCACTGAACGCCCTGTACCGCCCGGGACCCATGGACCTGATTCCCAGCTTCGTGGCGCGCAAGCACGGCAAGGAAGTGGTGGAGTATCCGCATCCGCTGGTCGAAAAGGTGCTGGCCGAAACCTACGGGATCATGGTCTACCAGGAGCAGGTGATGCAGACCGCCCAGGTGCTGGGCGGCTACTCGCTGGGCGGCGCCGACCTCTTGCGCCGTGCCATGGGCAAGAAGAAGGTCGAGGAAATGGTCATGCACCGCGGGATCTTCCGCGAGGGCGCGGCCAAGCAGGGCATCAGCGAGGAAAAGGCCGACGAGGTCTTCGACCTGATGGAGAAGTTCGCGGGCTACGGCTTCAACAAGTCGCACGCCGCCGCCTACTCGCTGCTGGCCTATCACACGGCCTGGCTGAAGGTGCACTACACGGCCGAGTTCTACTGCGGGAACATGACCGTGGAAATGGACAACACCGACAAGCTCAAGGTGCTGTACGAAGACGCGCTCAAGATGGGCATCAGCTTCGAGCCGCCGGATGTCAACCGCGGCATGTACCGCTTCGAGCCCGTCACCGACAAGGTCATACGCTATGGCCTGGGTGCCATCAAGGGCACGGGCCAGCAGGCCATCGAGGCCATCATCGCGGCCCGTGAAGGCCGCGGCGTGGGCCCGCGCGGCGCCGACAAGGGGCCGTTCAAGAGCCTGGCCGACTTCTGCGTGCGCGTGGACCGCACGCGCCTGAACAAGCGCACGCTGGAAGCCCTGATCAAGGGAGGTGCCTTCGATGCCATCGAACTGAACCGCGCGGCCCTGGTGGCCTCCATCGACCATGCCTTCGAGTTCGCCAACAAGACGCTGGCCAATGCCAACCAGGGCGGGCTGTTCGACATGATGGGCGAGGACGCCGTGGGCTCCAGCACCCAGGAGCCGCCCCTGGCCGATGCCTTGCCCTGGGGCGTGAAGGAGAGGCTGACCCAGGAAAAGACCGCCGTGGGCTTTTACCTGTCGGGCCATCTGTTCGACGAGGTCGAAAAGGAGGTGCGCCGCTTCGTGCGCACGCCGCTGGCCGAGCTGCGCGACAGCCGCGAGCCCCAGACCCTGGCCGGCATCATCAGCGACTTCCGCGCCATCAACGGCCAGCGCGGGCGGCTGGGCCTGTTCAAGATCGATGACGGCTCGGGCGTGATCGAGGCCTCGGTGGACGAGAACACGCTCAATACCTATCGCGATCTGCTCAAGGACGACGAATTCGTCGTCATCACCGGGCGCCTGCAGCTGGACCACTTCAGCGGTGGCCTGCGCATGAAGGCACAGCGGCTGTTCAACCTGGCCGATGCGCGCTGCCGTTTCGCACGCTACCTGCAGGTCAGCGTGGGCGAGAAGATGCCCGACGTGGTCGGCCTGCTGCGCCAGTTCCCCGCCGTGGTGGAGCAGGGCGAGCATGGCGAGCTGCAGCGCGGCATGAAGGTGCGCCTGGGACTGGTCTGCGAGGACGAGCGCGGCTCGGCCAGCTGCGAGCTGGCCCTGGGCGACGGCAGCCGCTTCTATCCCAGCGACGCGGCCCTGGCCGCCTGGTATGCCCAGGCGGGCAGCGCCCAGGTCAAGGTGGTCTACGAATGACGCGCAAGGTGGCGCAGCGCCCGGTGGCGGCAAGCAGGCACTGCTTTGGTGCGTGCTGGCCAGCCCGGGCAGGCGCCGCGCTTGAATTCTTCAGGCACGCCTCGCATATCCCTTCCGGAAAACAGTGGCTCCGATGGCTAGAATGATTTTCATGGCAACCCAACCCCCTTCGACCCCTCCTGCCATTCCCACAGTGCGGCCCGTGTCCGATGACGACGGCGCCGTGGTGCTGGAGCGGCGGCGCCAGCGCGTGCAGCCGCCGCAGATGTACCAGGTCGTGATGCTCAACGATGACTTCACGCCCATGGAATTCGTCATCATCGTCCTGCAGGAACTCTTCGGTAAGGACCGCGAAACGGCCACCCAGATCATGCTCAAGATCCATCTCGACGGCCGCGGCGTCTGCGGCGTGTACTCGCGCGATGTGGCGGCCACCAAGGTCGAGCAGGTGCTGCAGGCCGCCCAGAAAGCGGGCCATCCGTTGCAGGCCATGTTCGAGCCTGTTGAATAAACCCGGGCCGCCCTGATTTATGGTTGCAGTCAATAATCCCCAGCAAGCGAAAAGGAGTCATCAATGATCGCCCAGGAACTGGAAGTCAGCTTGCACATGGCCTTTGTCGAAGCACGCCAGCAGCGCCACGAGTTCATCACCGTGGAACACCTGCTGCTGGCCCTGCTGGACAACCCCAGTGCAGCGGAAGTGCTGCGCGCCTGCTCAGCCAACATCGATGACCTGCGCTCGGCCCTGTCCAACTTCATCAAGGACAACACGCCCCAGGTCGCGGGCACCGACGAAGTGGACACGCAGCCCACGCTGGGTTTCCAGCGTGTGATTCAGCGCGCCATCATGCATGTGCAATCGACCGGCAACGGCAAGAAGGAAGTCACGGGCGCCAACGTGCTCGTGGCCATCTTCGGCGAGAAGGATTCGCACGCCGTCTACTACCTGCACCAGCAGGGCGTGACGCGCCTCGACGTGGTCAATTTCATTGCCCACGGCATCAAGAAGGGCGAACCGCCCGAGCCCGCCAAGGCCGAAAACCCTGCGGAGTCCGAAGAGGGCGCCGGTGGCGAGCGCAACGAAAAGGCCTCGCCCCTGGAGCAGTTCACGCTGAACCTCAACCAGGCGGCCAAGGACGGCAAGATCGATCCGCTGATCGGGCGCGACTACGAGGTCGAGCGCACCATCCAGATCCTGTGCCGCCGCCGCAAGAACAACCCGCTGCTGGTCGGCGAGGCCGGCGTGGGCAAGACCGCGATCGCCGAGGGCCTGGCCTGGCGCATCACCGAAGGCAAGGTGCCCGAGGTGCTGACCGAGGCCGTGGTCTATTCGCTGGACATGGGCGCGCTGCTGGCAGGCACCAAGTACCGTGGCGATTTCGAGCAGCGCCTCAAGGGCGTGCTCAAGTCGCTGAAGGACAAGCCCAACGCCATCCTGTTCATCGACGAGATTCACACGCTGATCGGCGCGGGCGCCGCTTCGGGCGGCACGCTGGACGCGTCCAACCTGCTCAAGCCGGCGCTGTCCAGCGGCCAGCTCAAGTGCATCGGCGCCACCACGTTCACCGAGTACCGCGGCATCTTCGAGAAGGACGCGGCCCTGTCGCGGCGCTTCCAGAAGGTGGATGTGGTCGAGCCCACGGTGGCCGAGACCGTTGACATCCTCAAGGGCCTGAAGTCGCGCTTCGAGGAGCACCACAGCGTGCAGTACGCCGCCGCCGCCCTGCAGGCTGCGGCCGAGTTGTCGGCCAAGTACATCAATGACCGCCACCTGCCCGACAAGGCCATCGACGTGATCGACGAGGCCGGCGCCGCGCAGCGCATCATTCCGGTGGAGCAGCGCAAGCAGACCATCGACAAGGCCGAGATCGAGGCCATCGTGGCCAAGATCGCGCGCATTCCGCCTGCCAACGTGTCCAACGACGACCGCAGCAAGCTGCAGACGCTGGAGCGCGACCTCAAGAGCGTGGTCTTCGGCCAGGACAAGGCGCTGGAAGCGCTGGCCTCCTCGGTCAAGATGGCGCGCTCGGGCCTGGGCAAGCCGGACAAGCCGATCGGCTCCTTCCTGTTCTCGGGCCCCACCGGCGTGGGCAAGACGGAAGCTGCCAAGCAGCTGGCCTACATCCTCGGCGTGGACCTGATCCGCTTCGACATGTCGGAGTACATGGAGCGCCATGCCGTCAGCCGCCTGATCGGCGCGCCTCCGGGCTATGTGGGCTTTGACCAGGGCGGCCTGCTGACCGAGGCCGTGACCAAGAAGCCGCATTCGGTGCTGCTGCTCGACGAAATCGAGAAGGCACATCCGGACATCTTCAACGTGCTGCTGCAGGTCATGGACCACGGCACGCTGACGGACAACAACGGGCGCAAGGCCGACTTCCGCAACGTGATCCTCATCATGACCACGAACGCGGGTGCAGAGACCATCAACAAGGCCTCGATCGGCTTCACCAACCCGCGCCAGGCCGGCGACGAAATGGGCGACATCAAGCGCCTGTTCACGCCGGAGTTCCGCAACCGTCTGGACGCCATCGTCAGCTTCAAGCCGCTGGACGAGCAGGTCATCCTGCGCGTGGTCGACAAGTTCCTGCTGCAGCTGGAGCAGCAACTGGCCGAAAAGCGCGTGGAGGTCACCTTCACCGATGCGCTGCGCAAGCACCTGGCCAGGAAGGGCTTCGATCCGCTCATGGGCGCCCGTCCCATGCAGCGCCTGATCCAGGACACCATCCGGCGCTCGCTGGCCGACGAACTGCTGTTCGGGCAGCTGGTCGACGGTGGCCGCCTGGAAGTGGACTGGGTGGCCGACGCCGACGATGCCGACAAGGGCGAAGTCAAGCTCGACATCACGCCCCAGCCCAAGCAGGACCCGGCTTCCGAGCCGGCCGAGCCCAAAGAGGCCACCGCCGACTGATGTGCATCGCCTGATGCCCATCGCGCAAGCCGACAGCCCCCCGGGCTGCCGGCTTTTTCTTTGATCCGCCCGAAGGAGTCTTTGTGGAGTGGCTTCGTCAGTACCTGACCCATGAGAATGCGCTGCTGCTGCTGTCGGTGACCTGGTCGGTCTATGTGGTGATCGTCGCGGTGTGGATCCTTTTGCAGCGCAGCGCACCCGTGGCCACACTGAGCTGGCTGCTGTCCATGGCGGCGATTCCCGTGGGCGGGCTGGCCATCTACTATTTCTTCGGCCCGCAACGGCTCAAGCGCCAGCGCATCAAGCGGCTGCGCGCGCGCAAGACATCGCGCGTGCGCTCGGGCGTGCAGCGGCTGCGCGAGCGCATGCCCGGCAGTCCCGAGCGCCTGCACCAGGTCGCGCGACTGGTGGCCGCCACCAGCGACTTTCCGGTGAGCACGGCCACCGACCTGCGGCTGCTGGTCGGTGGCGCGGCCACCTTCGACGCCATCATCGACGCGGTGAATGCCGCGCGCCACCACATCCACCTCGAGTACTACATCTTCGAGCCCGACCAGACCGGCACGGCCCTGCGCGACCTGCTCATACAGCGGGCCCGCGCAGGCATACAGGTGCGCCTGCTGGTGGATGCCCTGGGCTCCAAGAAGCTGGGGCGGCGCTTTCTGCAGCCGCTGGAGGATGCGGGCGCCGAGGTCGCGCTGTTCCATGGCACCAAGATCGGCCGGCGGCTGCGCCCGGTCATCAACTTCCGCACCCACCGCAAGATCCTGGTGTGCGACGGCAAGGTGGGCTTCACGGGCGGCGTCAACGTGACCGACGAAGAGAACGCGCGTGTCATGCCCGATGCCTACCACGACGTGCACCTGCGCCTGGAGGGCGCCATCGTCAACTGGCTGCAGACCGTGTTCCTCGAGGACTGGGCCTACGCCCTCGAAAAGGACCCCAAGAGCGAGCCCGCCGACATCGACCTGCTGCTGCCGGACGCACCCGAGGGCCCGCTGCCCGTGCAGGTCATCACCTCCGGCCCCGACAACGGCCTGCAGGCCATCTACCGCGCCCATCTTGCGGCCATCAACGCGGCCGAGGAGCGTGTCTGGCTGACCACGCCGTACTTCGTTCCCACGGAGGCCGCGCTGGCCGCGCTCACCAATGCCTCGCTGCGCGGCGTGGATGTGCAGCTGCTGGTGCCGCGCCGCTCCGATTCGGCCCTGGTCACGGCGGCCGCGCGCTCCTACTACGACGAACTGATCCGCTGCGGCGTGCGCGTCTACGAATACAAGGCGCGCATGCTGCACTCCAAGACGCTGGTGGTGGACGGCAGCATCTCCATCATCGGCACGGCCAACTTCGACTACCGCAGCTTCTTCCTGAACTACGAAGTCTGCGCCATCGCCTACGGGCCCCAGCTCAATGGCGACCTGGCGCGCCAGTTCGAGCTGGACCTGGAGCAGGCGCAGCGCGTGCATTTCAAGCGCGACCTGGGCTTCGCACTGCGCCTGTTCGACTCCGGCGCGCGCCTTTGCTCACCCTTGCTGTGATGTCCGGACGCACTTTTTTCGCAGGCATACTCGCCCGATGGCCCATACCTTCTTCTGGCACGACTACGAGACCTTCGGCGCCCAGCCGCGCTATGACCGGCCCGCGCAATTCGCGGGCATCCGCACCGATGCGGAACTCAATGAAATCGGCGAGCCCGTCATGTGGTACTGCCAGCCGGCAGGCGACTACCTGCCCGATCCGCAGTCCTGCCTGATCACCGGCATCACGCCCCAGCAATGCCTGGAGCAGGGCATGCCCGAGGCCCAGTTCGCCGCCCGCATCGAGGCGGAACTGGCCCAGGCCGGCACCGTGGGCGTGGGCTACAACACCATCCGTTTTGACGACGAGATCACGCGCTTCATGTTCTGGCGCAACCTCATCGACCCCTATGCGCGCGAATGGCAAAACGGCTGCGGGCGCTGGGACCTGCTGGACGTGGTGCGCATGGTCTATGCGCTGCGCCCAGAAGGCATTGTCTGGCCGAAAAAGGAGGATGGATCTCCAAGCTTCAAGCTCGAGGACCTGGCCCGCGCCAACGGCCTGCTGCACGAGAAGGCGCACGATGCCCTGTCCGACGTGCGTGCCACCATCGGGCTGGCCCGGCTGATCCGCAAGGTCCAGCCCAGATTGTTCGACTTCGCCTTCTCGCTGCACAAGAAGGACCGGGTGCTGCAGGAAATGGGCCTGCCGGCCGAGCCGGCGCATGCCAGGCCCTTCCTGCACGTCAGCGGCATGATCCGGCCCGAGAGCGGTTGCATCGCCGTCATGTGGCCGCTGGCCACGCACCCCACCAACAAGAACGAGATCATCTGCTGGGATCTGGCGCAGGACCCGTCCGAGCTGGCCTCCATCGACGTGGACACGCTGCGCCTGCGCCTGTTCTCGCGCGCGGCCGACCTGCCCGAAGGCATGCAGCGCCTGCCCATCAAGAGCATCCACTTCAACAAGTCGCCCATGGTGGTCGGCAGCCTCAAGACGCTGAGCCCGGCCATGGCCGCGCAATGGGGCATCGATGTGGAGCAGTGCATGGGCCATGCGGCCATTGCACGTGACCTGCCCGACATGAGCGCGCTGTGGCGTGCCGTTCACCAGCGCCCTGCGCAGGAAGGGCTGGATGCCGACCAGGACCTGTACGGCGGTTTCGTGGGCAATGAGGACCGGCGCCGCCTGAACCACCTGCGCAGCCTGTCCGCGCAGGAGCTGGCGCTGGACCGCACGGGCTTCGACGATGCCCGCCTGACCGAGCTGCTGTTCCGCTACCGCGCCCGCAATTTCCCCGCCAGCCTGAACCCGGCCGAGCGCCAGCGCTGGCTGCAGCACTGCGCGGCCTGCCTGATCGAAGGAAAGGGCGGCGCACGCACGGCCGAGCAGATGTTTGCCATGGTCGATCAGCTATCGGAAACTGCCGACGAGCGCGGCGAGGAAATCCTGGGGGCGCTGTATGACTATGCCGAGGCGATCATGCCGGAACTTTAGTTCCCCCTGAGCCGCTGCGCGGCTTCTCCCGAGAGGTGCGACACCCTCGCGGCGGGGCGGCCGGCGTAGGCACTTGCTCGGTCTTCCTCGCCTTGGACCGCGTCGGCTTCAGGCGCAGCGCCCATTTGTGCCTTCAGCCAAAGAACTTGTAGCAGACCACGATGGCCGCCACCACGCCGGCCAGTTCGGCGACGAGGGCGCAGGGCACGGCGTGGCGGGCACGCTGTATGCCCACGGCGCCGAAGTAGACGGCCAGGACGTAGAAGGTGGTTTCGGTGCTGCCCTGGATGGTGGCGGCCACCAGGGCGGCGAAGCTGTCCACGCCCTGGGTCTGCATGGTCTCGATCAGCATGGCGCGCGCCGCGCTGCCCGAGAAGGGTTTGACCAGGGCCGTGGGCAGGGCGTCCACGAAGCGGGCGTCCATGCCCATGGCATCGACCACCCAGCGTATGCCCGACAGCGCATACTCCAGCGCGCCCGATGCGCGGAACACGCCCACGGCGCAGAGCATGGCCACCAGGTAGGGCAGCAGGCCCTTGGCCACGTCAAAGCCTTCCTTGGCGCCCTCGATGAAGCTGTCGTAGACCGCGACCTTGCGCCAGGCGCCCAGGGTGACGAACAGCACGATCAGGGCAAACAGCGTCAGGTTGCCCAGCAGCGATGACAGCTGCGCCAGCGCGGCCGCCGACAGCGTGGCCAGAAAGGCCATGAAGCCCGCCAGCGCCAGGCCCAGCGGCAGCAGGTAGCCCAGCACCACGGGGCTCCACAGCGGCAGCCTCTGCACGACGGCCACGGCCAGCAGGCCGACCAGGGTCGAGGCCGAGGTGGCCAGCAAGATCGGCAGAAAGACCAGGGTGGGATCGGGCGCACCCTGCTGCATGCGGTACATGAAGATGGTAACGGGCAGCAAGGTCAGCGACGACGCATTGAGCACCAGGAACAGGATCTGCGCATTGGTGGCGGTGTCGGGCCGGGGATTGAGCTCCTGCAGCGAGCGCATGGCCTTCAGGCCCATGGGCGTGGCCGCGTTGTCCAGTCCCAGCCCGTTGGCCGCGAAGTTCAGCGTGATCAGGCCCAGGGCCGGATGGCCGCGCGGCACCTCGGGCATGAGCCTGGCGAACAACGGGCCCAGCACGCGCGCCAGCCACTCCACCACGCCGGCCTTCTCTGCGATGCGCAGAAAGCCCAGCCACAGCGTCAGCGTGCCGAACAGCAGCACCATGACCTCGACCGACAGCCTGGCCATGGCAAACAGCGCCTGCACCATGGCCGAGAAAATCCCGGCCTGGCCACCGACCAGCCATTGGGCCAGCGCAGCCACGGCCGCCACCAGAAAAAAGCCCAGCCACAAGGCATTCAGCATGGATTCCCGTCCCTCACGAGGCAATTGCAAGCCGCCATTGTGGGGCCAGCCGCAGGGCTTACGGGCCAGGGCGGCAGGGCATTGACAGGGCTCCGTTATCCTCGCGGCCCCGCGGTCCGAGGACCGCACCATTGCTGCAAAGGATTCCATGCCCCAGGTGATAGGACAGGTGAGCGTCGCCGTGCGCGACTATGACGAGGCGCTGCGCTTTTATGTGGGCGCGCTGGGCTTCGTGCTGATCGAGGACACCGCCCTGTCCGAGGGCAAGCGCTGGGTCACCGTGGCCCCCGGTGGCGGCGGTGTGCGCCTGCTGCTGGCCCGCGCCACGAATGAGGAACAGGCCGCGCGCGTGGGCAACCAGGCGGGCGGGCGCGTGTTCCTGTTCCTGCAGACCGACGACTGCCTGCGCGACTTCGAGGCCTACCGCTCGCGCGGCGTGCGCTTTGTGCAGGATCCCCAGCGCAAGCCCCACGGCACCGTGGCCGTGTTCGAAGACCTCTACGGCAATCTGTGGGATCTCATCGAGTTGCATCCGGCGCGCTGAGGGCCGAAGGCGCGCTGCTTCAGCGGCTGGCCACGATGAACAGCCTGGGGAAGGGCAGCAGCACCGTGCCATCGTCCAGCGCGGGGTAGGCCTGGGAGATGGCCTGCAGATACGCTGCGTAGAAGCCGGCCTTTTGCTCCTCGTCCAGCGGCGCGACGAAGGGGCGCAGCGCCGAACCCTTGAACCACTCAACCACCGCGGCATGGCCGCCCGCCAGCGGGTGGAAGTAGGTGGTGCGCCAGACATCGACGTTGCTGCAGTGCGGGCGAAGCAGGGCGTAGTAGAAGTCCGCGCTGTGACGTGCGGGGTGGCGCACATCGCCAATCGTGGCAGCCCATGGGCCGCTGGCGGCCACTTCGCGTGCCAGCCGGTGGGCCGGTTCTTCCAGGTTGTCCGGTGTCTGCACGGCCAGGCTGCCACCGGGGGCCAGGTGGCTGACGAGGCGCGGGTAAAGCTGCTGGTGGTCGGGCAGCCACTGCAGCGAGGCATTGGCCAGGATCACGTCCTGCGGCTGGTCGGGCTGCCAGGTGGCGATGTCGGCCAGGCAGAAGGCCGTGCCCGGCAGCCGCTTGCGTGCGGCATCCAGCATGTCCTCGGAATTGTCCAGTCCCATCATGGTGGCCCCGGGGAAGCGCTGGGCCAGGACCTCGGTGGAGTTGCCGGGGCCGCAGCCCAGGTCCACGGCCAGCCGCACGGCGCGGCCAGGCAGATCGGGAATGGCGGCCACCAGGTCGCGCACGGGGCGGGTGCGTTCCTGCTCGAACGTTGTGTACTGCTTTGCGGACCAGGTCATCGTGTTGCCTTTCAGGTAGGTGTGTTTGTGGGGCGCGAGCGTAAATCCGTCCATTCATGATTGCAAATGCCACAATCGAAGCCTTCCCATACCTTGAAAGTATTGATGTGCCCGAGCTTCGCCAACTGCGCGCCTTTGTCGCCATCGCCGAGGAAGGCCACATCACGCGCGCGGCCGAGCGCCTGGGCATGCAGCAGCCGCCGCTGACGCGATTGCTGCAGGGCCTGGAGCACGAATTGGGCGTGGAGCTGGTGCAGCGCCTGCCGCGCGGCGTGCGGCCCACGGCGGCGGGGCTGGCGCTGCTGGAAGAGGCCAGGGCTCTGCTGGCCCGCTCCGATGGGCTGGCCGAGGTGGTGCGCCGCGCCGCCCGCGGCGAGACGGGCCGGCTGGCCGTGGGTTTCACCAGCTCTGCCGCACTGCATCCCTTCGTGCCCGGCGTGCTGCGCATGTTCCGCCAGCAGGTGCCCGGCGTGGCCGTGGCGCTGGAGGAGGCGGGCACGGGCGAGCTCATGGATGCATTGCTGCAAGAGCGGCTGGACGCGGCCTTTGTGCGCTCGCCCCTGCACGGCAGCCAGGGGCTGCAGGCCGTGCCGATTCTGGAGGAGCCCATGCTGCTGGCCCTGCCGGCAGGGCATGCGCTGGCACGCCCATTGCGCCGGCCCGTGCCTTTGCCGCAGCTCGCCTCGGAGGATTTCGTGCTGTACCGGCGCAGGGTGGGGCAGGGCCTGTACGACGCTATTCTCAAGGCCTGCCTGGAGGCCGGTTTCAGCCCGCGCGTGGTGCAGGAGGCGCCGCGCATGACGGCGACGCTGAGCCTGGTCTCGGCAGGGCTGGGGCTGTCCATCGTGCCGGCCTCCATGCAGCGCCTGCGCAGCGACGGCATTGCCTACCGCACGCTGTCGCAATGCCCGGGGCTGGCCGCTCCGCTGCATCTGGCCACGCGCGTGGGCGATGCGTCTGCGGTGCTGCGCAGGTTCCAGGACCTGGTTGCCACGGCGGCCGTGGCGGAGTCCTGAAGGTGCGGCCTATGGTGACCTGGTTGCTGCGCGTGCGGCAGCGCGAGGACCGCCGCGCTGCCTGACCACGGTGCGCGCGCATTCCACCAGCTTGTGGATCAGCGGCAGGCGTGCCGAAGAGCGCAGCCACATCACACCGAAGCGTCGCGACTGCGATTCCTCGGGCAGGGCCAGCCGCACCACGCCCTGGCCATCGGGCAGGTTCAGGGCCGTGTCGGGCACCAGGGAGACGCCCAGGCCCCTGTCCACCATCATGGCAATCGCCACCAGCGAGCTCAGTTCAAAGCGCTCCTGTGGAGCGATCTGCGCGGCGCGCAGGTAGCGCTCCACCATCTGGCCGCCGCCCAGGCTGCGGTCATAGCGGATCAGCGGCTGGGTGCGCAGCAGCGTGTGCGGGTCCAGGTGCGCCAGCTGGCGCGGCACCAGCAGCACCAGCGGCTCCTCGCGCAGCAGTGTCCAGTCGAAGGTCTTGGCCAGGGCGAACGAGGGGTGCAGGCAGACCGCCGCATCCAGCTCGCCCTGCCGCACGGCCTCGTACAGCTCGCGCGTGGTGGCCGACCGCAGGAACACCTTGGCGTCGGGGCACTTCTTCACGAAGCCGGCCAGGATGTCGGGCAGCAGGCTGTGCAGCGCCGTGTTGATGGTGCCTATGACCAGTTCCCCGGCCGTGCCTTCCTGGCTGACATGGGTCTTGGCATTGGCCAGTTCGCGCAGCAACTGCGGCGCGGATTGGGCCAGGCGGTGGCCGGCCGGGGTGGGCAGCACGGTGCGGCCTGCGCGGGCCAGCAGGGGGGCGTCGAACTCGCGCTCGAGGATGCGGATCTGCTGGGCCACGGCGGCGGCCGTGATATCCAGGCGCCGCGCGGCCTCGGCCATGGAGCCGGTCTCCACCACAAGCAGGAAGCTGTGCAGGTAGCTGGTTTCCATAAACAAAGAATTTGTGTGGTTTGAACAAATATTACCTGTGTTTCTCTTGGCTTTCTGCCGCCCACAATGCGGGCCATGAGAAGCAAACTGTTTGTTCCCGCATCGCGTCCCGAGCTGTTCGCCAAGGCCCTGGCCGGCGAGGCCGACGCGCTGTCCTTCGACCTGGAGGACGCGGTGGCCGAAGCGCGCAAGGACGAGGCGCGCAGCCTGCTGCGCAGCTTCCTGCTCAGCCCTGAAAGCCGGGGCCATGGCAAGACGCTCATCGTGCGCGTCAACGCCATGGATACGCCGCATTTCGGCGCCGACATCGCCGAGATGGTGCGCGACGGCGTGCACCTCATCAACCTGCCCAAGCCCGAGACCGTGCAGCAGGTGCGCGAGGCCGCACAGCGCATTGCCGATGCGGCAGATGCCAACGGCGTGCCCCAGGCGCCTGGCCTGCTGCTCAACATCGAAACACCTCGCGCCCTGCGCTGCGCTGCCGAACTGGCCGGCGCCCACGCCAGCGTGGCCGGCCTGCAGATGGGGCTGGGCGACCTGTTCGAGCCCTTTGGCGTGAACCGGCGCGAGCCCGCCGCCATTGCCCAGGTGCTGCTTGCCGTGCGCATGGCCGCTGCCGAGGCAGGCATCTATGCCTATGACGGCGCCTTTGCCGACATCCGCGACAGCGACGGCTTCAGCGCCGAGGCGCGGCTGTCGCGCGGCCTGGGCTTTCTGGGCAAGACGTGCATACACCCCAGCCAGGTCGCGCTGGCCAATGCGGTCTACCAGCCGACCGAGCAGGAGATTTCCCACTCGCTGAAGGTGGTCCAGGCGGCCCGCGAGGCTGACGCCAATGCGCTGGGCGCCTATGTGGTGGACGGAAAGATGGTGGACAAGCCCTTTGTGCTGCGTGCCCAGGCCATCGTGGCTGCGGCGCATGCACAGGGGCTGCTGGTGGCCTGAATAGGGTTCTGGCATTCCGGTGTACCGGCGTCCTGCATGCCGGGCAACACAACGACAAGAAACAGGACAGGAGACAAAGACATGAGCATTTCGCATTGCCGCACGCGGCGCAGGCTGGTGGCGCTGGCGGCCACGGCAACGGTGGCCACGCTGGCCGGGCTGGCTTCGCCGGGATTGATGGCGCAGGGCGCCTTCCCGTCCAAGGCCATCACCATGGTGGTTCCCTATCCGCCGGGAGGCTCCAACGATGTGTTCGCACGCCAGGTGGCCAAGGAAATGGGCGATCTGCTCAAGCAGACCGTGATCGTGGACAACCGGCCCGGTGCCAGCGGCAACACCGGCACGGCCTCGGTGGCCAAGGCGGCGGCAGACGGCTACACGCTGGTGGCGGTGTCGTCGAGCATGACCACGAATGCCGCGGTGCAGGCCAAGATGCCCTTCGATCCCGTCAAGGACCTGGCGCCCGTGGCCATGTTTGCCAAGGGCCCGCTGGTGGTGGCCGTGAACAACGAATTCCCGGCCAGGACGCCGCAGGATCTGGTGCGCGCCATCAAGGCCAGCCCGGGCCAGTTCAACTACGCCACCTCGGGCACCGGCAGCATCAACCACTTCGCGACCGAGATGATGCGCTCCATGGTGCCGGGCATGGACATCATGCATGTGCCCTACAAGGGCCAGGGTCCGGCCGTGACCGACGTGATCGGCAACCAGGTGCAGATGCTGGTCTCCAGCGGCCCGTCCATCCTGCCCATGGTGCGCAACGGCAAGCTGCGCGCCATCGGCATCACCAGTCTCAAGCCCAGCCCCATTGCGCCGGACCTGACGCCCATGGCAACAGCCATCCCGGGCTACGAATTCGATCTGTGGTGGGGGCTGCTGGCGCCTGCGGGCACGCCAGCCGACATCGTGGACCGCCTCAACCAGGCCGTGAACCAGGTGCTGGCCAAGCCGACCATCCAGGCCAGCTTCCTGCGCGAAGGCGCCATTGCCAACCCCGTGACGCCGCAGCAGTTCGCACAGGTGATCCGCAGCGACGTGGCGCGCTGGAAGCAGCTCGCCAAGGACCGCAATATCCAGGCCGATTGAACCCGGCCTTTGGCGGGAGGTGCCCCAGGCCTTCCCGCTTCCCTATCAGGAGAAACGAATGAGTTTTGTGCCCGGTGAACGCCAGGGGCCGAAAGGCCCGCTCAGCGGCGTGCGCGTGCTGGACCTGAGCGCCTATATCGCGGGACCGTATGGCTGCTCGCTGCTGGCGGACCAGGGCGCTGAGGTGATCAAGGTCGAGCCGCCCGTGGGCGACAACCTGCGCAAGTACCCGTCCACGCTGGAGGCTGAAAGCCGCGCCTTCCTGGGCGTGAACCGCAGCAAGTGGGGCATGGTGCTGGACCTGAAGGACGAGGCCGACCACGCCGTGCTGCTGCGCCTGGTGCGCGAGGCCGATGTGCTGGTCCACAACTTCCGGCCCGGCGTGCCCGAGCGGCTGGGCATCGGTTTTGCGCAGTTGGCCGCCATCAACCCACGCCTCGTCTATTGCAGCGTCACCGGCTACGGCAGCCGGGGTCCGCTCAAGGCCAAGGCGGGTTACGACCAGGTGCTGCAGACCATGACCGGGATGTGCGCCATGCAGGGCAAGGCTGGCGGGCCGCCCGAGATTCTCTACGGCTCCGTGGTGGACTACTACGCCTCGGCCCTGGTGGCGGGCGGCGTGTCGTCGGCGCTGTACGAGCGCGAGAAAAGCGGGCTGGGCCAGCATGTGGGCGTGTCCCTGCTGCGCGCGGCACTGACCATGCAGTCCGCACGCATGGTCTGGGCCGAGGGCGAGCCGCGCGAGGTGGGGCGCGACATGCGCTCCGGCGGCATCACGGGCATCCACCCGACGCGCGAAGGTTATCTCTACATCTCGGCCAATACCGCGCATTTCTGGGAGGCGCTGTGCCGCAAGCTGGGGCTGCCCGAGCTGGCCGGTGACGAGCGCTACGACTCCGTGCGCAAGCGCGCCCAGCACCGCGACGTGCTGGTGCCCCTGCTGCGCCAGGCGTTGGCGGGGCGCAGCGCGCTGGAATGGGAGGCCTTGTTCGGTGAGGAAGTGCCCTGCGCGGCGGCCCGCACGGTGGAAGACATGTTCGACGACCCGCAGGTGCAGGCCGAAGGCATGGTCACCCGTTTCGAGCACCCGACCCTGGGCAGCTACCGGGGCTTTGCCGGCGCCGTGGAGTTCGACCGCACGCCCGGTCCGCCGGCCTTTGCCGCGCCCACGCTAGGCCAGCATACCGAGGCCCTGAAGGCCGCCGCACAAGAGGGCTGTTGATGCAGGCACTGCCCGCTGGCGCCTGCGACGCCCATCTGCACGTCTTCGATCCGCGTTTTGATACGCGTTTTGGGGCCGAGGCTCCGCAGGCCATGCGCGCCCATGCCACGGCTGCCGACTATGCGCGGCTGCGCGGCGCCATGGGGCTTGAGCGGGCCGTCATCGTCCAGCCGCGTGCGCATGGCACGGACAACCGGGCCACGCTGCACGCCATCCAGTCCCTGGGCGCAGCAAGCACGCGCGGCATTGCCGTGGTGCACCCCGATATCACCGACGCACAGCTGCGGGCGCTGCATGACGGCGGCATTCGCGGCATCCGCTTTTCGCTGCACACCGAGCACGATGCAGCCGTGCGGCTGGACATGCTGGAGCCGTTGGCCGAGCGCATTGCCGCGCTGGGCTGGCATGTGCAACTGCACTGGCTGGCCAGCCAGATCGAGGCCCATGCGGCGCTGCTGCAGCGGCTGCCATGCACCCTGGTGTTCGACCACATGGCGCGGCTGGCTGACAGCACTGACGGCGCAGGCGTGCACCAGCCTGCCTTCGGTGTGGTCCGTGGGCTGGTGCAGCAGGGCAGGGCCTGGATCAAGCTCTCGGGCCCGTATCTGAACAGCCGGGCGGGCCTGGCCGCAGGCTATGCCGATTGCGACGCGCTGGCGCAGGCCTGGGTGGCCGAGGCCCCGCAGCGCCTGGTCTGGGGCAGCGACTGGCCCCATGTCACCGAAGCTGCCCATCCGCCGCAGACCCCGATGCTGCTGGCCTTGTTGTCACGCTGGATTTCCGATGCGGCGCTGCGCGCCCGCGTGCTGGTGGACAACGCCGCCGAGCTGTACGGATTCGATTGAGGGCGCGGGGTACGCAAGCCTCGCAGCCCAGGTTTTCACCATGGAGCAACAGGAGACAGAAACGTGAAGAAGATCAAGACATTGCGGCCCGCCATGACGGTGCTGGCCTTGGGGCTGGGCCTGGGACTGGGACTTTTCCAGGGCACGCTGCATGCGGCCGACTATCCGGCCGCGCAGGCCATCACGGTCGTCGTGCCGTTCTCGGCCGGCGGCGGTGCGGACAATGCGGCGCGCATCATCGCCAAGGCGCTGGGCGAGGTCTCGGGTCAGACCGTGGTGGTGGACAACAAGGCCGGCGCCAGCGGCGCCATTGGTGCAGCCCTCGTGGCGCGTGCCAAGGCCGATGGCTATACGGTGCTGTATGACGCATCGTCCTTCGCCATCAACCCCGCGTTGCGCAAGCTGCCCTATGACCCGGCCAAGGACTTCATTGCCGTGTCCCAGGCCATCAGCGTGCCCAACATTCTCGTGGCCGCGCCATCCTCGCCCTACAACAGCCTGGCCGACTTCATGAATGCCGCGCGGCAAAAGCCCGGCAGGCTCACCTATGCCTCCTACGGCCCGGGCAGCCTGGCCCAGATGGCGACGGAACTGCTCAAGGCAGACGCCAAGTTCGATGCCGTCCACGTTCCCTACAAGGGCGGGGCGCCCGCCATCGTCGATGTCATGGGCGGCCAGGTCGATGTGTACTTTGCCAACGCGGCCTCCAGCATCAACTATGTCAAGGGCGGCAAGCTCAAGGCGCTGGCCGTGTCCTCGGCCAAGCGCATGCCGGACCTGCCCGACGTGCCCACGGTGGCGGAAAGCGGCATCAAGGGCTTCGAGGTGACGGAGTGGAACGGCTTCTTCCTGCCCGCAGGCACCGCGCCCGAGACCGTGCAGAAGCTGCAGGACCTGGTGCAAAAGGCCCTGGCCCTGCCGGCCACGCGCGCCAGCCTGGAGAAACTGGGCCTGACGCCCGTGGGCAGCTCCTCCGCAGCCTTCACGGGCTTCGTGGCCGCCGAGCGCAAGCGCTGGGATGCCGTGGTCAAGGCCAACGGCATCACCGTGCAGTGAGCCGCCGCGCGTGACGGGACTCAGGGCGTGGCGGTGACGCGCAGCAACTGCCCGCCCTGGGCGTCCGTCAGCAGGTAAAGCCAGCCGTCCGGTCCCTGGCGCACATCGCGCACGCGCTGGCCCAGGCGCGGCAGCACCTGCTCGCTGGCCGTCACCTTCCCGGACCTGATCGTCAGGCGCTCCAGCCGCTGGAACTTGAGCGAGCCCACGACCAGCGATCCCTTCCATTGCGCCCCATACCTGTCACTGGTCACAAAGGCCATGCCTGAGGGGGCGATCGACGGCACCCAGTAGTGCAGTGGCTGCTCCATGCCCTCCTTGCGCGTGATGCCGGCGCCGATCTTGCCGCCGCCATAGTTCTCGCCGTAGGTGATCACGGGCCAGCCGTAGTTCTTGCCGGGCTCGGGCCGGTTGACCTCGTCGCCGCCCTGCGGGCCGTGCTCATGCATCCACAGGCTGCCATCGGGCGCCAGCGCCGCGCCCTGGGCGTTGCGGTGGCCGTAGCTCCAGATCTCGGGCCAGGCATCCGCGCGGCCGACAAAGGGGTTGTCCCTGGGCACGCTGCCGTCCTTGGCAATGCGCACGATCTTGCCCAGGTGGCTTTGCAGGTTCTGGGCCTCTTCCTTGTAGCGCGAGCGCTCGCCCAGCGCCAGGAACAGCGTGCCATCGCTCTTGCCGTCCACTCTGCGCTCCACGATGCGGCAGCCGAAATGCAATGCGCTCGCGTACCTGGGGCGCTGCGAGAACAGCACTTTCACCTGCTCCAGCCGGCTGGCATCGTCGGACAGCCGGGCGCTGGCCAGCGCCGTGCTGTTCTTGCCGCTGTCGGCGCCGCTGCCGGGCTCGGAGTAGCAGAAGTACAGCTGGCGGTTGCGCGCGAAGTCGCTGTCCAGCACCACGTCCAGCAGGCCGCCCTGGCCTGCGGCCTCCACGGCCGGAAGGCCCGCCAGGGGAGCGCCCAGCCTTCCGTCGCCCTGCACGATGCGCATGCGGCCCGGCCGCTCGGTCACCAGGTAGCGCCCATCCGGCAGGAAAGCCATGGCCCAGGGGTGCTCCAGGCCTTCGGCGACGATTTCTGTGGAGAGGTTGGGGCTGGCGGCCCACAGTGCGCCGGACAGGCCCAGGGTGCTGATGGCGAGGGCGGCGGATAGGGATGGCGGCATGCCGATGCTCCTGTGATGAGGGGACAAGACGGGAAGCCGGATGCACCGCCGTTGACGTCGGCGGCGGTGCAGCGCAGGCAGGGGGCTTCGCACAAGCCAGCATCATGCACGACGCCACCAGAGCCTGCGGCGACCTGTCAACCACTGCGCAAAAAGCCCGCGCAGCCACTTGCGCGGGTGTATAAACAGCGCTCTTTCGGCGCCGGGCCGGGTCTCTGCGGGGGCGGGCGGCGGCGCCTCCTACCCACCAGAGAATCCGCAAGGGAAAAGCAGCCATGGGCGCGCAATGGAAAGCAAAGGGCAAGGCGCTGGTCGCCGACGCCAAGGGAAAGCTGTTTGGCAAGCTTGTCAAGGAAATCATCGTCGCGGCGCGCGCCGGCGCCGATCCGGCAGGCAACTCGCGCCTGCGCATGGCGGTGGAAGCCGCACGCAAGGCCTCCATGCCCAAGGACACGCTCGAGCGTGCCATCAAGAAGGGCTCGGGCGTGGGTGCCGATGCCGTCAACTACGAGCGCGTGGTCTATGAAGGCTACGGCCCCAACCGCGTGCCGGTGATGATCGAGTGCCTGACCGACAACGTGAACCGCACGGCACCCAACATGCGCGTGTGCTTTCGCAAGGGCCAGATGACGGCCGTGGCCTGGGACTTCGACCATGTGGGCATGATCGAAGGCGAGCCCGAAGGCGGCGCCGATGCCGAACTGGCCGCCATCGAGGCCGGTGCACAGGACTTCGAGCCCGGCGAGGAAGAGGGCACGACGCTGTTCATCACCGACCCCACCGACCTCGATACCGTGAGCAAGGCGCTGCCGGCCCAGGGCTTCAAGGTGCTGTCGGCCAAGCTGGGCTACAAGGCCAAGACGCCGGTCAGCATGGCCAGCCTGTCGGCTGAGCAGCAGGAGGAAGTGCAGGACTTCCTGGCCGGCATCGAGAACGACGATGACGTGCAGAACGTCTACGCGGGCCTGGTGGATTGATGACGCTGTCCCCGCTGCCAAGCAAAAAAGCCGCACATCGTGCGGCTTTTTTGTGGGTGCAGGCGCCCAGCGCCCAGCGCCCGGCGGCTCACTTGGTGCCGAAGATTCGGTCGCCCGCGTCGCCCAGGCCCGGCAGGATGTAGCCGTGGGCGTCCAGCTGGCGGTCCACGGCGGCCGTGTAGATGTCCACGTCGGGATGGGCCTTCTGCATGGTGGCCACGCCTTCGGGCGCGGCCAGCAGGCACATGAACTTGATGGACTTCGGGTTCAGCTGCTTCAGGCGCGCCACGGCGGCGGCGGCCGAATTGCCCGTGGCCAGCATGGGATCGACGACCAGCACGTCGCGCTCTTCCATCTCGGAGGGCATCTTGAAGTAGTACTCGACGGGCTGCAGCGTCTCGGGGTCGCGGTACAGGCCGATGTGGCCGATGCGCGCGCCGGGCACGACGTTGAGCATGCCGTCGAGGAAACCGTTGCCGGCGCGCAGGATGGACACCAGCACCAGCTTCTTGCCGTCGATGACCTTGCCGGTCATGGTCTCCAGCGGGGTCTCGATCTCGATGTCCTGCAGCGGCATGTCACGCGTGATCTCGTAGGCCATCAGCGTGGACAGCTCGCCCAGCATGCGGCGGAAGCTGTTGGTGCTGGCTTCCTTGCGGCGCATCAGCGTGAGCTTGTGTTGGACCAGCGGGTGGTCGATCAGGTGCAGAGTACTCATGGTTTTCTTCTGGAAAAAAGGGCGCCGGTATTTTGGGTCCGGCGCCAGGGGTCGGTTCAGTCGTGCAGAAAGCGCGCGTAGCGCGCCAGGTCCACATTGCCGCCGCTGATGAGAATGCCCACGCGTGCGCCCGACAGCGCAACCCCGCCATGCAGGGCGCCCGCCAGCGAGAGCGCACCCGTGGGTTCGACCACGATTTTCTTGCGTTCCGCGTAAAAGCGCATGGCCTGCACCAGATGCTCGTCCGCCACGGCCAGGATATCTTCGACATGCTCGCGGATGATGGCGAATGTGATATCGCCGATGGACTGGGTCTGCGCGCCGTCGGCAATGGTGTGGGGCGTGGGGATCTGCACGATCCGGCCTGCGCGCAGCGACTGGCGGGCATCGTCGCCGGCCTGGGGCTCGACGCCGTAGACCTTGCAGCGCGGGGCGAGCTGTCCGGCTGCCAGCAGGCTGCCCGACAGCAGGCCGCCGCCGCCCAGGCAGACGAACAGGTAGTCCAGATCGGGCACCTCCTCGAACAACTCCTTGGCCGCCGTGCCCTGGCCGGCAATCACGTCGCGGTGGTTGAACGGCGGGATCAGCGTCATGCCGCGCTCGTCGGCCAGGCGCCGGGAGATGGCTTCGCGGTCCTCGGTGAAGCGGTCATAGGTCACCACCTGGGCGCCGTAGGAGCGGGTGGCCGCCATCTTGGAGGCAGGCGCATCCTCGGGCATGACGATGAGCGCGGGCATGTCCAGCATCTGCGCGGCCAGTGCCACGGCCTGGGCATGGTTGCCCGAAGAGAAGGCCAGGGCGCCGCGCTTGCGCTGCTCGGGGGTGAACTGCGACAGCGCGTTGTAGGCGCCGCGTATCTTGAAGGCACCCGTGCGCTGCAGGTTCTCGCACTTGAAGAACAGCTGGGCGCCCAGCAGCTCGTCGGCGGTGCGGCTGCGCAGTATGGGGGTGCGGTGGGCCACGCCCTCCAGCCGGCCGGCTGCGGCGGCAACGTCGTCATAGGTGGGCAGCGAGGGAGGGCTGTTCGTCGTCATGGCGTGCGGTTCCGCAAAGTGGATGGAGGCGGTTTCGATCATAGCCGCATGCGCAGGCTTTCAGCGCCCCGAAATGCGCCAGCCGTTGCATGGCAACGGCTGGGTGCTATGGTGTTTGATGCGGCGCAGTGCCGGTGCGCCAGCGCTTCAGCGCTTCTTGTTGCCCAGGATGCCGCCGAGCACGCCGCGCAGGATTTCCTTGCCCAGCGAATTGCCCATGGTGCGCATGGTGGACTTGGCCATGGTCTGAACCAGGCCGTCGTGCTTGCCTCCGCGCGGGCCTGTGGTGCCGAACAGCAGGTCCTTGAGCCCGTCCATCATGGCGCCGCCGCCTTCGCTGGCGGCGGGTGCGGCTCCGGCAGGGCCTGCCGGCGAGGCCCCGTCGCCGGATGCTGCCGTGCGTCCGCGCAGCACTTCGTAGGCCGATTCGCGGTCCACCGCCTTTTCATAGACACCTGCCACCAGCGATTGCGCCAGCAAGACCTTGCGCTGCTCCTCGCTGATCGGACCGATCTGGCTGCCCGGTGGAATGACATAGGCGCGTTCGGTGATGCCGGGGCGGCCCTTTTCATCGAGGAAGCTCACCAGGGCCTCGCCCACGGCCAGCTCCGTGATGGCGGCCTCGATGTCCAGCCCCGGCTTGGGCCGCATCGTGGTGGCCGTGGCCTTGACGGCCTTCTGGTCGCGCGGCGTGAAGGCGCGCAGCGCGTGCTGCACGCGATTGCCCAGCTGGGCCAGCACGGTGTCGGGCACGTCCATCGGGTTTTGCGTGACGAAATACACGCCCACGCCCTTGGAGCGCACCAGGCGCACCACCAGCTCGATGCGTTCGAGCAGCACCTTGGGCGCATCGTTGAACAGCAGGTGGGCCTCGTCGAAGAAGAAGACCAGCTTGGGCTTGTCGGAGTCGCCGATCTCGGGCAGGCGCTCGAACAGCTCGGACAGCATCCACAGCAGGAAGGTGGAGTACAGGCGCGGCGAATTCATCAGCTTCTCGGCCGCCAGGATGTTGACCACGCCCTTGCCGCCCGCATCGGTCTGCATCAGGTCGTTGATGTCGAGCATGGGCTCGCCAAAGAACTTGTCGCCGCCCTGCGACTCGATGGCCACCAGCCCGCGCTGTATGGCCCCCACGCTGGCGGCACTGATGTTGCCGTACTCGGTGGTGAACTGCTTGGCGTTGTCGCCCACGTGCTGGAGCATGGACCGCAGGTCCTTGAGGTCCAGCAGCAGCAGTCCGTTGTCGTCGGCAATCTTGAAGACCAGGTTGAGCACGCCCATCTGCGTGTCGTTCAGGGCCAGCATGCGCCCGATCAGCAGCGGCCCCATGTCCGAAACCGTGGCGCGCACCGGATGGCCCAGCTCGCCGAACACGTCCCACAGCGTGGTGGGGCAGGCCAGGGGCTGGGGAATCTCGATGCCGCGCTCCTGCAGCGAAGCCGCCATCTTGGCGCCGGTGCTGCCGCTTTGGCTGATGCCCGACAGGTCGCCCTTGATGTCGGCCATGAACACCGGCACGCCGATTTCGGAGAAGCCTTCCGCCATTTTCTGCAGCGTCACGGTCTTTCCGGTGCCCGTGGCGCCGGTGATCAGGCCATGTCGATTGGCCAGTGCGGGCAGCAGCAGGCATTCTGTGGCAGAGTGGCGGGCGATCAGAAGTGGAGCGGCCATTTCGGGTTTCCTCGGGGGAGCATGCGGTCAAAAGTAAAATCCCAGCCGCAAGGTTAAATCAATATCAAAGGACAGCCTGTGGCAGGACACAGTAAATGGGCCAATATCCAGCACCGCAAAGGCCGCCAGGACGAAAAGCGCGGCAAGGTCTGGACTCGCATCATCCGTGAAATCATGGTGGCGGCACGCACGGGAGGGGGCGATCTCAGCGCCAACCCGCGCCTGCGCCTGGCGGTGGAAAAGGCCAAGGCGGCCAACATGCCGGCCGACAACATCAAGCGCAACATCGACAAGGCCACGGGCAATCTCGAAGGCGTGACCTACGAGGAAATCCGCTACGAAGGCTACGGCATTGGCGGCGCGGCGATCATCGTGGACACCATGACCGACAATCGCGTGCGCACTGTGGCGGATGTGCGTCATGCCTTCAGCAAGTACGGTGGCAACATGGGCACGGAGGGTTCCGTGTCCTTCCAGTTCAAGCATGTCGGACAACTGATCTTTGCTCCCGGAAGCGACGAGGACCAGATCATGGAAGTGGCGCTGGAGGCCGGTGCCGAGGACGTGATCACCGATGATGAGGGGGCCATCGAGGTGCTGACCGCACCCGCCGAGTTCGAAACCGTGCGCGACGCGCTGCAGGCCAAGGGCCTGACGCCGGAGGTGGCTGAAGTCACCATGCGCCCGGAAAACACCATCGCCCTGCAAGGCGATGACGCAGCCCGCATGCAAAAGCTGCTGGACATGATCGAAGACCTGGATGACGTACAGGACGTCTACCACAACGCTGAACTATGAAAATTCTTGTGATTGGTGGCGGAGGCCGCGAGCACGCCCTGGCGTGGAAACTGGCTGAATCGCCGAAATCGACCAAGGTCTATGTGGCCCCCGGCAACGGTGGCACGGGCCTGGCCGGCGGCAAGGTGGAGAACCTCAACATCACCGACCCGCAGGCGCTGCGCGAGTGGGCGCAGGCCGAGAAGGTCACGCTGACCGTGGTCGGCCCCGAGGCTCCGCTGGCGGCCGGCGTGGTCGATGAGTTCCGTGCCCATGGCCTGCGCATCTTCGGCCCCTCCAAGGCGGCTGCACAGCTGGAAAGCTCCAAGGCGTTTTCCAAGGACTTCATGGCGCGCCACGGCATCCCCACGGCGCTCTACGAGACTTTCACCGACCCGGTTGCTGCCCACGCCTATGTGGATCGCCTGGGTGCGCCCATCGTGGTCAAGGCCGACGGCCTGGCCGCAGGCAAGGGCGTGGTCGTTGCGACCACGCTGCAGGAAGCCCACGACGCCGTGGACTTCATGCTCGTGGACAACAAGTACGGCGTGGCCCACAACGACGGCGGTGCCCGCGTGGTGATCGAGGAATTCCTCGCCGGCGAGGAAGCCAGCTTCATCGTGCTGTGCGACGGCAAGAACGTCCTGGCCCTGGCGACCAGCCAGGACCACAAGCGCCTGAAGGACGGCGACCAGGGCCCGAACACGGGCGGCATGGGCGCCTACTCGCCCGCGCCCGTGGTCACGGCCGACGTGCATGCCCGCGCCATGCGCGAGATCATCCTGCCGACCATCCGCGGCATGGAAAAGGACGGCATTCCCTACACCGGCTTCCTGTATGCGGGCCTGATGATCGATGCATCCGGCCATCCCAAGACGCTGGAGTTCAACTGCCGCATGGGCGACCCCGAGACCCAGCCCATCATGATGCGTCTCAAGAGCGATCTGGTGGACGTCATGCTGGCGGCCACCGATGCCAAGCTCGACCAGGTCGAGCTGCAATGGGACCGCCGCACGGCGCTGGGCGTGGTCATGGCCGCAGCAGGCTACCCCGAGGACCCGCGCAAGGGCGATGCCATCAGCGGGCTGCCGCAGGACGCCGCCGATGCCATGGTCTTCCATGCCGGCACCCAGCTCAAGGACGGTGTGCCCGTCACCAGCGGTGGCCGCGTACTGTGCGTCACCGTGCTGGCCGACAGCGTCAAGCAGGCCCAGCAAAAGGTCTATGACGTGGCGCGTGGCATCCATTTCGATGGTGCCCAGTACCGCCGCGACATCGGCTTCCGTGCCGTGAAGAACTGAGTCCATGGCAGAGCAATCGACCGGGCAGGCGCTGCCCGTGGCCCTGGTGCGCGAGTACCTGACGGGCCTGCAGGCCCGCATCACGCAGGCGCTGGAACAGGTGGAAGGCGAGGGCGGTGCACGCTTTCTGTCCGACGCCTGGAGCAAGGGCCCCGGCGAGCGCCTGCAGGGCGATGGCATCACCCGCATCATGGAAGGCGGCCGCGTGTTCGAGCGCGCGGGCTGCGGCTTCTCGCATGTGCGCGGGCCGCAGCTGCCGCCCTCGGCCACGCAGCACCGGCCTGAGCTGGCCGGTGCGCCGTTCGAGGCCATGGGCGTGTCCCTGGTCTTCCATCCGCGCAATCCTTTTGTGCCTACGGTGCACATGAATGTGCGAATGATTGCAGCCGGCTCAGGTGCGGCAGGGCAGCCGGGCAACGAACCCACCTGCTGGTTCGGCGGCGGCATGGACCTGACGCCGGTCTACGGCTTCGAGGAAGATGCACAGCACTTTCACCGCGTCTGCCGCGATGCGCTGGCGCCTTTTGGCGACACGCTCTACCCGCGCTTCAAGACCTGGTGCGACGAGTACTTCCGCCTGAAGCACCGCAACGAGCAGCGCGGCATCGGCGGCATCTTCTTCGACGACTTCTCGGAACTGGGCCAGGCGCGCAGTTTCGACATGCTGCGTTCGGTGGGCGATGCCTTTCTGGAGTCCTACCTTCCCATCGTCGAGCGCCGCCAGGCCATGGACTACGGGCAGCAGCAGGTCGATTTCCAGCGCTACCGCCGCGGCCGCTATGTGGAGTTCAACCTGGTCTGGGACCGGGGCACGCACTTCGGCCTGCAGTCCGGCGGGCGTACGGAGTCCATCTTGCTGTCCATGCCACCGCATGCGAGCTGGAGCTACCAGCGCGAGGACGCGCCCGGCACCCCCGAGCGCGCTTTGCTGGAGCAATTCCTGGTGCCCCGCGACTGGCTTTGAGCCCGAGAGCCGCCATCCCGAGCGGCGTGGCGAAATCCGCGCGTGCAAGGGAATAGGCGGCAAAACTATAATTTCAATAGCTTGAGGCGCAGCGTTGGCTGCGTTCTCCACTTTCTTCGGCGCGAAATCTTCCGGCGATCTGTGGGCGAACTCCATGCATTTTGGAGCGCCGCTACAGCCCAGCCCTCTACGGGCCGCACGGCGCTCGCGCTATATTGATCCCATTCCTATTCCATTGATCACCGCCTGATGACCACTTCCACCAAATCGGATTCCGCAGCCAAGCGCGACGTGACCAAGCTGCAACGCGCCATTGTTGACGGCCTTGAAAACGTCAAGGCCCAAGACATCCAGGTCTTCAATACCGAAAAGCTCTCGCCGCTGTTCGAGCGCGTGATCGTGGCTGCGGGCACCTCCAACCGCCAGACCAAGGCGCTGGCCTCCAGCGTGCGCGACGCCGTCAAGCAGGCCGGTTTCCCCGTGCCGCGCCAGGAAGGCGAAGAAAACGGCGAGTGGATCATCGTGGACTGCGGCCAGGCCGTGGTCCATGTCATGCAGCCGGCCATCCGCCAGTACTACCGCCTGGAAGAGATCTGGGGCGAGACGCCTGTACGCCTGAAGCTGGGCGCTCCCAAGCCCACGCGCTCGGCTGCCACCGACAAGGCGGAAGAAAAGGCCAAGAAGGCTGCAACCAAGAAGGCGGCGGCAACCGCTGACAAGCCTGCAGCCAAGAAGGCCGCTTCTGGCGCAGCCTCCGCCGCCGCCAAGAAGCCCGCTGCCAAGAAGGCGGCCCCTGCCAAGGCCGCTGCACCCCGTTCCGCAGCGGCAAAGCCGGCTGCCGCAAAGTCGGCTGCTGTGAAGTCGGCCGCAGCCAAGTCGCCGGCCGGCAAGACGGCGGCGCCCAAGGCCATCAAGACCGTGGTGGTCAACCGCGCCCCCGCCAAGGCCAAGGCCAAGGCTGGCGCCGCTGCCAAGCCTGCCGCCAAGCCGGCAGCCAAGCGCGCTCCCCGCGCCAAGGCCTGAGCGGTTCAGGGCTGACGCTGCATGAAGCTGTTGATCGTGGCCGTGGGCCAGCATGTGCCCGACTGGGCGCAGACAGCCTACGACGACTATGCCAAGCGTTTTCCTCCGGAACTCAAGGTGGAGCTCAAGGCCGTCAAGACGGAGCCACGCGGCTCCAAGACGGTCGAGACCCTGTACGCGGCCGAGCGCAAGCGCATCGAGGCCGCCATTCCGCGCGGCACGCGCATCGTGGTGCTCGATGAGCGCGGCACCAATCTGACCACCAAGGCCCTGGCCCAGCGCCTGCAGGGCTGGCAGCTGGAGGGCGATGACGTGGCCCTCATCATCGGAGGCCCGGACGGTCTGGACCCCGCCTTCAGGCAGGCCGCACACGAGCGCATACGCCTGTCGGACCTGACCCTGCCGCATGCCATGGTGCGGGTGCTCCTTATCGAGCAGCTGTACCGTGCCTGGTCGGTCAACGCCGGCCATCCCTACCACCGGGAATAGCGGCAGCGGCGGTGTCATGCGGATCGGAAGATCTCGTGATACTATGATTTTGATAGCCTTCGGCGCTTTGATACAAAGGGCTGAAGGCATTTCTCATTTTCATCATGCCGCCCTTCATCTACCTAGCCTCCCAAAGCCCCCGCCGCCGCCAACTGCTGGAGCAGCTGGGCGTGGCCCATGAGCTTTTGCTGCCCAATGCGGATGGCGACATCGCCGAAGATGCCGAGGCCATGGAAGCCGAGCTGGCCGGCGAGGCAGCGCGCGACTACGTGCAGCGCGTGACCGCACTCAAGCTCGACGCTGCCGTGGCCCGCCACGCGCGCCGTGCGCTGGCTGCCGCTCCCGTGCTCTGCTCGGACACCACGGTGGCGCTCGACGGCCGCATTCTGGGCAAGCCCGCCGATGCCGACGATGCACGCCGCATGCTGACGGGGCTTGCCGGCCGAGAGCATGAGGTGCTGACGGCCGTGGCCATACAGCATGGCGCGCGGCGCCTGGCTGCGCTGTCGGTCTCCCGGGTTCGCTTTGCTGCCATGAGCGCTCAGCAGATCGATGCCTACGTGGCCTCGGGCGAGCCCATGGGCAAGGCCGGTGCCTATGGCATACAGGGCCGTGCGGCGGCCCATGTGCAGTGGCTGCAAGGCAGCTACTCGGGCATCATGGGCCTGCCGCTGTTCGAGACGGCGGCGCTGTTGCGCGAGCTGGGCTGGGCGCTGTAGGCCAGCTCCCCGACCTGGGCCCCGAGGGGCGTGCAGGCAGGCGCGCACGGCCGACGGCAGCGCGCGGCACGGCAAGATGTCTGCCGGGCCGCTCCGGCCGAGAAATACAAACGACAAAGCACACCACAGGCACAGCATGCAGCAAGACATTCTGATCAATTGGTCGCCACAGGAAACGCGCGTGGCCATCATCGAGAACGGCGCCGTCCAGGAACTGCACATGGAGCGCCCGCTGGAGCGCGGCCTGGTCGGCAACGTGTACCTGGGCAAGGTCTCGCGTGTGCTGCCGGGCATGCAGTCGGCCTTCATCGACATCGGCCTGGAGCGCGCGGCCTTCCTGCACGTGGCCGATGTCTGGCAGCGGCAGGAAGGGGGCGAGGCCCCCATGTTCGCGCGCAAGGACATGCCTGTCGTGCCCATCGAAAAGCAGGTTTTCGAGGGCCAGACCATCATGGTGCAGGTCATCAAGGATCCGATCGGCACCAAGGGCGCGCGCCTGTCCACGCAGATCAGCATTGCGGGACGCCTGCTGGTGCTGCTGCCGCAGGACGACCACATCGGCATCTCGCAGAAAATCCCGCAGGGCGAGCGCGACGCGCTGCGCGCCCGGCTGCAGGGCCTGGTCGGCACCAAGGAGACCGGCGGCGGCGGCGGCTTCATCCTGCGCACCAATGGCGAGGACTCCAGCGACGCCGAGCTGGCCGACGACATCCGCTACCTGCGCAAGACCTGGAGCCGCATCAAGGAGGCCTCGGTGCGCCTGCCGCCCATGTCGCTGCTGCACCAGGACCTGAACCTGCTGCAGCGCGTGCTGCGCGATCTGGTGGGCGAAGGCACGCAGAGCATCCGCATCGACTCCAAGGAGCAGTTCGCCCTGCTCATGACCTTCGGGCAGGAGTACATGCCGGCGGCCGTGCCCAAGCTGCAGCATTACCGCGGCGAGCGGCCCATCTTCGATCTGTTCGCCATCGACGAGGAAATCGCCCGCGCGCTGGGCCGGCGGGTGGACCTCAAGTCGGGCGGCTACCTGATCGTGGACCAGACCGAGGCGCTGACCACGGTGGACGTCAATACCGGCGGCTACGTGGGCGCGCGCAACTTCGACGACACCATCTTCAAGACCAACCTGGAAGCCGCCCACCAGATCGCGCGCCAGCTGCGCCTGCGCAACCTGGGCGGCATCATCATCGTGGATTTCATCGACATGGTGCGCGACGACCACCAGGCCGAGGTGCTGTCCGAATTCAAGCGCCAGCTCGGGCGCGACCGGGTCAAGACCATGGCGGGTGGCTTCTCGCAGCTGGGCCTGGTGGAGATGACGCGCAAGCGCACGCGCGAATCGCTGGCCCACATGCTGTGCGAATCCTGCCCGGTCTGCCAGGGCAAGGGCCATGTGAAGACCGTGCGCAGCGTCTGCTACGAGGTGCTGCGAGAAATCCTGCGCGAGGCGCGCCAGTTCAACCCGCGCGAGTTCCGCATCGTGGCCTCGCCCAAGGTGGTCGAGATGTTCCTGGACGAGGAAAGCCAGCACCTGGCCGGCCTGTCCGACTTCATCAAGAAACCCATCTCGCTGCAGGCCGAGACCGCCATGGCACAGGAGCAGTACGACATCGTGCTGCTGTGAACCGGTATTTATCTTGCCAATTCATTATCAATAGCGATTCGGCATCTTTTGCGCCAATGGGTTCATATGAATCGATTTGCGCGCTGCTATGGATTGTCGATTCCCGATAATTAACTTTGTCTCGGCATTTTTGATACCATTTGTTGCAATCAGTGCCTCAGCAACTGAAAGGGCGACAAATGGGAATCGACTCCACCATTGTGCGTGCTGCCATACACCCGGGAATTGGTGTGGCGCGTATTGGCAATAGCCCGGATGAGTACTATGTCGGCCCCGAGCTGATGCATGTGCCGCCCATGGCGCCGGGCAGCCTGCGTGATGCGCAGGGCGCGCTCAAGCGCCAGGCTGCGCGCTTTCGCATCTACGGCTACAACGCCGCGGGCGAGGTGGTGCGTGAACTCACGGCCGACCAGGACGAAATCGAATGGGAAGTCGAACTGGCCAATACCAAAGCCGCCTGGTATCAATTCCAATTGGCGCTGGACGTGCCTGAAGCCGCAACGGCCGATCCCACGATTTTGCGCAATGCCACGGTGAAGGACCGGAAAAGCCTGGCCATTCGACCGGGAGCCCGCCGAATTGCCAAAGGCTCGGCCCCGGTGGCATTCGATAGCGGTAGTTTCTGCGGCAAGCCGGTTTATCTGGGCGAATTGCGCATTGAAAAGACGGGCCAGCTTCTCGTGCTGGGAGGCCGGGGCGTCTCTGCCTCCGTGGATGGCTCCAAGGCCACCACGTTTGCGAACAACGAGGGCTGGCATGACGATGTGGCCGACGGCCCGGTGCGCGCGAAGGTCGTCGTGGCCGGCGTTTCCGTGCCGGTGGATGCGGCATGGGTCACGGTTGCGCCGCCCAACTACGGCCCGCAGATGAAGTCGGTGCGCACCATGAAGGACCTGATGGAGGATGTGTACATCCACTCGGGCATGGCCGCCTTCCCGCTGCACGTCTCCTTCAGCCGGCACATCCTGCCCATACTCCAGCGCCAGAGCAGCCTGCAGTGGGCGAACAAGGGCTTTGCATCCCAGTTCGGCTGGGGCGGGGCGGCCAGTGCAGATGACGAAGCGTGGATCGCCAGGCTCAACAGCCCGGGCACGACCTGGGCCGAGCTGCGCCAGCAGGTTGCGAATGCCTTCCGCCGTTTTGACCGTGATGGCGCATCTCCCCAGCCCTGGCCCTGGCTGTATGGCGACGCCATGGCCGTGCCGCCGGCCGACACGCCGCGCCAGCATGCGGCGCTGACGGCCACGCAGCTGAGGATGCTGGACCTGTGGGCCGCAGGCCACTTTCTCTCCGACTGGACGCCCGGACAGAAGTACCCGGCCCAGCTGTCCGATGTGCCGCTGCAGGAGCAGCCCACCATGCTCGACCATGCCGCCATGGACGACTGCCTGGCCGATGCCTTTCACCCGGGTTGCGAGATCACCTGGCCCATGCGCCACGCCAGCATGTACCGGGCGCCATTTCGCATCCGCGAGGCGGCCGAGAACCCGCCCGAGCTGCAGCTCTACGGCTCGCGGCTCACCCCCGCCGTGGCGCTGTCCGAGAGCGGGCCGCTGTATGCACAGGTGGCCGGTGACCTCACGCGCTGGATGGCCGTTCCCTGGCAGACCGACACCGCCAGCTGCCGCAGCGGCTACTACGCCGGCTACGGCCCGCGCTACGACCCCTACCTGCCCACGTTCTGGCCGGCCCGCGTGCCCAACCAGGTGCTGACGCAGGAGGCCTATGAAAAGGTCATCGATACCGAACTGCCGCGCGAGCAGCGTGTCGCCGCCTTCAACCGGCGCGAGTCGTGGTTCCGCACCCTGGGCGAGGGAGGCTATGAGAGCGAAATCAACCGCATGATCAGCCACTTCGGTGACATGGGCGTCATCGAGAATCGGCCGGGCCCGCGTGGCGACAAGGACTTCCCGCCGTTGATGCAGGTGGAAAACCGCATCGCCCCGGCGCCGTCGCACATGCTCAAGACTGCCGTGCAACCGGCCGGGCAGGAAGCGCCTCCCCGCATCGAGCCCTTCGACGCAGACAACGAAGAGCAGCTGCGCGCCCTGACGCAGCGCGGCCCGGTGCTGCCGCGCTGAATGGCGGCCATGTCTATGTCTGCGCATGCCATGGCCACCGCGCCGCTGCCGGATGAACTGGATGTGCTCGTCGTGGGCGCGGGACCGGCGGGCGCGGCCGTTGCCGCGCAGCTGGCAGGGCATTGCCGCGTGGCGCTGGTAGGACGCGCCGTGCAGGCTGGGCGGGCCATTGGCGAAACCCTGCCCGCTGCGGCCCGGGTGATTCTGTCCGACCTGGGCGTGTGGGATGCGTTCGCGGCACAGGGCCACCGTCCTGCCTGGTCGCGGCGGTCACTGTGGGGAAGCTCCGAGGTCATCTTTCAGGACGCACTGTTCGACCCGCATGGCGCGGGCTGGCACCTGGACCGCAAGCGCTTCGACGCCATGCTGCTGGAGGCTGCGCGCAGCCGTGGCGTGCCCTGCCTGGTGCCCGCCACGCTGCGCAGCCTGCAGCGCCAGCCACCGGGCGCGCCCATGCGCTGGCGCTGCCTGATCGATAGGGCGCAGGGCGACCCGGCGCACGGCCCGTTGGAGCTGTCCTGCCGCATCGTGGTCGATGCCACGGGCCGCGCGGCCCGGGTGGCCCGGCAGGCGGGTGCCGAGGTCCGCCGCGACGGCCGCCTGGTCTGTTTTCACGCCTGGGTGGAGCCGCCATCGCATGAGCATGCAGGCACCACCATGATCGAGTCGGATGCCGAAGGCTGGTGGTACAGCGCCGATCTGCCCGATGGCAGTTGCGTGATTGCCTGGCAGACCGATATCGACCTGCCCGAAGCCCGCCGCCTGCGCAGCACGGCGGATCTGCTGGACATGGCCGATCGCACGGCCCTGGTGGGCGCGCGCAGCGTGGGCAGCCAGGTGCTGGAGCCGTTGCGGGTGGCCGCCGCCCACGAGCAATGGCTGGATGCAGCCAGCGGGCCGGATTGGCTGGCCGTGGGCGATGCAGGCCTGTCCTTCGATCCCCTGGCATCGCAGGGTCTGCTCAACAGCCTGGTCACGGGCAGCGAGGCCGCCCTGGCCGTGCGCCGCAGCCTGGCGGGCGATGCCGATGCGTTGCCTGCCTGGGATGCGTGGATCCGGTCGATACGCGCCGCGTACCGCAGCCATCACCAGCACTACTATGCGCTGGAGCCGCGCTGGGCGAACGAGACGTTCTGGGCCCGCCGCCAGCGGGCGCCGGAGGCGGGGGCCGGAGCCGACGTTATTGCCGCTCCAGCTTCGCCGTCTGCACGATCGCATTCCAGCGTTGGTACTCGGCCCGCGTGAATTCGCGGAAGGCCTTGGAGTCCAGCAGGCGCACTTCGCCGCCCAGTGCCGTCACCTTGGACTTGAAGTCGGCATGGCCCGCCACCTTGAGCGTGGCATCCTCCAGCCGCTTGACGATGGCGGCCGGCGTGCCCTTGGGTGCCAGCACGCCGTTCCAGGTGCCGGTCACGAAGGTGGGGTAGCCGCTTTCCTTCATGGTCGGCACATCGGGCAGGGCGGGCAGGCGCTGCTCGGAGGTCACTGCCAGGGCCTTGAGCTTGCCCGACTGCACGAAGGGCAGGGCGGGCGTTACGTTCTCGAAGATGAAATCGATCTGGCCGCCCAGCAGGTCGGTCAGGGCCGGCGCGCTGCCCTTGTAGGGCACATGCACCATGTCCAGCTGGGTGGCGCTCTTGAACAGCTCGCCCGACAGGTGGACCGTGGAGCCGCTGCCCGGCGAGCCATAGCTCATGCCGGTCTTTTGCGCGGCGGCGCGTGCCACCAGGTCCTTCACCGTCCTGGCGGGCGTGCGCGTCTCGTTGACGACCAGCACATTGGGAATGGTGGTCACCAGGGCCACGTACTCGAAATCGCCCAGGTTCTTCTCGCTGAGGTTCTTGTACAGGCTCTGGTTGATGGCCTGGGTGCCGGCCGTGCCGAACAGCAGCGTATAGCCATCATTGGCCGCCGAAGCCACGCGGCTGGCGCCGATGGAGCCGTTGGCGCCGGAGATGTTTTCCACGATCACGGGCTGGCCCAGCGATTCGGACAGGCCCTGCGCCACCATGCGCGCCAGCACATCGGTATTGCCGCCAGGAGCGAAGGGCACGACCAGCTTGACCGGCCGGGTGGGATAGGCATCCGCCCAGGCCTGGGGCAGGGGCAGCAGCGTGGCGCCAAGCAGCGCGGCCGCGCGCAGGAATTGCTTGCGTGAAAGGGTACGGGGCATGGGGGATGTCTCCTTGTCGATGTTCTGGTGGCGCAGCGGCTGGGGCCAGCGGCGGATTTTTCAGGCGGGCCAATGCTGGGCGGTGGCTGTCTTGACGTCAATCAATGTTTTGGCAGGACGTCATGCGGCGGGCGAATGACCTGTCCGGCCTTGCTCGGCAAATGAGAAGGATTGCGTTGACATGCGCCCGTCATTGCGCCTGCCATCACGGCGCAAGGCTCCCGGACTCGCCTGTGGCATGGACCGCACCGCTGCTGAATCCGCCTCCGGCGCTGCCGTGCAACTGCCCGCGAACATGCGGCTTTGCGGCGCCTGCGTGGACTTGCGTGGATCTGCGTGGACGTGCACGATGCGCCCCATGGCATGGGCCGGCGCCCGTTACGGCGCCGGGGTTGGGGCGGGCATTGCCGATGTCCATGCCGACGCCAATGCCGATGCAGCTCAGAAATCCGCCTTCAGGCTCACCGTCAGATTGCGCGGCTCGCCCCACCAGCCCTGGTTGTAGAAGCCGATCTGGCTGTAGTACTGGCGGTCCAGCAGGTTGTTGAGCTGCACGCTGGCCGACCAGGTGGGGTCGAGGCGGTAGTGGGCCGAGAGGTTGACCACCAGGTAGCTGCCCTGGCCGACCTGCACGCTCTGGCGCAGCGGGTTGGTCACGTTCTGCCAGATGCGGCTTTGCCAGCGCAGGTTGCCGCCCAGGCTCAGGCCCTGCAGCGCACCCTCGAAGCTGCGCATGGTCGTGAGCTTGACCAGGCTGCGCGGGTGCGTGGTGTTGAAGGCGGCGCCGCTGGCGCTGCGTGCCGTGTAGTGGGTGTAGCTGGCGCCCATGCGCCAGCCCCGGGCCGGCTCGCCGCTGAGTTCCAGATCGATGCCGCGCACCTGGGCGCCCTTGACTCCCCGGTAGGCCTTCTGGTCCGTGGTGCCGTCGATGAATTCGCCCGTGTCCTGCGCCAGATTGTCCTGGCGGGTCTGGAACAGCGCGGCAGAACCCTGCAGCCGGTCCTGCAGCCAGGAGCCCTTGAGGCCCAGCTCGAAGGCCTGGCCGGTGACGGGGTCCAGGATGCTGCCTTGCTTGTCGCGGTAGTTCTGGGGTGTGAAGATTTCCGTGTAGCTCAGGTAGGCCGTGTGCCGGGCATCGATGTCCCACAGCAGGCTGGCGTAGGGCGTGATTTCGTTGCTGTAGCGGTAGTCGCGCAGGCTGCCGAAGTAGTTCTGGCGCGTGGACCAGCGGCTCAGCCGGGCACCGGCCACGGCCGTCCAGCCATCGGCCAGCGAGAAACGCCCCACGGCATAGCCGCCGCTTTGGCGCATGCGGCTGTCGTCGCCGCCGTTGGAGACGTCGGACCAGCCGGGCTCGGCCAGGCTGCCGTTGCGCCAGTCGAGGAAGTTGTCCGTGGCAGGCGGTGTGCCCAGCGGTGCGTAGCGGCGGATGTCGATGTCGTCGCGCACATGGTTCCAGCCCACGGCAATCTCGTGCTGGCGCCCGAACAGCGCGACCGGGCCGCTGGCCGTGAGGTGCAGGCTGTCGCGCGAGCGGTCGCCCCGGTACTTGATGAAGGAGTTGGCCATGCCCAGGCCGGTGCTGGCGTCCGGCGCGCCGCCCCGGTAGACGTAGCGCATGTCGTAGTTGCCGTCGTTGCGGCTGTAGGCGGCGCGCAGCAGCCAGCGGTTGTCCAGCCGGTGCGTCAGGTCCAGCGTGGCCGTGGTGTTCTCCGTGCCGAAATGCGACCAGCGCGTGTTGTTGGACACCGAGCGGTCGAAGGCCGTGCGGCTGCCGTCCGCATAGAACAGCGGAAAGCCGGCGCCCATGCCGGGACTGGTGTTCTTCTGGTATTCGAGGCTGGTGACGAGCCGGGTGGCGGGCGTCAGGGCCGCGCTGACCACGGCGTACAGGCCCTGCCTGCGCTGGCCGAAGTGGCTGACGTAGCTGTCGCTGTCCGATTGCACGGCCACGACGCGGCCATGCACGCGGCCTTCGCGGTCCAGCGGCAGGGACAGATCGGCCTCGGCGCGGCGCAGGTTCCAGCGGCCCAGCGTCAGCGAGGCATGGCCGCCCGCCGTCTCGCGCGGCTGCTTGCGCACGAAGTTCACCGTGGCCGACGGATCGCCCGAGCCATTGAGCAGGCCCGTGGCGCCGCGCACGATTTCCACGCGGTCGTAGAAGGCCGTGTCCATGTCGGTGGCGCCGAAGTTCCACAGGCTGTTGATGGGCGAGGCCAGCCCGTCGAACTGGAAGTTGCTGACGCCGAAGCCGCGCGAGGAAAACTGGTAGCGGTTGCTGTCGCTGCGGCTGACCGACAGGCCGGGCGCGGAGGCCTCCAGCGTCTGCGAGACCGTGAGCTGGCCGGCATCGTCCATGAGCTGGCGCGTGATCACGCTGACCGACTGCGGTGTCTCGCGCGCCGACAGTTGCAGGCCCGTGGCCGTGCCTGTGGAGCCGCTGGTATAGCGGGCCGTGCCTTCGGTGGTGCCGGCATCGGCGGCGGCGCGCACGGTGACGGTGCCCAGTTCGGTGTCGCCTTTCCTGGCAGGGGGCCTGTCCTCGTCGGCGGCCCAGACTGCTGGCGCAGGGGCTGCACAAAGGGCGCAGATCAGCAGGGACAGCGGGGTCCGCGCGCCTTTGGGGTGTCGCGGGGCGGGGTTTTGAATGCGAATGCTCATCATTTCCATGGTCCTGGGCGTGAGCCCGGATTGTGGGAAATGTGCGCCGCCGCCGCCTGTTCCCGGCGACGCCAGTCCTATGGCTTGCGACGCAGGCTGCCTTGGCTGGGCGCGTGGCCGAAGCGCTGGCGAAAGGCCGTGGCGAAATTGCTGGCGTGCTGAAAGCCCACGCAGTCGGCCGCTTCCTGCACGCTCCAGCCCTGTGCCAGCCGCTCGCGCGCCAGCTGCATTCGGCGCTCGCGCAGCCAGCCGAACACGGTCTGGCCGTAGGCGGCCTGGAATTTCTCGCGCAGCGTGGTCGGGCTCATGCAGGCCAGGCGCGCCAGGTCGTCCAGGCTGTACGCCTGGCCCGGCGCTGCATCCATGCACTCGCGCACGCGCTCCAGGCCGCGCCTGTCCCGGGGATGGATGCGCGGCAAGGGCGCAGGCCGCGGCTGCGCATGTGCCTGCAGCGCGCAGGCCAGCACCTGCAGCGCAATGCCTTCGCGGTGCAGCCGGGCCAGGCTGCCGCTCCAGACGCCATCGAGCAGCTGGCGCAGCGAGACGGCCAGGTGCTCGGGCAGCGACCAGGCATGCAGTGGCGGGCCGGACTGCCGCAGGGCATGGTGCAGCAGCTCGGCCAGTTCGGCATCGGCGCAGGCCTCGGGTGCCTCGATGGACAGGTTGAAGCCGCGCACCGTCTGGCCCGCCACATGGGTGGCCTTGAGAATCTCGGTGTCGCCGCACGAGAATGCCGCCGCCGCATGGCGCGTCACGCTCAGTGCACGGCGGGCGCCCGGCAACTGCAGCTCGGCCTGGCCGTCCAGCAGGACCACGGCGGTGAAGCGCCGCGGGTGCTCGGATGTGGATTCATAGCCGTGGTCGATGCGGATGTCGGAGCTGACCAGTTGCAGGCCCGAGGGCAGCTGGTGCTCCTGCACCTGCCCCTCGAAGATGCAATCGCTTTCGGAGACGGCAGAGAGAAAGCGCACGCTGAAACCGTGGCGCTGGCGCATGGCGTCGAGCTGCGCCGTGGTGTAGCGCTGGGAGGAGGTGGGCATGGGTGAGCGGAATAGAAGGCCCGCAGTCGGATTCGAGAATGCTTCTCATTATCCGGGGCTGCAGGCCCGCTCGCCCACAAACCTCAGAGTTTGCGCAGCCGATCCAGTGCCGCGCGCAGCGTGCTGTCCTGCTTGGCAAAGCAAAAGCGCACCACGCGCTGGTCGAAGCCGTCGCCATAGAAGGCCGACAGCGGGATGGCCGCCACGCCGTGTTCCTTGACCAGCCACTGGCAGAACGCGGCTTCGTCCAGGTCCGACACGGCCGAGATGTCGGCGCAGACGAAGTAGGTTCCCGCCGTGGGCAGCAGGCGCAGGCGCGAGCCTTCCAGGCCCTGGCGGAACAGGTCGCGCTTGGCCTGGTAGAAGGCGGGCAGCTGAAGATAGGGCGCGGGGTCGGCCATGTAGCTGGCCAGGCCCGCCTGCATGGGCGTGTTGACGGTGAAGACGTTGAACTGGTGGACCTTGCGGAACTCGGCCGTGAGTGCGGCCGGCGCGGCGACGGTGCCCACCTTCCAGCCCGTGACATGGTAGGTCTTGCCGAAGCTGGAGACGATGAAGGCGCGCGCCGCCAGGCCGGCAAAGCGCGCGGCGCTCTGGTGCTGGCGGCCGTCGTAGACCATGTGCTCGTAGACCTCGTCGCTGATCAGCAGCACGTCGGTGGGCGCCAGCAGCTCCTGCAGCTGCAGCATCTCGGCATCGCTCCAGATGGTGGCGCTGGGGTTGTGCGGGCTGTTGATGATCAAAAGCCGGGTGCGCGGCGTGATGGCGGCGGCAATTTTGGCGAAGTCGGGCTTGAAGCTGCCCGGCGTCAACGGTACGCGCACGGGCACGCCGCCGGCCAGCTCGATGTTGGGCACGTAGCTGTCGTAGCAGGGGTCGAGCACGATGACCTCGTCGCCAGCATGCACGGTGGACAGGATGGCGGTGAGGATGGCCTGCGTGGCGCCGGCCGTGACCGTGATCTCGGTGCCCGCATCGTAGCTGCGGCCGTACAGCGCCTGCATCTTGTCGGCCATGGCCTGGCGCAGCTGGGGCAGGCCGGGCATGGGCGGGTACTGGTTGTGGCCGGCCTGCATGGCGGCCGTGACGGCATCGACCAGCCTGGGGTCGCAGCCGAAATCGGGAAAGCCCTGGCCCAGGTTCACCGCCTGGTGCTCGGCGGCCAGGGCCGACATGGTGGTGAAGATGGTCGTGCCCACATGGGGCAGGCGGCTGGGGAAGGCGGGCGTGCGGGGCGTGGCAGAAGTCATGGCGGAAACAGCGGACAGCGGGAGCGGACCCGCACTGCAGGTCCGGTGGGGCGGAGGATCAGAGTTCGTAGTCGTGCACGTGGCCGTTCATGGCGCGCATGATGAGATCGCGCGTCAGGCGGTCGCTGAGCAGTTCGGCGAATCGGTAGACGAAATTGCGCAGGTAGGCGCCTCGCTTGATGGCCACGCGTGCCACGCTTTGGCCGAACAGGTGGCCCATGGGGCGCACGACCAGGTCATTGACCGGGTCGTCGCGCATGGCCATTTCGGCCACGATGCCGATGCCCAGGCCCAGGCGCACATAGGTCTTGATCACGTCGGAGTCAATGGCCTCCAGCACGATGCGCGGACGCAGGCGGCGCGTGGCAAAGGCCTGGTCGATCTTGCCGCGACCCGTGAACGAAGGGTGGTAGGTGATCAGCGATTCGTGGGCGATGTCGTCCAGCGTGATGCGCTCTTTCTGCGCCAGCGGGTGGCCTGTGGGCATGACCAGCACGTGCTGCCATTCGTAGCAGGGCAGGGTGACGAGATCGGGGTAGTCGGCCAGGGATTCGGTGGCCATGCCGATGTCGGCCACCTCGTCGATGACCATGCGCGCCACCTCTGCCGGAGTGGCCTGGTGCAGGCTGATCGTGACCTTGGGATACAGGTCGCGCAGCCGTGCCACGGCAGGCGGAAGCACGTAACGGGCCTGTGTGTGGGTGGTGGCAATCGACAGCGTGCCGCTGTCCTGGGCGCTGTACTGCTCGCCGATGCGCTTGAGATTTCCGATCTCGCGCATGATGAGTTCGATGCTCTTGAGCACCTCCAGGCCGGGTTCGGTGATGCGCTTGAGGCGCTTGCCGTGGCGCGCAAAGATGTCGATGCCCAGCTCCTCCTCCAGCTCGATGATGGCCTTGGAGACGCCGGGCTGCGAGGTGTGCAGGGCCTTGGCCGCCTCGGTGAGGTTGAGGTTGCGGCGCGCCGCTTCTTGGACGAATCGGAATTGGTGCAGGTTCATGGCGGTGACAGCAGGGTGCTGCGCGCCATTATGCTGCATTTATATAAAGAAGCGATTCGTTATTTCAGCTTCCCGGCGCGCCACGGGGCTCCGTGGCCACCAGTGCCAGTTCTGCCAGCAGGGCCGTGACACGCGGATGCTCGCCCACGGCCGGCTGCAGGTCCACGGCCACCTGCGGATGGGTATCGCTTATCTCCTGCACCAGCTTCGGGATGTCCTCGCGCGCATGTTTGCCCGTGCCAAGGAACAGGGGCAGCACGGTGATGTGCGTGGCGCCGGCCTCGACCAGCCCGCGCGCGGCAGTGGGCAGGTCGGGCGCGCAGGCCTCCAGGTAGGCGCAGGCGGCCAGGGATTGGGGATGCGTCTGCTGAACGGCCTTCAGCACGGCCTCGATGGGTTGGCGCCACAAGGCGTCGCGCGAGCCGTGTGCCAGCAGGATCAGTCCAGTCCTGTCGGCAGATGTTGTCTCGTTTTGCATGGCAACGGTCCTAGCGGCGCAGCACCAGCCAGGTGAAGGCCGTCAATGAAAGAAGGCTGTAGAGCAGGCCCGGCGCCGCAGCGGTCAGCCAGGGCGACCAGGTCTGCAGCGTGCCGATGTAGCCGAACACGTTGTTCAGCAGGAAGAAGCTGATGCCGGCCATGACGCCGCCGAACACATAGGCCGCGATGCCGCCCGAGCGGAAATGCAGGTAGGCGAAAGGCAGGGCCAGCACCACCATCACCAGGCAGCTCATCGGGTAGAAGACCTTGCGCCAGAACTCGATCTCGTACTTCTGCGCAGCCTGGCCGTTGGCTTCCAAGTGGCGCACATACTGGAACAGCGAGATGGTGGACATCCGATCGGGCTTGAGCAAAGCGGCCGAGACCATCTCGGCGCTGATGCCCGTCTTCCAGTTCATGCTGTCTTCTTTCTCGCGCTGCAGCACCATGCCGCCGTCGGGCTTGGCCGTCAGGCGGCTGGCCTGCACGCCCTGGAGCATCCAGGATTCTCCGTCTTCGCTCACCTGCGCCGATTCCGCATGGATCTGGGCAGAGATGCGGCCCTGGCCGTCAAAGTCGAAGATGCGCACATTCGAGAAATCGCCCGGCCCGCGAATGGCACGCACGTTGATGGCAATGGAATGATCGCCCTGGCGCTCCTTGAGCCAGGCACCCGTGGCCCCGCGTGATAGCTGGGCCAGGTGGATGGCGCGTATGTTCTGGCCCGCGTTCTCGGCCGCAGGTGCCAGGTAGTCGCCGGTGCCGAAGGTGACCAGCACAAAGCCCAGGCCCAGCACCATCAGCGTGCGCAGCGCCAGCCAGGGGCCCATGCCGCTGGTGCGCATGATGGTGAATTCCGAGCTCTGGGCAAAGCGCGCCATCACGTAGATGGTGCCGATCAGCACGGTGATGGGCATCAGCTCGTACAGGTGGCTGGGAATGCGCAGCACCACGAAAAGCAGCGCGTGCGTGATCTTGTAGCCGTTGTCGCCGCCGCGCCCGACCCATCGCAGCTCATCGACCAGATCGAAGAAGAAGAACAGCGCCAGGAAGGCCAGCGTCACATAGCCGACGGCCGCGATGATGTCGCGGTACAGCAGGTTTCTCAGAACTCTCATCATGGCACCGCCTTCGCGTCGTCCAGGGCAGTCGGCTTGCAGGGCCTGCGCCACAGATCGCGCGGCGACCAGCGCCTGTGCCGCACCAGCAGCACCAGCAGCGCCAGCAGCAACGTGCCGCCGTGCAGCAGGGCCGTCATGGCGGGCATGCTCAGCTTGCCCGAGGCCACCCAGTTCTCGCCCAGCGTCATGAGGTTGTAGTACACGATGAAGGCGAACAGCGCGAGCATGAGGCTGCCGCTGCCACCGGCACGCGGGTTCACGCTGGCCACGGCCAGGCCCAGGATCACGAAGTTCAGCGCCGCCAGAGGCAGGCCTATGCGCCAGCCCAGTTCGGCGCGGTAGATGGGTTCGGTGCGCGGCAGCAGCTCATGCGTGTACGTGCTGCGCGCGGCCATTTCCTCGGCGGCGGCCAGATTGTTGCCGCTGCCGAGCTGCGTGCCGTATTCCTTGAACTCGCTGATCTTCACCGAGCCGTCGCTGGTCTGCGTCTCCATGCGCTGGCCGTCGGTCAGCACGGCCATGCGTTCGCCCTTGACCACTTCCAGCCGCGCCCCGCGCGCCGAGGTCACGGACTCGCGCCCGCGCTCATTGGCCACGATGAACACATTGTTGGCAGCGGTGGCGCTGGGCACGTCCTTGTCGATGAAGAACACGCGCGAGCCGCCGGCAGACTCCTGGAACTCACCGGGAGCGATGCGGTCGATGTCGCTGCGCTGCTCGAACTGGGTCTTGATCTGCTCGATCTGCTGATTGGCCCAGGGCAGGATGCCCAGGCCCAGCACGGCGATCACGGCCAGCACCGGCCAGGCAAAGCGCAGCAGCGGGCGCAGCAGGCTGGCCAGTCCCTGGCCTGCGGCGAACCAGATCACCATCTCGCTGTCGCGGTACATGCGCGACAGCGAGCCGACCACGGCCACGAAAAGTCCCAGGCCCAGGATGGTGGGCAACTGGCCAAGCACCGTATATCCCATGACCAGCAGAACGTCGGAAGGGCTGACATTGCCCTTGTAAGCCTGACCCAGCGTGCGGATCAGCATCATGGTCATGACGACCGTGATCAGCACCACGACCGTGGCACCGAAGCTGCGGGCCAGCTCTTTGCGTATGGATGAATCGAATAACATTGGCTGAAAGGAAAACGCCGATTATGAACTTTGAACTGAAGCCGTTGACGACTGCCGCTGCAGTACGTGAAAAGTGTGACCTGTTGTTGGTGCTGGTGACCGAAGCCACGGCCACGGGCAGCGACGCGCTGTCCACCCTGGTCGCTCACGCGGTCAAGGCCGGAGATTTCGAAACGGCAGCCGGCAAGCAGTTGGCACTGTACGGCCTGCCGGCCGTGGCCGCCCGCCGCGTCGTGCTGCTGGGCGCGGGCAGCGGCTCGGCCCGCGACGTGCGCCAGGCCGTGGCAGGCGCAGGCTCGGCCCTCAAGGCAAGCGGCGTTGGCAAGGCCGTGCTGTGCTTCGGCTTCGAGGCCACGGGTGGCGCTGTTGCAGCAGCGGTGGTGGCCGCGGCCGATGCCTGCTACAGCTATACCCACACCAAGCCCCAGGCCAAGCCTGTGGCGCTCAAGAAGCTGGTGATCGCGGCGACGGGCGCCAGTGCCGCGTCCGGCAAGTCCGGCGACAAGAGCGGGGACAAGGGCGGCATCGCCGCCGCTTTCAAGATCGCCGTGGCCCAGGCCGAAGGCATGGCCCTGGCGCGCGAATGGGCCAATCGCCCGGCCAACCACGCCACTCCCATGCTGCTGGCCGACGCAGCCCGTGCCCTGGCCAAGCTGCCCGGCATCAGCTGCAAGATCCACGGCCCCGCCGAAGTCGCCAAGCTCGGCATGGGCGCCTTCATGGCCGTGGCCCAGGGGTCGGAGCAGCCGCTGCGCTTCATCGAGCTGCACTACAACGGCGGCGCCAAGGGCGCCGCGCCCGTGGTGCTGGTGGGCAAGGGCATTACCTTCGATACCGGCGGCATCTCGCTCAAGCCTGCCGCCGAAATGGACGAGATGAAGTTCGACATGGGCGGTGCCGCCAGCGTGCTGGGCGTGTTCCAGGCGCTGGCCCAGCTGCAGCCGGCCATCAACGTGGTCGGGCTCATTCCGGCCTCCGAGAACATGCCCGGAGGCGCAGCCGTCAAGCCGGGCGACGTGGTCACCAGCATGAGTGGCCAGACCATAGAAATCCTCAACACCGATGCCGAAGGCCGCCTCGTGCTCTGCGATGCGCTGACCTACGCCGCCCGCTTCAAGCCCCGCGCCATGGTGGACATCGCCACGCTGACCGGTGCCTGCGTCATCGCCCTGGGCGGGCTGCGCAGCGGCATGTTCTCGCCCAGCGACGAGCTGGCCCGTGCGCTGGAGCAGGCGGGCGATGCCGCGCTCGACCCGTGCTGGCGCATGCCGCTGGACGAGGAGTATGGCGAAGGCCTCAAGAGCAATTTCGCCGACATGGGCAATGTGGCAGGCCGCGCAGGTGGTGCGGTCACGGCGGCCAAGTTCCTGCAGCGCTTCGTGGGAGACATTCCCTGGGCTCATCTGGACATCGCCGGCACGGCCTGGAAGAGCGGCGCCGCCAAGGGCGGCACGGGCCGCCCCGTGGGCCTGCTGCTGCACTACCTGCTGGCCAGCGTCGATGCCGGCAAGGCGCCATCCAGGGCCGGCGCGCCCAAGTCGGTTGCGGCGCCCAAGGCCGGCTCTCCCAGCCGCCGCAAGGCAGCCGCTGCAGTCCAGCCGGAGCAGGCCTGATGGCATCGTCCCCATCCGCACGGGCCTGCGCGAAAGGAGCATCGCTTGACTGAAGTGGCGTTCCATTTCAACGCGCCTGACAAGCTGGCCTATGTGTGCCGTCTTGCGCGCAAGGCACTGCGGCATCGCACGCAACTGGTGGTGCTGGGATCTTCCGCGTCGCTCAAGGCCTTGTCGCCCAGGCTCTGGAGTGTCTCGCCCACCGATTTTCTTGCCCACGCCGTCGAAGGCGATGGGGCCGGCATTGTGGCCTTCTCGCCCATCGTGCTGCTGGAGCGGCTGGACAGCGCGCCGCACCACGACATGCTGGTGAATCTGGGCGGCGATGTGCCAGAAGGATTCGAGCGCTTTGCGCGTGTCGTTGAAGTGGTGTCTGCCACCGATGAGGAAGACCGGCATCTGGCCCGGCAGCGCTGGAAGCATTACGTGGCGCAGGGGATTTCCATCAAGCGCCATGACCTGGTCCTCAAGGAGTAAGCCATGAGCGCTCCCTCCAAAACCCCGCCACGCTTTGTTCCCACGCTCACCGATGTCGTGCCGGTCGATGCAGTGCAGTCGCCGGTGGCAGAACCGCCCGCTGTCGCTGCGTCCGAACTGCCGCACAGCGGCGAGACCGATTCCTGGGCGAGCGAAGGCATGCTTGCGCCACGCCGCGGCCTGGTTTCCATGCCCGCGTCCCTGCCGCCGCTGCCCCTGGATCTGCAACCCCAGCGGTCCATGGTCGCCGAGCCTGCGCCGCCTGGACAGGGCCCGCGGCCTGCAGTGCAGCCAGTGCATTCCGACTATCTGCCGCCCAGTGCGCCGTCCGTGGAAATGCAGCTGGCCCAGGAGAGCCGTCTGCTCGAAGTGGCCGAAGTTGCCGAACCGGCCGATGTGCCAGAGGTGGCCCCGGCCGCACCGATCGAAGACGACATTCCTGCCGCGCCGGTGGTGCAGGCCGACGCTGCCACGCAAGGGGTCGAGCCGGATCCGGCATCTGCGGCACCTGGAGCACCTGGGGCATCACCCGCCTGTGTATTGCCCACCATGGAGTCCATCTGGGACAGCCACGCGCAGCAGGTCACCGAGGAGTATCTGGTCCATCGCCTCATGCAGCGCGTGGACCTGGTGCTGGACCAGCGCCTGCGCGATGCCATCGCCACGGTGGTGCAGCAGCAGACGCGATCCATCGTCGTGCGCCTGCGCGAAGAGGTGGAGTCGGTGGTGCGCCAAGCCGTCTACGAGGCCGTGGCCGACGAACTGGCCCACCGGGCGAGTGCCGCACGCGGCGATGCTGTACAGGGCGGGGGGCGTTGATCCGTGATCGGGTAGGCGGGTGAAGGGCGAGGTGCCCGCCTGACCCGGCCTTCAGCCTGCGCGTGCCGGGCCTGAGAGCACCTCGGGATTGAGGATGTTGCTGGGCTGGCCTGCAGCGAAGTTCACCACATTGTCGAAGGCGGCGCGGAAATACAGCTCATAGCTGTCTTGCTCCACATAGCCGATGTGCGGCGTGCAGATGCAGTTCTCCAGCCGCAGCAGTGCGTGGCCCTGGAGAATGGGCTCGCTCTCGAAGACATCCACGGCCGCCAGGCCGGGGCGGCCACGGTTGAGCGCGCCCAGCAGTGCATCGGCCTCCACCAGTTCGGCGCGCGAGGTGTTCACGAACAGGGCTGTGGGTCTCATGCGCGCCAGATCCTGGGCGGTGACGATGCCGCGTGTGGCCTCATGCAGGCGAAGATGCATGGACAGCACATCGGATTCGGCAAAGAAATCCTCGCGCGAAGCGGCGGCCGAAAAGCCGTCGGCCTGGGCCTTCTGGCGCGAGGACTCGCTGCCCCAGACCAGAACCTTCATGCCGAAGGCATGGCCATAGTGGGCCACCAGCCTGCCAATGCGGCCATACCCCCAGATGCCCAGCGTGCGCCCGTGCAGCACGCTGCCCAGCCCGAAATTGGCGGGCATGGACGCCGCCTTGAACCCCGATTGCTGCCATGCGCCGTGCTTGAGGTTGGCGATGTACTGCGGCAGCCGCCGCGTTGCCGCCATGATCAGCGACCAGGTCAGCTCGGCTGGTGCGATGGGCGAGCCCACGCCCTCGGCAATCGCAACGCCCTGGTCGGTGCAGGCCTGCACATCGATATGGGCGCCGGCCTTGCCGGTCTGCGCGATCAGCTTCAGGCGCGGGAGTTTTTCCAGCAACTGCCGGCTGATCTGCGTGCGTTCGCGGATCAGCACGATGATGTCCGCATCGCGCAACCGCACCGACAGCTGGCCCACACCCTTGACGGTATTGGTGAAGACCTTGGCGTTGAACGGCTCCAGCAGCCGCGCACAGTCCAGCTTGCGTACGGCGTCCTGGTAGTCGTCAAGAATGATGATGTTCATTGCCTGTGAATCTCTCATAAGCCTTTGATTTATCTCTGGGTTGCCGCGCAAGAGGTTGTCGGCAAATGTTCTGATCCGCTTTTGCGCTTTGCCCTGGGCATCATCAACGCCTACCTGAACCGGCCTGCCTGACTATTGTGTGACGCTTGCGCAGCCAGGGCCCCGAGGCCCGACGGTCACATTGTCGTTCAACCAGCCCCGGGCTTGAGGCTGAAGGCTTCGGCCCGCGCCAGATCGCGCAGCCGTGGTTACACAAGCCGCGCAGATGCCAGCAAGCCCTGGCAGGTGAAGCCGATCACTGGCACGCTCTGTCGCCCGCGCAGCTGTATCAGCGAATTACACCCTGCAACGCCTTGCGGACCCCTGGTCAGACGGGACTTGGGGGTTGCCACCTGCCGGCGAAGCCGGTGAAGGCCGAGAGTGTGATGGACCGCGCTCAGTCGCACTCAATCATGGTTCCACCCAGTATTCGGCAGCTCCGCCCTTGACTGTCACTGATGAATTGGCCGTTGCGGTTGTAGATTCCGCCATTGCTGTCGTAGCAAAGTGCACCCTTGCAACTGGATAGAGGAACAGGCTGGGCCGCCCGCGGTGTGAAAACCGGCTTCGGTGGTTCCTGCATCAGCGGCGTATTGGAGCCGCATGCAGCATTGACGCTGGTGATTGCTGCATTGGTGCGTATCCGTTTTTCATCCAGGGAAAGGGTGCGAATGCTGGATACGAATTCCAGCTCCTTGCGCGCCTCCTTGCACTGGGAGGATGCGCCGAGCTGCTCCGGTGCAGGAGCATTCGCCTTGCGGGCCTGCTGTTCGATGACGCGCTGCTGGCTCTCGATCTGGCGCTGCTGCATTTCGTTCATCTGGCGCTGCTGCTTTCGCTCATTGGCCTCTGCGGCCTCGGCCCGTTCGCGGTAGATTTCATCGTCCGATTTTTTGCGCTGTATCAGTGCGCCGGATTGGTCGCTGCTGCAGGGGCTGTCTGAAAAAATCAGTTTTCCAGAAACATCCTTGCATTGATAGACCTGGGCGGTGGCAGGTAAAGCCAGAAATGTCGCAACGATTGTCAGAGTCAATAGGCGCATATGCATCTCGGTGAATGAATGGGAGTGATGGTATCCCGGTACGGTGAATCGGTTGAGGTTAAGTTATTCCAATAGGCCGCTGCAAGGGATGCAGGGTCGGTATTGCCGCCACGGGATGGCTGCCTGTGCTCGCTTGCCCGGAGTAAACTCGACCACCGCAGCAATGGCTGCACGATGGGAATGGAGCTTCCCGAAACCGCCCTGCAAGGGGCTGATGGCTCCTGCCTTGGTGGGGCGTGTCCTGCCGGTGGCAGGGCCGTGTCTTGATCCTGCCCGGCGCGCCCGTCCCGGTTGTTTGATGAAAGGACGGTCATGGGTATCTACGGTTTCATTTTGGTGTTCGTGGGCGGCGGCCTCGGCTCCGCGCTACGGCATGGCTCGAACCTGCTTGCACTGCGGCTGGTGGGCAGTGCCTATCCGCTGGGCACCTTGGCGATCAATGTGCTGGGCGCTTTCGTGATGGGGGTGGTGGTGGAGTGGTTTGCGCTCAAGACTTCGCTGCCGCAGAGTGCGAGGCTGTTCATCACCACGGGCATTCTGGGCGGCTTCACCACGTTTTCGACCTGCGCACTGGAGATCGGCATGCTGTACGAGCGCGGCGACTGGCTCGCTTCCGTGCTGTATGCGCTGGGTTCGCTGGTGCTGGGCGTTGCCGCGCTGTTTGCGGGGCTGGGGCTGGTTCGGATGGTGGCCCATTGAGGCGCCCTGATTGCGCTATGCTGTGCGCCATGGCCCGCCTGAACGCAACGCAGATTATTCGCACCATCCATTGGATGGTGGGTTAGCCAGCGGCCTTCGGCGCCATGCAACCCGCCCAGAGGAGGCGGGTTTTTTCATTCCGCCTCCAGGGTTTTCACAAGCCTTTCAGGAGATGGATATGCAGGTTTTCGAACCGTCCCGCCATGCGGACGACGCCCAGGCCGATTCCCGCGCTGCGCGGCCGGCCACGCTGCACATGGTCTGCGGCAAGATCGGCTCGGGCAAGTCGACGCTGGCACGGCAACTGGCGGCGCAGCCCGGCACGGTGCTGGTCAGCGAGGATTCCTGGCTGGCCGGTTTGTATCCTGGCGAGATGCAGTCGGTGGCCGACTATGTGCGCTGCAGCGCGCGGCTCAAGGGATTGATGGGGGCACATGTGCAGGCGCTGCTGGATGCCGGCGTTTCAGTGGTGCTGGACTTTCCTGCCAACACGCTGGAAGGCAGAGGTTGGGCGCGCAGCGTGTTCGAGAGGGTGGGTGCCTCCCACCGCCTGCATTTCCTGGATGTGCCCGATGAGGTCTGCAAGCAGCGCCTGCGTGCGCGCAATGCGGCGGGGGATCATCCCTTTCAGGCCAGCGATGAGCAGTTCGACCTGATCACCAGCTACTTTGTCGCGCCTTGCGCACAGGAGGGCTTCGACGTGGTGCATCACCCGTATGTGCGGGCCTGACCGCAAAGGCCGTGCGGCCGCCGGCTCGCCCACTGGAACGCCTCCTCGATCGCCTACTCAATCCCCGCCAGACCGTGCCTGCACTTGCACCCAATAGCGTGTACGGGTGCTCAACTGCAAGGGGAAGCGGCTGACGAGCGCGGCCAGGGCGCGATCGGTGTCGTCCACGGGAAAGGCGCCCGAGACACGCAGGCCTGCCACCTCGGGCGTGCAGCCCAGGTAGCCGGGCCGGTAGCGGGCGAGGGCGTCGATCAGCTGGCCCAGCGGCATGTCCAGCGCGATCAGTCCGCCTTCGTGCCAGCTGGCGGCAAAGGGATCGGCAGACGCGGGTGGCTGGGCGGCGCTGGCCGAGAAGGCGGCGTGTTGCCCGGCCTGCAGCTCGGTGGGGGTGGCTTCGCTGTCCAGGGGCTGCAGGCGCACGGTCTTTTCCTGCACGTTGACATGGCACAGGCCGTCGTCCGCGACATGGACCGTGAAGCGCGTTCCCAGGGCCAGTACATGGCCTTGCGGGGTTTGCACACTGAAGGGGCGGCCCAGTGCGTCTGGCCCGGTGGCGACGAGGATGCGGCCGCGGTAAAGGCGCAGCAGGCGCTGGCGGTCGTCGAAAGCCACGTCCACGGAGGTGGCTGTATCCAGGGCCACCAGGGAGCCGTCGGGCAGCGTCAGGTCGCGGCGCTCGCCAGTGGCGGTGCGATGAGCTGCCTGCCAGTGCTCGAGCGGCGCGCCTTTGCAGGCGAGCCAGGCCGTGGCACCACTGCCCAGGCCAAGGGCCACAGCACGCACCGCAGAACGGCGATTGGGGTCGGAGCGGCGGCCCAGCGCCTGGCGCGCCAAGGGTGCGGGCAGATGCGACAGCTGTGCGGTGACGGATTGCACGCGCAGCCAGGCGCGCTGGTGGGCGGGGTCGGCCTCGTGCCAGTCCGTCCATGCCTGCTGCAGGCTTGGCGTCACCGCGGTGCCGCGCAGTTTCACGTGCCAGGCAGCGGCCTCATGCAAGGCCCGTCGGTCGTTGCTTTCCAAAGATCCCTCGCCCATGTGGCTATGCCAGGACCAGGCAGCAATGCTCCATCGCCCGGGTCAGGTAGTTGCTGACGGTGCGCAGCGACACGCCCAGGCGCTCGGCGATCTCGGGGTAGCTCAGTTCCTCGAAATGGGACAGGACGAAGGCTTCGCGCACCTTGGGTGCAAGGCCCTGGAGCATGCGGTCCACGTCGAGCAGGGTCTGCTGGACGATGGCCTGCTCCTCGGGCGAAGGCGCCAGCGACTGCGGCAGCTGTGCAAGATAGTCCAGATAGGACTGCTCCAGCGTGCGGCGGCGAAACAGGTCGGTGACCAGGCCGCGGGCGATGGTGGCCAGGTAGCGCCTGGGCTCGCGGATGTCCTGCTGCGGCACTGGCGAGCGCAGCAGGCGCACGAAGGTGTCCTGGGCCAGGTCGGCCGCATCGTCACGGTTGCCCAGGCGCTTGCGCAGCAGGCTTTCCAGCCAGGGATGGTGATTCTGGTAGAGGCTGTGCACGGAGAGGGCTTGTGCGAAAGAAGCGGGGAGGCCGGGCGTAGAAGCCGAGATGGGCAACGTGGCGGTCTCGGTTGCAAAAGATAATAAGAATGCTTATCAATTATCTTTCACGCAGGCTTTACTCCTGAGGACTGGGTATCTTTCTGTTGCATGTGCGCTACAGGGAGATGCTGGCGGAACTTCCACGCCGGCCCTGCGCCGGGCGATTGCGCTGGTAGGCGCTGGGCGGAGCGCCAAAGCTGCGCCGGAAGACGGCGGTGAAGGCGCTGGGACTGTCGTATCCATGGGAGAGCGCCACTTCCAGGACCGAGGCGCCAGCGGCCAGCCGGGGCAGGCTGAGCAGAAGACGGGCCTGGCGGCACCATGCGCCGAAGTTCATGCCGGTCTCGCGCAGGAACAGGCGTGCCAGCGTGCGGGGATGCATGTGCAGCCGCTGTGCCCAACTGGCCAGGCCGGCGTCCTGCGATGGGTCGTCCACAAAGCTGCGGCAGCAGGCGGCCAGGGCGCCATGCCGGGGCATGGGCACGTGCAAGGACAGGGCGCGGGCGCGCTCCATTTCGTCGAGGATCAACTGCATGACACGCTCCTCCCTGCCGCCCAGCGGGTAGTCCATGGGCAGCTCGATGGCCTCCAGCACGAGTTCGCGCAGCAGGGGCGTGACCTGCATCACTCGGCAGTCTTGCCACAGGCCGGGCCGCAGCCCCGGCTCCACGAACACGGTGCGCATGGCCACGGGGCCGGCGGCCATGTGGATGGCGTGCAGGGCCTGTGGTGGAACCCAGACGGCGCATCCCGGGGGGACGACCCAACTGCCCGAATCCGCGCGGATCAGCATCACTCCCTCGGTGGCATGCAGCAGCTGGCCGCGGCGGTGGGCATGCGGTGCGATGGCAGCGCCGGCCGCCATGTCTGTGGCAAAGGCCACGACCGGGCGGGCCGTGTGCTCGCCGTGCGGGGGCAATGGAGCGGCCGCAGGCACGTCATCCAGGCAAGCGCGTGTGCGGGCATGGGAAAGTGGGCCACTTTGCCGGGTTGTCATTTTCTCGACGATTGTTGTTGCTTCGTAGCAGGAATGCAGATCATGCACTTTCTACGATGACCCACTTTCAATCCGCAGGAAAGTGGCAGGTATGGAGATGATTTCCCTTTCGAGAATGACGGACGTGACAGGAGGCAGGGCATGAACCGCGCACGTCTGGGGCTGCTTACGGGCACGCATGCCATCAACGACCTCTACCAGGGACTGGTTCCTGCGCTGTTGCCCTTCATGGTGCTGGAGCGCGGCTACAGCTATACGGAAGCCAGCGGCCTGATGCTGGCGGCCACGGGCCTGTCGAGCATGGTCCAGCCGCTGTTCGGCCTGTATGCCGACCGGTCGCCACGGCCCTGGATGGTGCCGGCCGGCTTTGTGGTGGCCGCCCTGGGCCTGGCCCTGGTGGGCATGAGCCCGGACTACTGGGTCAGCTGGTTGGCTGCCGTGCTGTGCGGCCTGGGGATCGCGGCCTACCATCCGTCCGCAACGGTGGCGGCCCGCATGGCGGGCGGCGGCTCGCAGAAGGCGATGAGCGTGTTTTCGGTGGGCGGAACGGCGGGGGCATCGTTCGCTCCCATGCTGGCTGCGGCCGTGGTGGGCGCAGGCGCCTTGCACCGCAGCTGGATGCTGGCCCTGCCTGCAGCGGCCATGCTGGTGCTCTGGTATGCCTGTACCTGGCGGGATGGAGCCAAGGACCATTGCGCCACCCGGCGCCCGGCCGTGGCGCAGGGCGAATTGCCCGCCAACCACTGGCGCGCCTTCTTCCTGCTGTGCGGGGTCATCGTCTGCTGGTCGATTCCCTATGTGACGGTGCTGTCCACCCTGCCCATGTTCGTGACGCGCGAGCTGGGCGGCTCGGACTTCATGGGAGCGGCCACGCTGACCTCATTCACAGCCGCTGCGGCGGTGGGCACTTTGCTGGGGGGCACGCTTGCAGATCGCCGGGGGCGCATGCAGGCCATCCGCGCCGGCTACCTGTTGGCATTGCCTGCTCTGGCGGCCCTGGCCCTGGCCTCCACGCCATGGATGGCGCTGGCCTGCACCATGGCCCTGGGCGTGTGCATGTTTCTTCCGTTTGCCGCCCAGGTCACGCTGGCCCAGGACTATCTGCCGCGCAACCAAGCCACGGCCAGCGGGCTGACCCTGGGGCTGGCCATGTCGATAGGCGGCATGGTGGCGCCGTTGTTCGGCATGCTGTCCGATGCGCGCGGACTGCGTTTTTCGTTGAGCGTCGTGCTGTGCATTCTGTGCGTTGCCGCGGCGCAGGCGTGGTGCATGCGCAATCGGCGCAGCGAGGGGAGTGCTGCACCGGCGGCTGTCAGGGCCTGATGCGCAGCCCCTGCCGCTGGGCAAGGCAAGAGACAGGCCCGGGCTCTCGCAGACCGGGTGGACGGGTTGGTCTCAGGGCGACCTCAGGCCGGTGTCTGCGCGCCGTGCGCTTCCATGCGTTCCAGGGCGGCACAGACATCGGCCATGCGGCCCGAGATGAACAGGCATTCGGGCTGCTCCTGCGGCGAGCGCTGGATGATGCGCAGACCCGAAGGCAGGGCCTGATCTGCCGGAAGGGAGGGCAGTTCGGGTTGCAGGGGCAGCAGCAGCTGCGCATCCCTGTGTTCTGGTAGCCGTGCTGACTTGCTGCGCCGCTGCTGGCTGCGGCGGCGGGCCTTGCTGAAGGACAGGATGGTCGCCTGCTCGGATTGCACAGGCGATTCGGGCTGGATGGTGCGCATGGCGGGCTCCATGGCGGCGGCGGGCAGGCGAATGCCCTGTGCCAGGCGCAGGAAGGACAGAGAAGACAGTGTTGGCAGAGCGAATCCCATGTGACGACTCCTGTTGGCGTATTTCAAAGAGGCATGGACACAGGCAGGATTGCGGTTTGCGGGCAAAGCTCCGCCCAGGGCGAAGCTGCAAGGCTTCGCGCCTACCACCTGGGCGGTGCATGAAGTAGGGGGTGGCAACCCGTGCAGGGCTGCCTGTCCGGCTTACATGGACATGCTGTTGCGGATCAGCCCCACGGCCAGGCCTTCAATGGCAAAGGCCTCTTCGGGAGCGACGCGGATCACCGGGTAATCGGGGTTTTCCGGCAGGAGCTCCACGCCCTGCGTGGTGCGGCGCAGGCGCTTGACGGTGACTTCATCTCCCAGGCGTGCCACGACGATCTGCCCGTTGCGGGCTTCATGCGCGGACTGCACGGCAAGCAGATCGCCGTCCATGATGCCCGCGTCGCGCATGGACATGCCGCGCACGCGCAGCAGATAGTCCGGGCGGACCTGGAACAGGCTGGGTTCGACGGAATAGGTCTGGTCGATATGTTCCTGGGCGAGAATGGGCGAGCCCGCCGCAACGCGGCCCACCAGCGGCAGCATCAGCGGCGCCAGGGCCGACAGCGGCAGCCCGAAGCTGGTGCCGCGTGCGGCATTGATGTTGCGCACGGTGTCGGTACGCAGGCGAATGCCGCGGGAGGTGCCGCTGACCAGTTCGATCACGCCTTTGCGGGCCAGGGCCTGCAGGTGTTCCTCTGCTGCGTTGGCGGACTTGAAGCCCAGCGTGTTGGCGATTTCCGCGCGGGTGGGGGGCGCGCCCGTGCGGGAGATGGCGGCCTGGATCAGGTCCAGGATCTGTTGCTGGCGGGCGGTGAGCTTGGGATGGTCGAGCATGGCGTGCGTCCGGTCCTTGAATTCAGATGGCAGGCAGAGAAGTCATCTGATGATTTATACAGTATCTGTATTTTTAACCAGTTTTCCAAGAGGTGCAAGTGGGGCAGTCAAAGTTGGTGATTCTTGGCACGGGCGGCACCATCGCCGGCCGGGCGGATTCGCAGTCGCAGGCAGTGGGATACAAGGCCGGACAGATCACGGTGCAGTCGCTGCTCGATGCCGTGCCGGATCTGGAGCAGCAGGCGCTGGGGCCTGTGCAGACGCAGCAGATCGCGCAGGTGGACAGCAAGGATATGGACTGGCCCGTGTGGCGCGCGTTGCTGCGTGCCTGCACGCAGGCGCTGGAGGATGCGGACACACGCGCCGTGGTGATCACGCATGGAACGGACACGCTGGAAGAGACGGCCTGGCTGCTGCACAGCCTGCTGCCTGCCGCCAAGCCCATCGTGCTCACTTGCGCCATGCGCCCGGCCACGGCCCTGCTGGCCGACGGACCGCAGAATCTGCGCGATGCCGTGACCGTGGCCGCCAGCGGCGGGCGCAGCGGTGTGTGGGTGGTGGCCGGCGGCGAGGTGCATGCGGCGGCCCAGGTGCAAAAGGTCCAACCTTACCGACTGCAGGCCATGCGCTCCATGGAAGGTGGCCCGCAGGCCGTGGTGGAGGAAGGACGCGTGCGCTGGCTGGTGCCTGATGCGCCGGTCACGCCGGTCGCCCCCGTTGCGCGGATGGTGATTTCCGCTCCCGCGCTGTCTGATCTGCTGGCGCTGGATGAGCTGCCCTGGGTCGAGGTGGTGTTCAGCGGTGCCCTGGCGCGAGCCTGCGGCGTGGATGCGCTGGTGGCCGCAGGCGTGCGCGGCATCGTGGTGGCCGGCACGGGCAATGCGACCGTTCACGAAAGCATGGAAGCAGCCTTGCTGCGTGCGCGCGACAAAGGCGTCTGGATCTGGCGGGGCACGCGCTGCGCCGAAGGCCTGCCCGTTGCCTCGGGGCTTGGCACGGACCCCGCAGAGGCCGATCTGGTCCAACTGCCCGTGGCCAAGGCGCGGATTGCCATGATGCTGGCGCTGGCCGTGCAGCCGCGCGACTGATCCTCCGGGCGTCGCCGGCGCTTCAGATGCAGGCCGGCAACAAAAAAGCACCCGGCGGGTGCTTTTCTGGGGTCTGGCGCATGGCCTGCGTCATTCAGCCAGTGCTGCGAGGGCGCGCTGGGTGATGTCTTCCACCGAGCCCAGGCCGCTGATGGCGCGGTACTTGGGGGCTGCTGCGGCTTCCTTCTCGGCCCAGGCGCGGTAGTAGTCCACCAGCGGGCGGGTCTGGCTGCTGTAGACGTCCAGGCGCTTCTTGACCGTTTCTTCCTTGTCGTCCTCGCGCTGCACCAGCGGCTCGCCTGTCACGTCGTCCAGGCCTTCGACCTTGGGCGGGTTGAACGTGACGTGGTAGGTGCGGCCCGAAGCGGGGTGGGAGCGGCGGCCGCTCATGCGCTCGATGATGGCATCGAAGGGCACATCGATCTCGAGCACGTAGTCCAGCTTCACGCCGGCGGCCTTCATGGCGTCGGCCTGGGGAATGGTGCGGGGAAATCCGTCGAACAGGAAGCCGTTGGCGCAATCGGGCTGGGCAATGCGCTCCTTGACCAGATTGATGATCAGGTCGTCGCTGACCAGTTGGCCGGCGTCCATCACGGCCTTGGCCTGCTGGCCCAGGGGCGTGCCGGCCTTGACGGCGGCACGCAGCATGTCACCGGTGGAGATCTGGGGAATGCCGTACTTCTGGCAGATGAAAGCGGCTTGCGTGCCTTTGCCGGCGCCGGGTGCGCCCAACAAAATCAGTTTCATGGAAGTCCTTGAGGAGAGTAGAAATTCTTGTCTGCCGGATCGGCCCACCGGGGCGGACAGTCCATGCGTCATATTTTTGTCGCGGGCAAGGATAGCACGCACAGGGCCAACACTGGCTTACACGCACGGGGCAAAACTGTCGCCTGTGCAATCGCCAAAACCTGCGTTTTGCTGTCCGACAAAACCGCATGGGCGGTGTTGCTGCAAATGGCGATGCCCGGCATCGCCATTTGTGCGTTTTCAGCGGCCGGCCGATTCAGGCCGGCGGGTTGGACAGCTGGGCACGCACCCGCTCCAGATCCTCGCGCGTGTCCACGCCAGGGCCGGGTGCATGGGGTGTGACATGGACGGCGATGCGGTGGCCGTGCCACAGCGCACGCAACTGCTCCAGGGCCTCCAGTGCCTCGGTGGGTGCCTGGGAAAGCTGGGGGAAGCTGCGCAGGAAGCCGGCGCGATAGCTGTAGATGCCGATGTGGCGCAGCGGTGCGAAGCCGGGGTGGCCCAACGCTGCCGATGCCGTCTCCCACCATGCCTGGTCCGCATGCTCGCGCGCGAAGGGAATGGGCGCACGGCTGAAATAGTGGGCCATGCCCTGGGCATCGCAGACGACCTTGACCACGTTCGGGTTGACGAAGTCGGCAAGGCTGTCAATGGCATGCGCCGCCGTTCCCATGCTGGCCGAAGGTTGCCGGGGCAGCAGGGCGGCCACGGCGTCGATGAGTTCGGGGGCGATCAGCGGCTCGTCGCCCTGGACATTGACCACGATGTCATCGCCATCGAGATCCAGCAGCGCGCAGGCCTCGGCCAGTCGGTCGCTGCCGCTGGCATGGTCGTTGCGCGTGAGCACGGCCGCCACGCCATGCGCGGTACAGGCGGCGAGGATGCTTTCGTCATCAGCTGCGACCACGCACCGTGCGGCGCCGCTGCGGCTGGCGCGCTGTGCCACGCGCACGACCATGGGAAGCCCTGCAATGTCGGCCAGGGGCTTGCCCGGCAGGCGGCTGGAAGACAGGCGGGCGGGAATCAGAACCGTGAAGGGCGCGGAGGACATGGTGCGTGCAGGAGTGAGGCGAAGGCGTGGGGCGGCGCAGATGATGGGAAAAATCAGTCCTCGATCTCGTCGTCGTCCAGCGTGCGGGCCTCGGTTTCCAGCAGCACGGGAATGCCGTCGCGCACCGGGTAGGCCAGGCGCGCGCTGCGCGAGACCAGTTCCTGGTGCTCGCGGTCAAAGCGCAGCGGGCCTTTGGTGACGGGGCAGACCAGCAGTTCGAGAAGTTTGGCGTCCATGGCGGATCCTGTGTTTTGAAGGGAAAGGGCGGGCCGTGGCAGCCAGCCGAGACGGAGATGATAGTCAGGCGGGGCAGGGGCGCAGTGCCTGCAGCCGCTCATCCAGCAGCGCCCAGAAATCCGCCGGCAGCTGCAATTGCAGCGCAACCGCCCAGGCCTGGGGATGGGTGCGCCACAGCTTGACGGCATCTTTTTCGGTGCAGACCAGCGGGTCTTCGTTGCGCCCCAGGCGCTGGAAGCTCTCAAAATTATAGTGATCCGGCAGCGCCTGGACATGCTCCAGCGTCAGGCCTTGCTCGCGGGTCAGCATGGAGAAAAAGCCCTCGGGCCGGGCCACGGCGGCCACGGCCTCCACGGGTCGTCCGCGCAGGGTCGCCAGGGGAATGCGCTCACCGCGCGCATTGACGCCTTCAGCGGCCAGTTGGCGATGCATGGCAAAGGCGGGTGCATCCGTTGGCGGGCAGGTACCCGCGTGCAGCACGGCGGTGACGGGGCGCGGCCAGGGCTCGCGCAGCGGGCCGGCCGGCAGCAGCCAGCCGTTGCCGATGCCGTCGTCATTGAAGACGCACAGCTCGATGTCGCGGGCCAGGGCCAGGTGCTGCAGGCCGTCGTCGCTGATGACCACATCCACCTGCGGATGGCGGGCGCGCAGGGCCTGGACGGCCTCGATGCGCTTGCGGGCCACGAAGACCGGCACGCCGCTGGCACGCGCCAGCAGCGCGGGCTCGTCACCCACGTCGGCGGGGGCGCTGTCAGGACGGGCCTCGCGGCAGTCGTCCGTGCTGCGGCCATAGCCGCGCGAGACGATGCCGGGACTCCAGCCGCCATCGCGCAGATGGCGGGCCAGGGCGAGCGTGACGGGGGTCTTTCCGGCGCCGCCCGCAATCACGTTGCCGACGACGATGACCGGAATACCGGCCTGGCCCCCACGCCTGAAGCCCAGTGCATAAGGCAGCCGATGCAGGCCCAGCAGGGCGCGGTACAGCAGGGACAGGGGAAGGAGCGCGCAGGCCAGCGGACCGCGGCGGCGCCAGGCCGCGCGAAGCCCCCGGGCTGCGGGGGCAGGACCAGTCCGGGGCATGGCGGCCTTGCCTTCAGCGCCCGGCGCTGGCCGAGGTCTGCGTGGCGAAGGTGATCTGGGACAGTCCGGCGCGGCGCGAGGCTTCCATCACCGATACCACGGACTGGTGCGGCGCAGTGGCATCGGCGCTGATGATGACCACGCTGTCCTTGCCGGCGACGGCCGCTGCGGCCAGCGCCTGGGTCAGGCCAGTGACGCTGCGGTCTTCCACGGCGGTCTTGTTGATGGCATAGCGGCCATCGGCTGCGATGGCGACGATGATTTCGCGGGGCCGGTCGCGCTGCTGCTCGACGTCGGCCACCGGAAGGGTCAGCTGCAGCTCGGTGAACTTGCTGTAGGTGGTGGACAGCATCAGAAAGATCAGCACCACCAGCAGCACGTCGATGAACGGGATCAGGTTGATCTCGGGCTCGTCACGGCGGCGGGGACGGAAGTTCATGTCAGGTCTCTCGCGTGCTGGTTCACTTGCCGCCGACGCGGGTGAGGTGGCGCACGAACTGTTCGGAAGCCAGCTCCATGCCCAGCAGGTAGCCGTCGACGCGGGCGCGGAAGTAGCGCCAGAAGATCAGGGCCGGAATGGCGACGATCAGGCCGAAGGCCGTGTTGTACAGGGCGATGGAGATGCCGGCCGCCAGCTGGGCGGGGTTGCTGCCGCCGGTGGCCGATGCGCCGCCTTGCGAGCCGAAGATCTCGATCATGCCGATCACCGTGCCCAGCAGGCCCAGCAAAGGGGCGGCAGAGGCGATGGTGGCCAGTGCGCTCAGGTGCTTTTCCAGCGTGTGGGCGGCGGCGCGGCCGGCGCCTTCCATGGACGCGCGCAGCTCTTCCTCGCTGCTGTCCGGATGGGCCTGCAGTGCGCGCAGCCCGCTGGCCAGGACCTCGCCCAGCGTGGAGTTCTGTGCCAGTTGCTGCACGACTTCCTGACTGGGCAGGCCGCGCGAGGACACGGAAATCGCCTCGCCCAACAGGGCAGGCGGCGCAACACGGGCTGTTTTCAGCGCCACGAAGCGTTCAAAGACCAGGGCCAGAGCCAGGATGGAGCAGGCAATCAGTGGCCAGATCGGCCAGCCTGCGGCTTGTATGATCGACAGCAAGTTGTTTTCCCCCCGCGTTTAACTGCAGCCGACGATTATGGCCCAGCCATGTGGCCGGTCCAGGCGTCCCGGCTGCGCGATCGGCCTAAAACTGTGACCGGGCGCAGCATCCAGGCAACGGGCGGTGTCCCGGTTTCCGGCCTCGGGCTTGCTCATATAGCACAATTTTCTGTGGATAACTTTGTTATCAAGCTGCCTGCGCAGATGCGGCGGCGACGGCGAATGACCACTGTGACAAATGTGAATTCTTTGTTTCAGTAAAAAATCTCTTATTAATCAAATGCTTGCGAGGTATTCTTGAGATTGCTTGTGCAAATCATCGCCAAAGTGCCTCTTCAAGGCTGCATCTGCCGGCCTGTGGAGAATGTTGCACTGCATGCTGACCGGGAGCCCGCATGAGCGGTGCATTTGGCGCAATGAATCCAGCAGCGGCGCCGCTGGTCTGGGAAGTCGGCGCGCTGTGCCGCGCCGTGAGCGATGCCTTGCAGGCGCGCTTCAATCCGGTGGCGGTGCGCGGCGAGATCAGCGGCTTCTCGCGCGCGGCCAGCGGCCATTGCTACTTCAGCATCAAGGACGCCGGCGGGCAGATCCGCTGCGCCATGTTCCGGCGCGCGGCCCAGCTCATGGACTTTTCGCCGCGTGATGGCGAGCTGGTCGAGTTGCGGGGCCGGCTGGGTGTCTACGAGCAGCGCGGTGATCTGCAACTGGTCGTCGAAAGCATGCAGCGTGCAGGCCAGGGCGCACTGTTCGAGCAGTTCCTGCGGCTGAAGGCGCAGCTGGAGGCCGAAGGCCTCTTCGATGCGGCGCGCAAGCGCAGCCTGCCGCCGCTGCCGCGCGGCATTGGCGTGGTGACTTCGCCGGGGGCTGCCGCGCTGCACGACGTGATCACCGCGCTGCGCCGCCGCGTGCCCCACATCCCCGTGGTGCTGGTGCCGGCCCTGGTGCAGGGCGCGCAGGCACCGGCCTCGCTGATCGACGCGCTGCAAAGGCTTTATGGGCTGGCGCAGGAAGGCGCGGGATCGGTGGCCGGCGCGCCGCACATCGACACCATCTTGCTGGTGCGCGGCGGCGGCTCCATCGAAGACCTCTGGGCCTTCAATGACGAGCGCCTGGCCCGCACCATCGTGCAAAGCCCGGTGCCGCTGATCAGCGGCGTGGGGCACGAGACCGACTTCACCATTGCCGACTTCTGCGCCGACCTGCGCGCGCCCACGCCCACGGCGGCGGCAGAGTTGGTGAGCCAACCGCGCGACGTCTGGCTGGGTGCGCTGCAGCTCATGCAGTGCCGGCTGGAGGACGGGGTGCAACGGCTGCTGGACCGCCAGCAGCAGCGCCTTGACCTGGCGTCGCAGCGCCTGGGCCGGCCCAGCGAACAGCTGGCGCGCAGCCGGCTGCAGCTCAGCCGCCAGGCGCAGCGCCTGCGCCATGCCATGCAGTTGAGGCTGCAGCGCATGGACCACGCGGGGCAGGGCCTGCAGGCGCAGCTGCCTGCGGGCATGCGCCGCGGCCTGGACAGGCGCGCGGACCACCTGGCGCGCATGGAGCTTCGCCTGCAACTGCTGGACCCGCGCCTGGTGCTGCAGCGCGGCTATGCCCTGCTCACCGATACCGAGGGCCATCCCGTGACCGAGGCGCGCCGTGCGCCACCGGGCACGGCGCTGCAGGCGCAACTGGCGGACGGCAGCCTGGACCTGGTGGTGACGCAGCCGCGCCTGCTCTGAACTGCGGCCCGCTGTGTGCAGCGTTCGGCGTGCAGGGAGTGGCGGGCGGCAGGCGGTATCCGTGTAGGCCGATTGGCCGGATTGCGGTCAATTCACATCCACCCTCGCGGCAGCGGGCCAAGATGGCCGATTTGGAGCGCGCTTTCGCCGCAGGGTCACGAACTTGTTCCTACAATGCCCGTTCGGGTGCGTGAGGGCCAGGGCTCGCAGCAATGCGCGCAATGCAGGCCCCGCGCGACGGTCACGGCAGGCGCTGCAGGCGCTCTGCGCAACAGGTGCTGGCCCGTCCTAAAAGATTTCAACCACGAAGGAAACACCATGGAACATACCTTGCCCCCTCTGCCCTATGCGATTGACGCGCTGGCGCCCCACTACAGCCAGGAAACGCTGGAGTACCACCATGGCAAGCACCACAACGCCTATGTGGTGAACCTGAACAATCTGCAAAAGGGCACCGAATTCGAAAGCATGACCCTGGAAGAGATCGTCAAGAAGTCTTCCGGCGGCATCTACAACAACGCAGCCCAGATCTGGAACCACACCTTCTTCTGGAACTGCATGGCCCCCAACGGTGGCGGCGAGCCCACCGGCGCCCTGGCTGACGCCATCAACAAAAAGTGGGGCAGCTATGCCGCCTTCAAGGAAGCCTTCGTGAAGTCGGCCGTGGGCAACTTCGGCTCCGGCTGGACCTGGCTGGTGAAGAAGGCCGATGGCTCGGTGGACATCGTCAACACCGGCGCCGCCGGCACGCCCCTGACCACGCAAGACAAGGCCCTGCTGACCGTGGACGTCTGGGAACACGCCTACTACATCGACTACCGCAACCTGCGTCCCAAGTTCGTCGAGACCTTCCTCGACAAGCTGGTGAACTGGAAGTTTGCCGAGCAGAACTTCGCCTGATCGAAGCAGCTGCCAGCAATGTGCACGCGCAACGTGCACGCAGCGCCCAAAAAGCCCCGAAAGGGGCTTTTTTGCTTTCTGGCTGAGGCCGGGGTGCCGCCGTTCAGCGGCGCTGACCGCGCAGCCGCCACCCCGTCCACAGCGCCGTGCACACCAGCAGCAGCGTGGCGCCGGCGATCACGGCGCTGAAACCCTGGCCGAAGGCCGTGCGTGCCAGTTCGGTCAACTGGTGCGCGGCCTGAGGCCTCAGCTGTTCGGCGGCCAGCAGGGCTTCGTCCAGGCTGTCGCGCACGGAATCGGGCAGGGCCAGGCCCAGCCCCTCAGGCAGGCGCAAAGAGCCTGCGTACACGGCCGACAGCAGGCTGCCCATCAGCGTCACGCCCAGGGCGCCGCCCAGCTCGTATGACACCTCCTCGACCGAAGCCGCCATGCCTGCACGGTCTGCGGGAGCGCTTTGCATGATGGTGCTCGACGCCGTGGTCATGGCCGCGCCTATGCCCAGGCCCAGCAGGGCCAGCGCCCCCGCCTGCGGCCACCAGCCCATGTCATGGACCAGCAGGTAGCCGCCCATGCCCAGGCCCGACAGCAACAGGGAGGCCGGCAGCATGCGAGCCCCACCCAGTCGCGGCAGCCAGTGGCCTGCGACGGGGCCGGCAACAAAGGCGGCCAGCGGCAGCGGCAGCACGGCCAGGCCCGCCTGCAGCGGAGACAGGCCCTGCACCAGTTGCAGGCGCTGGCTGAAGACCAGTTCCATGCCGATCAGCGCTGCCGCAGCCACCAGGGCCGAGGCCACGGCCGTGGCAAAGGCCGGGTTGCGGAACAGGGCGAAGTCCAGCAGCGGGTCGCTGCTGCGCCGCTGGCGCCGCACGAACAGCGCGAGAAAGCCCAGGCCCAGCACCAGGGCCACGGCGGCCAGGGCCCAGTCGGGCGACTGTTTGCCGGCTTCCTTGATGGCGTAGGTGCTGCCCACCAGGCCTGCCATGACCTGCAATGAGCCGATGAAGTCCCAGGGCCGCTGCGAAGTGGCCGTGCCTGCGGGAATCAGCCAGCCGGCCAGGGGCAGGGCGAGCAGCACGATGGGCACATTGATCAGGAACACCGAGCCCCACCAGAAGTATTCGAGCAGCAGCCCGCCCACCACCGGCCCGAATGCCGCGCCGCCCGAGGCCACCGAGGCCCAGATGCCGATGGCCAGCGCGCGCTCGCGCTCATCGGCAAAGCTCAGGCGGATCAGGGACAGCGTGGCCGGCATCATCATGGCCGCGCCCACGCCCAGCAGCGCGCGCGCCGCAATCAGCAGGGTGGGCGAGGGCGCAAAGGCCGCGCACAGCGATGCCAGGCCGAACACGCACAGCCCGGCCATGAACAGCCGCTTGTGGCCGAGCCTGTCGCCCAGCGTGCCCATGCCCAGCAGCAGGCCGGAAACCACCAGGGCATAGATATTGACGATCCACAGCTTGGCGGAGGCCGTGGCCGCAAGGTCATGCGTGAGGCGCGGCAGTGCCGTGTAGAGCACCGTCATGTCGATGACGATGAGCAGCAGCGCCACCGAGACGATGGCCAGCACCAGCCAGCGGCGCGGGTCGGCCGCCAGAGATTTGGAGGGATGCCCCGCAGCGAGGACCCGGGTTTGCGTCGTGAACGCCATAAAGCACCTGTTTGCCCCTGGCCTTGTGGGCCGGAGCTTCCTTTGGATGAAAGCCGCAGTTTCCATCAATAAAATGCTTTATCAAAGTTTGATTCAATCCATAAAATTGATGGATGGAATGGACACTGGACAGACTGAGGCATTTCGTGGCGGTGGCCGAGGCCGGCACCATGACCGAGGCTGCGCGCCGCCTGGGCCGTGCGCAATCGGCCGTGAGCACGGCCATCGGCCTGCTGGAGGCCGATCTGGGGCTGGAGCTGTTCGACCGTGTGGGACGCCATGTGCGGCTCACGGCCGCAGGCGAGGTCATGCTGCTGGAGGCCCGGTCCCTGCTGCACCAGGCCCAGGCCATGGACCACCGCGCACGCGCCCTGGCCGCAGGCGGGCAGGCGCGCCTGGCCGTTGCGCTGGACGAGGCATTGCCCTATGTGCCGCTGGCCCAGCTGTTCAAGGAGCTGGCGGCGCGCTTTCCGGCCATGGAGCTGACCGTGCTGAACGGCACGGCCTCCGAAGTGGCCGAGCATGTGGCGGCGCAGCGTGCCCAGGTCGCCTTCCAGTTCGACCGAGCGCCTGCGCCGGCCACCTGTGCCCAGCGCCATATCGGCAGCGTGCCGCAGACCATTTGCGTGGCCAAGGGCCATGTGCTCGATGGCGCAGAGCCCTTGACGCGCAGGCAGCTGGCCGCGCACCGCCAGTTGCTGATGCACATCGAGGGCGTGGAGGACACCGTGCTCAGTCCCGCCGTCTGGCGCTCCAACAGCTTCTATGTGATTGCCGACATGGTGGCCGACGGCTTGGGCTGGGCCATCCTGCCGGTCAATATTGCCGAGTTCGGCGATCTGCGCCCGCATCTGCGGCAACGCGCCTGCGAGGGGCTGGCGCTGCCGCCGCTGACCGTGCGCATGCTCTGGCTGGAAGGGCTGGCGCCCGGGGTCGAGGCGCTGTGGATGCGCCAGCGCCTGGCCGAGCTGCTGGCCTTGATGGCCACGGCCTGAGCGGTCTGGGCTGGCGCGGGCGTTGGGGCCGTGTTCAGGTGCAGGCAGCGGCTGCGTCTTCGGCAGGCGGGCTCTCTGCTCGTGCCTGGCGTGCGGCCAGCACGCCCAGGGCCCACATGACAGCACCGGCCAGCAGCGCCACCACGAAGGAGATGCGCGCGCCCCACAGGTCGGTGGCCCAGCCGGCGGCGGCCGCGCCCAGGGCCACGCCCATGGCAATGCCGGTCAGCAGCCAGGTCATGCCCTCCGTCAGGCGCTGGGGCGGCACCTGCTGCTCCACCAGGCCCATGGCCACGGTGATGGTCGGGCCGAAGGTAATGCCGGCCAGCAGCACGGCCAGGGTCAGCGTGAACACATTGGTGGCCAGCAGCAGGGGCACGGCCGTGATGCAGACCGAGGCGCCCACCCAGGCGATCTGGCGGTGCAGCGGCGCCTTCAGGCGCAGCGTGCCGAACACCAGTCCCATCACGCAGGAGCCCAGCGCATAGAACGACAGCACGATGCTGGCCGCCGCCGGCTGGCCCTGCTGCGTGGCAAAGGCCACGCTGGCCACGTCGATGGTGCCCACGATGATGCCCTGGGCCAGCATGAACAGCGCCAGCGTGCGCACCACGGGATGGCGGGCCAGCGACTGCTGGCGCGTGCGCCGCTGCGATGTGTCCACGGGTGGCTCTGTACGGCGCTGGGCCACGAACAGCGCCACGCCCACCAGCAGCAGCAAGGAGGCGGCCAGCGGCCCGGCCTCGGGGAACAGCACCATGCTCAGGCCGACCGACAGGGGCGGGCCGACGATGAAGCAGACATCGTCCAGCACGGCCTCCAGCGCATAGGCCGTCTGCAGTTGTGGCGTGCCGCGCAGCAGCACGGTCCAGCGCGCACGCACCATGGCCGGCATGCTGGGCAGGGCACCCACCAGCGCTGCCAGCACCAGCAGCAGCCACTCCGGTCCCTGCCAATGCGCGCAGGCCAGCAGCGCAAACATGGCGGCAGCACTCACGGCCGCTGCCCAGGGCAGGACCTTGCGCTGGCCATGGCGGTCCACCAGGGCCGAGATGCGGGGCGCCAGCACCGCGATGGACAGCGCAAAGCAGGCGGCGACCGCGCCGGCCAGCGTGTAGGCGCCGCGCTGCTGGGACAGCATGGTGATCAGGCCGATACCCGTCATGGAAAGGGGCAGGCGGGCCAGGAGACCGGCCAGCACAAAGGCGGCCGTGCCGGGCCGGGAGAACAGCTGGCGGTAGGCGTGGAACATGGAAACCTCGGAAGACGGACAGGCCGCTGCAATCACATACGCGGCGTATGTCAGCGATTCTACGGGTTGCCCATGACGCGCCGTATCATTGGCATACGTTTTGTATGTGAATGGAGTGCGCCATGCGCAAAAGCCGGGCCAGCATGATCGAGGAGACACGCGCCAAGCTCATCGAGGCTGCGCGCGAGGCCTTTGGCAGCCAGGGCTATGCCCAGGCCTCCATGGACGAACTGACGGCCAAGGCCGGCCTGACGCGCGGCGCGCTGTACCACCATTTCGGCGGCAAGCCGGGCCTGCTGGCCGCCGTGGTGGCGCAGATGGATGCCGAGATGGACGCACGCCTTGAGCAGGTGCTGGCCGACCATGCAGATCCCTGGGAGGGGTTCCTGGCCTACTGCCGTGCCTACCTGGCCATGGCGCAGGAGGGCGAGATACGCCGCATCGTGCTGCAGGATGCGCGCGCCGTGCTGACGGGCACGGACCAGGGCGAGCAGCACCGTGCCTGCATCGCCTTCGTGGCCGGCTACCTGGAGCAGCTCATGGAGCGCGGCGTGATCGTGCGTGCCAATCCGCTGGCCATGTCGCGCCTGCTCAATGGCTGCCTGGTGGAGTCGGCATTCTGGATTGCCGAGGAAGGGGCGCCCCCCGAACGCCTGCAGCAGGCGCTGCAGGCGCTGGAGTTGACGCTCAAGGGGTGGAAGGCGCCTGCGAGGGGCTGAGCGGCGCTGCGCCAGCCCGCCCTCGCTCGAACTTCACTCGTGCTTCACTCGTACTTCTTTTCCAGCGCATCCCAGAACGGCTTGTTGACCAGGCGCTGGCGCTCGGCAAAGGGGGCGACCACGGCGGGGTTCTCGTCCACCCTGCGCTCGTTGCGCAGCTGGCCCAGCGCCTTTTGCATGCCGGCCACGGCGCCTTGCAGCGCGGCATTGGCATACAGCACCAGGCCATAGCCCAGGTCTGCCAGCTCGCCCGCGTCGGTGATGGGCGTCTTGCCTCCGATCACCATGTTCATCAGCTGCGGCGTGGACAGGCGCTGGGGCAGGGCGCGGATTTCTTCGGCCTGGGTCACGGCCTCCACGAAGAGGATGTCGGCTCCCGCCTCGGCAAAGCGCTGGGCGCGCTCGACGGCAGCCTCGAAGCCCTGCGTGGCGCAGGCATCGGTGCGCGCCATGATCAGCGTGCCCTGGTCGCGGCGCGCGTCCACGGCGGCCTTGATCTTGCCCAGCATTTCCTCGGTGGAAATCACTTCCTTGCCATTGAAATGGCCGCAGCGCTTGGGGCTGATCTGGTCCTCGATCTGGATGCAGTCGGCGCCCGCGCGCTCCAGCGTGCGCACCGCATGGTAGGTGTTGAGCGCGTTGCCGAAGCCGGTGTCGGCATCGACGATCAGCGGCAGATCCACGGCGTCGCGGATGCGGGCCGTGTGGTCGGCGATGTCGGTCAGGCCCATGAAGGCCTGGTCGGGCAGGCCGAACCACATATTGGTCACGCCAGCGCCGGTCACATAGATGGCCTCGAAGCCGAGATCGGCCACGACGCGCGCGGACAGTGCGTTGAATGCGCCGGGCACGAGCACGCCGCGGCGCGCTTCGGCCAGGGCCTTGAGTTGTTGCTTGGTGTTCATGGAGGGTTCTGTCGGATGGGAAAAAGCGATGCGCGGGCTGGCGCTCAGTCCAGCGTGATGTTGGCGTTCTTGATCACCGGGCCCCACTTGGCGCGCTCGGCCTCGATGAACTTTCCGTAGGCCTGGGGCGTGCCGCCCATGACCATGCCGCCCGTGTTCTCGATCATGGCGCGCACCTCCGCGTCCTTGAGGGCCTCGTTCACGGCCTTGTTCAGGCGCTCGATCACGGCCGGCGGCGTGCTGGCCGGCGCGATCATGCCCAGCCAGTTGTATGACTCGAAGCCCTTGATGCCCGCCTCATCCAACGTGGGCACGCCGGGCAGCACCTTCAGTCGCTGCTTGCTGGACACGGCCAGCGCCTTGACCTTGTCGCCCTGGATGGCGGGCAGGGCCGCATAGCCCATCTCGAACATGAAGGCCAGGTGGCCGCCCATCAGGTCGGTGGCCGCCAGCGCGCCGCCCTTGTAGGGCACATGGACCATTTCCGTGCGCGTCTGGAAGGCCAGCAGCTCGCCCGACAGGTGGTGGGCACCGCCCACGCCCGACGATCCATAGGTCAGCGTGCCGGGCTTGGCCTTGGCTGCCGCGACCAGTTCGGCCACGGTCTTGAACGGCTGGTTGGGCGCCGTGGTCAGGATCAGCGGCGCCTCTTCGATCAGGATGATGGGCTGCAGGTCGCGTGCGGCGTTGTAGGGCAGCTTTTTCATCAGCATGGGATTGGTCACCAGCGGACCCGGCGAGCCGAAGCCGAAGGTATGGCCGTCCGTGGCCTTGGCGATGGCATCCGTGCCCGTCACGCCGCCCGCGCCGCCGCGGTTGTCGATCACGATGGGCTGGCCCAGGCTCTGGCCTATCTTGTCGGCGATCTTTCGGGCCCGCGTATCGGCAAAGCCGCCAGCCGCATAGGGCACGATGAGCTTGATGGGGCGCGAGGGCCAGGCATCTGCGCCCTGGGCCACGGCGCTGGCGGGGGCAGCGAGCAGGGCGGCAGCGGTGGCGATGGCGCTGAGGGCCAGGCCCATGCCCAGGCGGAGGGTGTTGCGGCGGGTATTCATGGTGTCTTGTCTCGGTTGGGATCGGTGGTGATGGCGCAAGCGGTTCACTTTTCCTGCATGTTCGCGGCCTTGACGATCTCGCCCAGGCGCTTGCGTTCGGCGTCTGTGAACTTCACGAACTCGGCGCGCGTGCCGCCGATGGGCTCGATGCCCAGGCCCTTGAGCTTTTCCACCGTGGCCGGCTCCTTCATGGCCTTGTCCACGGCGGCGGCCAGCTTGTCCAGGATGGCGGGCGGCGTCCCCTTGGGCGCATGGATGCCGGCCCAGTGCGCGATCTGCAGCTCGGCAAAGCCCTGCTCCACGGCGGTGGACAGCTGCGGATAGGCCGAGATGCGCTGCGTCCAGGTGGTGGCCAGGGCCTTGAACTTGCCTTCGTTGAGGATGTGGGGCAGGGCGATGATGCTGGCCTCCGACGTGCCCTCCACCTGCCCGCCCAGCACGGCCGTCGTGCTCTCCGACCCGCTCTTGTAGGGCACGGGCTGCAGCTGGGCGCCGTACTTCACGTTCAGCATCTCGGCCACGAAATGCGGCGTGCTGCCCGTGCCGGCCGTGGCGAAATTGAAGCCCTGGCCCTTCTTCGATGCCTCGACGAAATCGCGCAGGTTCTGGTAGGGCGCGTTCTTGGGAACCACGATCACGGACGGCGCCAGGCCGATCATGGCCACCGGAACCAGCGCATCGTCCTTGAACGGCATGGTCTTCTTGATCATGCTGTTGGAGATCACGCCAGCCGCGCTCACCAGCAGGGTGTAGCCGTCGGGCTGGGCCTTGGCCACGATGTCGGCGCCCACCGTGCCTCCCGCACCCGCGCGGTTGTCGACCACCACGGGCTGGCCCAGGATCCTGGACGCGCCTTCGGCAGCCGAGCGTGCCATCAGGTCATTGGCGCCGCCTGCCGAGAACGGCACCACCAGGCGAATGGGGCGGGTGGGCCAGGCATCGGCGGCGCCGGCAGCCCGTGCAGCGAAGGAGCAGGTCACGCCGGCCAGCGGCAGCGCGGCGGCAAGCAGGGTGGCCAGGGCGGTGCGGCGGGGCAGGCGGGATGGCTGGTTCATGGGGTCTCCTGGAAATGCTTGAAATGATTGAAACGCCTGCCCTGTTTGCAAGTGGCATGCCACCGGATCAAAGGGTAAACCCTTGATATCGCAAGTTGTTGATGTGAATGGGTTTTGTGATTCTTGAAAAGCCTGCTCTGCAGGCATTCACCGATTTGCCCGGTGCGGTGTTGCATGAATGAAATAATCGGTTGCATGAATGAATCAGTTGTGCCTTCCATGCATGCAACCCCTGCCGGCCCCCGCGCAGCCTGGCCGCGCGTCGTCACTGTGGGCCGCCACCGCATCGGCCGCGTGCTGGAGCGCATGTCGCTGGCCGTGGGCGATCAGGTGCGTGTGGAGCATGTCAGCGCGGCCTTTGACGATGCCGTGCAGGCCGTGCGTGCGCTGCAGGCAGTCGAGCCCATAGACGCCCTGGTGGCCGCAGGGGCCAGCGGCGCCTGGGTGCGCGAGCGGGTCGATATCCCCGTCGTCATGATCGAGGTGCGGGGGTTCGATCTGCTGCAGGCGCTGGCCAGCGCACGTGCACTGGCCCAGTCCGGCGGCACGCCGCGCATCGGGCTGGTGTCGTTCGACCATCCCTCGCCGCATCTGGCCCAGTTCGACGCGCTGTTCGGCGCCGGCATTGCGCAGTTCAGCTACCACGGACCCGAAGATGCCCAGGCCTGCGTGCGTGCGCTGCAGGCCGCCGGCGTGGGCGCCGTCGTCGCGCCCGGCCTGGTGGCCGACCTGGCCGAGCAGGCCGGCATTCCCAGCGTGCTGCTGTACTCCGATGGCGCCGTGCTGCAGGCCCTGCGTGATGCCGTGCTGCTGGCCCGCCACCGCCATGCCGAGCGCGCCCGCCACCAGCGGCTGGAAACCGTGCTCGGCCAGTTGCAGGACGGCGTGGTCGCCGTGGACACGCAAGGCCGCATCCAGGCCCTGAACCCCACCATGGCCGCGCTGCTGGGCGCGCCCGCCAATGCGCTGCATGGCCGGCTGCTGGACGAGGTGGCACCCGCGCTGGCACTGGCACAGGCGCTGCAGTCGCAGTCCCTGGAGCCCGAAGGCAGTGAAGACGTGGTCCAGCTGGCCATGCGCACCCTGGTGGTACGGCGCGCGCCCATCGTGGAAAACGGCCAGCTCACGGGCGCCTTGCTGGTCTGCCGCGACCCCGCCACCATCCAGCGCGCCGACCGCCACCTGCGCGCCAACCGCAGCCTGCGCGGCGCGGGCGTGCGCTGGCGCATCGAAGACTACGCGGGCGACAGCGGGCCCGCCCAGCGCGTGCGCCGCCTGGCGCGCCAGTTCGCGGCCAGCGATGCCACCGTGCTCATCCAGGGCGACAGCGGCACGGGCAAGGAGTTGCTGGCCCAGGGCATGCACCGCGCCAGCCGGCGCGCCGCCCAGCCCTTTCTGGCCGTCAACTGCGCGGCCCTGGGGGAAAGCCTGCTGGAGAGCGAACTCTTCGGCTACGACGAAGGCGCTTTCACCGGCGCGCGGCGCGGCGGCAAGACCGGGCTGATCGAGGCGGCCCATACGGGCACCTTGTTCCTGGACGAGATCGGCGACATGCCGCTGGCCCTGCAGTCCCGCCTGCTGCGCGTGCTGCAGGAGCGCGAAGTGCTGCGCGTGGGCTCCACCACGCCCGTGCCGGTGGACCTGCGCGTCATCGCCGCCACGCACGCCGATCTGGCGGCCCTGGTCGAGTGCGGTGAATTCCGGCGTGACCTGTTCTACCGCCTGGCCGTGCTGCGCCTGTCCATGCCCGGACTGCACGAACGCGGCCCGGCCGATGTCCAGGCCCTGGCCCGCGCCATGCTGGCGCGGCGCCTGCGCACGCAGTCGCTGCAGGCGGAAGGGCCATCGCTGGAGCCCTTGCTGGCGGCCTTGCTGGAGCTGGCATCCGGCCACCGCTGGCCCGGCAATGCGCGAGAGCTGGACAACTGGGTGGAACGCCTGCTGGCCTGCCGCCACGACCTGCGCGACAGCGCGGGCCGCGTGGACATGGGCCGCTTGCGGGAGCTGTTTCCTGAATGCGGCGGGGCTGGGCAGGGTACCGTTCAGGCCCTGCCAGCGCAGCAGCGGCAACTGCAACTGCGCGAGGCCCGGCGCGATGCCGAGCGCCAGCGCATGCGCGAAGTGCTGGAGCAGGTACAGGGCGACCAGCGCCGCGCCTGCGAGATCCTGGGCATCAGCCGGGCCACGTTGTGGCGCAGGCTCAAGGCGCCGGACTGATCAGGGTGCATGGCCACCCAGCCGCTCGGCCAGGAAATCCATCAGCACGCGCAGCTTCAGTGGCAGATGTCTGGTGGGCGGGTGAAGAATCCACAGCTGGCCGCTGTAGTTGGGCAGGAAGCTCCAGTCCGGCAGCACCTGCACGATGCGCCCGTCCGCCAGGGCCTGCCGTGCCGTGAAGCGGGGCAGGCTGGCGATGCCGATGTGCTGCAGCACGGCGTCCAGCCGCACACCGGTGTGGTTGGCGGCATAGCGCCCGCGCACGGCCACGGTGACGGTCTTGCCGCGGCCGCGCAGCTTCCAGTGCGCGTCGCCGGGCTCCTCCCCCAGGTAGATGCAGCTGTGGGCCTTGAGCTCCAGCGGATGCACGGGCGTGCCGTGCCGGGCCAGGTACTGGGGCGAGGCGCACAGCAGATGGTCGATGTCCATCAGGTGGCGGCCCATGAGGCCTGGCGGCGGGTGGTTGGTGATGCGTATGGCCAGGTCCACGGGGTCATCGATCAGGTCCATGTAGCGGTCTTCCAGCCGCATTTGCACGTCGACCTCGGGATACAGGGCCAGGAAGTCGGGCATGTGGGGATGGACCACGGTATGGCCCACGGCCTTGGGCACGCTGATGCGCACCAGGCCGCGCGGCTGCGCGTCCTGAAGCAGGGATGCAGCCATGACGGCCTGCGCGGCGCCCACCATGTCCAGGCAGCGCGCATGCACTTCGCGGCCGGCCTCGCTCAGGCGCAGCTTGCGCGTGGTGCGTTCCAGCAGGCGCAGGCCCAGCGCCTTTTCCAGCCGCGCCACGCCCCGGCTGGTGGCCGATGGCGTGCTGCCCAGCTGGCGCGCGGCCTCGGAGAAGCTGCCCGTGTCCACCACCTTGACGAAGATGGCCATTTCCCCGAACAGGGGCAGGGCTTGATTTGTGCTCATGGCGCAAAGAATATTTGGAATACCGGGGGATTATCGCGATGGCAGCCCGGTTCTACACTGCCGCTCCATGCCTTTGCACACCTCCACTCCCCTCATCGAATCCCATGCCCTGGGGCAGGCCAGCGGCCAGAACATCTGGCTCAAGCTGGACGCGCTGCAGCCTTGCGGATCATTCAAGCTGCGCGGCATAGGCCATGCCTGCGAGACCCTGGCGGGCCAGGGCAAGAAGCGCTTTGTGGCCTCGTCGGGCGGCAATGCCGGCATTGCCGTGGCCTATGCGGGACGGCAGCTGTCGATGCCCGTCACCGTGGTCGTTCCCCAGACCACGACCGAGCATGCACGGGCATTGATCCGCGCCCAGGGCGCCGAGCTGATCGTGCATGGCTCCGTCTGGGACGAGGCCAATGCGCTGGCCCAGTCCCTGCTGGGTGCCGACGATGCCTTTGTCCACCCGTTTGACGATCCGCTGCTGTGGGCCGGGCATTCCACCCTCGTCGACGAACTGGCCGCTGCCGGCTTCAAGCCCGACGCCGTGGTGCTGGCCGTGGGCGGCGGCGGCCTGCTGGCCGGCGTGGTGCAGGGCCTGGAGCGCCATGGCTGGACCGATGTGCCCGTGATCGCGGCGGAGACGGCCGGCGCCGATTCTCTGGCGCAGTCCCTGGCCCAGGGCCGCCGCGTACTGCTGGACCGCATCACCAGCGTGGCTACTTCGCTGGGCGCGCGCCAGGTCTGCCAGAGAGCCTTCGATCTGGCGCAGGTGCACCCCGTGCGAAGCGCCGTGGTGACGGATGCGCAGGCGCTGCAGGCCTGCCTGCGCTTCATTGACGACCATCGCCTGCATGTGGAGCCGGCCTGTGGCGCCGCGCTGGCCCTGGCCTACGGGCGCGCTCCTGCGTTGCAAGGCTTCCAGCGCGTGCTGGTGGTGGCCTGTGGCGGCACGACGAACACGCTGGAGCAGCTCCAGGCGTGGCGTGGGGCGGCGCTGGCAGCCGAGGCGTGAGCACGGCTGCGGCCTGAAGACCCGGCCCGCGCATTCATGCGGCGTTCAACACCTCGCCGGGGACCCTGATCCAGCCTTCCATCAGGATGCGTGCGCTGCGGCTCATCAGGGCCTTGGTCACCTGCCACTGGCCGTTCACCAAACGGGCCTCGGCGCCCACGCGCAGCGTTCCGGAGGGGTGGCCAAAGCGCACGGCGCTGCGCTCGCCGCCGCCTGCCGCCAGATTCACCAGCGTGCCCGGCACGGCCGCTGCGGTGCCGATGGCCACGGCAGCCGTGCCCATCATGGCGTGGTGCAGCTTGCCCATGGACAGGGCGCGCACCAGCAGGTCCACGTCACCCGATTCAATGCGCTTGCCGCTGGATGCCGTGTAGGCGGCCGGTGGCGCCACAAAGGCGATCTTTGGCGTGTGCTGCCGTCTGGCGGCCTCGGCCAGGTCCTTGATCAGCCCCATCTGCAGCGCGCCGTGGGCGCGTATGGCCTCGAAGCGGGCCAGGGCCTCGTCGTCCGTGTTGATGGCGTCCTGCAGCTCGCAGCCCGTGTAGCCCAGGTCCTGGGCGTTCAGGAAGATGGTCGGAATGCCCGCATTGATCAGCGTGGCCGCCAGACTGCCCACGCCGGGCACGTCCAGCCGGTCCACGAGGTGGCCTGTCGGGAACATGGCTCCGCCATCGTCTCCTTCATCGGCGGGATCCAGGAACTCCAGCGCCACTTCGGCGGCCGGGAAGGTCACGCCATCGAGCTCGAAGGAGCCGGTCTCCTGGACCTGGCCTTGCGTGATGGGCACATGGGCCACGATGGTCTTGGCGATGTTGGCCTGCCAGATGCGGATGGTGACCGTGCCGTTGCGAGGAATGCGCGCGGGATCTATCAGTCCCATGTGGATGGCGCAGGGCCCCACGGCGGCCGAGAGGTTGCCGCAGTTGCCGCTCCAGTCCACAAACGGCTGGTCGATGGCGACCTGGCCAAACAGATAGTCCACGTCATGGCCTTCCCGCGTACTGGGAGCCAGGATCACGGCCTTGCTGGTGCTGGACGATGCATTGCCCATGCCGTCGATCTGCTTGCCGTACGGGTCGGGGCTGCCCAGGGCGCGCAACAGGATGGCGTCGCGCACGGGTCCGGGGTGCCGGGCCGCCTCGGGCAGATCCTGCAGGCGAAAGAACACGCCCTTGCTGGTGCCGCCGCGCAGGTAGGTGGCAGGGATGCGCAACTGGGGAAGAAAGGTTTCGGGGATCGCGCCCATCTCAGGCCTCCTGTGCTGTTGTTCGTATCTGTGTCTGTTCTTGCGGTCTGCCGATCGCCGGAGCGCGCAGCCTCTGGCGGCGGTTGATGCACATGGACGGTGTCCCCTGCGGTGTCAGGCGATGGCAGTAGGCCAGGTTTGTTGCAAGCGCCATGCCATCCGCATCAAGGGAAAACCCGTGCAAGCCTTGCAGCGCGCCAGCACAGGGCGTGTGCACTGCGGTGCTGGCTGCCGCCGCAACATTCGTTTCACTGCCGTTTCAAAATTGCTGCTTTTGATTTCATGGATGAGGGAGCGTGCAACGGTTCGGTCCCCCAGTCCCACGCCGGCCTGCGGAGCTCTCTAGGGTTTGCCCGGGCCAGCCTTCAGCAAGTGTGCTTGCAGACGATAGAGGAAGGGTGTTTGTAGGATTTGTCTTATCCATGGTTCGCCTGCCGCGTGCCGAAATCCATTTATCCTCGCGCTCTGCTCCATATGGCCTGTACTGCCCTTTCCGGTGAACCTGCCATGGGGCTGGCAACGAGCGGTTCCGTGCTCCTGGACCGATTTCCCGTGACCGCCTATTCCGCCTTAGCCGCTCCATGTCAGTTTTTGCCCAGCGCACGCTTGTAGCCATCCGGGCCGCCTGGCCAGCCGCAACCGTCATGGCGGTGGGCATGTGCCTGAGCGCTGTGCTTGCCTTGCAGCAGCAGCGGGCGCTGGAGCGTATCGACCTGCAGCGCCATACCCAGCAGGCCCAGTCGGCCCGCCAGGCGCTGGAGATGCGCCTGGATGCCTACGCGGTCATGGTCCAGCATGTGGCCAACCAGCTGGCCGCCTCTCCCGAGATGGGGCAATCGGCCTTCGCGCGCATGGCGCAGGCGCTGCGCATACAGGCGCAGCCGGGCATGCAGGCGCTGTCCTTTACACGGGCCGCAACGCAGCGCGGTCTGCCCGGCCAGGATCAGGCCTTCACCGCTCGGCCCGGGCCGCACTATTTCTTCATCGACTATCTCTGGCCGCTGGAGGGCAACGAGTCCATTGCCGGCCTGGACATGCACGACCGCCCCAGCCTCATGGCCAGCATGGTGCGCAGCCGCGACAGCGCGGCCGCCGTGGTCTCGGCACCGTTTGCGCTGAAGCAGCCCGGCGAGCATGCCACCGCCGTGCTGGTGCGCGCGCCTGTCTTTGCGCTTGTGGACCACCAGTCCCCGGACGGGGAGGCCGCGCAGCCGCTGTTTCTGGGGACTGCCGACGTCAGCGTGCGCGTGCACGACCTGGTGCAGGATCTGCATGAACGCGGCTTTCTGCGCCGGCTTGCGCTGGCCATGCATGACGCAGGCCCGACCTCGCCCCTGCCGCCGGCCGGCATATCGCCGCTGCCGCTGTACCTGGGCGCGGCCTGGCCGGAGCGCGGGCAGGAGGCGGCCGGCATGGGCGACACCGGCCAGGTGGTGCTGGAGCAGACGCTGCAGGCCCAGGACCGGCTGTGGCGGTTGAACTTCATTCCCATGGGGACGGCCCTGTCCTGGACCGAGCGTGTCCAGCCCCTGGTTCTTTTCGCGCTGGGCATGCTCGTGTCGGCCCTGCTGGCGTCGCTGGCGGCGGCCTGGTGGCGGCGCCATCCTTCCAGCTGGGCCCAGCTGCGCGCCTCCTCCCGCAGCATGCGCGAGAGCGATGCCCGCTTTCAGGCCCTGTTCGAGCAGGCTGCCGTGGGCGTGGTGCAGGTCGATGCGGCCAGCGGCAACGTCCTGCATGTGAACCGCAGGTACTGCGACATTACGGGCCATGAGGCGCAGCAGCTGTGCCAGCGGCCCCTGCTGGCCCTGTTGGCGGCCGAAACCCTGGAGGGCGACCGGGTGCTGCTGCAGGAGCTGACGGCGGGCCAGCGCGGGGCGCTGCAGATCGAGCGGCAGCTGCGGCGCCGCGACGGCACCCTGGTCTGGGTGGAGCTGCATATCTCCGCGCTGGGCCATGGCCCGTCCCGGCGGCTGATGGCGCTGGTGCAGGACATCAGCGCGCGGCGCCACCTGCAGCAGATGCAGCGCGATGGATCGCGCCATCTGCGCATGGTCATCCAGCGCCTGCCTCTGGGCCTGGCCATGCTTCAGGACGACGGCCGCTTCGCCTACTGGAACGAGGAATTCATGCGCCTGGCGGGCCACGGTGCCACGGCCGGCATGGATGGTGATGGCTGGTGGTGCAACATGTGTCCCGATGAAGCCCGCCGCCTGCGCATGCAGCGCCGCTTCGAGGCCGCGCAGGCGAGGGCGCGCGTGGCACAGAGCCTGCACAGCGGCGAGTCCGACAGCTGCGGCACCCTCAACTGCGAGGAATACCAGCTCATGGGCAGCGATGGCCGCACGCGTTCCGTATCGATAGGCGGCATGCTGCTGGACGAAGGCTGCCTGCTGATCCTGCAGGACCAGAGCCAGCGCAAGACCGCCGAAGAGGAAATCCGCCGCCTGGCCTTCCACGACGCGCTCACCGGCCTGCCCAACCGCCGCCTGCTGGTGGACCGGTTGCAGCAGGCGCTGGCCTCCAGCCGCCGGCGCGGGCGCTGCGGCGCCGTCATGCTGCTGGACGTGGACAACTTCAAGGCCTTCAACGACAGCCTGGGGCTGGAGCTTGGCGATGTGCTGCTGCGCATGATTGCCGAGCGCCTGGCGCAGTCCCTGGGGCCCGAGGCCACGCTGGCCCGCCACAGCGGCGATGACTTCGTCGTGCTGCTGGAGGACCTGGGCAAGGACTCCATGCATGCGGCCTCGCAGCTGGAAGGCGAGGTCCAGCGCATGCGTTCGCTGCTGCAGCAGCCGCTGCAGTTGGCAGGCCAGTCCTGCCACATCACGATGAGCATTGGCGCCAGCCTGTTCGGCGAGCAGGAACTGAGCGCCGACGAGGTGCTGCGCCGCGCCGAAATGGCCATGTACCAGGCCAAGGGCATGGGGCGCAATACGCTGCAATTCTTCGATCCGCAGTTGCAGGCCGTGCTGCGCTCTCGCACGGCCATGGAGCAGGAAATGCGCGAGGGCCTGGTGCGCAGCCAGTTCGTCCTGTACTACCAGCCGCAGATGGCGCACGGACGCATCGTGGGCGCCGAAGGCCTGCTGCGCTGGAACCACCCGCGCGAAGGGCTGGTGCCGCCCTCGCTCTTCGTCTCGCTGGCCGAGGAGACCGGCCTGATCCAGCAACTGGGCGAATGGGTGCTGGGCGAGGCCTGCAGGCAGCTGGCGCAATGGGCGGCGGACCCCGAAATGGCCTGCATGGTGCTGGCCGTCAACGTCAGCCCGCGCCAGTTCCACCAGGCGCGCTTCGTGGAGCAGGTGCTGCAGGCGCTCAAGGAGCACGGCGCCAACCCGCGCCTGCTCAAGCTGGAGCTGACCGAAAGCCTGCTGCTGGCCGACGTGGACGACACGGCCGCCAAGATGGCCACGCTCAAGGCCCACGGTGTCGGCTTCTCGCTGGATGACTTCGGCACAGGCTATTCCTCGCTGGCCTATCTCAAGCGCCTGCCGCTGGACCAGCTCAAGATCGACCGCAGCTTCGTGCGCGACGTGCTCAGCGACCCCAACGACGCGGCCATTGCGCGCACCATCGTCGCCCTGGGCACCAGCCTGGGACTGCAGGTCATTGCCGAAGGCGTGGAAACCGAGGCGCAGCGCCAATTCCTCGAAGACCAGAGCTGCCACGTCTGGCAGGGCTACCTGCTCAGCCCGCCCGTGCCCGTGCGCAGCTTCGAGGCCCTGGTGCGCGAGGCCGCCCCCGCGCAGCGCCCCCCGGCCTTGAGCCCCGCATGCCTGACCCAGCCGGCGCAACACCGGCCCGAAGTGGCGGAATGCACGGACGCCAGCACGGGGCCAGAGGTCCCTTCAAACCATTCTTGACATTCGCAGCGGCCCCGCCCGGGCCGCTTTCCATTCTTGAGAGGGGGTGGCGCGCGGTATCATCCCGAGCTGCCTTGTTCTTTCCCCACCTCCTTGTTTGTCCGTTCGCCGCGGACCGCTTTGTGCCTGCATCGTGCGCCTGAATTCCATCAAGCTGTCCGGCTTCAAGTCCTTCGCCGAGCCCACCAACTTCATGCTGCCGGGTCAACTGGTGGGCGTGGTGGGCCCCAACGGCTGCGGCAAGTCCAACATCATGGATGCGGTGCGCTGGGTGCTGGGCGAGAGCAAGGCCAGCGAGCTGCGCGGCGAGTCCATGCAGGACGTGATCTTCAACGGCACCACGCACCGCAAGCCGGCCAGCCGCTCCAGCGTGGAGCTGGTGTTCGACAACAGCGACCACCGTGCGGGCGGCCAGTGGGGCCAGTTCGGTGAGATCGCCGTCAAGCGCGTGCTCACGCGCGAGGGCAACAGCAGCTACTTCATCAACAACCAGGCCGTGCGCCGCCGTGACGTGCAGGACGTGTTCCTGGGCACGGGCCTGGGCCCGCGCGCCTACGCCATCATCGGCCAGGGCACGATCAGCCGCATCATCGAGTCGCGCCCCGAGGAGCTGCGCCTGTTCCTGGAAGAGGCCGCAGGCGTGTCCAAGTACAAGGAGCGCCGGCGCGAGACCGAGAACCGACTCTCGGCCACCACCGAGAACCTCACGCGCGTGGAGGACATCCTGCGCGAGCTCAACAACAACCTCGACCGGCTGGAGAAGCAGGCCGAGGTGGCGGCGCAGTACAACGCGCTGCAGTCCCAGGTCACGCTCAAGCAGCAGCAGCTGTGGTTTCTCAAGCGCGCCGAGGCCGAGGCCGAGCAGGACCGCGTGCGCGTGGAGGGCCTGAAGGCCGTCAACGAGCTGGAAGAGCGCATGGCCGACATCCGCAACAACGAAAGCGGACTCGAAACCCTGCGCCAGGCCCACTACGACGCCAGCGACCAGGTCAACCAGGCCCAGGCCAAGCTCTACGAATCCACGGCCGAGGTCGGCAAGCTGGAGGCCGAGATCCGCTACGTGCTCGAAGGCCGCCAGCGCGTGCAGCAGCGGCTGCAGCAGCTGTCCGAGCAGGTGCTGCTGTGGAACAGCCGCCGCGAGGAGGCCGAAGCCGAAATCGAAAATCTCGACGGCGCCGGTATGGACGCCGAGGAACAGGCCGAGATGCTGGCCGCCCAGGTCGAGGAGCAGAGCATGCGCCTGCCCGACCTGGAAGAGGCGCTGCGCAATGCCCAGAAGGCCGATGCCGACCAGCGCGCCAGCGTGGTGCAGGTGCAGCAGCAGATCCAGGTGCTGGCCGCTGAGCAGCGCAGCCTGGACGAGCAGCGCCGCCAGTTCGAGACCCGCTTCGAGCGACTGCGCGCCGACCGCAATGCGCTGGAGACACCCGACGAGGCCCGCCTCCACAATCTGCAGTCCCAGCTGGACGAGGCCCGCGAACTGGCTGAAATGGCCGATGCCGTGCTCAACGAGCTGCAGGACTCCGTGCCCCAGCTCGATGAGGACCGTCGCACGCGCCAGCAGGCCGTCAATGCCGAGGCCGCGCGCCATGCCGACCTGTCGGCGCGGCTGGAAGCCCTCAAGGCCCTGCAGGAAAAGGTCAAGACAGACGGCAAGCTCCAGCCCTGGCTGGCCAAGCACGGCCTGGACGGCATGCAGGGCCTGTGGAGCCGCATTGCCATCGAGCCCGGCTGGGAAAACGCGCTGGAGGCCGCGCTGCGCGAACGCCTGGGCGCGCTGGAAGTGGGCCGGCTCGACATGGTGCGCGGCTTCCTGGGCGCAGGCGGGCACGATGCGCCCCCCGCGCGCCTGGCCTTCTTCAGCCCGCCGCAGGGCGCCCCCGCGCCCGCGCCGGGGCGCTGGCAGCACCTGTCCGATCTGCTGCGCGTGAACGATGCCGGCCTGCGCGCCGTGCTCGGCGACTGGTTGCAGGACTGCTACACGGCGCCCACGCTGGAAGAGGCGCTGTCGCGCCGCGGCGAGCTGCGGCCCGGCGAGACGGTCTATGTGCCCACGGGCCATGCCGTCAGCAGCCACAGCGTGAGCTTCTATGCGCAGGACTCGGAGCAATCCGGCCTGCTGGCACGCGCCCAGGAAATCGAGCACCTCGAAAAGGAAGTGCGCGCCCAGGCGCTGATCTCCGACGAATCGCGCACGGCCCTGGTGCGTGCCGAAAGCGCCTATGCCGAGGCCTCGCAGCGCCTGGTCAGCGCCCGGCGCGAGGCCAGCGAATCGCAAGGCCGCGCCCATGAGCTGCAGGTCGAGACCCTGCGCCTGTCGCAGCTGGCCGAGCAGGCCCGTGCGCGCAATGCCCAGATCAGCGCCGACCTGGCCGAGGTCGAGGCCCAGCTGTCCGACATCGAGGAGCGCCGCGTGGCGGCCGAAGCCCGCTTCGAGGAACTGGACATGCAGCTGGCCGACAGCCAGGAGCGCCATGCCCTGCTGGGCGACAAGGTGCTGGAGTCCGAGCGGCGCCTGAACGAATCGCGCGAGCAGCTGCGCACGCTGGAGCGCCAGGCCCAGGAGGCCACCTTCTCGCGGCGCAGCCTGGAGGCGCGCCGGGGCGAACTCAGCCGCACCATAGAGACGGCCAGCCAGCAGGCCCGCTCGCTGGCCGACGAGCAGCAGCGCGCGCAGGACGAACTCACGCGCCTGACCGATGCCGCCGCCCAGGGCGGCCTGCAGGACGCGCTGGATCTGAAGATGCAGCGCGAGCAGGCCGTGGCCGCGCGCCGCAGCGAATATGACGACCTGACCAACAAGCTGCGCGCCAGCGACGAACGCCGCCAGCAGCTGGAGAAGGCGCTGGACCCGCTGCGCCAGCGCATCACCGAATTCCAGCTCAAGGAGCAGGCCGCGCGCCTGGGCCTGGAGCAGTACTCCACCCTGCTGGAGGAGGCCGGTGCCGACCTGGCAGCCGTCTCCCAGTCCATTGCCGAGGCCAATGTGCGCATGCACGGCCTGCAGGGCGAAATCGACCGGCTGCACCGCGAGATCGCCGCCCTGGGCGCCGTCAACCTGGCGGCGCTGGACGAGCTGAAGCTGGCGCGCGAGCGCAAGACCTTCCTTGACGCGCAGACCGAGGACCTGACCCAGGCCATGAACACGCTGGAAGATGCCATCCGCAAGATCGACGCCGAGACGCGCGAGCTGCTGTCGGGCACCTTCGAGACCGTGAACGGGCATTTCGGGCGCATGTTCCCCGAGCTGTTCGGCGGTGGCCAGGCCAAGCTGGTGATCACCGGCGATGAAATCCTCGACTCGGGCGTGCAGGTGATCGCGCAGCCGCCCGGCAAGAAGAACCAGACCATCCACCTGCTGTCCGGTGGCGAGAAGGCGCTGACGGCGATTGCCCTGGTCTTCGCCATCTTCCAGCTCAACCCGGCGCCGTTCTGTCTGCTGGACGAGGTGGACGCGCCGCTGGACGACGCCAACACCGAGCGCTATGCCAAGCTGGTGGCCAGCATGAGCAAGGGCACGCAGTTCCTGTTCATCAGCCACAACAAGATCGCCATGGAAATGGCGCAGCAGCTCATCGGCGTGACCATGCAGGAGCAGGGCGTGTCCCGCATCGTGGCCGTGGACATGGAGTCCGCGCTGTCCATGGCTGAGCTATCCTGAGCATGTCCGCAACCTTTCGAACCTATTTGCTGGAACGACGTTTCATTCCTTCATTCCATGAGTAACCTGCAAATCAGTCTGGCCGTCCTGGGCTTTGTGGTGCTGGCCCTGATCATTGCCTACAACAGCTGGTCCGCACGCCGCAACGCACCCAAGCGCGCCGACCCCGTCGAAGAGGCGCAGCGCGATCCCTCGCGCCATGAGCCCGGCATGGACACCGTGGGCCACGGCCCGGACCTGACGCACAGCCTGCGCGAGCCCGTGCTGGGCGACTTCGGCACGGCAGCCCCGGGCCAGAGCCCTGCCGCCGTGGACCGCTTTGCCGAAACCGATGCCGAACTGGCCCATCTGGTCCAGCTCGAAGAGCAGCAGCGCCAGGCCGAGGCCCAGGCCGCTTTGGCGGCCAAGGCAGCCCAGGCGGTGCAGACCGCGCAGGCTGCCCATGCCCTGCAGGCGGCTGAAGACGCCAGCGCATCGGCACCCGCATCTGCGTCAGTGCCTGCGCCATCCCCGTTGGCACCGCAGTCCATCGAGCCTTCCCTCAACGACGCGGCCCTGACCAGCGCTGCGGCCAGCCGGCCGGGCCTGGATGCGCTGATCGATGCCATTGCCCCCGTGCAGGTCGGCCAGGCCGTGCCTGGCGAACTGGCGCTGCAGGCCCAGCCGGCCACGCGGCGCGCGGGCAACAAGCCGTTTGCCATCGAAGGCATGAACCAGTCCACCCACCAGTGGGAGCCGCTGCAGCCCGGCCAGCGCTACCTGGGTTTCCAGGCCGGCGTGCAGCTGGCCAACCGCACGGGTGCGCTCAACGAGATCGAGTTCTCCGAGTTCGTTGCCAAGGTGCAGCGCTTTGCCGACGCGCTGGGCGCCACGCCCGACGTGCCCGACATGCTGCAGGAAGTGGCGCGTGCGCGCGAGCTCGACCAGTTCGCCAGCGAGCACGATGCCCAGCTCACCTTCATGCTGCGCGCACGCCAGGCCTCCTGGAGCGCGGGCTATGTGCAGCAGAACGCATCGCGCCAGGGCTTTCTGCCGGGCTCCATGCCCGGGCGCATGGCCCTGCCTTCGCCCACGCCCGGCATGCCGCCGGTGCTGGTGCTCAACTACGACCCGCAGGCGGCCATGGCCGACGACCTGGACACCTCGGTGGTGCGCGAGTTCCTGCTGAGCCTGGACGTGCCCCAGGTGCCGCGCGGCGAGCAGGCCTTCGTGCAGCTGCGCCAGGTGGCCGAGCGCCTGTGCCAGACCATGGATGGAGTGCTCTGCGACCAGAACGGCTACCTGCTGCCGGCCATGGCGCTGGACCCCATCCAGCACGACCTGGAACAACTCTATGACAAGCTCGACAGCCGCGAGCTGTCGGCGGGCTCCATGCTGGCGCGGCGACTGTTCAGCTGACGCGGCGCGGTGCCCCTGGTGCACAACAGGCTCCTGGCCTCAACCCCATGAACGACAATCTGGATCTCTTCTCCGGCGCAGCCCCCGCGGCGCCGGAGTCCGGGGCCGCCCCCGACAAGGTGCTGGCCAAGGTGCAGGCGCTGCGCGCCCAGCTCAACCAATGGGCACATGAGTACTACGTGCTGGACACGCCCACCGTGCCCGACGGCGAGTACGACCGCGTCTTCCAGCAATTGCAGGCCTTGGAAGGTGCCTACCCCGAACTGGTCACCCCGGACTCGCCCACGCAGCGCGTGATCGGCGCCGTGCTCGACGGCCTGATGCCTGTGCGCCATGCCGTGCCCATGCTCAGCATCCGCACCGAGACCGACAACGAGGCCACGGGTGCCGAGGCCTTCGACGCACGCATCCGCAAGGAGCTGGAACTGGCCGAAGGCGCACCGCCCGTGGAATACGTGGCCGAGCCCAAGTTCGACGGCCTGGCCATGAACCTGCGCTACGAGAACGGCCGCCTGGTGCAGGCCACCACGCGCGGCGACGGCGAGGTGGGCGAGGACGTCACACACAACATCCGCACCATCCGCAAAATTCCGCTGTCCCTGCCCGAAGGCAAGGGCGTGCCGCCCGTGGTCGAGGTGCGCGGCGAGGTCTACATGGGCCGCGCCGATTTCGTCCGGCTCAATGAACGCCAGCAGGCCGCCGGCGGCAAGAGCTTTGCCAATCCGCGCAATGCGGCGGCGGGCTCGGTGCGCCAGCTGGACTCGGGCATTGCGGCCCAGCGCCCGCTGTCCTTCTTCGCCTATGGCCTGGGAGAGATCACGCCGGCCGCGCAGGGCGGCCCCGACTTCGGCACCCACTACGCCATGCTGCAGACGCTGCGCGACTGGGGCTTCCCGGTGGCGCCCCAGGTCTGTATCGCCAAGGGTGCGGCCGAGCTGGTGGCCTTCCACCAGCGCATGGGCGCCGAGCGCGCCACGCTGCCCTACGAGATCGACGGCGTGGTCTACAAGGTCAACAGCCTGGCCCAGCAGCGCCAGCTGGGCTTTGTCTCGCGCGAGCCGCGCTGGGCCGTGGCCCACAAGTACCCGGCCGAGGAAATGCCCACGCGCATGGAAGGCATCGACATACAGGTCGGCCGCACGGGCAAGCTCACCCCCGTGGCGCGCCTGGCGCCCGTGGCCGTGGGCGGCGTCATCGTCACCAATGCCACGCTGCACAACCTGTTCGAGATCCGCAAGAAGCGCGTGCGCACCGGCGACACCGTGGTCGTGCGCCGCGCCGGCGATGTGATTCCCGAAGTCGTGGGCCGCGTGCCCGGCGACCGGCCGGCCTATGTGCCCAACTTCCGCATGCCCGCTGCATGCCCCATCTGCGGCAGCGCGGTGTCGCGCCCCAAGGGCGAGGCCAACCACCGCTGCACGGGCGGCCTGTTCTGCCCGGCGCAGCGCAAGGAGGCCATCCTGCACTTCGCCGCGCGGCGCGCCATGGACATCGAGGGCCTGGGCGACAAGCTGGTGGACCAGTTGGTGGACGGCCATGTGGTGCGCACGCTGCCCGACCTCTACCGCCTGGGCCTGGTGGCCCTGGCATCGCTGGACCGCATGGCCGAGAAGTCGGCCCAGAACGTGCTGGATGCGCTGGAGAAATCCAAGAAGACCACGCTGGCGCGATTCCTCTTCGGCCTGGGCATCCGCCAGGTCGGCGAGTCCACGGCCAAGGACCTGGCCCGCCATTTCGGCCAGCTGGACGCCATCATGGACGCCAGCGTCGAGCAACTGCTGCAGGTGCGCGACGTCGGGCCCATCGTGGCCGAGAGCATCCACACCTTCTTCGCCCAGCCCCACAACCGCGAGGTGGTCGAGCAGTTGCGTGCCTGCGGCGTGCACTGGGAAGAGGGCGCGGCGCGCGAGCAGACCGCCCAGCCCCTGGCCGGCATGACCGTGGTGCTCACCGGCACGCTGCCCACGCTGGGCCGCGACCAGGCCAAGGAGATGCTGGAGGCCGCTGGCGCCAAGGTCTCCGGATCGGTCAGCAAAAAGACCAGCTACGTGGTCGCGGGCGCCGAGGCCGGCAGCAAGCTGGCCAAGGCCGAGGAACTGGGTGTGCCCGTGCTGGACGAGGCCGGCATGCTGGCCCTGCTGGCGGGTGACCCCCCTGCTGCAGCCGCAGCGGAGCAGGGCTGATGGCGCTGAGTCCGCGCAAACCCGTGGTCGGCCTGGCGCTGGGCAGCGGGTCGGCGCGCGGCTGGGCGCATTTCGGCGTGCTGCGCGCGCTCGAGGATGCGGGCCTGCGGCCCGACATCATCTGCGGCTCGTCCATCGGCGCCCTGGTGGGCGCCTCCTATGCGGCCGGTGAAATGCAGCGCTTCGAGGAATGGGTGTTGGGCCTGGGCATGCGCAAGGTCTTCGGCTTCATGGACTTCAACATCGCGGGCGGCATGCTCAAGGGCGAGAAGCTGATCTCGTTCTGGCGCGAGCATTTCGTGGACTCGGCCATCGAGGATCTGAAGATTCCCTTCGGCGCCGTGGCCACCGACCTGCATTCGGGTGCCGAGGTCTGGCTGCGCAAGGGCTCCATCGCCGATGCCGTGCGCGCCTCCATCGCGCTGCCCGGCCTGTTCACGCCCGTGCAGCGCGAAGGGCGGCTGCTGGTCGATGGCGGCATCGTCAACCCCGTGCCCGCCTCGCTGGCGCGCGCCATGGGCGCGGACATCGTGATCGCGGTCGATCTCAATGCCGACATCATGCGGCGCCACATGCGGCCGCTGGCGCCCGCTGCCGCCATGGCCGCTGCGCCGCCGCTGGAGGAGGCCCCGCCCGCCGTGGAGCAGGGCGTGGCGCCCGAGGACCTGTCGGGCCAGGCCAGCGCCGTGGCCGGCTCGGCCTGGATGCGCCGGCTGCAGCGTGGCGTGATGGGGTGGATGCCCGGCCACCACCGCGATGAGGCAGGCCGCGAGACCGAGCCCCCGCCCCGGCCGCCCTCGCTGCTGGACGTGGTGATGACCAGCGTCAACATCATGCAGATGCGCATCACGCGCAGCCGCATGGCGGGTGACCCGCCCGAGCTGGTGATCGCCCCGCGCCTGTCCCACCTGGGCCTGCTGGACTTCCACCGCGCCCGCGAGGCCATCGACGAAGGCTACGAGGCGGCGCAGGCCGCGCTTCCGGGCCTGCGCCACTGGGGTCTGTGAGGCCCCGGGGGAACGCGCCCTATGCCGCCTGGGCATCCCAGGCCGCCTCGCGCTCCACTGCTGCCGCGCTGCGGTCTGCGTTGGCCGCCGCGCCGCGCGAAGGCTGCAGCCGTTGCATCAATGCAGCCGGATCCAGGCACTGGATCAGCGGCAGGCCCGCGCCGGCATGCACCAGCTCCCGCACCAGGGCCGGCGTCGTGGAGGCCACGCTGAGCATGGGCGATTCCACCAGCGCGCTGGCCGGCAGCCGGTGCACGCCTTGCAGCGCGCTGACCAGCAGCCCCACGCGCAGGCCGCCGTGCTGGACCACGATGACCTGCGACTGCTCGGTGACCACGCCGGGCCGGCCCTGCAGCAGCGCGGCCAGGTCGAACACCCAGACATAGCCGCTGACGCTGCCCTGGCTGCGCCGCGCCAGCGCACCCACGCAAAACGGCAGCCGCCCTGCCGCCACGGGCGAGATGGCGCTGGCGGGCAGGGCCTCGCAGACATCGCCCGCGCGCAGGGCCAGCAGGCTGGCGCCCACGTAGAAGCTGGCCAGTTCCACCGGCGCATCGCCGCCGACGTGCGCGGCGAGCGCACGCGCGACAGGACGCGAGCCATCCAGCCGCGTGGCCGGCGCCAGGCGCAGGGCGCGGTTGCGCGCATCGGCATGCACAGGGCCCAGCCGCTGCAGGCTCAGGCTGACGAGGCCGGCCAGTGTGGCCTCCGTTGCGCTTTCCTTTGCATCGCGTGCCGCGCCCTGGTCCAGCCGGAACTCGCGGTAGCCGCGCCCGGCAGCCATGCCGACGATGCAGTAGTGGCCTTCGATTTCCTCAATGCTGCTGCGTACCTCTCCATCGGCCAGCGTTGCCAGCCCGGCCACGCCTTCTATGCAACTGCCCAGCGGCCGACCGCCGTGGCTGGCGGCGATGATGCGGCCGTCGCGTGCCACGTAGAAAGCCTCCATCGGCAAACGGGGCAGGCCGTGGTCTTCGGGGCCGGCGTCTTCGGACTGCTCCGGTGCAGCGGCCTGCAGCATGGCCTGCAGTTCTCGGCGCGTGTGGAACAGCAGGGCAATGCCGCCGATGGCGGGGCCCTGATCTGCGCCCTGCCCATGCCCATGTCCATTGGTGGTTGAAGGGGCGCGCAATGCGGCGTGGTAGACGTGGACGGGCAGGCCCCCATCGTCCAGCTCCTGCACGTGATAGGCCTGGGCATCGCGCAGCGCCATGGTGGCCTGCAGTGCCGAGGCCTGCACGCGCACGCCGGGTGACAGCGGCAGACCGGGTTCGTCCTCATGGCTGCAGGCCAGCACCAGGCCCTGGGCGTCATACAGCGCAATGCGCGCATAGACGGTGTACAGCGCATTGAGCTGCTCCAGCAGACGCTGCGCGGCGTCGTGTGCCTGTACCGACAGGGCCAAGCAGCCGCTGTTGTCTTGCAGCACTTTCTGCAGGCCTGGCGTCAGGGCCCACCAGCGGCAATCGTTGGCGCGTTCGTAGAGATTGCGCTCCAGCAGGTCCATCAGCAGCCGGTTCAGCGTGGTGTGCTCCTGCAGCCGCGTGGACAGCGCCGTCTCGTGCAGGCCGTGGATGGCGCGCGTGAACACGGCATGGGTCAGGTCGCCGGTCTCGCTCATCTGCTCCAGCACGGCCTGCAGCGGGTCCGGGTGGGCCGTGCCCTGCACGGGGGACTCCGGTGCCTGGCTGGCAGCCAGCACCTGGCCGTTCCAGACCACGCGGCGTATGTCGTCGGCCGCGCGTGCCATGGCGTGCAGGGGCGGGCAAAAGCCCCGGGACTGGGCCATCAGTCCTTCGGCGATGGCAGGCTCCAGTGCCTGCAGGACCTGCGGCCTTTGCTGGGTGGCGAAGGCCAGGTCCAGCGGCGCCATGACCTGGGTCTGCCAGCCCTCGGGGCCCGCATAGCCCTGGTAGGGCAGGGCGCGGGCCGTACGCACCAGATAGGTGCGGCCGGCGTGGATCAGCGGCTGCACGGCATCGCCGTGGTGCATGGGCACGCGGCTGCCGGGGGCGATCCAGTGGTCATCGCTGCTGGCAATGACCACTCCAGCCGCATCCAGCAGCAGTCCCACCTGGGCGCGCGGCCCGCCCGAGGCAAAGATGGCCTGCATCTCGGCCGCGAAGTCGAAGCTCAGGCACAGCACGCCGAGCACCGCCATGGTGCGTGGATGCAGCAGGCGCTGCGCGTAGATCAGGCGGTCTGCGCCGGGCAGCACGCAGCTGGCGCCGAAATGGCTGACATGGCCGGCCTGCTGCAGGCACTGCTGGAACCAGCCCTCGGCGCAGGGCGGCAGCGGCTTGTCGCCTGCCTGGGCGCGTGCGCAGACCTGGCCCTGGGTGTCCAGCAGCAGGATGTCGTCGTAGACCGTGTACTTGGCACGGTAGGCCTGCAGGTGCAGCTGCAGCGGAGCCTGCCAGGCGTGCAGGCCGCCCGCGGCCATGTCCAGCAGGATGTCGCCATCGCCGAGCTGGGCCATGGCCTCGCACAGCACGGAATCGGCGGCCAGGAAGCCGACATCGGCCGTGCGCTCGTAGAGGCTGCGCACCAGCAGGTCGATGGCATGGCTGGACTGCATGCCCAGCTGGGCCATGGCTTCCTGCGCGGACTGGGCCAGCTGCGACTGCAGCAGGCCTTGCTCCAGCTGCTCCAACCCCTGGCGCGTGTCGGTCAGCATGGACACCAGGGCCTGTCCCTGCTGCGAGGCCTGCATGCGGGCCGAAGCCTCGATGAGACGCCACATGAGCCGGATCTCGCGCAGGTCGGCGGCGTTGCGGTTGAGTTCCCGCAGGTGGGGAAGAATCAGGTCGGTGGGCAGGGATGTGGCCATGGGGCGCTCCGCAGTCAGGTTCAGGTTTGGTAAACCAACTTTTCCGCTCAGGGAAAAGCCCTATGCAAAGAGCAAGAAGGAGGCCAGTTTGTGACTAAATGTGTCTGCAAGGTGACATAGGGGTGACGGACCGCCGCCTGCTCCACGCCCGCAGCCCGTCCGGTGCCACACCGGGGCATGGCCCGGCATCACCGCAGTGCGTACGCCGGCGCCGTGCAGCACGGTGGTGCCTGGCGGCCGTGCAGGCCTACAGGCTCAGGTCGATGGAATGCACCCGGTGCGCGTCCAGCAGGCCGGCAGCCCGGTCGGCGAAGTAGCGCTCCAGCGTCACGCGCACGGTGCGGAAGGCCAGTTCTTCCCAGGGAACATCGGCCTGCGCAAACAGGCGGGCCTCCATGGTCTCGGGGCCGGGGTAGAACTGCTCGCTGCGCAGACGGGCGCGGTAGAACAGATGGACCTGGCTGACCTTGGGCACGTCCACGATGGAAAACAGCGGCCCCATCTCGATGTCGGCGCCGGCTTCCTCGTCGGTCTCGCGCTGGGCGCCGCGTGCCGTGGTCTCGGCCAGTTCCATGAAGCCTGCGGGCAGGGTCCACAGGCCCCGGCGTGGCTCGATGTTGCGCTTGCACAGCAGCACGCGGCCGTCGTCGGTCACGGGGATGGTGCCCACCACGTTCAGCGGGTTCTCGTAGTGGATGGTGTGGCAGTGCGGGCACACGGCGCGCTCGCGCGTGTCGCCATCGTCAGGAAGGCGGTAGACCACCGCCGTGCCGCAGGCTCGGCAGAACTTGATGGGGCTGCGAAAAATCATGCCGACACCATGAAAGTGAAAGCGCCGCCAGACGGAAGGCAGTAAGGCATTCCGTGCGGCGGACCGTGGGTTCAAACACAAAGGCCGGCAGGCCGGGGAGCGTGCTCCCTGCTGCCTTGCCGGCCTGTCGCCAGGCTCAGAGAAAACTCAGGCGATCTTGACGCTCAAGGGGCTCAGCCCGTCGATGCGGCCTTCCAGCAGGTCACCGCGCACCACGGCGGCCACGCCTTCGGGCGTGCCCGTCATGATCAGGTCGCCGGGCTGCAGTTCCCAGGCCGCCGACAGGTGCTCGATGGTCTCGGCAATGTTCCAGATCAGCTTGCCGATGTCGCTGCGCTGGCGGTCGGCGCCATTGACCTGCAGCGAGATCGCGGCCTTGGCGATGTCGCCGGCCTCGGCTGCCGGGGTGATGGGGCCGATGGGTGCGGCATGCTCGAAGGCCTTGCCGATGCACCAGGGTCGGCCCTGCTTCTTCATGTCGTTTTGCAGGTCGCGGCGCGTCATGTCCAGGCCCACGGCGTAGCCCCAGATGTAGTCCAGCGCATCGGCTGCCAGGATGTTCTTGCCCGCCTTGCCGATGGCCACGACGAGCTCGATCTCGTGGTGCAGGTTGGAGGTCAGCGTGGGGTAGGGCATGGTGCCCGTGGTGCCGGCCTCGACGGGCACGATGGCGTCGGCAGGCTTGAGGAAGAAGAAGGGCGGCTCGCGGCCGGTGAAGCCCATCTCCTTGGCGTGTTCTTCGTAGTTGCGGCCCACGCAGTAGATGCGGTGCACGGGGAAGCGCTCGGGGCGGCCCAGGACGGGTACGCTGGCCACGGCGGGCGGGTTGAAAACGTAGCTCATGTCGGTGTTCCTCTGGCGCCTTGTCTCTTGGGCGCCGCCGCAAGTGTGCCATGCATCGGCGCTGCTGCACGGTATGCTTTGCGGTCTATGAAGCTCCACACCTACTTCCGCTCGTCGGCCTCCTACCGCGTGCGCATTGCGCTGCAGATCAAGGGCCTGGACTATGAATCCGTACCCGTGCACCTGCTGCGCGGCGACCACAAGGCGCCGGCCTATGCCCAGCATGTCGGCGATGCGCTGGTGCCGGCGCTGGAGACCGAGGACGGCCACTGGCTGACCCAGTCCATGGCCATCATCGAATATCTCGATGAGACCCATGCCGAAATACCGCTGCTGCCGCGTGACGCCCTGGGCCGTGCCCATGTGCGCGCACTGGCCCAGATGGTGGCCTGCGAGATCCATCCGCTCAACAACCTGCGCGTGCTCAAGTACCTGGTGCGCAACCTGGGTGTCTCTGACGAGGCCAAGAGCGGCTGGTACGTGCATTGGGTGCGATCGGGCCTGGAGGCCTTCGAGCGCCAGCTGGACCTGCTGGCCGCCGAGCGCGAGGCCGCCGGCCTGCCGCCTTCGCTGTTTTGCTGGGGCGACACGCCCACGCTGGCCGATTGCTGCCTGGTGCCGCAGATCTTCAACGGCCGCCGCTTCAACGTGAGCCTGGACGGCCTGCCGCGCCTGGCGGCCATCGTCGATCGCTGCGAGGCGCTGCCGGCCTTCCAGAAGGCCCATCCCTCGGCCTGCCCCGACGCGGAATGAGCGCGGCCCGGCCTGACTCCATCCCCGGCACCATCCCCGCATCCTGGCTGGTGCCCGACTGGCCCGCGCCGCCCGGCGTGCACGCGCTGTGCACCTCGCGCGAAGGCGGCGTCAGCACGGCGCCCTGGGGCAGCCTGAACCTGGGCGACCATGTGGGCGACGACCCCCAGGCCGTGCGCGCCAACCGCCAGCGCCTGCAGGAGATCGTGCGTGCGGATACGCCGGATGCCTGCGCGGTGTTCCTGCAGCAGGTGCATGGCGTGGATGTCATCGCACTGGATGCAGGCAGCGCGCAGGGCCAGGCCTTCGATGCCTGCGTGACCAGCGCCTCGGGCGTGGTCTGCACCATCATGGTGGCCGATTGCCTGCCCGTGCTGCTGGCCCATCGCAGCGGCGCCGTGGTGGGCGCGGCCCATGCGGGCTGGCGCGGTCTGGCCGGAATGCCGCCTGGCCATGCGGGTCAGCCGTTGGCAGGCGGTGTGCTGGAGTCTCTGTTCAAGCGCTTTGCCGATCAGCTCCGGACCGCGCCCGAGCAGGTGGCGCCGCAGACCCTGGCATGGCTGGGCCCTTGCATCGGTCCGCGTTCCTTTGAGGTCGGTGCCGAGGTGCGAGCTGCCTTCATCGCGCATGACGCCGCCGCCGCCGCGCATTTCACCGCCATACCTCAGGCGGGCGAGGGCACCCCCAAGTACCTGGCCAGCCTGGCCGGGCTTGCGCGACAGCGCCTGGCGGCGCTGGGCATCACGGCCATCCATGGCAATGACGGCAGCGACGCATGGTGCACGGTGCTCAACGACTCACGGTTCTTTTCGCACCGGCGCGACGCTGCCCGCCTGGGCAGCAGCGGCCGATTCGCCGCCTGCATCTGGAAGGACTGAGGGCGCGGGCGCGTCCGGTGCGTCCGCCGTGCCCTGCGAGGCCTGCTGCTGCGCCAGCCAGGCCTGGCGCTCGGCCAGTTCGCGCGCATGGCGCTTTCGGTTGCGCGCGGGCGTACCCATGATGTAGATCACGATGGACAGCGGCAGCAGTCCATACAGTGCGAAAGTGACCAGGGCGCCGAGTATGCTGCCCGTGGGGCTGGCGGCTTCGGCCACGGCCATCATCAGCGTGACATACAACCAGGCGATAACAACGAGATACATGGTCGATTCGAAAAAGGCGCACCGGGCACGGGTTTTTGTGGAGGGCTGTGCCGGGCAACGGGGGGCTCGCCTGGGTCACAATCAAAACGGATGCCCCGCAAGCCCCAGGCTATTGCGAACGGCATCCGCGAACAAGGATGCAGCATGAATTTTGACCCACTCGCAGGCCTGCCAGGCCAACCCATCCAGCAATTCTGGAACGAGCAATGGAGCCGGACGCTGCAGATACTGCAGCAGATGGGATCACCGGGAATGCCGGGAGCACAGGGCGCGGGCATGCCGGACATGGCCCAGGCCTGGAAGGCTGCAGTCCCCGAACCCGGCGCCTTGCCCGAGAACGCGCTGTCGCTGGACCCCGAAAAGCTGCTGGAGCTGCAGCGCCAGTACCTGGACGGCGCCAAGGCCATGTGCGAGCAGGGCGGCGCCCAGGCGCTGCTGGCCAAGGACAAGCGCTTCAACACCCAATCCTGGGCCGACAACCCGCTGACGGCGGCCACCGCAGCCACCTATCTGCTCAACAGCCGCATGCTCATGGGCCTGGCCGAGGCCGTGCAGGCCGACGAGAAGACCCGCAACCGCGTGCGCTTCGCTGTGGAACAGTGGCTGGCGGCCATGTCGCCCAGCAACTTCCTGGCACTCAATGCCGAGGCGCAGAAGAAGGCCATCGAAACCCAGGGCGAGAGCCTGGCCCAGGGCGTGGCCAACCTGCTGGCCGACATGCGCCAGGGCCATGTATCCATGACCGACGAGAGCCTGTTCACCGTGGGCAAGAACGTTGCCACCACCGAAGGCGCCGTGGTGTTCGAGAACGAGCTGTTCCAGCTCATCGAGTACAAGCCGCTGACGGACAAGGTGCACGAGCGTCCCTTCCTCATGGTGCCGCCGTGCATCAACAAGTTCTACATCCTGGACCTGCAGCCCGACAACTCGCTGATCCGCTATGCCGTCAGCCAGGGCCACCGCACCTTCGTGATGAGCTGGCGCAATCCCGACGACAGCCTGGCGCACAAGACCTGGGACAACTACATCGAAGACGGCGTGCTCACCGGCATCCGCGTGGCACGCGAGATCGCAGGAGCCGAGCAGATCAACGTGCTGGGCTTTTGCGTGGGCGGCACCATGCTGTCCACCGCGCTGGCCGTGCTGCAGGCGCGCCACGACCGCGAGCATGGCGCAGCTGCTGCTCCGGCGGCCAAGGCGGCTCCAGCCAAGCGCGCGGCTGGCAGCCGCAGCGCCGCCCGCACATCCACAGCCCGCGCCACGGCGCCGGCCGGCGTGCCGTTTCCCGTGGCCAGCGTCACGCTGCTGACCACTTTCATCGACTTCAGCGACACCGGCATCCTCGATGTCTTCATCGATGAGTCCGTGGTGCGCTTCCGCGAAATGCAGATGGGCGAGGGCGGCCTCATGAAGGGCCAGGACCTGGCATCGACCTTCAGCTTTCTGCGTCCCAACGATCTGGTCTGGAACTACGTGGTGGGCAACTACCTCAAGGGCGAAACACCGCCGCCGTTCGACCTGCTGTACTGGAACAGCGACTGCACCAACCTGCCCGGCCCGTACTACGCCTGGTACCTGCGCAACCTCTACCTGGAAAACAAGCTGGTCCAGCCCGGTGCGCTGACCGTCTGCGGCGAGCGCATCGACATGCACCAGCTGCGCCTGCCGGCCTATATCTACGGCTCGCGCGAGGACCACATCGTGCCCGTGGGCGGCTCCTATGCATCGACCCAGGTGCTGGGTGGCGACAAGCGTTTCGTCATGGGCGCATCCGGCCACATCGCGGGCGTGATCAATCCGCCGGCCAAGAAAAAGCGCAGCTACTGGCTGCGTGAGGACGGCCAGCTGCCGCCCACGCTCAAGGAGTGGCAGGCCGGCGCCGACGAGTACCCGGGCAGCTGGTGGGCCGACTGGAGCCCCTGGCTGGCCGAGCACGGCGGCAAGCTGGTCGCGGCGCCAAAGCAGTACGGCAAGGGCAGGGAATACACGGCCATCGAGCCGGCCCCGGGCCGCTACGTGCTGGCCAAGGCCTGAGGCACAATCGTTTCGATGCTGCAGCGCAATAACGCCGCGGCTTGAATGCAGGGTGCCGCTGCCGCAGCTTCGGCAGTGCGTGCCCGGGCATCCCTTCAAGAGTCCAAAGAAAGGTCCGTCATCATGGAAGACATCGTCATCGTTTCCGCTGTCCGCACTGCCGTTGGCAAGTTCGGCGGCACCCTTGCCAAGATCCCCGCCACCGAACTGGGCTCCATCGTGATCCGCGAGGCTCTGAGCCGCGCCAAGGTCGGCACCGACCAGGTCGGTGAAGTCATCATGGGCCAGGTGCTGGCCGCTGGCGCAGGCCAGAACCCTGCACGCCAGGCCATGATGAAGGCCGGCATCGCCAAGGAAACCCCGGCCCTGACCATCAACGCGGTCTGCGGCTCGGGCCTGAAGGCCGTGATGCTGGCGGCCCAGGCCGTGGCTACGGGCGACAGCGAGATCGTCGTGGCCGGCGGCCAGGAGAACATGAGCCTGTCCCCCCACGTGCTGCCGGGCTCGCGCGACGGCCAGCGCATGGGCGAGTGGAAGATGGCTGACACCATGATCGTGGACGGCCTGTGGGACGTCTACAACCAGTACCACATGGGCATCACGGCCGAGAACGTGGCCAAGGAAAAGAGCGTCAGCCGCGAACAGCAGGACGCCCTGGCCCTGGCCAGCCAGCAAAAGGCCACGGCCGCGCAGGACGCCGGCAAGTTCGTGGATGAGATCGTTCCCGTCAGCATTCCCCAGCGCAAGGGCGATCCCGTGGTCTTTGCGGCCGACGAGTACATCAACCGCAAGACCAACGCCGAGGCGCTGGCAGGCCTGCGTCCGGCCTTCGACAAGGCCGGCTCGGTGACGGCCGGCAATGCTTCGGGCCTGAACGACGGCGCCGCCGCCGTGGTGGTGATGAGCGCCTCCAAGGCCAAGGCCCTGGGCCTGACGCCGCTGGCGCGCATCGTCTCCTATGCCACCAGCGGTCTGGACCCCGCCACCATGGGCCTGGGCCCGGTGTTCGCCTCGCGCAAGGCGCTGCAGCGCGCCGGCTGGTCTGCGCAGGACGTGGACCTGTTCGAGCTGAACGAAGCCTTCGCGGCACAGGCCTGTGCGGTGAACCAGGAGCTGGGCATCGACCCGGCCAAGGTCAACGTCAACGGCGGCGCCATTGCCATCGGCCACCCCATCGGCGCATCGGGCGCCCGCATCCTGGTGACCCTGCTGCACGAGATGCAGCGCAGCGGCGCCAGGAAGGGTCTGGCCGGCCTGTGCATCGGCGGCGGCATGGGCGTGGCCATGACCGTGGAGCGCGTCTGAAAGGCTCCGTGAAAACGTTAGCAAGCTTTCAGGGTAGATCCTAGGCTTGACTAGGGCCTGCCCGAAGAGGGGCGCAGCGCACGCGCTGCATACTAGCCATGCGAGGGGGCCGGGCCCAGAGGCTCAGGCACCCTTGGCGATAACCGGCGTAAATGTTCCGGTTGTCATGGATAGATTGATCTGAAGCAACCATTGATTGACAGGAGAGAAGAATGGCTCAAAAAGTAGCGTATGTCACAGGGGGAATGGGAGGCATCGGAACGGCCATCTGCCAGCGTCTGCACAAGGAAGGCTTCAAGGTCATCGCAGGTTGTGGTCCGTCGCGCGACTTCCAGAAGTGGCTTGACGAGCAAAAGGCGCTGGGTTTCACCTTCCATGCATCGGTGGGCAATGTGGGCGACTGGGCTTCCACCGTCGAAGCCTTCAGCAAGACCAAGGCCGAGCACGGCAACATCGATGTGCTGGTCAACAACGCCGGCATCACGCGTGACCGAATGTTCATCAAGATGACGCCCGAAGACTGGCAGGCCGTGATCGAGACCAACCTCAACTCCATGTTCAACGTGACCAAGCAGGTCGTGGGCGACATGGTGGAAAAGGGCTGGGGCCGCATCATCAACATCAGCTCGGTCAACGGCGCCAAGGGCCAGGCCGGCCAGACCAACTACTCGGCCGCCAAGGCCGGCATGCACGGCTTCACCATGGCGCTGGCGCAGGAGTTGGCCACCAAGGGCGTGACCGTCAACACCGTGAGCCCCGGCTACATCGGCACCGACATGGTCAAGGCCATCCGTCCCGACGTGCTGGAGAAGATCGTGGGCACCATCCCCGTCAAGCGCCTGGGCGAGCCCAGCGAGATCGCATCGATCATCGCCTGGCTGGCTTCGGAGGAAGGCGGCTATTCCACCGGCGCCGATTTTTCGGTCAACGGTGGCCTGCACATGCATTGAACCTGCAAGGGTTCGCGCTGCAAAGGAGCCTCCGGGCTCCTTTTTTGTTGGGCAGCCCCGCGGCAAATGTCCCAGAAATGACAAAACCCGCTGAAGCGGGTTCTGTGGAAGAGGGGGTCTGCACGGAAGGCCGTCAGACCGGTGGTGTCAGAGACTGGGGCACCGAGTGCGCCAGCCAGCGCCTCAGCGCTTGCGATCGCGTTCGTCTTCGGGCCAGATGGACATGATGGCGTTCGTTTGCATGGAAACTTCTCCTGTATTGCTCTCTTAACGCGGGCTGGATTCAGCTGGTTGACAGGTTTTTAAAAAATTTTCGAAGGAAGTCGAAACTTTTTCGTGACCCGGTTTTCAAGCGCTGCGGGGGCCGCGCTTGCGGTCACGGTCATCCCATGGCCAGACAGCTTGGGCCAGCGCAGCGGCTGCAAAGCGGGTCTGCAGGGCGGTGTGGGAAAAGATGTCGGTCATTGCAGTCACTCCTTTGCGTGTTCAACGCGGGGCAGTGGCGGCAGGTTGACTCAGGGATTGCCCCAGGACGCAAGCAATTGCAAGCCCGGAGGTGGTGATCTGTCAGTTTGAAGACAGATTTCTGGTGCGGTGAGAAAAAATCCGTTTCCTGACAGAGGCTTACGGGCGGGGCGGGCCAATGTCGATGCTGTTACGCCTCGTTGCCCGCAATGCGTGGGCACAGGTCAACCCGGGGTGAAAACGTCCATCAGGCAAAAATCAGGGTCACGGCAGGCGCGTCGTCCACGATGTAGCCGCGGTACATGCCGGCGCTGTTGAAGGGGCAGTGCACGCGTCCGTCGCTGTCCACGGCCACCACGCCGCCCTGGCCACCGATGTGTGTCAGCGTGCCCCGCACTGCGGCGTCGGCTGCGAGTTCCAGGCTTTGCCCCAGGTAGCGCATGCGCGCATGGATGTCGTGCGCGATGGCTGCGCGCAGGAAATGCTCTCCGGTTCCGGTGGCCGCCACGGCGCAGGTGGTGCTGTCGGCGTAGAAACCTGCGCCCACCACGGGCGTGTCGCCCACGCGCCCGGGGCGCTTGTTGGTCAGCCCGCCGGTGGATGCCGCGGCGGCCAGGTTGCCATGCACATCGCGCGCCACGGCGCCGACCGTGCCCATCTTGCCGTTCTCGTTCAGCGGAGCAGGGTGCGCCGCCAGTCCGCTGGCGTCGTGGTCCAGCAGCGCGGTCTGGCCGGATTGCGCCTGCACCCGGCGCAGCTGTGCCAGGCGCTCGGCAGATTCGAAGTAGCCTGCATCCATCCGCGCCAGCCCGCGCTCATCGGCAAACCGCTGCGCCCCTTCGCCGACCAGGAGCACGCACTGGCCGTCGTCAAGAACATGCCGTGCCAGCGCAATCGGATTGCGCACCTGGCTGACGGAAGCGACTGCGCCGGCCCGCAGGTTGCTGCCGTCCATCAGGCCGGCGTCCATCTCGTGGCGCGCGTCGCGTGTGTAGACGGAGCCGCGCCCGGCATTGAACAGCGGGCAGTCTTCCAGGGACTGGCACGCGGCCTGGACGGCGTCCAGCGCGCTGGCGCCGCGCCGCAGCAGGGCGGCGCCCGCCTCCAGCGCCTGGGCCAGCGCGGCGTGGTAGGGGGCCTCGTCGGCCTGGCCCTGGATGACGGTGCCTGCTCCGCCGTGCACGGCAATGGAAAATTTTCGGGAGTTCTGGGGCATGTTCATTGGAGTGCGTAGCGCGATTCCAGGAAGCGGCCATAGCGGGCGATGCCCAGGCCGATGAGCAGGTAGACGGCACAGACCACCATGTACATCTCCACGAAGTACGCAATCCAGTGGGGGTCGCTCATGGCCATCTTCAGGGAGCCAGTGATGTCGTAGATGTTCACGATCGCCACCAGGGAGGTGTCCTTCACCGCGCCGATGAAGTTGCTCACCGTGGGCGCTATGGTCACGCGCAGCGCCTGCGGCAGGACCACGTGGCGCAGCACCTGCACCCTGGTGAAGCCCATGGCCTGGGCCGCCATGACCTGGCCTTGGGGCACGGCCTGCAGCCCGCCGCGAAACACCTCGGCAAGATAGGCCGCGCTGAAGGCCGCCAGGCAGACGGCGATGCGGACCATGGGGTCTACCCTCCATTGCGCGGGCACCAGCATGGGCAGCACGAAGGCCCCGAAGAACAGCAGTGTGATCAGGGGCACGCCGCGCACGGCCTCGATGAAGCCCGTGCACAGGATGCGGATCAAGGGCAGGCTGGAGCGCCGGCCCAGCGCCAGCAGGATGCCCAGCGGAACGCCGGCCAGGCAGGCGATCACGGCAAGGAACAGGGTCAGCGGCAGGCCGCCCCACAGATCGCTGGGCACGGGTGCCAGGCCGGCCACACCGCCGGCCATCAGCACGCCAAAGCCGGTCAACCCGGCCAGCAGCATTGCCATGCCGGCGCGGCCGAAGAAGCGCGGTAGCGCCGCCACGCCCACGCTGCCCAGCAGCCAAAGGCTGGCGGCGACGGGGCGCCACTGTTCGGCCACGGGATAGCGGCCCAGGAATACCAGGCGGTATTTCTCGCGCACCACGCCCCAGCAGGCGCCGGCCGCAGCGCGGCATGTGTCGGGGTTGGCTGCGGTTTCGGCGTCGAGCAGGCCCCAGGCCAGCAGTTTCCAGCCCGCCCACAGCGCGGCCAGCAGCAGCGTGGCGGTGATGAGCCCGGAGAGCGCATCCGGAAACAGGCTGGCGCGCAGGCGCTGCGCCAGCGGAACCCGGGGCGGGGCCACCGGCAGGGCCGGTGCGCGGAGTACGGCACTCATGGGCAGGTCTTTCCCGGCTAGCGTGTGATGAAGGCACTGCGCTGGTTGAAGGCATTCAGTGCCAGCGAGGTCAGCAGGTTGATGGCCAGGTAGACCACCGCGATGATGGTCACGCATTCGATGGCCTGGCCGGTCTGGCTCATGGCGGTGTTGGCGACCATCACCACGTCGGGGTAGCCGATGGCCACGGCCAGCGAGGAGTTCTTGATGGTGCTGAGCGCCAGGTTGGTATAGGGGGGAATGATCACCCGCAGGGCCTGCGGCAGCACGACCAGGCGCAGCTGCTGGCCGCGGCGCATGCCCAGGGCCGAGGCAGCGTTCCATTGCCCGCGCGGCACGGCCTGCAGACCGGCGCGCACGATCTCCGCGCAATAGGCGGCGGCATACAGGCCCAGGGCGCCCACCAGAGCCAGGAATTCAGGCGTCAGCGCCAGTCCTCCGTCGATGCCGAACATGCCCGGTTGCGGAGAACTCCAGTGCCAGCCAGCCGCGCTGTCGTACACCGGGCCGGGCAGGGCCAGCCCCGCCTTGCTCAGAAAGCCCAGGGGGCCGATGGCCAGAGGGTGGTCCACATCGGGCAGCAGCGAAGTCAGCGCGAAATACCACAGCAGCACCTGCACCAGCAGCGGGATGTTGCGCGCCACATCGACATAGAGGCGCACGGCGCCGCGCAGCAGCGGATGCCTTGCCACGGCGGCCACGCCCAGCAGCAGGCCCAGCACGGTGGCCAGCGCGAGCGCGGGCACGGCGGCGCGAACCGTGTTGGCCACGCCGGCTGCGACCGCACGCAGGTAGCTGTCGCCGGGCTCGTAGGGCAGCAGCCCTTCGGAGATGGAAAAGCCGGCCGTCTGTTCCAGAAAGCCGAAGCCCCCGGCAATGCCGCGCGCGGCCATGTTGCGGCTGGCGTTGTGCGCCAGCCAGCCCAGCAGCAATATCAGCAGCCAGCCGATGGCGAGCTGCAAGGCCAGCCGGCCCCAGCGTGGCCGGGTGGGGGCCGGTGGCTGCCGTGCCCCGGTGTCGATGGCATTCACGGCTTTCACAGCATCTACAGCGTTCGCGGCGTTCATGGCAGGGTGCCCTCGGCGCGTCAGTTCATCGGCGGCGACATCATCAGGCCGCCCTTGGTGAACAGCGCGTTCTTGCCGCGCGGCACGTTCAGGCCCGACCTGGCGCCCAGGTTGCGCTCATAGCTCTCGCCATAGTTGCCCACGGCCTTGACGATGCGCAGCGCCCATTCCTTGTCCAGCCCCAGCTGCTTGCCCAGGTCGTCGCTCTGGCCCAGGAAACGCTTGACCTGAATGCTGTCGGAGCGGGTCTTGAGCTCGTCGGCATTGGCCTGGGTGATGCCCAGTTCCTCGGCCTCGATCATGGCGTTGAGTGTCCAGCGCACGACGGCGAACCATTCGTCGTCACCGCGGCGCACGGCCGGGCCGGCCGGCTCCTTGGAGATGACTTCGGGCAGGATCACGTAGTCGTCGGGGTTGGCCAGTTCCTTGCCGCGCAGCACGGCCAGGGCGCCGAGGTCGCCGGTATAGGCCTGGCAGCGCCCGCTGCTGAAGGCCTGCAGGGCGGCTTCGGGGTTGTCGAACACCACCGCCTTGTAGTTGAGCTTGTGGGCGCGAAAGTACTCCGACAGGGTCTTTTCCGTGGTGGATCCGCTGATCACGCAGATGGTGGCGCCAGAGAGCTGCTTGACGCTGTTCAGGCCGGGTTTCTTCCTGGCCATGAAGCCCTGGCCGTCGTGGAAATTGATGCCCGCCCACATCAGGCCCAGGCCGTTGTCGCGTGTGAAAGTCCAGGTGGTGTTGCGTGCCAGCAGATCGATCTCGCCGGACTGCAGCGCCGTGATGCGTGTCTGGCCGCTGGTGGGGATGAATTTCACCTTGCCGGCGTCGCCCAGGGTGGCGGCCGCCACGGCGCGGCACAGATCCACGTCCAGCCCGGACCAGTTGCCGCTGCCGTCGGCCAGCGCAAAGCCTGCGCGCCCCGTGTGCACACCGCAGGCCACGGCGCCGCGCTGCTTGATGCCATCCAGTGTCTTGCCTGCGTGGGCCGGCGCGGCAGCGAGCGTGGCCGCGGCGGCCATCGAGGCGAAAAGAAAGCGGAAACGGGCAGGGGCATTCATGCGGAGTCCTTTGCGGCGGGATGGGGGGCCTGGGGTTGCGGCTTGCTCGCCGCAGGTGAAGCGGGGCTGCTGTCCGGTGTCAGGTAGGGAAGCACCGACTCGGACAGTTCGACCAGGCTGCGCACGGCCTGGGGCGTGGCGCGGATGACCTGGGTGGCCAGCGCTTCGACCATGGCCATGGCCGCCAGCACCGACGATGGGAGCAGAGGGTGGGCGGCAGGGGCCAGCAGCACGTAGTCGGCCTGGCCGGCCAGCGGGCTGGTGGCCTCGTCGGTGATGGCGATGGTCAGGGCGCCCCGCTGGCGCGCATGCGCCGTCAGCTCCACCGCTTCGCGTGAGTAGCGCGGCAGCGAGATCGCGATCAGCACATCCTGCTCCGTCAGCCCTGTCATGCGCCGGACGGCTTGCTCCGTGCCGCCTGCGCAGGCCACTTCCAGCACCTGGGGTAGATAGGGCTGCAGTGCGTCGGCGCCAAAGGCTGCCACATGGTGGGAGCTGCCAAAGCCCATGAACAGGACGCGCCGCGCGCGGCAGATGCGCTGGGCCAGTTGATCGAGCAGGCCGGGGTCGCAGGCCTGTGCGGCCGCCTGCAGATTGCGCTGCGTGTGCTCGAAGGCCTGCGCTCCCACGGCGCTTGCGGCAGGCTCGTGCGCCGCGCGCAGCTTGTTCACGGGCTCCAGGGCCTGTTGCAGCTGGCGGCCCAGGTGCAGGCGCAGATCGGCAAAGCCTTCGTAGCCGGCGTGCTTGGCGAAGCGGTTGACGGCAGCCAGGGAGCCTCCACAGGCATTGGCCACTTCCTCGGCGCTCAGCGTGACGGCCAGGACCGGATGCGCGGCCATCCAGCGGCCGACCCGGGCGACGGCGGGCGAGCCATCGACGCTGGCGCGCAGCAGTTCCTGTACGGCGGGATGGGGATGGAGTTCCATGAATGAATGAAAGTGAATGATCTCTTTCATTCATTATTTTTTAGGAATGAAATCTTTCATTCAGGGGAAACCCTGAACCGAACGATCCATGCGTTCCGCTGGCTGCGGGGGAGTGCGAGGGCGTTGGGAGAGGGAGGGGCCTCAGGGGCGCACTTCGGCTGGGCCGAAGTGGAGCGCCGTCTTCACGCGGGACGACGCTTGTGGCAGGCGGGCCAATGGGACCGCCTAGTTTTCGAGAACGACTGGAATCAGTCGGACATCGCGGCCGACAGCTGCTCGATCTGCTCGCTCAGTTCCAGCCAGCGTTCTTCCAGGCTGTCGATCTCGTCGTTGCAGGCCTTGAGGCTGCGGCCTGCTTCGGCCATCTCGGCGGGCGAGATGGGCTGGCTCAGCAGGCCCTCCAGCCGCGTGCGTTCGGCCTGCAGCTGGGGCAGGCGCTTGTCCAGCTGTTCCAGTTCCTTCTTGAACGGCCGGGTCTTCTCGGCCATCTGCTGGCGGGCCAGGGCGGCCAGGCGCCGTTGCTCGCGCTGGTCTCCGGCGCTGGCGGCCGGCGGCGTGGAAGGGGCAGCGGGGGCCGGGGCCAGCGCAGCAGCCACGGGGGCCTGCACTGCAGGTGCTGCAGCTGCTGCACCTGCTGCGGGCTCCACCTGCGCTGCCGCCTTGCTGGTGGCCGCAGCCGCCTGTTCGGCCTTGCGGGCTTCCTCGCGCAGGCGGCGGGATTCTTCCAGCAGGTAGCGCTGGTAGTCGTCCAGGTCGCCGTCGAAGGGGCCGACCACGCCACGGCCGACCAGCCAGAAGTCCTCGCAGACCGAGCGCAGCAGCGCGCGGTCGTGGCTGACCAGCATGACGGTGCCGTCGAAGTCGTTGATGGCCATGGCCAGGGCCTCGCGGGTGGCCAGGTCCAGGTGGTTGGTGGGCTCGTCCAGCAGCAACAGGTTGGGGCGCTGCCAGACGATCATGGCCAGCACCAGGCGGGCCTTTTCGCCGCCGCTCATGCTGCCCACAGCCTGCTTGACCATATCGCCGCTGAAGTTGAACGTGCCCAGGTAGCTGCGCAGGTCCTGCTCGCGGGCCTGCGGGCCGGTGGCGCCGGTGTCCCGTGCCAGGCGGATCATGTGCTCCATGGGGTTTTCGCCGGGACGCAGCACATCCAGTTCCTGCTGGGCGAAGTAGCCGATGTTCAGGCCCTTGCCTTCGGTCACGGTGCCGGCCAGTGCTTTCATCTCGCGCGCAATGGTCTTGACCAGGGTGGACTTGCCCTGGCCGTTGGCGCCCAGGATGCCGATGCGCTGGCCCGCCAGCACCGAGCGGTTGACGCCGCGCAGGATGGTGGTCGCCTGGCCTTCGTCGTCCAGGTAGCCGAATGCGGCGTCCGTGATCGCCAGCATGGGGTTGGGCAGGTTGGCCGGCGGCTTGAACTCGAAGGTGAAATCGGCGCTGGCCAGCATGGGTGCGACCTTTTCCATGCGCTCGATCTGCTTGACGCGGCTTTGCGCCTGCTTGGCCTTGGAGGCCTTGGCCTTGAAGCGGTCGATGAATTTCTGCAGGTGGGCGATCTTGTCCTGCTGGCGCTCGAACGAGGCCTGCTGCAGCAGGATCTGCTGGGCGCGCAGTTCCTCGAACTTGCTGTAGTTGCCGCCATAGCGCGTGACCTGCGCGTTTTCGATGTGCAGCGTGGTGTTGGTGATGGCGTCCAGGAATTCGCGGTCATGGCTGATCACGACCAGGGTGCCGGGGTAGCGCTTGAGCCAGGCTTCCAGCCAGACCAGGGCGTCCAGGTCCAAGTGGTTGGTGGGCTCGTCCAGCAGCAGCAGGTCGGAGGGGCACATCAGCGCGCGCGCCAGCTGCAGGCGCATGCGCCAGCCGCCGGAGAAGCTGTTGACGGGGTGCTCCAGCTCGGAGACCTTGAAGCCCAGGCCCAGGATCAGGGCCTGGGCGCGCGGCACGGCATCGTGGGCGCCGGCATCGGCCAGGTCCACGTGGGCGTGGGCGATGGCCATGCCGTCCTCGCTGGCCTCGGCGGCCGCGAGCTGGGCGTTGAGCTCGCTCAGGCGCGTGTCGCCGTCCAGCACGAACTGGGTGGCCGTCTCCGAGGTCTCTGGCATGTTCTGCGCGACCTGGCCCAGGCGCCATTGCGAAGGGATGGAGAACTCTCCACCGTCCTCGGCCAGGCTGCCGTTGAGCAGGGCGAACAGGCTGGACTTGCCGGCGCCATTGCGTCCGACAAGGCCGACTTTTTCACCAGGGTTGATGGAGACGGAGGTGCTGTCCAGCAGCACGCGGGTGCCGCGGCGCAGGGTAATGTTGCGAAGGCTGATCATGAATGGGCAGGATTATCCCAGCGATTGCGCCAGGGCAGTATTGCCGCCCGCCATGCCCGTGCCCGGCCACGGTGCAAAGCCCTGGTACCAGGCCCTAGATCGGCTGTATGCCCACGCGCTGCATCATGGACTGGGTGAACTGGATCTCGCGCTCGAAACCCTTGGCATAGGCGTCGGCGCTGGTGATGGCGACCTTGCCGCCTTCCTGCTCCAGCAAGGCGATGACCCTGGGCTGCCTGAGCACCTCCTCCAGCGCCGTGCGCAGCCGCTGGACGATGGGCTCGGGCGTGGCGGCCGGCACGGACACGCCGCCCCAGGACGTGAGGTTGACATTGGGCACGCCCAGCTCGGCCAGGGTCTGCACCTGGGGCAGCTTGGCGTTGCGCTGCGGCCCGGCAATGGCCAGCGGCACCAGCTTGCCGGCCAGCACCTGGGGATAGGCCACGGAAAACAGCGGGGCGCCGAAGGCCACCTGCTGGCCCAGCACGGCATTGACCAGTTCCGAGGCGCCCTTGTAGGGCACATGGTTGACCTGCAGGCCCATGCTGGAGGCCAGCATCTCCACGCCCAGGTGCGACGGCGTGCCCACGCCGCCCGAGGCATAGTCCAGCGCGCCGGGCCTGGCCTTGGCGCGGGCGGCCAGGTCATCCAGCGTGCGCATGCCCGAGTCGGCATGCACGACGACCAGGATGTCCGAGCGCGACATGCCCAGCACATGGCGGAAGTCCTTGAACACGTCGTAGCCCGGGCTTTTGTACATGCGCATGGCGGCGGCCATGGGCGAGCCCGAGTACAGCAGGGTGTAGCCGTCCGCCGGTGCCTTGGCCACCTGGCGGGCGCCGATGTTGCCGCCCGCGCCGGCGCGGTTGTCTATCACCACGGGCTGGCCCAGCTGGGCCGACAGCGCCTCGGCCACGATGCGCGCGGCCGTGTCGGGGCTGGTGCCGGCCAGGTAGGGCACCACCCATTTGATGGGGCGCGTGGGCCAGGCGCTGTCGTGCGCTGAGGCTGTGGCGGCCCAGGGCAGGCCTGCAGCAAGCGATGCGGCGCCTGCAGCCCGCAGGAATTGGCGGCGGTCCTGGCCGCTGCTGGTGATGTGTGGCATGGCTTTGTCTCCTGGTCTTTTGTCTTTTCTGTTTGCTGGGGGAGTGCTGGGGCTGGCGGTCAGCCTCAGGCGCCGGCCCGCTCCAGCAGTTCCTTGGCGATGGTGTTGCGCTGTATCTCGCTGGTGCCCGTGAGCACGCGGTACATGCGCAGCATGCGGAACAGGAATTCCACGCGCCGGCCCTGGACGATGCCTTCGCCGCCATGGATCTGCACGGCGCGGTCGGCGATGCGAAACGCCGTCTCCGAGCAGAACAGCTTGCTCATCGAGGCCTGGGCGCGCGCGTCGATGCCGGCGTCGATGGCGCGGGCCGTCTGCACCATCAGCGCGCGCGCGGCCATCCATTCGGTGGCCATGTCGGCCAGCATGTGCTGTATGGACTGGAACTGGGCAATGCTGCGGCCGAATTGCTGGCGCCCCAGCGCATAGTCGCGCGCATCGCGCAGCGCCACCTGCGCCAGCCCCAGCATGGCCGGGCAGTGCAGCAGGCGGTTGACGGTGATGCGGCCCAGCGCCAGGGCCAGGCCCCGGCCCGGCTCGCCGATCAACTGGGCCGCGGGCACGCGGCAGCCGTCGAGCACGATGTCTCCCGTGCTCGATTGACCGGCCATGGTCTTGTAGCCGCTGACCACCTGCACACCCGGTGCATGCAGGTCCACGAAGAAGGCGCTGATCTCGCGCTGCGGGCTGCCCTCGGGCGCGGTCGAGGCCATGAGCACGGCGAAGTCGGCAAACGGCGAGCCCGAGATGAAGCGCTTGCGGCCGTGGAGCACGTAATGGTCGCCTTCCAGCACGGCGCGCGTCTCCAGCGCGCCCGCGTCCGAGCCGGCCGCCGCCTCGGTCAGCGCAAAGCAGATGGACTTTTCGGCGCGTGCCACGGGCAGGATGAACTGCTCCATCTGCAAGGGCGTGGCCTTGCGGATCAGCGCGCCTATGCGCGGCGGGCCGCTGAGTTCGCCCAGCACATGGGGCGCGAAGGGCGATCCCGTGGCGTAGATGGCCTCCTTGACCAGCACCTGGTCGAGCACGGACAGGCCGGCGCCGCCCATGGCCTCGGGCAGGGTCATGCCGTAGAAGCCGCGCGCATGCGACAGCTTCCAGACCTGGCGCAGCAAATCGGTGGAGGCGCTGTTTTCATGGTCCACACCATGCGCGCGGGCGAGGTCGGCCAGTTCGCCGTGGATGAAGGCGTTGAGCGCGTCGATCAGGCCGGCTGCGCGCTCGGAGCCTTCAAAGGGCATTTCCAGCAGGGCAGCGTTGGCGGTGGGGAGTGTGTCTTTGGCGTTCATCTCAGTTCACCTTGCGGGCGTGGTTGGCCCAGTAGGGCGCCTGCACGGCGCGGCGCATGACCTTGCCGTTGGGGTTCTTGGGCAGTTGCTGCACGAATTCGATGTGGCGCGGGCGCTTGAAGCCGCCCAGGCGCTCGGCGCAGAAGCGGTCCAGCGCGGCACTGTCGCCGGCCAGGCCGGGCTTGAGCACGATGTGGGCGGCCACGGCCTCGCCCCATTTGTCGTCGGGGATGGCGAACACGCAGGCATCGGCCACCGAGGCGTGTTCGTAGAGCACGGACTCCACCTCGGACGGATAGACGTTGAAGCCGCCGCTGATGACCATGTCCTTCTTGCGGTCCACGATGTAGACAAAGCCCTGCTCGTCCATGCGGGCCAGGTCGCCCGTGTGGTAGCGGCCGTTTTTGAGCACCTCGGCCGTCAGCTCGGGCGCGCGCCAGTAGCCTGCGAAGACATCGGCGCCGCTGACCACGATCTCGCCGATCTCGCCCTCGGGCACGCGGCGGCCTTCGTCGTCCACCACCTCCACCAGGGATTCCAGAAAGGGCCGGCCGCAGGATGCCAGCCGCTCGGGCCGCGACGCGCGTGCCTGCAGGTGGTCCTGCACCGTCAGGCCGCAGACGCCGGAGGTGGTCTCGCCCGCGCCGTAGCCCTGGGACAGGATGGGGCCGAACACGTCCATGGCCTGCAGGATGCGCGCGGGCGCCATGGGCGCTGCGCCGTAGCCCAGGCGTTGCAGGTCGGGCAGCGGGCGGTAGCGGCCGCCGATCTCGGCCAGCAGCATGTTGATCATGGTGGGCACCATGAAGGTATGGGTGACGCGCCGCGCCTGCATCTCGGCCATGAAGGCGCCCGGCTCGAAGCCCGAGAACAGGTGGATGGTGGCGCCCGTGCACAGCGCCGGCACCATCTGCATGCCCGAGGCGTGGGTGACCGGCCCCACCAGTCCCAGCACATGGCCGGCCTGCATGCCCTCGCCGCGCATCAGGAACTTGCGCAGCTGGGCCAGGCGGTTGCCGAAGGTCTGCATGGCGGCCTTGAGCACGCCCGACGAGCCCGAGGTGTAGTGCAGCACGGCCACCTCGTGCTCGTGCACGTCCACGGGCTGGAAGCGGTCGCTGGCGCGGGCGAGCAGCGCTTCGTAGTTGCTGTCGGCAGGGCCGTCCAGCAGCAGCAGGCGCACGTCGGCAGACTGCAGGTGCGGCTTGAAGGCCTCGGCGCGCGCGGCCGTGGTCACGATGATGGAAGCATCGCTGTTGGCCGCGATATCGCCTACTTCGCGTGGAGACAGGCGTGCGTTGAAGGGCGCCTTGATGAGCCCGGCCTTGTAGCAGGCGATCTCGATCTCCACGATTTCCACGCAATTGGGCAGGTAGATGCCCACGCGGTCGCCGCGGGCCAGCCCCTGGGCAAGCAGGGCGTTCGCCAGGCGGTTGGAGCGCTGCTCAAGCTCTGCGTAGCTGATGCTGCGTGTGGCGCTGGTCACCGCAGGTTGCTCGGCATGGGCCCTGCAGCTGCGTGCGACGAGTTCGCCGACATTGGGTATGGGGAGGGAATGGGGGTGGCCTGCGGTGGGCCGGGATGTCTCGTGCATGGCATTCCTTGGCTGAAGCCGCGCGTTTTGCGCGGCGTGCCATGCACTGTTGCAGAAGAGGACCGGGCCGGGGAAATACCGATTAGTGATTCAGTTGCATCAGAAAAATTGATGTCCAGACCAACCCTTGCCGTTTTTGCTGATGACCATCGGGCTGCCGCACTACGCTGGGCTGCTGCATCACATCTGCTGCGGGTGCTGCCAGCGCGCCTGCCAGAGGCCCGCCGTGATCAGTTGCCGGGCCTGGTCCAGCAGTGCCTGCCGGACCACCTGCAGTGCCGGGTCTCCGCCGCGGTTGGCCTGCACGGCCAGGAAGTAGCGGCGCAGCAGCGCGGGCGCCGCGACCTGGGCCACGATCCAGCCGGGCTGGAGGCCCGTGGGCGCCGCCTTGGCGCCCTCGCGCAGCCAGGCGGGCGCATCGCTCAGCGAGCAGGCGGGCGTGAAGGTGAAGCCCGCGCCGCAGTGGTAGAGCGAGCGGATGACGCGGGCGGAATCGTGTTCGTGGACGATGTTCAACCGCAGCTCCCGCGCATCGGCGGCGGCCTCCACGGTCTGGCGGATGGAAAAGCGGCGCGACTGCAGCACCAGCGGCAGCTGGCAGGCATGGGCAAAGTCCATGTGCGGCAGGCCGCCGTCCGGCGCCGGGCGCAGCAGCGGGGCCACGCTGCCATCGCCATCCTGGCCGCAGACGTAGATGGATTCCTCGGCCATGGGCTGCACCTGCAGGTCATGCAGGCTGGCCGTGTCCACAAGAACGGCCAGGTCGGCGCGCCGGTCCAGCATGGCCTTTTGCACCATCAGGCTCAGGTCGTCGAGCACGAAGATGCGTATGCGCGGGTGGCTGTGGCGCAGGCTGGCAATCAGGGGGCCTGCCAGCAGGCTGGTCAGCAAAAAGGGCAGGGCGATGGTGACCGAGCCTTCGGGGCCTTGGGGCAGGCGCTGTATGCGCTCGCGCATGGCATCGGCGTCGGACAGCAGGCGGCGGGCATCCTCGTACAGCTGCGCGCCGGCCGGGGTGGGGGTCACGCCGGCGTGGCTGCGCTCCAGCAGTTGCGCACCCAGCTCGCCTTCCAGCTTCTTGATCTGCGCCGTGAGCGCGGGCTGGGCCACGTACAGCGAGTGCGCGGCGCGCGAGAGGCTGCCAGCCTCCAGCACGGCGATGAAGTAGCGCAGCGCCCGCAGGTCCATCTCAGCCCAGGGGGCGGTATTGCGGGCGCAGGGCCTCGATATCGCCTTCGGTCCAGGCGCGCAGTGCCTCCTGGGTGATCAGCAGCACCTGCTCGTCGCCCGAGCTGGTGTCCAGCCAGAACACGGGCAGGTCGGGGAAGGCGGCTTCGAAGAAGTCCTTTTCATTGCCGATCTCCAGCACGACCACGCCTTCCTTGGCCAGGCGCGAGGGCAGGTCCTGCAGCAGGCGGCGGATGAAGTCCATGCCGTCGGCGCCGCCGGCCAGCGCCAGCTCGGGCTCGGCCTGGTATTCGGCAGGCAGGCGCGACATGCTGTCGGCGTTCACATAGGGCGGGTTGCACAGCACCAGGTCCCAGGGGCCGGGCAGGGCGGCCAGGCCGTCGCTCTCCAGCAGTTGCACGCGCTCGGCGAGTTCATGGCGGTCCACGTTGATGCGCGCCACGGCCAGCGCGTCGGCCGAGATGTCGGCGCCCGTGACCTCGACCTCGGGCCAGGCCATGGCCGCCAGGCAGGCCAGGCTGCCGTTGCCGGTGCACAGGTCCAGCACGCGGCGCGTGCGGTCGGACAGCCAGCCGTCGATGCTGCCGTCGGCCAGCAGTTCGGCAATGAAGCTGCGCGGCACGATGGCGCGCTCGTCCACGTAGAAGGGCACGCCCTGCAGCCAGGCCTCGCGCGTGAGGTAGGCGGCGGGCTTGCGCGTTCGGATGCGCTCGGCGAACAGCTCGGCCACTTCGGCCTGCTGCTCGGCGCTCACCGGCTGGCTGGCCAGGGACTCGGGCGCGCCCGGCGCCAGTTCGCTGTCCAGTGGCAGGCCCAGCTTCCAGAGCGTGAGCCAGGCCGATTCGTCTTCGGCCGTGGCCGTGCCGTGGCCAAAGGCCACGCCGGCCGCCGTGAGCGCCGCGGCGCCCGAGGCCACGAGGTCGGCGATGGTGCTGCCCGAGATGGCGGGAATATTGGCAGGGGTGGGGGCGGATGTCATCGTCGGCTCCTTGGGCGCGCGTTCAGGCGGCCTGCTGGCGCTGCAGCTCCTGGAGCGTGCGGCGGTAAATGTTCTTGAGGGGCTCGATGTCAGCCACCACGATGTGCTCGTCGATCTTGTGGATGCTGGCGTTGGGCGGGCCCACTTCCACGACCTGGCTGCAGATCTGGGCGATGAAGCGGCCGTCGCTGGTGCCGCCCGTGGTGGACAGCTCGGTCTCCAGGCCGGTCTCGGCGCGGATGGCCGCCTGCACGGCATTCACCAGCGTGCCCGGCGTGGTCAGGAAGGGCTGGCCGCCGATGGTCCAGGCCAGCTCGTACTCCAGTCCATGGCGGTCCAGCACGGCGTGCACGCGCTGCTGCAGCGATTCGGCCGTGGACTCGGTGCAGAAACGGAAGTTGAAGTCGATGGTCACATGGCCGGGGATGACGTTGGATGCGCCCGTGCCGCCATGCATGTTGCTGATCTGCCAGCTGGTGGGCGGGAAGAAGGCGTTGCCCTCGTCCCAGCGCGTGGCGGCCAGTTCGGCCAGGGCCGGCAGGGCCTGGTGGATGGGGTTGCGCGCCAGCTGCGGGTAGGCGATGTGGCCCTGGATGCCCTTGACGGTGAGGCGTCCGCTCATGGTGCCCCGGCGGCCGTTCTTGATCATGTCGCCCGTGCGGTCCACGGAGGTGGGCTCGCCCACGATGCACCAGTCCAGGCGCTCGCCGCGCTCGCGCAGCAGCTCGACCACGACCTTGGTGCCGTCCACCGAAGGGCCTTCCTCGTCGCTGGTCAGCAGCAGGGCAATGTCGAAGGAGGGAGTTGGCGTCTCGGCCAGGAACTCCTCCAGTGCCACGACAAAGGCGGCGATGGAGGTCTTCATGTCGCTGGCGCCGCGGCCGTATAGCTTGCCGTCGCGGTGCGTGGGCACGAAGGGCGGGCTGCTCCACTGCTCCAGGGGGCCGGTGGGCACCACGTCGGTATGGCCGGCAAAGACCAGCACGGGCCGGTCGGTGCCTGCGCCGGAGCGCCTGGCCCAGAGATTGCGCACGCGAAAGCTGTCGGGGCCGCTGTCGATGCGCTCGCAGGCAAAGCCCATGGGCAGCAGGGCATCGGCCAGGAGTTCAAGGCAGCCGGCGTCTTCCGGGGTCACGGATGGCAGGCTGATCAGCTGCTCGGTCAGTTGCAAGGTGCGGGACATGGTGGGAAGGTCAAAAAACAAAAAAGTCGGAGGGCTGGCTGGCGCCAGCGTGCTCCGACATTGTGAACGCTGCAGGCCCGGCCGTTCAGTTCGGCTTGACTTCCAGCATGATTTCGGTGAACGAGGGCATGTCGTCCTCACCGGGCGTGGCCAGTTCGGCGAACTGGCTGGACGGCGCGGCATGGCCGGCCTTGACCACGTCGTTTTCCAGGCGCCACATCAGGTTGGTGGGCGAGTCGGCAAAGGCCAGTCCCTCGGCGCGGTCGATGCGGCCCGAGCGGATCAGCTGGGCCAGCGCCTCTTCAAAGGTCTGCGAGCCTTCGGCCATGGATTTCTCCATGGCCTCCTTGACGCCCGAGAAGTTGCCGCGCTCGATCAGGTCGGCGATCAGCTTGGTGTTGAGCATCACCTCGACGGCCGGCATGCGGCCGCCATCCACGGTGCGCACCAGGCGCTGGGAGATCACGCCCTTGAGCGCTGCCGACAGCTCGCCCAGCATGGTCGGCCGGATTTCCTCGGGGAAGAAGGACAGGATGCGGTTGAGCGCGTGGTAGCTGTTGTTGGCGTGCAGCGTGGCAAGGCACAAATGGCCCGACTGCGCAAAGCCCATGGCCGAGGACATGGTCTCGCGGTCGCGGATCTCGCCGATCAGGATCACGTCGGGCGCCTGGCGCAGCGCATTCTTGAGCGCAACCTGCAGCGATGCCGTGTCGGATCCCACTTCGCGCTGGTTGACGATGGAGCGCTTGTTGCGGAACTGGTATTCGATGGGGTCCTCGATGGTGAGGATGTGGCCCGTGAGCTTTTCATTGCGCGCGTCGATCATCGAGGCCAGCGTCGTGCTCTTGCCCGAGCCCGTGGAGCCCACGACCAGCAGCAGGCCGCGCTTTTGCATGATCAGCTCGCCCAGCACGGGCGGCAGGTTCAGCGTGTCCATGGGCGGGATGTGCTGGGCGATGAAGCGGATCACCACGGCGCAGCTGCCGCGCTGGTGCATGGCGCTGACGCGGAAACGCCCCACGCCGCGCAGCGGCACGCCCATGTTGAGCTCGCCCGTCTCGTCCAGCTCCTGCAGGCGCTCGGCCGGCACGATCTCGGCCAGCAGGCTGCGCGGCGCATCGGGCGGCAGCAGCTGGTTGTTGATGGGGACGCATTCGCCGTTGATCTTGATCAGCGCCGGCGCGTTGACCGCCAGGTAGACGTCGGACGCCTGCTTCTCGCCCATCAGGCGCAAAATCCTCTCCATCGTGCCCATGTGTTCCCCCAAATTCGTGTGCTGTCGCTGTTCTTGGATCGTTGTCACGCGCTTTTGACGTGAAACGGGCGTCCGCTGCCTGGTGGCCGGGGACGCCCTCGAGAGTATGCCTTGGTCCATCCCCTGAACAGGGGATGTTTTGGCGCCGCAACCACGCCTTTGGCGCGGTCCGGATGCAGGTCAATCGCGCAGCAGGTCGTTCAGGCTCGTGGTGGAGCGTGTCTTGGCATCGACCTTCTTGACGATGATGGCGGCGTACATGCTGTAGCGGCCGTTGTCCTTGGGCAGGTTGCCCGACACCACCACCGAGCCGGCGGGCACGCGGCCGTAGCTGGTCTCGCCGGTCGCACGGTCATAGATGGGAGTGGACTGGCCAATGTACACGCCCATGGAGATCACCGAGTTCTCTTCCACGATCACGCCTTCGACGATTTCGGAACGCGCGCCGATGAAGCAGTTGTCCTCGATGATGGTCGGGTTGGCCTGCAGCGGCTCCAGCACGCCGCCCAGGCCCACGCCGCCGGACAGGTGCACGTTCTTGCCGACCTGGGCGCAGGAGCCCACGGTGGCCCAGGTGTCGACCATGGTGCCTTCGTCCACGTAGGCGCCGATGTTCACGTAGGAGGGCATCAGGATGGCGCCCTTGGCCACGAAGCTGCCACGGCGGGCCACGGCCGGAGGCACGACGCGCACGCCGGTGGCGGCGATCTCGGCCTCGGTCATGCCGGCGAACTTGGTGGGCACCTTGTCGAAGAAGTTCAGGTCGCCGGACTGCATCAGCACGTTGTCCTTGAGGCGGAAGGACAGCAGCACGGCCTTCTTGATCCACTGGTGCACGGTCCACTGGCCCACGCCTTCGCGCGTGGCCACGCGCAGCTGGCCGTTGTTCAGGGCTTCGATCACGTGGTCCACGGCCTCGGTCACTTCCTTGGGCGCGGCAGCGGGGGAGAGGCTGGCACGGTTGTCCCAGGCGGTGTCGATGATGGATTGCAGCTGTTGCGTCATATGGCTTTGGTGATCAAAGGGTTTGTGAGGAAAGGGGTGGCCAGGCGTGGCTCAGCGCTGGCGTGATTCTATGAATTGTGCAATGCGCTGGGCCGCCTCCAGGCATTCGGCGGTCTCGGCCACCAGGGCCATGCGCACGCGCCCGGCGCCCGGATTGCGGCCATTGGCCTCGCGCGCCAGGTAGCTGCCGGGCAGCACGGTCACGCCGGTGGCGGCATACAGCTCGCGTGCAAAGTCGGCGTCGTCCAGGCCCAGCGATTCGGGAATGCCGGCCCACAGGTAGAAGCTGGCATCGGGCAGGCGCACATCCATCACGCGCGCCAGCACGGGGGTGACCTGGTTGAACTTTTCGCGGTACAGGCGGCGGTTTTCCTCGACATGGGCCTCGTCGGCCCAGGCCGCGATGCTGGCCGTCTGCACCACGGGGCTCATGGCGCCGCCGTGGTAGGTGCGGTACAGCAAAAAGGCCTTGATCAGGGCCGCATCGCCCGCCACGAAACCGCTGCGCAGGCCAGGCACATTGCTGCGCTTGGACAGGCTGGTGAACATCAGCAGGTTCTTGTAGTCCGTGCGGCCCAGGCGCTGCGCGGCTTCCAGTCCGCCCAGTGGAGGCGTGCCGTCGAAGTAGATCTCGCTATAGCACTCGTCGCTGGCAATCACGAAGCCATGGCGGTCGGACAGCGCAAACAGCTTTTCCCATTCGGCCAGCGGCATCACCGCGCCTGTGGGGTTGCCGGGAGAGCACACGAAGATCAGCTGGGTCTTTTCCCACACGTCGGCGGGAACGCTGTCCCAGTCCACCGCGAAATTGCGCGCGGCATCGCTGGGAGCGTAGTACGGCTGGGCGCCGGCCAGCAGGGTGGCGCCTTCGTAGATCTGATAGAACGGGTTGGGGCAGATCACGCGCGCGCCGTCCTGGCTGGCGTCCACCACGACCTGGGTGAAGGAAAACAGGGCCTCGCGCGAGCCGTTGACCGGCAGCACCTGGGCGGCGGCGTCCAGCGCAATGCCGTAGCGCTGGCGCGCCCACTGGGCGCAGGCTTCGCGCAGCGCGGGCTCGCCGGCTGTGGCCGGGTACTTGGCCAGGCCGCCCAGGTCGGCGCTCAGCGCCTGTTCGATGAAGGGCGGCGTGGCATGGCGGGGCTCTCCGATGCCAAGGCTGATGGGGCGCACGCCCGCCGGTGGCTGGACCCCGGCGAACAGTTTGCGAAGACGCTCAAACGGGTAGGGCTGGAGTCGGGAGAGCAGGGGATTCATGGGCTCGCATTATGGATTGATGCGCTTTCGGCATGCCGTTGTCACAGGGGACTGCGGGTCTGCACGCTGGCTTTTTTGCATTCTGTTACCTATTCTGGCATGGTCTCGACTGGGGCCATGCCAACTCGTGTGGCGGGGCCTCGCAAACGGTGAATTCCAGATACCAATGACAAGAGAGGCAGACAGCTATGCAGGCAGGCGCTGGCATGGAAAAAGATGGAAGCAGGCATCGTAAGCGTACATCCGGCCCAGGTGCCGGCTTCCTCGTATGCACGGTGTGGGCATTGGCGGGGCCGGCGCTGGCGTTGGTGGCCGATTCGCTGGGCCTGGGGCCCTGGGTTTGGGCAGCCTTGCTGCTGTGGGCCGGGCTGCTGCTGGGCGGCATGCACAGGCTCTGGTCGCGGGTGATCGGCGAGCGCGAATTGCTGCAGCAGGCCATGCAGGGCATCGCCCAGGGAGACCTGAGCCAGCGCGTGGCCGTGGAGGCTGCGGCCTCCCAGGAGGGCGCAGGCGACGTCCAGACGCCCAAGGCCTTGCTGGGCGGCATGGTGACCTCGCTGTCGGGCATGGTGGCCGATGTGCGCAGCAATGCGGCCCTGGTGGCGCAGGCCGGGCAACAACTGGTGAACGAGCACCAGGCACTGTCCGATCGCACCGAACTGCAGGCCACCAACCTGGCCCAGACCGTGGTCAGCGTGGAGCAGCTCAGCAGCGCCGTGCAGCACAACGCCGACGTGGTGGGCGTGGTCCACCACCAGGCCAGCGCGGTGCGCGGCGCGGCCGATGAAGGCGTGGTGGCCATGGGCCGCGCCGTGGAGTCGGTGGAGACCATTGAAAGCAGCGCCGGCCGCATGCGCGAGATCATTGGTGTGATCGACGGCATTGCGTTTCAGACCAACATCCTGGCGCTCAACGCTGCCGTGGAGGCGGCGCGTGCGGGCGAGCAGGGCCGCGGCTTTGCCGTGGTGGCCAGCGAGGTGCGCTCCCTGGCCGGCCGCTCGGCCGAGGCGGCGCGCGAGATCCGCCACCTGATCGGCGATGCGCTGGCCCAGGTGGAGCACAGCACCGAGTTGATCCGCACGGCCGGGCGAGGCATGGAGCGCGTGACCGAAGGCATTCGCCAGGTGGCCGAGCACATGGGAGAGCTGTCGCAGTCCACCGGCAGCCAGAGCACGGGCCTGGCCGAGATCAGCCGCGCCGTGCACCAGATCGACGAGATCACCCAGCACAACGCGCAGATGGTGGGCCACGCGCTGGACCAGGCACGCGCGCTGCAGCAGCGCGCGCAGATGCTGTCAGGGGCGGTGTCGCGCTTTCGGCTGCAGCAGGGCACGGCGGAGGAGGCCGTGGCCCTGGTCGAGTCGGCCCTGGGCCTGGCGCGGCGCGGAGTGGCCACCGAGGCACTGCTGGCCGCCGTGAACGACCCCGGCCAGCCCTTCCATGACCGCGATATGTACGTTTTCGCCCTGGCCGCCGACGGCAGCTACCGCGCCTTTGGCGGCAACCCTGCGCGTGTGGGCGTGCGCGTGCAGGAGCTGCCAGGCGTGCGGGGTGAGCAGCTGCTGGCCGACATCATTGCCCAGGCCGAGCGCGGCCCAGGCTGGGTGGAGTACGACTTCAGAAACCCTGCCACGCAACAGGTACAGACCAAGATGTCCTTCGTCTGCAAGCATGGCGGGCTGTACTGGGGATGCGGCGTCTACAAGAGTCTGGCGCTGGCGGCCTAGCCTTGGCCTGGAAGGCAGACTGCCGCCTGGCGGGCTTCACTGGCACGCGTTCGGCGATGGACCGCCGCCCGCGCGCTGGGCACGTGCGCGGGCCAGGATGGCGGCGATGGTGGCCTGCTTGCTCTCGGCCACGGGAGGTGCGGGGCAGGGTGCTTGAGGGCTGGCGTCGTCGGCTGCTGCCTGCTCTGCCTGCGCAAGAGGCGTCGGTGCCCGGCTTGCACTCAAACGCTCGCGCTCCACTTCACGCTCGCGGTGCAGCACATAGCGCTGGCGCGCATGCTCGGCCTGCTGGGGGCTCCAGGCAGACCAGCCTGTGGCCGGGCCGCTGGCGTTGTGCAGTTCGATGCAATCGACCGGACACACGGGAATGCACAGTTCGCATCCCGTGCAGTGGGCTGCGATCACCGTGTGCATGAACTTGTTGGCCCCCAGGATGGCATCCGTGGGGCAGGCCTTGATGCACAGGGTGCAACCGATGCACCAGGCCTCGTCGATCACCGCCACGGTGCGCGGGGCTTCCATGCCGTGCTCGGCGCTCAGCGCAACAACGGGCCGACCCGTCAATGCGGCCAGCCGCTCCACGCCCGCAGCGCCGCCCGGTGGGCACTGGTTGATGCCAGCCTCGCCCGAGGCCACGGCCTGGGCGTAGCTGGCGCAGTCAGGGAAGCCGCAACGCGTGCACTGCGTCTGCGGCAGCGCGGCGTCTATGCGCGCTGCCAGATCGTCGCGGGCGAGCATGGCGGTGGAGGACATGGCGTGGCGGGCTTGCTCGGGAATCAGCCTGCCTGCACCTTGGCGCCACGCTTGCGTGGCTGCTCGGCGGCCGTTGGCGCGTCATCGCTCAGGCTGCTGGCATGGCCTGCAGCGCTGGCGGCGGTGGCGCTCTCGGGCTGGTGGGTGCTGATGAATTCGCGCACCTGCGGATAGACGATCTCTCGCCAGCGGCGGCCGCTGAAAATCCCATAGTGTCCCGCGCCCGGCACTTCAAGGTGCCTGCGCTGATCCGCGGCAATGCCCGTGCACAGATCGTGCGCAGCCCGCGTCTGGCCGGAGCCGGAGATGTCGTCCAGCTCGCCTTCGATGGTCAGCAGGGCGCTGCCCTTGATGTCCTGCGGGCGCACCAGTTCAACCTTGTCCTCGGGCGAACGCACTTCCCAGGTGCCATGGACCAGCTTGTAGTCCTGGAACACCGTGGCGATGGTCTCGAGGTAGTAGTCGGCATCCATGTCGAGCACGGCGTTGTACTCGTCATAGAACTTGCGGTGGTGCTCGGCGCTGGCGTCGTCACCCTTGATCAGGTCCTTGAAGTAGTCGTAGTGGCTCTTGGCGTGGCGATCCGGGTTCATGGCCACGAAGCCCGAGTACTGCAGGAAGCCGGGGTAGACGCGGCGACCCACGCCCGGATAGCCTTCGGGCACGCGGTAGATCACATTGTTCTCGAACCACTCGAAGCTGCGGTTCTGCGCCAGGTTGTTCACCGAGGTCGGCGAGCGGCGCGCATCGATGGGGCCGCCCATCATGGTCATGGACAGCGGAGGCGTCTCGCCACGGCTGGCCATCAGCGACACGGCCGCCAGCACCGGCACCGTGGGCTGGCAGACGCTGACCACATGGCACTGGCCGTACTTGCCCTGCAGGTAGCGGATGAACTCCTGCACATAGTTCACGTAGTCGTCGAGGTGGAACTCGCCATCGGCCAGCGGCACCAGGCGGGCGTTCTTCCAGTCGGTGATGTAGACCTTGTGGTCGCCCAGCATGCTTTGCACCGTATCGCGCAGCAGCGTGGCGTAGTGGCCCGACAGCGGCGCGACGATCAGCACCACGGGCTGGCTCAGCATGGTCTGCAGTGTCTCGGTGTCGTCGGAGAAGCGCTTGAAGCGGCGCAGCTCGCAAAACGGCTTGTCCACTTCGACCCGCTCGCGGATCGTCACGTCCACGCCGCCGACATCGACGCTGCGCAGGTTGAACTCGGGCTTTTCGTAATCCTTGCCCAGGCGGTAGAACAGGTCGAACCCGGCGGCCATGCGCTGGGACATCGGACCCTGGCTCAGCAGCGAGTGGGGGTTGCTGTAGAGCTTGGCTGCAGCCTGCGCGAAATCGGCAAAGGGCTCGACCATGGCGCGCTGGATTTCGTAGAGCTGATAGAGCATGGATACAAGGGGTTGTTTGGATTTGTTGCAGTGCAATATATCAGCAGCACGCTAAGAAAATTGGTAGTAAAACCCCTCTAATGCTGTCGCTTAAGTGATAGCTTGACTGATGGTTGTAAGCTGGCGGCCGCCCAGCCCCCGGCATTCCTGCAATGCAGTGCGGCGCGCTAGGCGGCAAGCGCCGCTTCGGCCGGTTTGGTGCGCGCAAGCCGCATCACCTCTGAAGGCGGCAACTGCTTGAACTGGTGGTTGCTCCACACCTGGCGCCAGCGCCGCGCACCTGCCAGCCCGTTGCGCAACCCCAACATATGGCGGGCTATCGAATACCAGTGCGTGCCGTGCGTGCGCGCCTCTCGCTCCATGTAGGCCACCATCTGCTCCTCGATGGACTCGCGCGTGTGCTCCACGCCAGCATCGCCGTAGTACAGCGCATCCCACGAGGCCAGCCACCAGGGGTTGTGATAGGCCTCACGCCCCACCATCACGCCATCGACCTGCTGCAGCAGCTCCTGCACGGTGGCGTCGGCCTTGATGCCGCCATTGATGGCAATGGTCAGCTGCGGAAAATCCTGCTTGAGCCGGGCCACGATCTCGTAGCGCAGCGGCGGGATCTCGCGGTTTTCCTTGGGAGACAAGCCTTTGAGCCAGGCATTGCGTGCGTGAACGATGAACACGCGGCATCCCGCATCGGCCACCGTGCCCACGAAGTCGCGCACGAATTCGTAGCTCTCGTCCTTGTCGATGCCGATGCGGTGCTTCACCGTGACAGGCACGTCCACCACATCCACCATGGCCTTCACGCAATCGGCCACCAGCGGCGCCTCATTCATCAGGCAGGCGCCAAATGCACCGCGCTGCACCCGCTCGCTGGGGCAGCCGCAGTTCAGATTGATCTCGTCATATCCCCACTGCGCTCCCAACCGTGCAGCCTGCGCCAGATCCGACGGCTCGCTGCCGCCGAGCTGCAACGCCACCGGATGCTCCTCGGCCTCGAACCGCAGATGCCGTGGCACATCACCGTGCAGCAGTGCGCCCGTGGTCACCATCTCGGTATACAGCAGGGTATGGCGGCTCAGCAGTCGGTGCAGGTAGCGGCAGTGCTTGTCAGTCCAGTCCATCATGGGCGCCACGGACATGCGCCACATGCTGGAAGATGCTTGATTTTCTACGTTTGTCATTGATCTGATTGGGTTTTTTGCTCTGGCGTCGTTGCCTGGTTCTTCGCCATCCAACCCCGTTTTTGCTGATTTTCTCGCTGGCTTTGCCACATCCTTCACCTGTCGCAAAACAGATGGGACCATCACTTCACGCAAGCGCACGGATGGCTTGCTTGCCCGCTTGCCTGCACCGCACAGATCCGGCTGATGGAGAACGGCACGTTTGTCCACCGCGAAAGCCAGGCCTACCGTCGGAAAGTGCTGGCCAATGGGTGGCTGCGCAGGCGCGAGCACGAGATGGACCAGGAGCACGCTTCTGGCCAGGCGCCAGGCCGTGCGCAAGAAAATTTCAGTGGGGGAGCCACTGCGGGATTATGTCAGTGCGGTCAAAAACGTGACTGAGTGGGGCCGTTGCAAAAAGGCCGGCATCGCGCGACTGCAGGCCTCTGGTCGGGCCGACCTCCAGGCCGCCAAGCTCACGGTGCAGGATCTGATGGGCCACACCAAGAAGCGGCGCACGGAAGACGAGGCCGGCCCGCCGCCGTGCTCAATGACATGGTGTGGCTGCGCCAGGTCTTCCTGCATGCTTCGGCCGCGCGCGGCATTGATGCGCCGCTGCAGGTGCTGGACCGCGCCAGGCTCAAGCTGCTGCGCACGCGGGTGCCCGCCTACGCGGCCGGGCTTCAAGCGTGGCCGACAAGACTGCCTTGAATCCAAGTGAGAGCTCTGCCTGGAGCAAATTTCATCCATTGCGCGAAACTGGGGTAATGGTAGCTAGATGTAAGTGAGTGGCGAGAAGCGGATAAATTTGATCTTAAAGAATTTCTATCTGCACATTGCTTTTCGATGGCATATTGGCGAGGCCATGCATCGAATAAGACAAATGGAGGCACGCCAAATGAATGTTAAAGAGAGGCAAGAATCATTCGCGCCGCAATCGCGGTTGCAAGCATTGATGGTTGATTGCGAGGTGGAAGATTTTTCAGGGTTGGGCCTGTTGCTCGGTCAGGCTGGATATGATACGCGAATGGCGGCAAGTGCGCCGGAAGCGTTGGCTGAGTTTGCTGGTGGACGAATTGATTTGTTGATATGCAATACGCGTGTAATTGACAAGGATGGTGGGCAGTGGCTGGAAAATCTCGTTGGGCAGTCCCCTGATCTGTTCGTGATTTTTCTTTCGGAATGCAGTCCCGTGGCAATTACGAAAGGCCTTGGTCGGTTGCTGGGCTTGCACCGCCATATAGTCAAACCTTGGAATAGTGAGCAATTTTTGGCTGTCATTGAGCAACTGAATGATCAAAAAATTACACGCTATGAGAATATTCGGCTAGAGCAAAAAAATAGAGCGCTGACGAAGGAGTTGGCAGAACTAAATGCAGCTGTTGAGCTGACTGCCCATGAGCATGACGACGAATTGTTGGAGGCGCATAGGAAACTTAAAAAAAGCTTCGTCGCATCGATCCGAATGTTTTCAAATCTGCTTGAGTGGCGAGGGGGGATACTTGCCGGACATTCAAGACGCGTTGCGGATCTAACCCGCCGAACCGCAAGTATTATGCAGCTAAGTGAAGCAGAGCAGCAGAATGCTTTTGTCGCTGCGCTCATTCATGATATCGCTCATATTACTCTTCCCGATGGGATGTTAAGCAAGCCCGTCCCAAGTTTAAGTCATGAGGAACTGGATAAGTATAGAAACCATAGCAGTTTGGGAGAGCAACTGCTTCTGTCGATAGATGATGCGCATCTTGTCGCTACTCTCGTCAGGTCTCACCATGAGCGATTCGATGGAGCAGGTTACCCTGATGGCCTAAAGGGGAAGGATATTCCAATAGGTGCTCGCATAATTGCGGTTGCTGATTTTTACGATGACCTGATGGTGGGGCATTTGAGCAGTAAGCCGCTAACTTGCGCAGAGGCAAGAACGCTCATTTCGCATAGTAGAGGAGCACAATTTGATCCAGAGGTTGTGGATGCTTTCTTGCAAATTGTGATTCAGGCGACCCCTGCTCCCGACCCGGCTCCAATTAATGTTCCCTGTTCAGAATTGAGGCCAGGGATGATTTTGGCTCAAGACTTCGTATCGAGGGAAGGCTTGGTCTTGCTTACAGCAGGTCGAGTTTTGACGCCAGAGTTGATACGCAGAATGCAATTGCGTGTTGATCTTGGTCGAAAGTTTCCAATTCGTGCTGTAGCGACGGCTGTTTGATTGGATTGAGTAATTATTTTGGTCTGGACTTGGTCCAGTTTTTTATAGCCTTCGCTCTCTGGTTGTTTTTGAGAATTTGAGTAGAATTTCTCCATTGGTTGTAATTGCTTGTTTTTCTGATATGTCAGCTATAAGTGAAGGCGGTACTTCTGTTGAATACAGCTTGTTTTTGCTTATTCTATATAAAATCCTCGTTTTTCCGACTATGAATTCATCTCCTTCGATTATTCCTATATACCGGCCATTTTTTGTATAGGCTTTCCACCATCCGCCTTCGATCATTTTATGCCTCGCTGTGCTGTGATTTATTATTGGCGCCACCATGCCAATCCTTGAGCATGAAATGTTATTATGAAAGCCGCCCGATATTTCAATTGATGCAAAATTTGACAAAGTAATTGATTTTGATAATTTATTATCAAAATCGCGCCTGGCAAGAGTAATATCTGGATATACGTGGAAACACGGATGGTCACTTGGCGTAAATCTCGACGTCGTGCCTACCAAGGCTGCCACCTTCGGCAGGATGAGCAAGGAACACATGCAGGCGCCGCAGTGGGAGCGCATCAAGCGGGATTGCTGGAGCCGGTCCTCGCTGCGCGTCCGTAGGACTCTCGCCACCGGAATCTTGCCCAGGGACCGACAGCCTGCAGCCTGTTGCTGGCACACCATGACAGCTCTGAAGCAACAGGAGCAATGAATGGCGATTTCAGAAAAGATCCAGGACCTGCGCAAGTGGGATGACTCTCGCAAGGGATTCACGGGAGAGCATTGGCTTGTGCTCGGTGCCGGCCTCTTGGCGCTGCGCCATGCCCGGCGCGCGGAAAGTGGCATGGGCCGCCTTGTGAGTGGTGCGCTGGGCACGGCACTGATAGCGCGCGCAGCCACGGGCCGCGACGGTGTATTGGGAACGGCAGGACGATTGGCTGCAAAGCCCACGCTGGCCGAGCGCCTGCTGATCGCCGCGCGCCGCCTGTAGACGCCCGGACAAAGAAAAGGCCCGCAGTTGCGGGCCTTGCTTTTTCAGGTCAGGCCTGCATCAGCGCTGGCGGCGCATGCGGCGCAGGCCGAATATTGCCAGCAGGGCAGACATCAGGATGGCGCCCCATTCGCTGAGCGTGGGAACGGCTGCTGCGCCGCCTGCTGGGGCTGCTGCCAGCACGGGCACGAGCGGATCGGCGATCACGCCCACGGCAGGGTTGGTGTCACCAGGGCCGTTGTCCGTGATGGTGTAGGTCACCGTGGTGCGCGCGCTGTCCACGATCACGTTCAGCGCGGTCGCAGGGTCAAACCAGCCGCCGACACCATCGGGCTTGCGGAACTGCACGCCTTCGGGGAGAGCGCTGGGATAGGTGAGAGTCATCGTCACAGATCCGGTGCAGTTTTCGGCGCTGAAAGCGAATTGTCCGCTGGGCGCTTGCAGGTTCGGTGGGGTGGAGGTCACAGGTCCGAAGCCGCCGCCAGGTTGCAGCGTGCAAGTGGTGCCGCCGCCGGACATCGTGGCAGACGGTATGCCGGTCATGCCAGGCACGCTGCCGGGCGCGCTCACCAGTTGCAGTTTGCGGGGCGTGGCTTGTGTGCTTGCAGAGGCTGCACCGGTTGTCCCGTTGGAGGCTGCGACCGTGAAGTTATAGGTGAAGCCATTGCTCAGGCCAGCCACGACAATGGGGGATGTCGTTCCTTGCTGAGTGATCACACCAGGCGCACCGGGCACGGCCACGGGGGTCGCGATCACGGTATAGCCTGTGATGGGCGCGCCGCCATTGGAAGCAGGTGCAGTGAAGGTTACCGTAGCCTGCCCGTCGTCTGCAGCGATGTTGCCGATGGTGGGGGCTCCGGGTGCCGCTGCATTCACCATGAAGGTTTGAGACACCTGTGATGCAGGCAGGTAGCTTGCGTTACCACTTTGGTTCGCATCAACGGTGCAAGAGCCTGTGTTCACAAAAGTCAGCGTGCCGCCCGTGGTGACCGTGCATACCGCAGTTGTGTTTGCGCTGAAGGCCACCGGCAGGCTGGAGCTGGCCGTCGCGGTCAGTGTTGGCGTTGTGCCGAAAGTTTGGTCGCCGGGGTTTGGGAACGTGATGTTCTGGTTTTGCTGTCCATTCACCAGTACGCCGGTCGTGGCGCCTACGTTCGCCAAATTCAGCACAACGTTGGTGCCTCCGCTCGTCATCGTGCTCCCGTTGAGATCGATAGCGGTTCCTAACGACACTCCATTTGCGTCAACATCACCTGGCTGCACGGTATATATGAAGGTCAGGGCGGAGCTGTTGCTGCCACCGACGAAGTTCGCTTGCCGCAGAGTTGAACCAATCGTCAAAGGAATTGAGGGCGTGCCGCCAGCTGTGACGGTCACGGGAGCGCTGTAGGTCACAGTGAACTGCAGGTTCTGTCCAGCACTATAGGTTCCGTCGGGGGGAACGCTTACTGATTGCACTGAGGCGGCAGGAGCTACAAGCGTGTAGCTCAGCGTGGTTTGGCAGGCTTTGGAGTCTGTGATGGTCACCGAATATTGACCGGGAGCCAGTCCTGTCGCGGTTGCCGCTGCGCCACCGGAGGGGGTCCATGAGTAAGTGTAGCCAGGAGTTCCCCCTGTCGCGACAACTGTTGCGCTACCGTTGTTGCCTCCAACGGGATTGATCTGCGACTGCGTGCCTGACAATGTTTCAGGCTGTCCAACGGTCGTAGACGCTGTTCCTTGCAGGCCGTTATTGTCAGTAACCGTAACTGTATAGTTGCCTGCTATGAGACCTGTTGCGGTAGCGTTTGTGCCTCCAGAGGGGCTCCATGAGTAGGTGAAGGGCGCAACACCGTTCTGGGTGATTTGGGCAGTGGCCGTGCCGTTGTTTGCCCCGTTACAAGAGGCATCGGTGTGGGACGCGGACAAGATCAGCTGTGCGCTTGCAGAGCCGGTGTAGGTGACAAGAGCAAAGATGCCGCCTAGCACCCATGTGCGGAAAACCCCAGAAGACATGTTGTTCCCTTACTTTGGAGATCGGCGCAATCTCTCTAGCTCTGTTTGCTGAACTTTTGTTTGATGACCAAACGCGCTGCAAATTGTATGAATTTGTGTATATTGTGTCTATCACTGAAACTTGGTAGTTACTCCGGCTAGGCGGCCTGGTCCTGCGGCGTTCGTCCCAAGCCTGCCAGCTTCGGGGGATGAGCAAGGAATACAAGCAGTTTCCGCAGTGGGAACGCATCGAGCAGTACTACAGGGTCGGCATCCAGGGCCTGAGGCAGATCGCAGCAGGGCAGGACATCAGCCAGGGGGGCGATCCGCAAGGCGCTGAGAGTGATGACTGGAGCTGGGTGCTGTCGGAGCGCATCCAGGACAAGGCCGAGCAGTCGGTACGCAAGGAGGCGGTACGCAGCGAGGTCTGCGCGGAACGCAGGGCGTCCGAGCGGCCCACGGCCCTTGTGCGCTCACTGCGACTGCCAAGAAATACGGCAGGACTGAGAGCCATTATTCGAACTCCTCGGCGCCCGAGGAATGATCGTTTCTGAATGGCTGGCTTAGCTTGAGAATAGATCCGCAGGTGGTGATGACTGGACAAAGCGTCAACTTCCGGAGGGTGCTCTGAGGCTATATTCCGTCTGCGGGAAGCTGCGTTCGTAACTTGAACGCATGCGCCTGGGAGGGCGTTTCATGCGTGCGCCTGAAGCTGTGTCAAGGCTTGCGATAAATATTCAGAGGAAATTGGCAATGGGTATCGCTTTTCGTCAGACTGAAATCAATATCAAGATTGCCAAGAAGCAAGGCAAGGAGATTTCCAAGCTTCTGCAGGACAAGGGATGGATTGCAGAGGATATGCCGTTGGATGCCGCAATGGCAGCTATTGGCTGGCATGGAAAATATCAAAAAACTCTGCTGACAATTGATGAGATTGATGTTGATAAAATAACCAAACAGGTATCCGAACAGTTTGAGGCGCTGGCTGCTTTTGTGCGAGATGGAAGCTTCGTCCGTTTTGAATCAGAGGAGAGCAGTAAAGACTACGCTCTATGTGTTTTCGAGGGGGGCAAGGCTCATGGCTATGGATGGTTGGGAACCCGTGAAAAAACCGCAGTGGTTGCCGCCATCGGAACTGTGCCCAGCGGTCCATGGAATGAGTATATTCATGACGAATCGCCTTCCCGAGAAAAGCTGACAGATCACCGCTATTGGGCGGTGATGGCCTGGAAAATGGCTGAGTACATTCAGTTCATTGCTCAGAGTTCCAAGAGCTTCAGTGCCAAAGATAAGGAACAAGCTTATTGGATCATCCGCGCTGGTGAGGCCGCCAGAACCACTTTACTGGGGACGCGTCCTTTGCTCGTTCAGGATATTCAGATGTATGAGAAGGATGTGAGTCAGATTCCGCGGCTCATTGCAAGCGACTTGCATGAGGTGAAACTGCGCTGGTTAAAAGGGCCGCGTAAGAAGTTAGCAGCGTTGGATTTTGACATCAATGCTGGTGAATTGCAGGCGCTCCTCCGCTACCGTGATACATTTGCGCCGACGAAAGAGTTCTTGGTTGATGGACAGGAGGGTGTATATCAACCGGAAGTGCTTGAGTTCTTAGAATGCCTGCGTGATGCGTCTTGGTTTCAGCAGCTTTGCAAGCTGGCGAAGGATGGCGATAAGCGTACGGAGGTCATTCTGGAGTTTCACGGGTGGATGTCCGATGTAATGGAAACTGCCGATCTGAAGGAGCTTTTGTTTAAACTGCATTGGATTGCCTCCGCTGACAAGGGAAGCGCTGCCATCGTTCCTGGTGTGAGCAGTGAAGAGATTTCTTCGTATATGGCTGGCGAAATCTACAACGCAATGCAGAGAATCAGCCAACTGGCCGCGACAAAGTAAGGTTGCTGAGAGGCTTCTCTTGTAGGCGAAAGCACTCTGCTATCAGCCGACCATGTGAAGCCTCAGTTCGCGGGCATCAGCACGTCGTGCCAAGCCTGACAGCCTCGACGGAGTTCCGTCCGCGAGTTAATGCATACCGCAGCCCCCCTAAAGCGCCGCCGATGGCGGCATTGACCTGTTCGAGCTTGGCGTTATCTCCATCGATGTGCTTCATGATGGGCGGCGGCGATGGCCCTGCTAAACGCAGTCAATTGAGACCGTGAATCAGAAGATGGATTAGCGATGCGCCTCCGGAATCGGGAACGGCAGAGCCCGTCCGCTGGAGTCAATGCTGCGGATTCCCGTGCCAAACGCGAATGTTTTCTTGGTTGAAAAACTCAATTTTTAACTTTTTGTTTCTGTTGACAATGATTGACACTTTCAATCATTTCACTTGTGCGCACCTTGCGCTCAGGTTCAACGGAACTTGTCTGATGAAGTTTTCCCTTTGGCGATGTCTGGGTGGAGCAGGCTTGGCCCTCATGCTGTCCTCCAACGCAGCGGCCCAGTGGTCCTATCCACCGGGCAGCTCTCTGGTTGTCCCGCCGGGCGGGGCCGTGGACCTGTCCTGCTCTGCGCTGGACATGCAAGGAACCCTGGACCTGGGAGGCGCGCTGACCGTCGATTCTTCGGCTACGTTCGCAAGTACCGCCGCCATCACGAACAGTGGCGGAACGCTGTCGGTGGGTGGTGACCTGCAGATCAACGGATCACTGAATGCCGGCAACAACACGATCGAGCTGCGCGACGGCTGCGATCCGGGCAACACCAGCCAGCTCAGCGGCACCCTGGTCGTGCAGAACCTGACCATCAGGAGCAGCACGGGCCGCACCTTTGTGCTGCCTGTCGGGGCAAATATCACCGTGCTCGGGACGCTGACCGTCGAGGGAGTGCCTGGTCAGCCTGTGGTGCTGCAGGCTGCCAGCGGCACTGCGGTCATCAACCTGGGTCCCGGTGCGACGGTGGTACGCACCAATGCGACGGTTCCGCCCACTGTGCAGATCGGTGCAGGTCCCGGCCCATCGGCTGCGGCCATTCCCACACTGAGCGAGTATGGGTTGGTCCTTCTCTCTGTGCTCATGGGACTGGCGCTTTGGCGTCAGCGCCGCACTGCACAACGTTAGCCACTACACATTCAGACCATGAAAACCATGAAATTCACGCTGCGCTCTGTCTCTTTCGCCGCGGCCATCGTCTTGAGCGGCGCTGCAGTGGCGGCTCCTGGCGGCGCCGACATCACCATCACACCACCGGCCAATGGTGGATTCGTCATCAAGAACAATGCAGGCAATGCAGAGCGGCTCCGGGTGATGGAAACAGGCGATGTATATCTGCCCAACCTGTCCAATACAACGGAGGCTGGCAGCGTGGCCTGCTATGACGACGCGACGGGGCGGCTGGGCAAGTGCGCAGCAGGGGCGATTGTGGGGAACCCGGGTCCAACGGGAGCAACCGGAGCGACTGGTGCCACAGGACCGGCGGGCGCGACCGGAGCCACCGGCCAGGCAGGACCGGCGGGCCCCACAGGTCCGATTGGCATTCAAGGCCCAGCGGGCCAGACAGGCGCTCAAGGCCCCATTGGTGCCACGGGCCTTCAAGGTCCGACGGGGGCGCAGGGTGATATTGGCTTGCCTGGTCCCACAGGCCCCACTGGACCAGCAGGGGCTGGAGGAACTACCGCCACCTCGATGGCTGCTCACAACACTAGCGGTTCTGTAATAGCTGTGGTTCTCGGTGGGACCGATATTCCATTGCCTCAGTCGCAGAACATCTCAGGTTTCTTTGCTAATGGTGCAAACACATTATTCACCGTTCAATCGAGTGGCAGATATAGAATTAAGTATTCTATAAAACTCACCAACTCTTTACTTGTTTCAGTAAGAGTTTTGTTGAACGGAACAGGAGTTGTTCCGCTTACGGAGAATCCCTCGATTTCCGTTTCAAGATTTGATGGTGAAACAATTTTGGCGCTCGCTGCTGGAGATACACTGAATCTTCAGTTTTTTGGAATAGTTGCAGCAGTTACTTTGCAAGCGGGTAATGGCGCTACGCTTATTTTGGAAAAATTGAGCGATTAGACTGGTTTGTCTTCTGCATGCAGGCGAGCTTTCTTTGGAAATTATTGATAATTATTACTGAAGCATTGCTCGTCGCAGTTTTGCCTGTAGAACCCAGCGCGGCCATACTCGCCCTAAAAGTCCGCTCAGCTGCCAGGTGCAGCAAAGTTGCTACATGGTGACTGGAGGATGAAGGTAAGTTATTGTCAAATAAAAGATTTTTCTAAAAATGTATCCAGTCCATCATGGGTGAAACGGGCCACATGGCGGCGGGTGCTTGGGATTCGCGGTGTGTCATTGTTTCGATTGAAGTTTCTGCTGCGCCTGCGCTTTTGTGCTTTGCACCATCGCACGCCTGTCTTTGCTTGCAGGTGACAGGTGAAATGCAGCCATGCATCGCGCGGTTCCGATCCCTAAGAAGGCGGCCAATCCATCTGTCGCCAGTCTGGGCAGGATGGTCGCCGTGCGGCGGCAGCGGCGCCGTAGAGGACGGTGGCCGCCGGTTCGGCCAAGGGGCAGGGCGCAGGCAACCCTAAATTATTTTAGGGAGGGTAAAGACGTGGCCTGTCCGGGGCTGGCTGGACTGGGTCATGGTGCAAAGCAGCTCAACAGAGGTGCGGCGCGGTTATCAGGTAAGCAAGGATGGCAGTGCACACACAAGCCAAGGCAACCATCAGTCCCAGCCACATGCCTTTGCGGGCGAGCATTGCCTCGTCCTTTGCACGGGCGGCCTCATTACGGTAGAAGGCGGCTTCTTTTTGCGCTTCCATCGCGCGATTTCGTTCTGCCCGCAGTGCAGCTTCCGAAGCTATCGCGCTGCGCCTGGCGTACTCGGTTCTTTTGTCTTCGCGCTCTTCCTGTTCCCTTCGCCGCCCCTCCAGCATGTGGCTGAACGGCGTCGATCCTGTTATTTGTTGGCGGGGTGGGGTATCTACCCCGCTGGGTCGTACTTTGAGCAGTATGGGTTGAATTGGAGTAATTTTTTTGGTGGGGCTGTCTGGTGTTTTTTGAGTTTTTATCTCGTTATCTGGTGTATTTTTGGAGATGGGATTTTCTGAAACCTTGATATTGATCTTAGGGTTTGATGTGGTTGGTTTGGATTTGCTGATTTTCGCGTTGAACTCTGTGAGGGGAATCCCTGGTGAAACATGGGTTTCTCGGGTCTTATTGTTTGCATGGCTGGCGGGCTTTGAGTTTTTTGATGCGATATAGGAATGGTTTGATATTTTGTCAGGAGTTTTTACTCCATGCGGGTAGGAATGGAGAAACGAAGCATATTCAAAACCACCTGAAGCCTGCTGCTGGAATGGATTGATATCTTTCGGCGGTGATGGCGATTGCGATGAGCCTTTTGAGCTTGATGTTGCCGATTGGAGGTCAGGTTCCGGAAGGCTCTGTGGCGATTGGGCAGTTTCATTCCCGAGAATTTCTTCAGGCGACAAGGCAGAGATGCTTGCATTCAAGGCCGCTCTCATCCTGTCCAGGGCTTTGTGATCACGTCCTGCGATGGATCCACTCAGGCCTGCGGCCTGTAAGCTGAGATCAGCAGGAGGAGTGGGGCTCTGCCCAAGATGATTTTTGAGCATGTTGCTTTCCGATTCTCTGTCTTCTTGCAACTTTTTCGGATCTGTCATTGCTCTCTCACGGTCTCAGATGTGATCAGGCTATTGTGTCATCCCGGCCGCTTGGGCCTATGCCTTTGCAAGGCAATGAAGCACTTGCCGGTCATCCTTGTTCTTGGCGCAGTCAACGGGCCTGCGGCGCCCTTGACGGCATCAATACTCGGTGTTTCTGAACTTGGCAGCCGACGCAATGACGATGTGCCAATAGCGCCTCACTCGTCCGCGTTGTTTCTGCCCGGCCCCTTCACTGGCCCACGCCCTTGCCCAGCGACAGTATTTCGCTCGCATGGACGATGGCCTGGGCAATCTCCTCCACCGAGCTGCGCCGGCTCATGGCCTGGGCGCGGATCATTTCGTAGGCCTGGTCTTCGTTGATCTGGTGGGTTTGCATGAGGATGGCCTTGGCTTCGGCCACGCGGCGCTGGCCCAGCAGCTTGGCCTGGAGCTTGGCGATGCGTTGCTGCTGCTGGCGTGATTCCTTGTGGTTTCTGCGCGCCAGCACCAGGGTGGACAGCAGGCCGAAGGAGCGAATGGGCGAGGGCAGGATGGCCTGCACTTGCAGTTCCAGCACGGCGGAGACGATGGTGGGGTTCTCGTAGTTGACCACGGCGATGGCGGTGGGCGGGCTCTCTCCCTCGCCCTGGGTCCAGGCGTAGTTCAACTGCAGGTGATCGGGGCGCACGGCCAGGAAGACCACGTCCGTGCCCTCGGGCAGGCTGGGCTGGGGCGGCCAGATGGCCTGGACCTGGCAGCCTATGCGCTGCAGCTGCTGGGCCAGCAGTCGGCCGTCCGCGTCGTCGGGGTGGACGACGGCAATGCGCAGCTGGCGCAGTTCCTTCAGTTGGGGCGAGGTGGCACGCAGCAGCGGTTTTCTTTCCAGCAGCGGCCGGCCTGTGGCAGCGCTGCCTGCGTCCTTGTTCGGGGCGGCATCCACGCTCAGTTCTCCAGGGCACCGAGGCTGGCGGTCCAGTCGCCCAGTGAATGGGTGACCAGATAGGGGTCGGGCGAGACGGCCCGGGTGGCCTGGCGCACGATGGTGAAGCCGCCTTGGGCATTGGCGCGGCCCACGCGCGGGTACAGCCAGGTGTGGTGGTTGCCGGGATCGAGCCGGATGCGGCCCTGGGGCGCGTCGAACTCGCTGCCCAGCAGATGGGGCAGCAGATCGCCGATGCGGTCGCTGCCGGCCTGGCGGAAGGCGTTGGCGAACAGGTGCATCTGAAAGTAGGCGGCTTCCCAGCACAGGTTGGGCCTGCAGTCGTCGCCCAGGCGCTGGCGCAGCCGGGCCAGGCAGCGCGCATTGGCCGGTGAATCGATGGACTGGAAGTAGGGCGCGGCCGTGAAGTGGCCGGCCGCCACGTCGGCACCCATCTGGGCGATCTCGGCCTCGGAGGTGGTGAGGCTGGCAATCGGCATGGTCTGCGGATTGAAGCCCGCGTCGGCATAGGCGCGGTAGAGGCTGGCCGTGGAGTCGCCGACCACGGTGGAGAAGATGAAGTCCGGCTGCCTTGCGCGGATGTCCTGCATGATGGCCGCGTAGTCGCGCTCGGTGGCGTCCAGCGGCAGGTAGTGTTCGCCCAGCTTGTCGCTGCCCGGGTGCTGCATGACCAGCTCGCCCATGATGCGGTTGGACTCGTAGGGATAGATGTAGTCCGAGCCGATGAGGTAGACCCGCGCGCCGAAGCTGCTGGTCATGTAGTCGGCCAGTTGCACGCTGTTCTGGTTGGGCGCGGCGCCCGTGTAGATGACATTGCCCGAGAACTCGAAGCCTTCGTAGAGCGTCGGATAGAACAGCAGCCGGTTCCACTTCTCGACGATGGGGATGACGGCCTTGCGGCTGCTGGACATGTAGCAGCCGAAGATGACGTTGATGCCGTCGCGCACGATGAGCTGCTCGGCCAGCGCCGCATAGCGGGCCGGCGTGGAGGCCGGGTCGTAGCGCACGGCGACCAGTTCACGCCCCAGCAGGCCGCCCGACTCGTTGATTTCGTCGATGGCCAGCTGCGCGCCCTGCAGCTGGGACTGGCCGATGGTCGATGTGGTGCCGGTGGCCGAGTAAAGAATGCCGACTCTGACGGGGTCGTTCATGGGTTCCTTGTATGCCAGGTGCTGGCGTGCGTTCTTTGCAGGCTTCAGGTTAATCGAGATTTCCGTGGCGCTTGCCGTGGTCAGCGGCCGGCTGCGAGCCTTGCGCCCATCTGGGACAGCCGCCTTGGCAGATGCCGCGCGTCGTCGGCAATGCCGTAGTTGCGCCCGCCAAAGATGTGGCGCACATAGCCGTCAGCCTGGCTGTCAACGGCCAGGCAACTGATGCGTATGCCTGCGGCGCGGGCCTGCTGCACGGCGCAGCGCGCGTCTTCGATCAGGTAGCGGTCGTCATGCACGTCGATGTCGGCGGGTGCTCCATCGGTGATCACCAGCAGATGGCGCTGGCCGGCAGGCTCGGCCGCCAGCAGGCTGCTGGCGTGGCGCAGGGCGGCGCCCAGGCGTGTGGAATGGCGCCCCTGCAGTGCCTGCAACCGTGTGGCCGCTGCTGCGGCAAAGGGTTGGCCGAAGTCCAGCAGGCGCAGGTAGCGGACCTCGGCGCGCGTGTTGGACGAGAAGGCGTGGATGGCCAGGCGGTCCACGCCGGTTCTGTGGCCTGCGCGCGATTCGGCCAGCATGAGGGCCGCCTGTTTCTCCAGCTCCAGCAGGCTGGCGCCGTGGGGGCCGGGCGTGTTGACCGATTCGGAAGCGTCCATCAGCACCAGCAGGCTGGTGGGGCGCGGGCCTTTGCCGGCCCGCATGAAAAGGCGTGGTTCCGGGCGCAGGTTCAGGCGGCGGTCCACCTGGACCTCGAGGGCGGCGTTGAAGTCCAGGTCATCGCCTTCCCACTGGCGGCGCAGGCGCTGGCGCCGGTCCAGCTGGCGTGCGGGCGGCAGCGGCAGGGGCGGCATTGTCTGCAGTCGGGAGGTGGCGCCATTGCCCGGCCTTGCTTCGGACTGCCAGGCCGGTAGGGTGTCGATGACGGTGCACCAGTCCGTCTTCAGGCGCTCCAGCCTGCGATCCCATTCGGGGTAGCTGTGGCGGGACAGTTCCAGGTCAGGCGACGGGCCTTCTGGCCCTCCAGGCTGTGGTCCGGCGGAGGGGGATGGGGGTTTTTGGGCCGCGCGTGCTGCGGTCTGCTGCAGCGCCAGGCTGTCGTTCGGGTCCTGGGGTGACTCCGAGTGCTGCCAGAGATAGCTGTTGTCATCACGGTAAATGCTGGGCACGGCATGGTGCTGCGGGTCCATGCGCACGCGCATCTGGCCCAGGTCGTTGGCCAGGATGGAGGCAATGGCCCGGAATGCGGCGTAGTCCTCCAGGCCATGGCGCGTGGCGGTGTCCTCGAACAGGTCACGGGCCTTGTGGATCCAGTGGTTGCCGTCCATACGGCCTGGCCACAGCAGCATGCGGTCCAGTCGGGCCATGAAGGCGGCAAAGCCCAGGTCGGATGGGTCGGGCTCGGGCGCGATGCAGGCCTCGAACCAGCGGCGCACGCCAGGGTGCTGCAGGCACAGCAGCCGTTCCACGCGCGCATCTTCCAGTGCGGCCACCACGGCCTGGCCCATGGGCTTGAGGGCGCCGCTGTTCTGGCGGGCGGGCGAAAAGCGCAGGTGGGCTGCGGCATGGGCCACCATGGCAGCGTGCCGGTCTTCCTGGACGGCCAGGCCATGCGGGAGCAGCAGGCGGGCCGGCGCGCTTGTCAGCACGGCGCGCGGGGGTAGCGCCTGCGCGGCCATGGTCGTGGCCGAGGCCGTGACGCGCGTGAGCGGCTGCACGGTGACGCTGCGGCGCGCCAAGCCGCTGGCCAGCAAGCTCAGCCTGTGGAGCAGGCGGGTGTCTTCGGACAGTGCAAGGGCAGGGGCTGGCATGGCGTGCTGACCTCAGGCGCCGAACTCGGCTGCGACCAACTGGCGCAGCGCGGCGGCGGTGTCGGGGTCGTCGGTCAGGGCGCTGGTGATGGTCATGTCGCAGCTGTCGTGCACCGAGACGCCGTCGCGCATCAGCAGGCCTGCGTAGATCAGCATGCGGGTGGAGGCGCCTTCATCCAGGCCCCGGTGGCGCAGTTCGCGCGTGCTGCGTGCCAGGCTGACCAGGCTGCGAGCGGTGGCCGGGGCAATGCCGGTCTCGTGGGCCACGATGTCCGCCTCGATCTCGGGCGCCGGGTAGTCGAAGTCCAGGGCCGCGAAGCGCTGGCGGGTCGATGGCTTCATGTCCTTGGCGCTGCTCTGGTAGCCGGGGTTGTAGGAGACCACCAGCTGGAAGTCGGGATGGGCATGCACCACCTCGCCCTTCTTGTCCAGCGGCAGGGCACGGCGCGCATCGGTCAGCGGGTGAATGACGACCGTGGTGTCCTGGCGGGCCTCCACCACCTCGTCCAGATAGCAGATGCCGCCGTGGCGCACGGCAAGGGTCAGCGGGCCGTCGTGCCAGGCCGTGCCGTCGGCATCCAGCAGGTAGCGGCCCACCAGGTCGGAGGCCGTCATGTCCTCGTTGCAGGCCAGCGTGACCAGGGGGCGCTTGAGCGCCCACGCCATGTACTCCACAAAGCGCGTCTTGCCGCAGCCCGTGGGGCCCTTGAGGATGAGCGGCATGCGGTGCTGGTAGGCCTGCCGGTACAGCTGCACTTCGCGGCCCGAAGGGCGGTAGAAGGGCTCTTCCTCGATGCGGTAGGCCGCCAGCGGGTCGGCGGCCTGGCTGGCAGGAGCGTGCAGCGGGCCTGTGGTTGTTGTCGTGCTCATCTTCACTCTTCACCTTTCCGTGTTCATGGGCGGGCCTGCCCCCAGGCCTGCAGGCTCGGAGGCAGGACGCTGTCAGCGGTGCCTGGGCGCCTCGTGCGGAATGCCTTCGATGGGGCATTCGGGCGTGCCTACGGTGGTGCGCGTGAAGGACTCCACCATCTCGCGCGTGCCCTCGGGATCGTTGACCCACTGGCTGTAGAAGTTGTAGGGGCAGGCGGCCACGCCCTTGTCGCCGTCGCCGGAGTTGATGGTGCCGGTGTAGCCGCGGTGCACGAGCTTGAACAGATGGTTCTGAGACTGGCCGTTCTTGCGCGCATCGCGGATCAGGTGCTTGGACAGTTCGGCGTACTGGATGCCCATCTCCTCCTCGCCGGTCTCGCCCAGGGTGCGGCCGTCGAAGCCGATGATGGCCGAGTGCCCGAAGTACGAGTACACGCCGTCGAAGCCCGCCGCATTGGCCACGGCCACGTAGCAGTTGTTCATGAAGGCCATGGCCTTGGAGACCATGATCTGCTGCTCCTTGGCCGGGTACATGTAGCCCTGGCAGCGCACGACGAGCTCGGCGCCGCGCATGGCGCAGTCGCGCCAGATCTCGGGGTAGTTGCCGTCGTCGCAGATGATGAGGCTGATCTTCAGGCCCTTGGGGCCTTCGCTCACATAGGTGCAGTCGCCCGGGTACCAGCCCTCGATGGGCACCCAGGGCATGATCTTGCGGTACTTCTGCACGATCTCGCCCTGGTTGTTCATGAGGATCAGGGTGTTGTACGGCGCCTTGTTGGGGTGCTCCTCATGGCGCTCGCCGGTCAGCGAGAACACGCCCCAGACATTGGCCCTGCGGCAGGCGTCGGCAAAGATTTCGGTCTCTTCGCCCGGGATGGCGCTGGCCGTGTCGTACATCTCCTTGGCGTCGTACATGATGCCGTGCGTGGAGTACTCGGGAAAGATCACCAGGTCCATGCCCGGCAGGCCGCGCTTCATGCCTACCAGCATGTCCGCGATCTTGCGGCAGTTGTCCAGCACCTCGGCCTTGGTGTGCAGGCGCGGCATCTTGTAGTTGACCACTGCCACGCCGACGCAATCGTTGCTGCTGGAAATATCTCCGTGTCTCATGCTGCTGCTCCTGAAGGGGTTGATGGGGCGGCGTGCGGCATCGCTGCCCCTTCGATTCCCGGCCAACAAAAAAAGGCCCGAACCGCTCCAGGTCAGGGAGCGGTTCGGGCCTTGTTGCCCGACATCGGCGCTGGCAGCTTTGGCAGCGGATGTCGTCTTGTCGATGATTCGGGAATGAACCGGGGCGATGCCTTATCGCCGTGCATGCATTGTTGCCATGCACCCGCCCCGCGCATATACGTCATATGCCGGTTGTGGCGGGCGCGATGCCGTGGTATTTCCCGCGCGCGCTCTGCGCCCTGGTCCCTCAGAAGGACCCGAACATGGTGCCGAGCGTGATCACCAGCACCAGGGCCAGCAGGGGCGCGCCTATGGTCATGATGGCGATGTTGCCGTACGACTGGCGGTGCGTGAGGCCGCAGATGGACAGCAGCGTGATGATGGCGCCGCTGTGCGGCAGAGTGTCGAAGCAGCCGGCCGCCATCACGGCCACGCGGTGCAGCAGCTCGGGGCTGATGCCCAGCTGGGCGGCCATGGCCAGGTAGTCCTTGCCCAGCGTGGACAGTGCAATCGACAGGCCGCCGGACGACGACCCCGTGATGCCTGCCAGCACGTTCATGGCCACGGCCTCGGAGATCAGCGGGTTGTGGGGCGCCACGTTGAGCACGGCCTCGCGGATGATGGCAAAGCCGGCCAGGCTCGCGATGACGGCGCCGTAGCCCACTTCCGAGGCGGTGTTGAAGATGGGCAGCATGGAGCCCAGCACGCCCTTGTTCACCGACTCCTTGAGATTGCGCCAGCGGCCCAGGCCCAGCAGCACCAGTGCGGCGCAGGCCACGGCCAGGGACAGGATCAGCGCCCACAGGCCCGTCTGCTTGGCCGGGTTCACGGCAGGAAAACGGTCCTTGAGGAAGCCGAAATCCATTTGCGGGAACACGCCGTAGGTCAGCAGCGCGTTGACCGCGATCACCAGCACCAGCGGCAGCAGGGCCAGCAGCAGCGGCAGGTCCCGGCGGTTGTGCAGGGCGGGGCCGCTTTCGTCATGCAGGCCCTGCTCGACGGCATCGTCATGGTCGCCGTAGCCTTCGCCGGCCACGCGCGCCTTGGCCGCGCGCGACTGCAGCCACCACAGGCCCAGGGCCAGCATGGTCATGCCGCCGATGATGCCCAGGCCCGGCGCCGCGAACACGTTTGTGCCGTAGTAGGGAATGGGAATGGCGTTCTGGATGGACGGCGTGCCCGGCAGCGCCGTCATGGTGAAGGTGAACGAGCCCAGCGCGATGGTGGGCGGTATCAGCCGCTTGGGCACATGGGCCGCGCGGAACAGCGACTTGGCAATCGGATAGATGGCAAAGGCCACCACGAACAGCGACACGCCGCCATAGGTGAGCACGGCGCAGGCCAGCACCACCGTGAGGATGGCGTGCTTCTCGCCCAGCACGCGCATGATCCAGTGCGATATCGCGGTGGCCGCGCCCGAGTCGGCCATCAACTGGCCGAACAGCGCGCCCAGCAGGAACACGGGGAAGAACTGCAGCATGTAGTTGCCCAGTGCGCCCATGAAGGTGCTGGTGTACAGCGGCAGCATATGGCCCAGGTCGCCGGACAGCAGCACGGCCACGGCGGCCATCAGGGGGGCCAGCAGCAGCACGGAGATGCCTCGGTAGGCCAGGAACATCAGTCCCGCCAGTGAAATCACGATTGCCAGGGTACTCAAATCGTCTCCAGTCCAGTAGTTCTAGTCAAAAAGACAGAATAAAGGCGGATGGATGACAATTTGGCGTAATTGGCGTGCTTTGTAGATGACTTGGCGCAATATGTCGCCACGTTTACCCGTGTTTCCGGGCATTGGCGTGCGATTGCTGACCCAGCCGCCGGTGCTGGCCGGGGGCGTTTCCGACCCGGCCTGTGTTTGCCGTGAACAGCGCTTGATCAGCGCCTGATCACGGGGTTTTCGCCGGGGGTGTTTGCCCGCCGCTTCGCGCACGATGAATCGTCGTGGATGTATCGGCTCTGGGTGTGGCCCGGTGCTCTGCCATGCTTGCGTGTCCGTCACGCCACAGCATTTTTTGCATGGCAGAAAACGCAGGGGCTCCAAGCCGTTTCCCTGTGAAAACAGGGCCTGAATGCCGCTGTAAAACCCTAAGTCTTCTACAAGACTTAAAAAATCCGGCAGGTTCCGCTTAGAATTTTGTATTGTGGGATCGCATTGCAGAAAACGCCGGGGCAGCATGCTGGCGCGACGGGGCATTGCGTGACGGTCCTACAGCGTCAGGCTGCACCGGCCCGTTTCCCCTAGCGGATGCCCGGTTCGACGGCCTGCGGCGCGACCCCTACCTTTTTCACTACCTGAGACAAGAGATGAGCACGCAGCAACCCACCATCATCTACACCCTGACCGATGAGGCCCCGCGCCTGGCCACCAGTGCCTTCCTGCCTGTGGTGCGCGCCTTTGCAGCACCCGCCGGCGTGAATGTCGAGACCGCCGACATCTCCGTGGCCCACCGCATCCTGGGTGAGTTCTCCGAATTCCTGGCCGAAGACCAGCGCGTGGCCCACACCCTGTCCGAGCTCGGCAAGAAGACGCTGGAGCCCGATGTCAACATCATCAAGCTGCCCAACATCAGCGCCTCCGTGGCCCAGCTGACGGCTGCCATCAAGGAGCTGCAGGGCAAGGGCTACGCACTGCCCGACTACCCCGAGAACCCGTCCAACGACCAGGAAAAGGACATCAAGGCGCGCTACGGCAAGTGCCTGGGCTCGGCCGTGAACCCCGTGCTGCGTGAAGGCAACTCCGACCGCCGCGCTCCCGCCGCCGTCAAGAACTACGCCAAGAAGCACCCGCACTCCATGGGCGAGTGGAAGCAGTGGTCGCAAACCCATGTCTCGCACATGGAGCACGGCGACTTTTACCACGGCGAAAAGTCCATGACCCTGGACAAGGCCCGCGACGTCAAGATGGAGCTGACCACCAAGAGCGGCAAGACCGTGGTGCTCAAGCCCAAGGTCGCGCTGCAGGCCGGCGAGATCATCGACTCCATGTTCATGAGCAAGAAGGCGCTGTGCGACTTCTACGAAAAGGAACTGGACGACTGCCGCGACGCCGGCATCCTGTTCTCGCTGCACGTCAAGGCCACGATGATGAAGGTCTCGCACCCCATCGTGTTCGGCCACTGCGTGAAGATCTACTACAAGGAAGCCTTCGAGAAGCACGGCAAGCTGTTCGACGAGCTGGGCGTCAACGTCAACAACGGCATGTCCACGCTGTACGAGAAGATCGAGACGCTGCCCGCCTCGCTGCGCGAAGAGATCATCCGTGACCTGCACGCCTGCCAGGAACACCGTCCCGCGCTGGCCATGGTGGACTCCGCCAAGGGCATCACCAACTTCCACTCGCCCAACGACGTGATCGTCGATGCCTCCATGCCCGCCATGATCCGCCAGGGCGGCAAGATGTGGGGCGCCGACGGCAAGCCCTACGACTGCAAGGCCGTGATGCCCGAGTCCACCTTTGCCCGCATCTACCAGGAGATGATCAACTTCTGCAAGTGGCACGGCAACTTCGACCCCAAGACCATGGGCACCGTGCCCAACGTGGGCCTGATGGCGCAAAAGGCCGAAGAGTACGGCTCGCACGACAAGACCTTCGAGATCGAGGAAGACGGCGTTGCCAACATCGTCGACCTGGCCACCGGTGAAGTGCTGATGAGCCAGAACGTGGAGCAGGGCGACATCTGGCGCATGTGCCAGGTCAAGGATGCGCCCATCCGCGACTGGGTCAAGCTGGCCGTCACGCGTGCCCGCAACTCCGGCATGCCTGCCGTGTTCTGGCTGGACCCCTACCGTCCGCACGAGGCCGAGCTGATCAAGAAGGTCAACACCTACCTCAAGGACTACGACACCACGGGCCTGGAAATCCACATCCTGTCGCAGGTCCGCGCCATGCGCTACACGCTGGAGCGCGTGGCCCGCGGCCTGGACACCATCTCGGTGACCGGCAACATCCTGCGCGACTACCTGACCGACCTGTTCCCCATCATGGAATTGGGCACCTCCGCCAAGATGCTGTCCATCGTGCCGCTGATGGCCGGTGGCGGCATGTACGAAACCGGTGCCGGCGGCTCCGCTCCCAAGCACGTGCAGCAGCTGGTGGAAGAAAACCACCTGCGCTGGGATTCGCTGGGCGAGTTCCTGGCACTGGCCGTGTCGCTGGAAGACCTGGGCATCAAGAACGGCAACGACAGCGCCAAGCTGCTGGCCAAGACCCTGGACGAAGCCACCGGCAGGCTGCTGGACGAGGACAAGTCGCCTTCGCGCCGCACCGGCGAGCTGGACAACCGCGGCAGCCAGTTCTACATCGCCCTGTACTGGGCGCAGGCCCTGGCTGCCCAGACCGAGAACGCCGAGCTGGCCGCCAAGTTCGCTCCCCTGGCCAAGCAGCTGGCGGACAACGAGTCCAAGATCATCGAAGAGCTGCGCGCCGTGCAGGGCAAGGCCGTGGACATTGGCGGCTACTACCAGCCCGACGTGGCCAAGATGGACGCCGTGATGCGCCCCAGCGCCACCTTCAACGCCGCCATCGACGCGCTGCGGTAAGCCACTTCGCCTTTGCCGGGGCCAGACCCCGGCAGGCTTGAAGCATGACCGGCCGGCCCGCAAGGGCGGCCGGTTTTTTCATGCCGACATCGGCAGAAAACCGCAGGCGAAAAAAAACCGGCCCAGAGAGCCGGCTTTCTTGGAATTGGACGCTATCAGTAGCGACCGCCGCCGTGTCCGCCATTGCCATAGCCGACGTCGGCACGCTTGCCTGCATAGCCTTGCGGGCTGTAGCCACCCGAGCTGCGGCCTTCTTCGCGAGGACGCGCCAGGTTCACGACAATCGAGCGTCCGTCCACGGACATGCCGTGCAGGCCGGTGATGGCGGCCTGGGCGACTTCGGCAGAAGCCATCTCCACAAAGCCGAAGCCCTTGGAGCGGCCGGTTTCGCGGTCCATCATGACCTTGGCGGAAGCCACGCTGCCGAATTCGGCGAAGTTGCTTTCCAGGCTGGAGTCGGTCACGGAGTAGGGCAGATTGCCCACGTAGATTTTGGTGGTCATAGGAAAACCTCTTTGCTTAGATGTGCGCAAACGGGCGCACCGTTGGAATGCAGGCGGAGGACTGTGCAATCCGCCGCAGGAAATGGATAGGGGTTCGCAGCAAGCGGGCCATCAGCACGCAGGCGGGTGCTGCATGCAGGTCTGAAGCCAGCCTTGGGTGACGGCAAACAGCCGTGCCGCTTCGCTGGAGGCGAATGCCTTGTCGAAACGGAATACGCGGCAGTAGCTGCCGTTGCCCTGGGAGCGATGGACCGAGAAGGAGGCACGGAAGCGGCCGCAGTCGGTCGGGTGTGTCGAGGGCGAGACGACGTACTTGCCCATGGGAATGCCGGTGTTTGAAATGTGGTTCAGTCAGGTTCGCAGCCTTGAAAAGGCCTGCGTGAGCATCTAGGAACTCGGTTGGCTGCAGCTCTACAGACCAACTGGGCGACAAAGGTCGCGAAACACATCCTGCAGGAAGCGGCTGGCAAGCCGTTGCGCGGGAGATGTGGTTGCCGACTCAGGTACTGGGTACGGGTCTCGACAACGGTGCTGACTATATCCTGTTGAATATTTAAACGCAACTTAATATTCTTTTTAATTGTAAAAACCTGCCTGACAGCTGTTGTTTTGTTATGTTATAACGTCACAATTCTGATGTGGCGCAACATCGCCAACCGTTTTCTGGAACAGGAAATCACCATGCCCACCCCTTTGACCGCCAACCAGCAACGGGTGCTCGACGCCCTGCGCCAGGCCGGTGCACCGCGCACGGCCTATGCACTGCTCGACCAGCTGCGTGACCACGGGCTGAGCGCCCCCACGCAGGTCTACCGCGCGCTGGACAAGCTGGCCGAGCAGGGCGTGGTCCACCGCCTGGAGTCGTTGAACGCCTATGTGTGCTGCTCGCACCCGGATGAGGGCAGCCATGACTTCTCGGCCTTTGCGATCTGCGACAGCTGCGGGCAGGTGGACGAGTTTGTCGACGACGCGCTCAACCGCTGCCTGGGCAGCTGGGCGCACGGCCATGCGTTCGCGCTGGCCCATTCGAACATCGAGCTGCATGGCAAGTGCTCTGCCTGCACTGCGCTGCACGCCTGAGGCCCTGCCTGCCGCACGCGGCTGCAGTGCCAGCAGCGTGCTCCCTTTCCCTGCTTGAGAGATTCCATGATGCATACCGTAGCGCCGGTTCAGCCGCCGCATGCCCGATTGCCGGTGACCGTACTGTCGGGCTTTCTGGGCGCGGGCAAGACCACCTTGCTCAACCACATCCTGCACAACCGCGAAGGTCGGCGCGTGGCCGTCATCGTCAACGACATGTCCGAGGTCAACATCGACGCTGCCCTGGTGCGTGATGGCGGGGCCGACCTGTCGCGCACCGACGAAAAACTGGTGGAGATGAGCAACGGCTGCATCTGCTGCACGCTGCGCGAGGACCTGCTGGTGGAGGTGGCACGGCTGGCGGGTGAGGGCCGCTTCGACCAGCTGGTCATCGAGTCCACGGGCATCTCCGAGCCGCTGCCGGTGGCCGAGACCTTCACCTTCGCGGGCGAGGACGGACGCAGCTTGGGCGATGTGGCGCGGCTGGACACCATGGTGACCGTGGTCGATGCCTTCAACTTTCTGCACGACTATGGCTCGCGTGACAGCCTGCGCTCGCGCGGCGAATCGCTGGGCGAGGAGGACCGCCGCACGGTGGTCGATCTGCTGATCGAGCAGGTGGAGTTCTGCGATGTGATCGTGCTCAACAAGATCGACCTGGTCACCGATGAGGACTGCAGCCGGCTCATGGCCATCCTGCGCGGGCTCAACCCGCGTGCCAGGCTGGAGATCGCCTCCTTCGGCCAGCTGCCGCTGGATCGCGTGCTCGATACGGGGCTGTTCGATTTCGAGGAGGCCTCCAGGGCGCCGGGCTGGCTGCAGCAGTTGCGTGGCACGCACCAGCCCGAGACCGAGGCCTATGGCGTTGCCAGCTTTGTCTACCGCGCCCGCCGCCCCTTTCATCCCCGGCGCTTCTTCGGCCTGGTGCAAAGCGAATGGCCGGGCGTGGTGCGCTCCAAGGGGTTTTTCTGGCTGGCCAGCCATCCGGCGCTGGCCGGCTCCTGGTCGCAGGCCGGCGCCGTGGCCCGCCATGGCCCGGCCGGGCACTGGTGGGCCGCCGTGGAGGCCGAGCGCTGGCCGCGCGACCCCGAAAGCGTGCAGCGCATCCTGGACAAATGGGTCGATGGCGTGGGCGACGCGCGCCAGGAACTGGTGCTGATCGGCATGGGCATGGACGAGCAGGCGCTGCGCGCACTCCTGGACGAATGCCTGCTGACCGATGCGGAAATGGCCATGGGCCCCCAGGCCTGGACGCAGTGGGACAACCCGTTTCCCGACTGGAATTGAACGAATACCGCGCCGCCCTCGCGGGCGTGGCCCCTGGAGCCCCGAATGCTTGCACCTCTTCCCGATGTTTCCCTGACCGATCCCGCGCCCAGCCTCAGCCCGCTGCAATGGGTGGGCATGCAGGGCATAGACCTGCCCGTGACCGTGGCCGAGCCCGGCTACTGGCGCGAGCTGCATGCGCGTGCCGATGTGCAGGTCGATCTTCCTGCGGCCCATGTCAAGGGCATACACATGTCCCGGCTGTACCGCCAACTGGACAGCCTGGCCGAGGAATCCGCGCTGTCTGCCCTGGCGCTGCGCCATGCGCTGCAGGCCATGATCGACAGCCACCTGGACTGCCAAAGCCGCAGCGCCCGGCTGCGCCTGTCGCTGGACCTGCTGACCCAGCGGCCCGCCCTGGTCACCCACGATCTGTCGGGCTGGAAGTCCTATCCCGTGCGCCTGGACGCCACGCTGGCGCAGGGCGTGTTCCAGCTGCGGCTGCAGGTGGGCGTGGGCTATTCCTCGACCTGCCCCTGCTCGGCGGCACTGTCGCGCCAGTTGCTGGAGCAGGGCTTTTTGCAGGCCTTTGCGGGCGAGCCGCTGGTGGAGCCGGACCAGGTGGCTTCCTGGCTGCGCCGGCACGGCACGCTGGCCACGGCACACAGCCAGCGCAGCGAGGCCCAGGTCAGCGTGGACCTGGCCTGTGATGCGCCCGACCTGGGCATCCTGCCCCTGATCGCCCGCGTGGAGCAGGCGCTGGGCACGCCCGTGCAGACCGCCGTCAAGCGCGCCGACGAGCAGGCCTTTGCCGCGCTCAACGGCCGCAACCTGATGTTTGTCGAGGATGCGGCGCGCCGCATACAGGCCGCGCTGGAAGGCAGCTACGCCCAGCCGCGCGTGCATGTGCGCCACATGGAGAGCCTGCATCCGCACGACGCCGTGTCCTGGGCATGACCCGCGAGCCGGCCCCCGTTTGTCTACAACCCAAGGAGTTTTCCATGCAAGTGCTCTCGTCCCTCAAGGAAGCCAAGCTGCGCCATCGAGACTGCCAGGTGGTGCGCCGCCGCGGCCGCATCTACGTCATCTGCAAGAGCAACCCGCGCTTCAAGGCCCGCCAGGGCGGCGCAAAGAACAGGCGCAAGGGATGATCCGCAAGAACCCGCGCGGCGACCTGCCGCGCATCCATGCCAGCGCCTTCGTGGACCCCACAGCCATCCTGTGCGGACTGGTGATCGTGGAGGAGAACGTCTTCATCGGCCCCTATGCGGTGATCCGTGCCGACGAGATGGATGCGGACGGCCACATCGATCCCATCGTGATCGGCGCCCACTCCAACATCCAGGACGGGGTGGTGATCCACTCCAAGTCGGGCGCGCGCGTCAGCGTGGGGCAGCACACCTCGATCGCCCATCGCGCCATCGTCCACGGGCCCTGCACCGTGGGCAATGGCGTGTTCATCGGCTTCAACAGCGTGCTGTTCAACTGCGTGGTCGATGACGGCTGCGTGGTGCGCTACAACGCCGTGGTCGATGGATGCCACCTGCCGCCAGGCTTTTATGTGCCGTCCACCGCGCGCATAGGCCCGGAGACCGACCTGTCCACGCTGGCCCAGGTGCCCGCCGACGCCAGCGATTTCTCCGAGGACGTGGTCCGCACCAACAACGAACTGGTGCGCGGCTACAAGGCCATCCACAATGAGTTCTGACCGGCCGGGAGGGCTGCATGTCCGATTCCGCTGACCTCAAGAACCTGGGGCTGAAGGCCACGCTGGCGCGACTGTGGGTGCTGGACATCTTTCGCCACGGGGCCGACCGGCATCTGGCGGCGGAGGAGGTCTATCGCCAGCTGCATGACCAGGGCCGGGGCACCAGCCTGGCCACGGTCTACCGCGTGCTGGCGCAGCTGGAGCAGGCCGGGCTGCTGCGGCACCAGCGCTTTGCGGCGGGCAAGGCGGTCTATGAACTCGATGACGGCGAGCACCATGACCACCTGATCTGCACGCGCTGCGGCCTGGTGCAGGAGTTCCACGATGCGGTGATCGAGCAGCGCCAGAAGCTGCTGGCGCGCTCGCATGGCTTTGCCATCGTGGAGCACTCGCACATCCTCTACGGGCGCTGCGTCAAGCCCGACTGCGAGCGGCTGGCGGGCCGGCAGGCACCTACCGCTCCTTGAGGCTGCGCTGCGCACGCTCGCAGATGCGGCGCGTGGCGGGCACGGGCGATTCCTGGAGCCATTGCGCACACAGGGCGCGCACCCAGTCAGGCCGGCTCTTGGCCGCGTCGTTGAGCCAGTTGGCCACCGAGTCCTGCACATAGGGCGAGGCATCGGCGCGCAGCCGCTGCAAAAGGGGCAGGGCGATCTCCGGCTGCTGCTTGAGCGCCGCGATATGGCTGCACCAGACGCCGCGCGGCCGCAGGGCCTCGCTGGCGAAACGGCGCAGGCGGTCGGAGGGCCGCCTTGTCCACCGGGACAACTCGGCCACGGCCTGCGGCAGGTCGCTGGCCAGATGCGGGCGCACGCCCATCCACGACCATTCGCGCACGCCGAAATGCGGGTCATCGGCCAGCGGCTGCAGCAGCTCCAGGCGCTGGCTCAGGGTCAGGCCCGGCTGCGCACCGGCCATGAAGCAGGCCCAGCCGCGCACCGTGTCAGAGCGGTGCGTGAGGCAGCGCTGCCAGCCGGCCTGGCCCAGCGCCTGCCACAGCAGGCCGCCAATGCACTCCATGCGCTTGAGAATGCCCAGCTGGCCCAGCGCCTGCGCCGTGTCCTCCAGTTGCGGCCACGCGTCGGGAAAGACGGCCTGCAGCAGCCGGGCCTGGTCCACGGCCAGGCTTTCGGTCAGCGTGGCGGTCTCGATCTCGCCCAGGGACAGGGCCTGCAGCAGTTCGGGAGTGATATCGACCTTGCGGTTGGCGCCCTTGCGCCGGGGGGCGGGCGCCTTCATGCGCTGGCCTCCACGCCTGCGGCGGCCTTGGCCAGCAGCTTTCCCAACTGGCCGCGTTCGGCGGGCGACAGGTTGGAAAACAGGCCGGCGATCCATTGGCTGTGCCGGGCAAACAGCTTGCGCGCCAGCTGGCGCCCCTTGGCGGTGAGCTGCACGCGCAGCGCGCGGCGGTCGGCCGGGTCGGGCAGGCGCTCGGCCAGGGCCTCGCGTTCCAGGCCGTCCAGCAGGCCGGTCACGGTGGCGCGGGTGATGCCGGCCTGCTCGGCCAGGTGGTTGGGGGCCAGCCCTTCGCTGGCGGATTCCAGCAGGAACAGCAGCACGAAGCGCCCTTCGGACAGGCCGTGCGGCGCCAGCAGCGCGGCGCAGTCACGGTCGATGCGCGCAGCCAGGGACAGGGTCTGGAAGCACAGCCGCATGCTGTCCACGTCGTCCAGCTTGCGGCGCTCGGCCTCGGCCAGCAGGGCCTGGTATTTCTGTTCGAGTTGCATGTGGCAAGCATACAGTATGGCGGCTAACCATGTGCGCCCGCCTTGGCCGTTGCCGGCATCCGGGCTCCGTGGCTGCGCTTTTTGCGCAGCCGGCGCAGGCCGATGACCACGCCCGTGGCGCTCATCAGCAGGCCGCCCAGGCTGAAGGCCAGCAGCAGCGCATCCCACAGCGGCCGGCGCTGCAGCAGCGGCAGCCAGTCCCAGCTGTGCAGCATGGCGAACAGCCAGCGCTTGAGGCGCTGGATGCCGTCCAGCCGGCCCAGCACCTGTCCCGTGTGCGGGTCGATGTGCACCCAGCTGGCCGCGGCATCGCCAAAGACCACGCGCAGCACGGGCAGGGGCTTGTCATGGCCGCCCATCATGGTGTGCTCGGCGCGCTCGTACCAGTACAGGTCGTGCGCGGTCAGCCATTCGCTGCGCAGCACGGGTGCGTCGACCAGCACGGCCGCGCGGTCCAGCAGGGCCTCGCGTGAGTGGGCTGCGGGCGCTGCGCTGGCGCTGTCCAGCACCAGGGGCGTGCCGGCTGCGGGCTGGGCCAGCACCTCGGTGCGGCCTGCGGTGCGCAGCCAGCGCAGTTCGCGCACGGGACCGCCCGCCGCGGCGATCAGCGACTGCGGCGTGGCGTCGTCCCCGGTCAGGCGCAGCGGGCCCTGCTGCCACCGGGCCATGTGCAGTGGCGGCGTGCCCGTGTCGAACAGGCGCCAGGGGTTCATGGACATCAGGCCGCTGAAGATCCAGGCCAGCGTGGTCAGCGCGAACAGCAGGCCCGCCACATGGTGCCAGCGCATGGCGCGGCCCGGGTAGGGCGTGCGCAGGCCGCTGCGGTAGGGCTGCCTGAACCGCCAGCGCATCACCCCGACCACGGTGCCGGTGATGGCCACGGCAATGCCGACCAGCGACAGCACGTTGACGATGTCGGCCCAGGCGCCATCAAAGGCATTGCCCCTGAACATGTACAGCCAGTGCAGCCAGGCGCCCAGGTAGTTCCAGCCGCGCTCGGTGCGCGTGGCATCGCGCACCACCTCGGCCGTCGTGCCGGAGATGTACAGCAGCGTGCCATCTGCATCGTCAAGCTGCACGCGGTGCAGGGGGCGGTGGATGTCCAGCGCGCGCGAGTGGCTGAAGGCATCCTCATCCACCGTGCCCAGGTAGTGCAGGCCCGTGCCGTCCCCCGCGAAGGTGCGGGCACTGGCCAGGGCCTGCGCCTGGCTGGTGGCGGGCAGCACCTGGCCGCTGGCCGCATCGATGGTCACGGGCTGGCGCCGCCCCTCGGGCGTGACCAGGTAGCTGGCACGGCCGGCGCTGCCGGCATGCAGGCGCAGGTCCTTGAGCGGGCCGTCGATGCCGGCCGCGCGCAGCGCCTCGGCGGGCGCGAGCAGGGCGGCGTTGCCATCGAGCGCCGGCAGGTGGCGCAGCCGCTCGGCCTGCGTGAGCTTGGGGTAGCCCACGTACATCATCACCATGCCCGAGACAAACCACAGCGCAAAGAACAGGCACAGGGCAATGCCCAGCCAGCGGTGCAGCAGGAACAGCCAGCGTTTGAGGTGAAGGCGCATGGTGCGTCTCCTGCTCAGAAGGCCACGCGCAGCGAAATGTCTGCCGTGCGCGGCGCGCCCAGGTAGGCCATGGTGCTGGTCAGGCTGGCGGCGTAGACGCGGTCCGTGGCATTGCGCAGCCGTGCAACCACGGTCATGCGCGGGTCGATGCGGTAGCTCAGGCCCAGGTCCAGCAGGGTGTAGGCGGGCCAGGACAGCGTGTTGGCCGCATCGGCATAGATGCCTCCCACGCGGCGCAGCCCGGCATTGACCTCCAGCGCCGGCGTGATGCGGTAGCTGGTCCAGAGGTTGAGCACGCTGGCGGGCGTGTTCGTGGGTCGCTTGCCCGCCAGGGACACGCCGCCTTGCTGGTAGTTGTCATAGCGCGCGTCCACATGGCTCCAGTTGCCCTGGATGGACCATCGCGGCGTGGGCGCCAGGCCCATGGACAGCTCCACCCCGCGCGAGGACTGCTGGCCCACCAGCACCGTGCGCGTGCTGTCCTGCGGGTCCTGGGTGGAGATGTTGCGGCGCGTGATGCGATAGACCGCCAGTGCCGCCGTTCCCTTGCCCTGCCAGAACGACAGCTTGCTGCCCGCCTCCACCTGGCGGCCCGTGGTCAGCCCGGTGTTGTTGATGGCGTCGGCAAACGAGGCGCCCATCAGCATGCCCGACGGCGGATCGGCCGCCGTGGAGAACTGGGCGTAGAGATTGGCCTCGGGCGTTGCATCCCAGACCAGGCCCACGCGCCCGGTCGTCGGGCTATAGCTGCGGCTGTAGCTGGCGGGCAGCGCGGGCGTTACATCGCGCCGGTTGGTCAGGTCCACATCGATGCGTTCATGGCGCAGCGCCGTCAGCAAGTGCAGGGCAGGAGTGAGGGCCGTGCGGTTTTCCAGGTAGAGCGCGGTGGTGGTGACCTTGTTGTCGCGGTCAGGCCTGAAGCCGGGCGCCATGCCGGGAATGTCGTAGAAGTTCTCTGTCGTGAAATCGTAGGGATTGACCGTGCTCACCGTGCCCGACAGGCTGTTCGGAAAGCGCGTCTGCCGGTTCACGCTCACATCCAGGCCAAAGGCCCATTCGCTGCGCCGGCCGGCCAGCTCGCCCAGGTAGCTGCCTTCGATGCGGTCGCCCACCATGCGCTGGTCATGGCGCTGCAGCAGCGCGGCCGAGCGCACCACCGCGCTGTTGTCGGGCGTGAAGCGGTAGGTCTCCACGTTGCGGTAGTCGCGCAGCGCGTCATAGGCGTAGAAGGTGTTGCTCAGCTTGAGCCGGTCGCTGGCCCGCCATTCGGTGATGGAGCGCAGCCACTGCACGCGCTGGGCGTACAGGCCGTCGGCGCTGTTGTAGTTCTTGCCGAGGGTCGGCTCGTCAATGCGCGCCTGGCCGCGCAGCGGGTTGAGCAGCGGCGTGCCCCAGTACGGGCGGTCCACCCGCTCATGCTGGGCTTCGTAGGCCAGGGTGTGCGTGAGGCCGCCACCCAGGTCGGACAGCAGCGAGGCCGCCAGCTGCGTGGAGCGCGACTGCGTGCCGCCCACCCAGCTGCCGGCATCGCGGTGGTTGAGGTCCAGGCGCAGGTAATGGGTCGTGCCCTGGCCTTCGCCGGCATCGCCCAGGCGGCGGTTCAGCCCGACGGAGGCTTCTTTCAGCCCGTAGCTGCCCAGGCGCAGCTGGCCTTCGGTGAAGCTGTCGCGCTGGGCCAGCTTGGTGATGTAGTTCAGCGTGCCGCCCACGCCGCCTGCGCCGTAGAGAAAGCCGGAGGCGCCGCCAATGGCCTCCACCCGGTCGTAGATCCAGCTGTCCACGGGCCGTGCCGCAATGGAGTACTGCAGGTTGATGCCGTTGAACAGCTGGCTGACCGACCCCGTGCCGAAGCCCCGGTAGCTGATGCCGATGTTGCCGGGCGGGCTGTAGGCCGTGACACCCGGAATGGAGCGCAGGATCTCCTGCGTGTCCTGGGCGCCACGCGCCTCGATGGCGGCGCGGTCCACGATGTGCACCGAGGCCGGTGTCTCGCGCGCCGTCAGGCCCAGGCGGCTGGCCGTGCCCACGGTCTTGTTCAGCGGCAGCAGGCCGTTGGCGTCGGCCGTGGCCTGGTCAGAGACCTCGACGGGAGCCAGCGGGATATCGGCCTGTGCCTGCGCTTGCGCTTGCACGCCAGGCGTCCAGGCCGTGCCCAGCGCGCAGCACAGCGCTACGGCCAGGGGATGGGGGCGAAAAAGGGTTTCAGGCAGGCGCAGCGGCGCTGCCATCGCGGGGAAGGGGAGGGAATTCACGAACTGACTCCGGGTCTTGCGCCGCGCATGCGGCGCAGGCGGGCCGGGCGCGCATCAGCAGGCCCGGCGGCGATTCAAGAGAACACGGCAGTCAGCGGAGGAGGGCCGCGCGCCGGCAGCGGCGCGCGTGTGACGGAGGCAATGTGCGCCGCCACCAGCGGCAGCAGCGCGTGGGCCAGCGGCTGCTGGTGGGGCACGGCCATCTGCGGCAGGGCCGGCGGCGGTGCGCCAGCGGGCAGGCACATGGGGCAGTCAAGCTGGTGGTGGCCCATGCCCGGGGCTGCGCTGTCGCCCAGCGCCACCAGCTTGACGTCGCCGCTGGCCGTGCAGACCAGCTCGAAACCCTGGGGATGGACCAGGGGCGAAGCCACGGCAACGCCCAGCGTCACGGCAAACCAGGCCAATATCAGCCGGGTGAGCCAGAACGAGGAGCGAAGCGCTTGCATGGGCCGTGATTATGGCTTGGCGGGCGCGGGCGTGAACAGGCTGCCGCCCAGCTTGACGCCGGCCTTCAGGCCGCGCTTGGCGAACCAGCCCTGGTTCATCTCCAGCACATAGCGCACGGGCTTGGCCGAGCAGTGCGAGTCCTCGGTCATGGGCTTCATGTCTGCCAGGTTCACGATGGTGCCGTCATCGGCCACGAAGGCGGCGGTCAGCGGCAGCAGGGTGTTGCGCATCCAGAAGCACTGCACGGCGGGCACCTCGAAGACGAAGATCATGCCCTCCTGCTGGGGCATTTCCTGGCGGAACATCAGGCCGATGGCGCGCTCGCGGTCCGAGGCGGCCACCTGTGCGTCGATGCGGTGGATTCCGGCCGTCAACTCCACGCGGCGCAGGTTCATCTGGGGGCTGCCCTGGGGCTGTGCGCCTGCCGATACGGCGGCGCCGGCCAGGCAGGCGGCCATGAGCAACCGCTGCAGCGCGCGGCGGGAAAGGGATGTGTGGAGGGGTGTCGAAGGCTTCGTCATCTTGCACATTCTGTCGCAGGGGGCGCGTGGCCGGACGCAAAAATCGGCCTGGCCGGGCCATCATGGCCGGGCGGGCGGCAAAAAGCCCGCAGTGCATTGCTGACTTGCGGGCTTTTTTTGAGGGGATGCCAGCGGGCATCCCGGCGCCTGGATCAGGCCACGGCCTTGTGTGCCTTCTTGGTGGAACGCTTGGCGTGCTTCTTGCCGGAATGCTTGCCGCTCTTGGCGACCTTGGCCTTCTTGGCTGTGTGAGCGGGAGCAGCTGCGGAAGCGGCCGTGGGAGCCGACATCGGCGTTTCGGGTGCTGCGGCGGCCTGTGCAAAGGCGCCTGCGGCAAACGAACCGGCGACCAGGACAGCGAGGAGTTTTTTCATATATGCCATTTCCTAGAAAAGCGGTAGAAGCCAAGTTGAACCAGACAGCGGTGCGAAATTGTTGATGCACCGCAGATGCTCAACGCACTGACTGTATCGCCGTTGACAGGAAGGCGGCCCGATTGTCGTTAGAATTTTCTGCACCAAATTTGTGCCCATTCCGGGCATTCACTCTTGCCTCGTGCACCAGCCAACGGAGACCCGTCCCCATGAACCGCTTCCAGCACATCCAGGTGCCGGCCGAGGGCCAGAAGATCACTGTCAACGCCGACATGTCGTTGAACGTGCCAGACCAGCCCATCATTCCTTTCATCGAAGGCGACGGCACCGGCGTGGACATCACGCCCGTGATGATCAAGGTGGTGGATGCCGCCGTGGCCAGGGCCTATGGCGGCAAGCGCAAGATCCAGTGGATGGAGGTCTTCGCGGGCGAGAAATCCACGCGCATCTACGGCCCCGATGTCTGGCTGCCCGAGGAAACCATGCAGGCCCTTCGCGAGTACGTGGTCTCCATCAAGGGCCCGCTGACCACGCCCGTGGGCGGCGGCATCCGCTCGCTGAACGTGGCGCTGCGCCAGGAGCTGGACCTCTACGTCTGCCTGCGCCCCGTGCAGTATTTCAAGGGCGTGCCCTCGCCGGTGAAGGAGCCCGAGAAGACCAACATGGTCATCTTCCGCGAGAACTCCGAGGACATCTACGCGGGCATCGAGTACGAGGCCCGCAGCGACAACGCCAAGAAGCTCATCGACTTCCTGGTCAAGGAAATGGGCGTCAAGAAGATCCGCTTCCCCGAGACCTCGGGCATCGGCGTCAAGCCCGTGTCCATCGAGGGCACGGAGCGCCTGGTGCGCAAGGCCATCCAGTACGCCATCGACAATGACAAGCCCAGCGTGACCCTGGTCCACAAGGGCAACATCATGAAGTTCACCGAAGGGGGCTTCCGCGACTGGGGCTACGCGCTGGCCGCGCGCGAGTTCGGCGCCCAGCCCATCGACGGCGGACCCTGGCTCAAGTTCAAGAACCCGCGCACGGGCCGCGACATCGTCATCAAGGACTCGATTGCCGACGCCTTCCTGCAGCAGATCCTGCTGCGCCCGGCCGAGTACTCGGTGGTGGCCACGCTCAACCTCAACGGCGACTACATCTCGGACGCGCTGGCGGCCCAGGTTGGCGGCATCGGCATTGCGCCCGGCGCCAACATGTCCGACTCCGTGGCCTGCTTCGAGGCCACGCACGGCACGGCCCCCAAGTACGCGGGCAAGGACTATGTGAACCCGGGCTCCGAAATCCTCTCGGCCGAGATGATGCTGCGCCACATGGGCTGGCGCGAGGCGGCCGACCTGGTCATCAGCGCGCTGGAAAAGGCCATCCAGAGCAAGCAGGTGACCTACGACTTCGCCCGCCTGATGGACGGCGCCACCCAGGTGTCGTGCTCCGGCTTTGGCGAGGTGATGATCTCCAAGATGGATTGACGGGCGCCCGCGCTCCACGAAAAAACCGCGCCAGGGCGCGGTTTTTCTTTGACGGGCGTTGACGGGTCAGCTCTTGGGCAGCGCACAGCCATCGGGCCCGCAGTCCTCGCCTTGGGGCGCGGTCTGCTCGCCGGCGGTGATGGCCGCCACCTGCTGCACCCACTCGCCCAGCTGCGTTGCCCAGCCCTGTGCATCTCCCAGCCAGGGACCGATGTCGATGCGCTGGATGGCGCGCTGGCCCGGCTGCTCGGCCTCGGGGTGGTCGAACTCCAGCGCGAAGGTCGGGAAACCCTGGCCCTGTGCCAGGTTCAGCCATTCGCGCGCCTGGGTGATATGCGCCTGGGTGGCAGCGCCGGACAAGCGCTGGAAGGCCTGGGCAAAGGCCTCGCCGTCCAGTCCCAGGTCACGGGCCAGTTCCTGCAGCACGGCGGGGTCGCTGATGCGGCGGCCTTCCACGTAGTGGGCCTGCTGCTGGCGCGCCAGCATGTCCAGGCCCCGGCCCGCCAGTTCCTCCGCGGCCAGCAGGGCCGTGGTGGGCGGCTCGGAGTCCAGCACGGCGCCCAGGTCGTTGAGCAGGCCGTCGAAGTAGGCAGGGCCGAACGGCTGGCCCGTCATCTCGGCAATGCGCTGGTCGTGCGGCATCACATGGCCGCGCCAGTCGGCCGTGATGGTGCGGGTGTGGGCGCCCGTGAGCATGCCGCCGCCATGCCATTGCAGCGTGACGCCGGGCACGCTGCGCGCGGCCTTGACCAGGGGCGCGGCGGCATAGCACCAGCCGCACAGCGGGTCGAAGATGTAGTGAAGGACAAAGGGCGGCTGCGCGGTCGTGGTCATGGCAGGAGCGGGCTGTGATGAATGCGCCCACTGTAGCGGCTATTGGCTTGCCCGTGACGGGGCAGGGCCGCAGGCAGAATGGGCGACTGCCGCCGTGCAGCCACCGTGCTGCCATCGTCGATCCCGTCTGCATTGCCATGCGCCTCAAGTCCACGCCGCCTCCGTCCGATCCGTCCGACCCGTCCGCTTCCTCTGCACCGGCCGCCGAGCCCAGTGTCCAGTCCGTCGCCCGGCGCGGCATGCTGGGTTTTCTGCTGTTCTGGCTGCTGGTCATGGGCGTGCTGTACTGGGCCATGCAGATGTACCTGAAGCCGGCCGGCGTCAAGGTCCAGGCTGATGGCACGGTGGCCATTGCGCGTGACCGTGACGGGCATTTCCGCGTGGAAGGGGCCGTCAACGGGCAGCCCGTGCTGTTCCTGGTGGACACGGGCGCCAGCATGGTCGGCGTGACCGAGCCGCTGGCCGAGCGCGCAGGCCTGGACGGCGGCGAGCCGGTTCGCTTTCGCACCGCCAATGGCGAGCGCGACGGCCGCATGGTGGTGGCCGATCAGGTGCGCGTGGCCTCCCTGGTGGTCAGCGGCCTGCGCGTGGGTACGGGCTATACGGGCAGCACGGACAGGGATGCGCTGCTGGGCCAGAACTTCCTGCGCCAGTTCGATGTGGAAATACGCGGCGACCGCATGCTGATCCATCCGCGCGGCAGCGGGTCTTCGCCCAGGCAGTAAGTACGTAAGCAACTAAGTAACTAACTAGCTAAGCAAGGGAGAGGGACATGACAAACAACGGCTTTCGCACCGACAGGCGCAGGTGGCTGCAGACGGGCGCAGCCCTGGCGACGCTGGGCTGCACGGCCTGCGCCAGCGTGGGGCAGGGCGGTGCCTTTTCCACCGGCACCGGCACCGGCCTGGCCGAGGACCTGAGCGAACGCCTGGACCAGGGCGTGCAGAGCGGAGAACTGGCGAACCTGCACGCCGTCGTCGTGATGCGCCACGGCCGGCTGGCGCTGGAGCGCTATTTCGAGGGTGAGGACGAACGCTGGGGCGAGCCGCTGGGCAAGGTGGCCTTCAACGCCGACTCCCTGCACGATGTGCGCTCGGTCAGCAAGAGCATCGTCGGCCTGCTGTACGGCATAGCCTTGGCCGAGGGCAAGGTGCCCGCGCTGGACACGCCCCTTGTCCAGGCTTTTCCCGCCTACGGCGATCTGGCGGCAGATGGGCGCCGGCGCGCCATCCTCATCTCCCATGCCCTGGGCATGACCATGGGCCTGCAATGGGACGAGGACCTTCCGTATTCCGACCCGCGCAACAGCGAAATCGCCATGGAGCGCAGCAGCGACCGCTACCGCTACGTGCTGGAGCAGCCTATCGTCGCCTCGCCCGGCGAACGCTGGTGCTACAGCGGCGGGGCGACGGCACTGCTGGGCCATCTGATCGCGCAGGGCAGCGGCATGCCGCTGCTGGACTATGCGCGGCACAAGCTGTTTGCTCCGCTGGGCATCGACAAGGCCGAGTGGACGCCTGGCACCAACGGCGAGGCGGCCGCCGCCTCCGGCCTGCGCCTGCGGGCGCGCGACCTGGCCCGCATCGGCCAGCTGGTGCTGCAGCAGGGTGAATGGCAGGGACGGGCGCTGGTGCCCCGGCATTGGATTGTGCGATCCATGCAGCCGCGCGTGGACGCCTGGCCCGGCCTGCGCTACGGCCACCACTGGTACGTGGGGCAGACCCGCGCCGGCCTGGCGTACTACATGGCCATCGGCCTGGGCGGGCAGCGGCTGGTGGTCGTGCCCCAGCATTCGCTGGTGTATGCCGTCTTCATGGGCAACTACGACAGCCCCCAGCAGTTGCAGCGCGTGGCGGCCGTGCAGGGCCTGGTCGCCGCTGCCTTGCGGTGACTGCCTTGCCCTGACAGCCGTGCGCGGGCACGGCGGGCGTGCGAGAATCCCCGCTTCCAAGGTCGGCCGCATGCCCGGCTCGCGCAAGCAGGGCGCGAAGCGGGGCGGGCCGGTGCGTGTCGAGGCTCGATCCACTTTCCTGGTTCCGGTGCCGGCCCATGAGCCCCAGAGGCCATGGCGCCGGTTGTTTCTGCCTCCCGCATGATCGCCAGATCACCGTTTGCCCGTGTCCCACCGCCAGCCCATCCGCATCGCCGACCGCCACCAGTTCGACACCCTGATCGACGCCCGTTCGCCTGCCGAATTCGCGCAGGACCACATTCCCGGCGCCATCAACTGCCCCGTGCTCGACAACGAGGAGCGCGCGCGGATCGGCACCATCTACAAGCAGGTCAGCCCCTTCGAGGCCAAGCGCCTGGGCGCGGCCATGGTCTCGGCCAACCTGGCGCGCCATCTGCAGGAAACCTTCGCCGACAAACCGGCCAACTGGAAGCCGCTGGTCTACTGCTGGCGCGGTGGCCTGCGCAGTGGTTCCATGGTCACCTGGCTGCGCCTGGTCGGCTGGGATGCCCAGCAACTGGCCAACGGCTACAAGTCCTATCGCGGCCATGTGATCGAGCTGATCGACCGCCTGGTGCCCCAGCTGCGCCTGCAGGTGCTGTGCGGCGCCACCGGCAGCGCCAAGACCCGCGTGCTGCATGCCCTGGCCGAGGCCGGCGAGCAGGTGCTGGACCTGGAGGGCTATGCCAGCCACAAGGGCTCCTTGCTGGGCAACCTGCCCGGCGTGGAGCAGCCCAGCCAGAAATACTTCGAGACGCTGCTGGCCCAGCAGCTGGAGAGTTTCGATCCGTCGCGCACCGTGTACGTGGAAGGCGAGAGCGCCAAGATCGGCCGCGTGTCCCTGCCGCTGGTGCTGGTCGAGCACATGCGCCAGTCGCCCGTGATTGCGCTCGATGCCACGCCCGAGGCACGCCTGGCCTACCTGCTGCGCGACTACGCCTACCTGGGCGACGATCCGCAGATGCTGGCCGACAAGCTGGGCTGGCTCAAGGAGCTGCAGGGCAAGGAGACCATCTCGCGCTGGCAGGCCTGGGCGCATGAGCGCAGCCTCTCGCCGCTTTTCTCCGAGCTCATGGCCCAGCACTACGACCCGCACTACGAGCGCTCGCAGGAGCGGCATTTCACGCAGTGGCGCACGCGCCGCAGGGTGCAGGCCGACGACCTCAGCGAGGCCGGCATCACCGCGCTGGCGCGCCAGATACTGGCGCTGGATGGGGCATCGGCCGCATGAAGCAGCCGCGTGAATCAGGCGTTTGAATCAGCCGTGTGAGTCGGCCAGCACCGGATACAGCGACAGCAGCAGCAGGGCCGCCATGCACCAGTTGAAGCGGCGCAGTGCCTGCGGCGAGCGCAGCGCGCGCCCCACGGCGCTGCCGAACAGCGTCCAGACGCTGACGCTGGGATAGTTCACGATGCCCAGCACCAGGGCGGCCAGCACCAGGTTGATGAAGAAATCCTCGCGCGGCGTGTAGGTGGCAATCACGCCGATGGCCATGATCCAGGCCTTGGGGTTGACCCACTGGAAGGCCGCCGCCTGCCAGAACCCGAAGGGCCGGGCACCCGCGTTGCCGCCGTCGATGCCGCCGCTGCCCGCGATCTTCCAGGCCAGCCAGACCAGATAGGCCGCGCCCAGGTACTTGAGCGCGGTGTAGATCACCGGCAGGCGCTCGAACACCGCGCCCAGGCCCGCGCCCACCAGCAGCACCATGACCACCACGCCCACGGTGATGCCCAGCATGTGGGGCACCGTGCGGCGGTAGCCGAAGGTGGCGCCCGAGGCCGTCAACATCACATTGTTGGGGCCGGGCGTGACGGAGCTGACGAAGGAGAACATGGCCAGTGGCAGCAGGAACGAGGTGTGGGCGGTATCGAAGGGCATGGTGGCAACAGGCATGACAGGGAATCCGGCGCCCTGTCTGCGCATGCCGCAGGCCGCGGCGCCGTCAGGCCATGCTAATGGCAGTGTTCGGTACAGTAGCAGTACACTTTGCCAGAACAATTTGCCAACTGGCCTGCCCACATGACCCTGACACTTGATCCCGCAGCCACGCCGAAACAAGCGCAGGCACAGCAGACACCGCAGGCACCGCGCGCATCCTCAGATACGGCTTTCCAGGCCGCTGCGCCCTGGCGTCCGCTGCGCTCCTCCGATCTCTCGCTGGTCGAGCAGCTCGTGGACCACTACGGCGGCCTCATCCGCCACCATGGCCTGCGCGCGGGCTCGCGGCTGCCCTCGGTGCGCGCGCTGGCGCAGCAGGCCGGCGTCAGCCGCGATACCGTGGTCCAGGCCTACGACCGGCTGGCCGCCCAGGGCCTGGTGCATTCGCGGCGCGGCTCGGGCGTCTTCGTCAGCGCCCGGCGCGCGGCCCAGGCCGTGCCGCGCGCCAGCCAGGGCCTGCCCACGCTGGAGCAGGGCGCCGCCTTCGATACCGCCTTTCTGTTGCGCAGCATGTTCCGCGAAGGCACGGAGCATTCGGGCGACGCCGGCATGCTGCCGCCGGAATGGCTGGACCAGGAGATGCTGGCCTCGGCCCTGCGCGCCGTCGGCCGCAGCACGGGCACCAGCCTGCTGACCTATGGCGTGCCCCAGGGCTATCTGCCGCTGCGCCAGCAGATCGCCTCGGTGCTGCAGGCCCAGGACGTGCCAGCCCACCCCGAGGCCCACCTGATGACCGTGGCCGGTGTCACGCAGGGGCTGGACCTCATCGTGCGCAGCCTGGTGCGCCCTGGCGATACCGTGCTGGTGGAAGACCCCGGCTGGTTTCTCATCTTCGGCCGGCTCAACGCCCTGGGGGTGAATGTGGTCGGCGTGCCCCGCCTGCCCGGCGGCCCCGACGTGGAGGCGCTGGAGCGGCTGGCCCGCCAGCACCAGCCCCGGCTTTTCATCCTGAACACGGCCGTGCACAACCCCACGGGCCAGACCCTGTCGGCCGGCGTGGCCCATGAGGTGCTGCGCATTGCCGAGCGCCACGACTTCTACCTGGCCGAGGACGACACCTACTCCGACTTCCTGCCCGGCGTGCCCGTGCGCCTGGCCGCCATGGACCGGCTGCAGCGCGTGCTCCTGGTGGGCGGCTACTCCAAGACCCTGGCCGGCAGCCTGCGCGTGGGTTATGTCGCGGCACACACCGACCTGATACGGCGGCTGACCGACCTCAAACTGCTGGGCGGCCTGACCACGGCGCTGCCGGGCGAGCAGGTGGTGCACCGCGTGCTGGCCGACGGCCAGTACCGCAAGCATGTGGACCGCCTGCGCGAGCGCGTGGACCGCGCGCGCAACCGCTGCCTGCGCATGCTCGAAGCCCTGGACTGCCGCGCCCCGCACGAGCCGCAGGCCGGCATGTTCGCCTGGGTGGACTGCGGCGTGGACTCGGAGGTGCTGGCCCGCCATGCCGCGCCGCAGGGCCTGCTGCTGGCGCCGGGCCTGCTGTTTTCGCCCAGGCAGGCCGCGGGCAGCATGCTGCGCATTCCAGTGCCCATGGTGGAGCAGCCCCAGACCTGGAAGATCCTTGGCCACCTGCTGGCGCAGCACCGGGGCGGTGGTGGATGAGTGGACGGTGCAGCAACACTGCCTGACGGGAGGTTGACGCTGCCGGCGCCAGGGCGTGTAAGACAGGGCATCGGGCCTCGGCGCCCCGGTAGTGCGCTGCTATCGTTCCGGGATGACTATTGAGCTTGTCTTGCCAGGGGAGGCCGGCCGAAGAGCCGGGGTGAACGACAGCCAGCCCCGGCCCGGAGGTGGCGCTGCGCGCCGCCTGGCGCCCGTGCTGGCGCTGCTGCTGACGGCGGGCTGCGCCGACACGCCCGCGCCGCGCGGCAAGGTGGAGGGCGCCTCGTTCGAGCCCAGCGAAATCGTGCAGTCCGACAGCAACCGCATGGCCACGCTGGCCATGAAGGAGAACCTGGACAGCCTGATGCGCATCATGGACAAGCTGTACCTGCGCAACCCCGCCGAGTGGAGGAAAACCGCCGAAAGCCGCGAGGCCGCATCCGCCTACGTGCGCATCGCCATCACCGAGCGCCAGCCCTGGGCCGACCTGCGCGGCGCCCAGGACGTGGCCGCGCTCTCGCTGGCGCTGCAGCCCGACTTCAAGGGCGACCGCGTGGCCGCCTTCGTCCATGCGCTGGCCGACACCATCATCACGGCCCACGGCGGGCGCACCAGCTTCACCCTGGTCCATGGGCTGGACCCGCAGCTGATCTACAACGCTGCGCGCAACGTGGAAGTGGCCAACTGGATACTCAACTCACGGCGCAATGCCGCAGGCGGGCCGCTGCTGCTGTCCAACCACCTGGGCGACGACGCGCGCAACCTGAGCTTCGAGCGCGAGATGGGCAAGATCATCGGCCGGCTGGACCTGATCGCCAACTACACCACCGAGCGCTACAGGCGCTCCTTCATCGGCTACGGGCAGGGACTGGTGGCGGGACCCTTCATGCAGTTCCTGCCCGTGCGCTGAGGCGGCAGGCGTCAGGACTCGTCACACAGAACGATGGTAACCAGAGCGGAGGTGTCTTCGATGGCGCGTACCGCATGCGCCATGTTGGCCGGCAGGTGCATCAGCTGGCCGGCCTGCAGGGACTGGCGGCTTTCGCCGAGCATCACCTCCAGCTCGCCTTCCAGGCAATGCAGGCTGACGCTGCCAGGCACCTTGTGCGGCGGCAGCGACTGGCTGGCGCGCAGCACCACGCGGATGACTTCCATGTCCTGGGACTTGAACAGGGCACAGGTCCGGGCACCCGCCAGCCGCGCACCAAACGGCAGGACATCGATGGCTTGAGCGGTCAGTGCAAAGGGGGTGGCCATGGCGGACCTCCAGGCGTTGGCGGGCAATGCTGCCATTGTCCTCCGAAGCACCGCAATCCATCAACCGCAGCTGTGTGACAGCAGGGGCTTGTGCAGGGTCTCAGCCCGGCACGCTGGCCTCCACCAGCAGGGTCAGCAACTGCAGCGACTCCTGCCAGCCCAGGTGACAGGCCTCGGCGGGAATGACGGCGGGCACGCCTTCCTGGGTCACATCCATTTCAGTGCCGCAGAACACCTCGCGCAGCGTGATGGTGGTGATCATCTCGCCAGGCAGTTGCGGGTCGTCGAAGCGGTCGGTATGGCGTACCAGCCGGCCAGGCTCCAGGTCCAGGAACTCCCCGCCGAAGCCGCTGCGCCCTCCCGTGGACAGATTGACGAAGGCCATGCGGTAGCGCCCGCCGACCCGGGCGTCGAACTCGGGCACCTCGCAGATGTAGCCGTGGGGCGGCAGCCATTTTGCAAGGGCAGCGGCCGTGGTGAAGGCCTGGTACACGCGCTGCGGCGGCGCCTTGAGGACGCGGTGCAGCCGGATGGTGTGGACGGTGTGTGACATGCGGAACTCCTTGGCGTGGTGTCGTGCAGGGCTGCCAGCCTCGCACCGATGCAGTCCTTGCGCAAGAGGCGGCACATGGAGCCTGATGCAGGATTCAATGATTCATAAATCGAATCCTTGCTTGGTTTTAAAGAATTGGACTTGAATCATTGACGCCCGCACCATGGCGGCGAGCGCTGGATACACAGCGCCGCTTTCCATAGGAAACAGGAGACAAGCAAATGAAGCATTCCCCGTTGCGCAGGGCCCTGGCCCTTGGCGCTCTCAGTGCCATGGCCGTCGTTGCAGCGCCCGCTGCGCAGGCCCAGGGCAGCTATCCCTCCAACCCCATCACCCTGGTCGTGCCGTTCGCGGCCGGCAGTGGAACCGATGCCGTGGCGCGCGTGGTGGCTACCCGGCTGGGCGAGCGGCTCAAGCAGCCCGTGATCGTGGACAACAAGGCCGGCGCCAATGCCCAGATTGCCGCCAACCATGTGGCCAAGGCCAAGCCGGACGGCTACACCCTGTTCATGACCACCAACACCTCGCACTCGGCCAACCCCTGGCTGGTCAAGGGCCTGAAGTACGACCCGGTAAAAGACTTCACACCCGTGGCGCGCGTGGGCGAGCTGCCGTTTGCGCTGCTGGTCCACCCCTCCGTTCCTGCCAAGACCGTGCAGGAACTGATCGACTACGCCAAGGCGAATCCCGACCGCCTGTCCTACGGCACGCCCAACAGCACCTCGCTGGTGGCCTCGGAAACCTTCAAGTACGTCACGCACGCCCAGATCACCTCGGTGCCCTACAAGTCCAGCCCGCAGGCGTTGACCGACCTCATGGGCAACCAGATCCAGGTCTACGTGGCCGACCTGGGCTCGGCCTGGGGCACGATCAAGACCGACCGCGTTCGCACCCTGGCCGTGACGGCGGCCAAGGGCTCGACCCTGTTGCCCAATGTGCCGGCCATCGGCAAGACGCTGCCGGGCTTCGACATCACGTCGTGGAACGGCATCTTCGGCCCGGCCGGTATGCCGGCCGAGATCACCGAGCGGCTGAACACCGAGCTGCAGGCCATCCTCAAGGACAAGGCCGTGCAGGAGCAATTGGCCCAGGTCGGCTTCGAGGTCTGGCCCACGGCCACGCCTGCCGAGTTCGCCACCTATGTGAAGGACCAGATGGCCCGCTGGGGGCAACTGGTCAAGCAGGCGGGCATCGAGGCGCAGTGAAGGAGAGCCGCATGGAACAAGCGCAGCAAGGGCAGCAAGGCCCTCTTGCAGGGGTGAAGGTGCTGGACATGACCTCGGTGGTCATGGGCCCCTTTGCCACCCAGATCCTTGCGGGCCTGGGGGCCGAGGTGATCAAGGTCGAATCGCCCGAGGGCGACAACATGCGCCACGTCGGCCCCATGCGCAACCCCGCCATGGGCCACATCTTCCTGCAGGCCAACCAGGGCAAGCGCTCCGTGGTGCTGGACCTCAAGCAGGGCGCCGCGCGCGAGGCGCTGCTGCGCCTGGCCGAAGGCTGCGACGTGCTGGTCAGCAACGTGCGGCCCCAGGCCATGGCGCGCCTGGGCCTGGCCTACGAGGACGTGGCGGCGCGCAACCCGCGCATCATCCACGTGAGCTGCTGCGGCTTCGACCAGCGCGGCCCCTACGCGGCCCGGCCCGCCTATGACGACCTCATCCAGGGCGCCACCGGCGTGCCCTGGCTGGCGCAGCAATACGGCGGCGGCGAGCCGGCCTATGCCCCCATGACCCTGGGCGACCGCGTCACCGGCCTGCACGCGGTCTACGCCGTCACGGCCGCCCTCTATGCGCGCGAGAAGACCGGCAGGGGCCAGGCCGTGGTCGTGCCCATGTTCGAGGCCATGACCCAGTTCATCCTGGGCGACCACATGGCGGGCCTGTCGTTCGAGCCGCAGCTGGGCGGCCCCGGCTATGCGCGCCTGCTCACGGGCCACCGCAGGCCCTATCGCACCAGCGACGGCCACCTGTGCGTTCTCATCTACAACGACAAGCACTGGCACAGCTTCTTCAACGCCATAGGCCAGCCCGAGCGCATGGCCGAGCCCATCTTCGCCACCCACAGCCAGCGCGCGCTGCACATCGATGCCGTCTATGCCGAAGTCTCGCGGCTGATGGCAGGGCGCACCACCGCCGAATGGCGCACGCTACTGGACGCGGCCGACGTGCCCAACATGCCCATGGCCTCGCCCGAGGACCTGATCGCCGACCCCCAGCACCAGGCCACCGGCTTCGTGCACGAGATAGACCACCCCAGCGAAGGCCGGCTGCGCACCACGGCCAGCCCCACGCGCTGGAGCGCCACGCCGCCCGCAGAACGCGCCGCCCCCGCGCCGCGCCTGGGCGAACACACCCTGCAGGTGCTGCGCGACGCGGGCCTGACCGAGGCCGAGCTGGCCGCCCTGCAGGCCAGCCGCGCCTGCAGCCAGGCTGCCGCGCTGCAAGACGCCCCACCACAAACACAAGCACAAACACAAACAGAGGGAAACCGCCCATGCCCCGCTACCTGATCCGTGAACAAGACGTGCCCGGCTACAGCCCCGCCAACCACCACGGCACCGTCAACCGGCGCCTGGTCAGTGCCGCCAACGTGGGCGCGCGCCACATGGAGCTGGTGCTGGGCACGCTGGAGCAGGGCGGCGGCGCGCTGCCCCATGCCCACCCCGGCATGGAGCAGGCCTGCTACCTGCTGGCCGGAACGGCCGAAGTGGAAATCGACACCCCGGACGGCAAGGAACGCTTTGCCATGCAGCCCGGCGACACCTGCTTCTTCCCCGAGGACTGCATGCACATCTTCCGCGTGACCAGCGCCGAGCCCGTGCGCCTGCTGGTCTTCTACAGCCCGCCGTACGGCGAGAACCCCGAGCGCGTGCGCCGGCCGGCAGCCTGAGCGCCGTCACCCCACAGACACAACAAGCGAACAGCAACAAGCAACGGAGAACTCACCATGGACTTTCTGTGGAACGAAGAACAGGAACAGATACGCGACGCCGTCGAGCGCGCCTGCGCACCCTTCGATGCCGACTACTGGCTGCGCAAGGACCATGAAGGCGGCTTCCCGCACGACTTCCACAAGGCCCTGGCCGACGCGGGCTGGCTGGGCATTGCCATGCCCGAAGAGTTCGGCGGCGCAGGCCTGGGCATCAGCGAGGCAGCGCTGATGATGCACACCATCTCGGCCACGGGCGCGGGCCTGTCGGGCGCCTCGGCCGTGCACATGAACATCTTCGGCCTGCACCCCGTCGTCGTCTTCGGCACGGACGAGCAAAAGCGCCGCTGGCTGCCCCCGCTGATCGCGGGCACGGACAAGGCCTGCTTCGGCGTCACCGAGCCCAATGCGGGCCTCAACACCCTCAAGCTGCAGACCCGCGCCGTGCGCGATGGCGACGTCTACGTGGTCCATGGCCAGAAAGTCTTCATCTCCACCGCCCAGGTCGCCAACAAGATCCTGCTGCTGGTACGCACCAAGCCCGTGGAAGAGTGCAAGGGCACGGAAGGCCTGAGCCTGTTCTACACCGACCTGGACCGCGAACGCATCGAAGTGCGCGAGATCGACAAGCTGGGCCGCAAATGCGTGGACACCAACCAGCTGTTCATCGACGGCCTGCGCATCCCCGCCGAGGACCGCATCGGCGAAGAGGGCAAGGGCTTCTCGTACATCCTGCACGGCCTCAACCCCGAGCGCATCCTCATCGCGGCCGAGGCCGTGGGCCTGGGCCGCGCCGCCCTGGCGCGCGCCACCCAGTACGCCAAGGAGCGCGTGGTCTTCGACCGCCCCATCGGCCAGAACCAGGGCATACAGCACCCGCTGGCCCAGGCCTGGATGGGGCTTGAGGCGGCCCACCTCATGGTGCAAAAGGCCGCCTTCCTCTACGACAGGGGCCTGCCCTGCGGCGCCGAGGCCAACGCCGCCAAATACCTGGCAGCCGAAGCCTGCGCCAAGGCCTGCGAAACCGCCATCTTCACGCACGGCGGCATGGGCTACGCCAAGGAATACCACGTGGAGCGCTACATGCGCGAATCCTGGATCCCGCGCCTGGCGCCCGTCAGCCCCCAATTGATCATGTGCTTCATCGCCGAAAAGGTATTGGGCTTGCCTAAATCGTATTGACCCCCTGAGTCGCTTCGCGCCTTCCCCCTTCTCGCTGCGCGGAGGGGGACGACACCCTCGGTGCGGGGCGGCCCTTCCTCGGTGTCTCAAAGTTGAGGTGCGCGGGTTTTGTGGCTGCGAACCATCTGAAGTCCCATGATTTATCAATCTGTATTTCAGAGGTAGCCATGGTGCAAGATGCCATCTCGCTTGCTCCCCATCCGCCGCCTCTCATGAAGACCCACCTGCTGCGCTATTTCGTCGCCCTGGCCGAGGAACGCCACTTCGGCCGCGCGGCCCAGCGCCTGTGCATCACCCAGCCGCCGCTGAGCATGGCGCTCAAGACCCTCGAGCAGGACCTGGGCGCCAGCCTCATGGATCGCGACGCCAAGAACGTGCGCCTCACCCCTGCGGGCGAGGCTTTCCTGGTCGAGGCACGCAAGGTGCTCGCCCAGCTGCAGCATGCGGCCGACGTGGTGCGCGGCGTGGCCGAAGGCATGCAGGGCCGGCTGGACGTGGGCATCACCGGCTCCATGGTCTACCGCCAGGTGCCCGACTTCTGCCGCGCCTTCCGCGCAGAACGCCCCCTGGTCGAAGTCTGCCTGCATGAAATGTCCACGCGCGAGCAACTGCAGGCCATTGCCAGCGGCCAGATCGACTGCGGCTTTCTCAACATAGCCACCCCGCCAGACGGCCTGCAGACCCTGTCGATCGGCGAGGAACCCTTTGTCTGCTGCCTGCCCGCCACGCATGCGCTGGCGCAGCAGCCCGACATCGACCTGCGCGAACTGGCCCGCGACACCTTCGTCATGTTCGCCCGCGAAGTGGCCCCGGCCAACTACGACAACGTCATCGCCTGCCTGCAGCAGGCCGGCATCCACCCCCACACACGCCACGCCGCGCGCCAGTGGCTCACCGTCATGGCCCTGGTCTCGGCAGAGCAGGGCGTGGCCCTGGTGCCCAGCTGCATGCAGCGCGTGGGCATGAACGGCGTGGTGTTCGTGCCCCTGCGCGGTCCGCAGCAGGCCATGACGCCCGCCGTCATGGCCTGGCGGGCGGACCAGCCTGCGGCGTTGCTGCAGGCTTTCATTGAGAGGGTGAGGGCGATGGCATCCACCGCCGTCAAGGGTGGTAGGGGTTGAGGGCTGTCACCTCTACAGACCCTTCGCAGTAGTGCATGGCGAAAACCACCAGCGCCTTACCATTCGATTGGGTGATGGCCTCCACGTGCCAAAAAGGCACTTTTTCTCCCGGAGAAAACGTCACCTTGGTGATATCGAATGCGTACTGAGGAAACTTCTCTTTCAGTTTTTTCAGTACATTCTTTCGAACCAGATTAAGGTCATGGTTTTCGCAAGCGGTTGCGTTTTTTGCGTCCCCGCATGCGGTGGTCAACAAGACTGCGCCAGCCAACAAACTGCGCAAAAAGCTGGATCTTGTCAGAGCTTTTTTCATATCAACGGCCTGTGAAGTAATTGACCAAGGCCGTTGATGGACGAATGCCGGCTGAAATTATGCGCGGATGTGCGGCGTTGTGCGGGCACCATCATCCAAGACGGGTTGCCATGGTACTTTCTTCTGTTTTAGGCTGAAGAAGGCACTATGGCTTCCTGGGGTCATAAACCTGGTTTACTATTGCTTCAATAGATTTTCATTATCCCATTCTCACTGGCCGAGTATTTGCTTTCCGAAACTGCTCGAGCAGAAACGGCCTTTCCCCCTGTGCCGGCCAAATGTGGGTACATGTAGCATAGAACTGCAACTTGCAGATTTGCGACTGGAATGCTACCAGCCATGGTGAAACCATTGTTATAGCAATTTGAAATCCCTCGAACTCCACCGGCAAGTGAAAGATCGCCGCCTTTTGGTACAGAAAAGTCAACGCCTGCACTTGCAGATACTCTTGTGTATGAGCCAGCAAGCGGGTAAGGGTCATAGCTTAGAGATAGAACAGGTCTGTAGTTCCATTGGCCACCAGGCATGTAATAGTAGTCAGATTGTTGTTTGAATGACATTTCCTTTTGAGGGGACGCTGGTTCACAGTGAAGAGGTATATTCCTTTCATCGCTACCAATTACCATTTTTCCGGGAGATTCTGGATGCTTGTCTCCGTATATCTCGCACAGCCTCTTGTTGAATTCAATCGCTTCATCATTTTGATTGGTGGTTTCGTAGAGATATGATCCATTTGATAGCTTGACTAGATTGATGGTCACGGTACCACTCATTCCAGCCATGCTGCCGGAAATACTTCTGGCGACCATTGGCATGCCGTTCTTTTTAATTTCCTCATTCCCTATCAGAAAATCTTGAGCCATTGCAGAGATTGATACGAGAAAAAGTATAGATCCGGTCAGAATTTTACTTGGCATAGTTCCCTCTGTGCTGAAATGCTAATAAGCATTTGCTGCCACATGGCAGTGAGTGGCGCTATCAGTCTAAGTTCTTTCGAATTTTCAGATCAAGTGGAGACTGCTGTCGTTTTCTATTTTTTCTGAAAAATAAGATACTTCCTAGGAATTTGCGTGAATTGACGATCAGCGGTCTAAACACATGCATTCGGATTCATGATGAGCAAGGCTTTTGCTGGTTCGCAGGCTTGATGAATCCGTAAGTTTCTGGGGCCGTGCATCCGAGTGCTCTTGCCGCTTTTGGCAGTGCCCCTTTGTCGTCGGCGATCGAGTCTGCCCACATAGCCACTACGAGGGCCGAGGGAGATGCGATATGGCAGGGTTTGAGCTGCGAGACAGGCGCCCGGGATCTGCCGGTCACCACGGCCCCAGCCACACGACTCAGTCCAATGGCACAGCGTCGGTACTGCCCAGAATCTCCGCCACCTTGAGCGCCAGCGCCTCCAATGTGAACGGCTTGGTCAGAAGCTGCGTCCCGGGGTGCAGGTTTTCCTGGCTGAGGGGCGATGCCTCGGTGAACCCGGTGATGAAGAGCACCGGCAGGTCGGACCGGGCCAGGCGTGCCTCGTCGGCAAGCTGCTTGCCGTTCATTCCGCCGCGCAGCCGCATGTCCGTGATCAGCATGTCCACCCGGGTTCCGGCACGCAGTACCTGCAGCGCGGCGGCTGCATCGGCCACGGCAAGCACCGTGTAGCCCAGGTCGACAAGCGCCTCGTCGATGAGATGGCGGATCGGGGCTTCGTCATCCACGACCAGCAAGGTCCTTTGGGCAGGAACCACCACCTGCCTTGCCGCATCGACCGCGCGTTCGGCAACGGGCGCGGCGTCGCATCTGGGCAGATACAGGCAGACCGTGGTGCCCTGGCCCGGCTGGGAGAAGATCCTGACCGCTCCTCCCGATTGCCGCGCAAAGCCGTAGATCATCGACAGCCCCAACCCCGTTCCATGGCCCACCGGCTTGGTGGTGTAGAACGGCTCGAAGGCGCGCGCAATGGTCTGCTCCGACATGCCGGTGCCCGTATCGGTGACGCACAGCGACACATAGCCGCCCGGCGGAAGATCCCACTCCCGGGCTGCCGCCTCTTCAAGCTCGATATTGGCTGTCCTGATGGTCAGCCGGCCGCCTTCGGGCATGGCATCGCGGGCGTTGATGCACAGGTTCAGGATGGCGTTCTCCAGCTGCGTTCCATCGATTTGCGCATGCCAGAGATGGGCAGCCGGCACGATGTCGATGTCCACGCTGGCGCCCACCGTCCTGCGCAGCAGGTCCTCCCAATCGGCCAGGAGCGCGGCCATATCGGTGGGCTTGGAGTCCAGGATCTGCCGGCGCGAGAACGCAAGCAGCCGCTGCGTGAGCGTGGCGGCGCGCCGCACCGCCCCCTGCGCTCCATGGATGAAGCGCGTGAGGTTGTCCACCTGGCCGCGCGCCAGCATCCGCTGCAGCAGCTCCAGATTGCCCATGACGGCCGCCAGCAGGTTGTTGAAGTCGTGCGCAAGGCCGCCAGTCAACTGGCCCACGGCCTCCATCTTCTGCGACTGGCGCAGTTGCTCCTGCACCTTGGCCAGCGCTTCGGCCTTGGCCATTTCGGAGGTGATGTCGCGGCCCACGGCATTGATGCGGCCTGCCGCCGAACGGGTGGACCAGGAGATCCAGCGGTAGCTCCCGTCCCGATGGCGGTACCGGTTGTCGAACCGGGCATGCGCCATGCCTGTGGCCAGCTCCTGCGTGTCCTGGATGGTGCGCGCCAGATCCTCCGGATGGATGAGATGAAAAAGCGTGGTGCCCAGCAGCTCGTCTTCACGCCAGCCCAACACCTCGGTCCAGGCCGGGTTGACCGCAGTGATGATGCCCTCGAACGTGCAGCGCATCATGATGTCGGATGACAGCTGCCACAGCGCGTTGCGGTCGGCCGTGCGCTCCGCCACCTGTTCCTCCAGCGTGGCATTCAAGCGCTCCAGCGCGGCCTGGGCCTGCTTGCGCTCGGTGATGTCGGAGGCCGCTCCCAGCCAGCCGGTGATGGCGCCTGCGGCATCGAACAGCGGCACGGCGCGCGAGAACGCCCAGCCCACGCTGCCATCGACCTGGTTCACCCGGTGCTCGATCACGTAGTCCGTCTTCGTGCGGATGGCCCGCGCGATCTCCGCGCGCACCAGGTCGCGGTCCTCCGGGGGGATGTAGTCTTCCAGCCAGTTCGTGTTGGACGCCTGCGTGTCGGGAATGAACCCGCCGCCTGCCAGCTGGTGCAGCTCGCTCCAGTCCGCACTGATGGAGTAGCGCACTTCCGAGGAGGAGCGCACCAGCGCATCCAGCCGTTCCTCGCTCTGGCGCAACATGTCCAGCGCGCGTCGTTCCGCATCGATGTCCAGAATGGCGATGGCCGTGGCCACGACTTCCTTGTCTGCATTGCGCAGCGGCACCCCGAACACGCGCGTCCATACCTCAAGCCCCTGGGGCGTGTCATAGACGCAGTCAACGCCCGGTACCACCAGCTCCCCGCGGAACGCGCGGGCAGCCACAAACTGGTCGCGGGGGACGGGCTTGCCCTCCTTGTCCCAACTGCGCCAGCGCCCCCGGTCTTCCTCGGCCGACAGCAGCGAAGGGATGGGGGTCTCCGGCAGGAAATGGCGGTAGGCCGGGTTGGACATCAGCACCGTGCCGCCCTTGCTCACCAGGCACAGGCCTATCGGCAGATGCTCGATGAAATCCGAAAACAGCGTCTTCTGGTCCGCCACCTGCGCATCGAAGGGGTCCTTATCGCTGGCGCCCGCACCCTGCACGGCGCTGGCATGGCCCGCCGTGGCAATCGCCAGCTGCGCCCGCAGCCGGGCGTTTTCAGCCCGAAGCAGGGCAATCTCGTCAGACGCTTGGATCATGGGGGGATGGGGCGGGGCGTTGGGTGGAGGAGAGGGGGCTGCTCGCCGCTGGCGGGGACGGCGATGCTGCCTGGGGATCATAGCTGTGACTGCTGGTGCGACCGATGTTGAGGCTGCAGTCCTCGGTGCGGCAATTCTTGTGAGCTTTCGGCCTTCCAGGGACTATTGGGTTGAATTGGCCGTGCAATGGGCTGAATTTGGGTCCCCAATGACCGATGAATCGGTCGACGAACGCTCGAAATGTTCCATTGAAAATATGGAAGTCGAGAAACTTATTTAGAAAATGGCAAAAGAATGCATATTTTCGCCAATTTCTCGAATATGAATCAAACAAATCGGCAATGAATGATCTGCCCCGTCGTGCAGGCCATGGCTGAAGGGTGGCGGCGATAGGGCTTCCCTGCAGGAAACGTGCCGCAGGCACTGCCGCTGCTGTGACTTTCATGTCACACAGCACAGCTGTCACGAAGAATACTTATGTGTTGCCTAGAGTTCCCGCAGCGGTGGCAGGAGGCTATCGTCATTCTCATTCATAAGTTCAGTTCGTATCTTGCCAATGAAAAATCAAAAAACGTGCTCGCGCATTCTGGGACTCGCGATGGGCACATTCTTCGCCTCTTCTTCCAGCTTGGCCTTGGCACAATCTTCCGTCACCATTTTTGGTGTGGTGGACGTCGGCGTCACCATTGCCAAGTCCGGCAGCAACAGGCTCAATGCACTGAACTCCAGCCAAGGCAAGACCAGCTTGCTTGGCTTGCGCGGCACGGAGGACCTCGGCGGCGGCAACAGAGCTCAGCTCTGGCTTGAAGGCGGCCTCAACCCCGATGTCGGCACTGGCGGCAGCAGCGGCTCCCTTGGCTTCGAGCGCCGCTCCACGATCGGGCTGAGCAACAATTCCTGGGGTGAAATCCGGCTGGGTCGCGACTACACCCCCAGCTACAACATCTTCACCGCTTTCGCGGGCCCCGACACCACCACCGGTGTGCAGGCCAATCTGTTCCAGACGATCCGCCAGACTGCCTACAACGCCGCCAGCCAAAGCGGCGTGGTCGACCGCACGCGCATCAGCAACGCCGTGGGCTACTTCCTGCCGAGCGACCTGGGCGGTGTCTATGGCCAGTTCTCGGTTTCCTTTGGCGACGAGAACGCCTCCGGCTCTGGCGCAAGCAAGGCCCGCAGGTACATAGGCGGCAACCTGGGCTATCGCTCGGGCCCGCTGAACGTGGGTATCGGCTATGGCCGGATCGACGGCACCGCAGCCGTGGCTTCGCCCAGCGCCATCGCCGCAACCAGCGATCTGGAAGACCTGGTGCTGGGCGCCTCGTACAACTTCGGCAGTTTCCTGCTCAATGGCGGATACAACAGCTTGAAGTGGGAGCCCGTCAACGGCGCAACCTCCGGGAAGGTGGACGGTTTCTACCTGGGCGCGACCATCCCCATGGGGCCAGGCAGCTTGCGCGTCAAGTACGCCAGCGCCAAGTTCAGCGGCAACGCCTCTGCCCTCACGCGCAGCGGCGGCAAGGCCGACAAGTATTCGATCGGATATGTCTACGACTTCTCCAAGCGCACCTCTCTGTACGCAGGGCTGGCGCGTGTCAACAACAAGAACGGCGCCAGCGTCGGCCTGATCGGCGGCCCTGCGGGTGTGGCCAACGCCGGCTCGACCGGTGTGGATCTGGGCATCAGCCACTCGTTCTGAGCGGCACAGCGCCTTTTCCAGAAACGAAGCCTTCAAGATGGGGCAGGCCCTTGCCACGCAGGGCCTGCCGATCTGCCGATCTGCTTATCAGGCTTGCCTCTTCTTCTCAAGACCTACTCGCCATGCGACCCCCCACTTCTTCTTCCTGCCTGATGGCAGTGATCGCCGCCGCGGCTGCCTTGCTGAGCGCCTGCGCCGACACCCGCCCGCTCCAGGTCGCCGGCTCCGAGACGGTGATGCAGACCACCGGCGTCGGCAGCATTCGCGCCATCGTCACGCGCCAGGACGTCCAGTTCGACGACAGGTTCTATTTCCCCTACGAAGGCCAACACCCCGCCACCAAGGCCGATTTCCCCAAGGGATTTCTGCCAGCCTACGGTTCGGGCCTGGCCTTGAAGGGCAGGCGTGCCGACGGCACGCTGGAGTTCTACGCCATCACCGATCGCGGCCCGAACGCGACCACCGGCCCGGTCACGCAGATCACCGACGGCTCCAATCCCGCGGGCTTTGCCAGTTCCACGGTGTTTCCCTCGCCCAACTTCATTCCGTCCATCGGCGTGATCGCCCTCGGAAAGGACGGAGCCAGGCTCGTCTCCACCCTGCCGCTCAGATTCAGCGCCACACAGAACGCCAACGGCCGCGTGCAGCCACGGGGCATCACAGGCAACACAGGCGAGCAAGTCCTGGATGACTCCTTCACCTATCCCGGCAAGGCCAAGGGCTACAGCGAATTCGGCCTGGACACAGAATCCGTGGTGGTGGATGCCGCACGCAATGTGCTGTGGGTGTCCGACGAATACGGACCCTTCATCGTGAAGATCGACCCGGCGACCGGCATCATCCAGAAGAAATACGGGCCCGGCACTGGCGCGGCCGATCTGCCGGCCATTCTCGCCAAGCGCCGCGCCAACCGTGGAATGGAGGGGCTGAGCATCGATGCGGCCAGCGGCAAGTTGCACGGTTTCCTGCAAAGCCCCCTGGACGACGGCAAGGCCGACTACACCACCGCTGCCGTTGCCGACGCCACAGGCAAGTCGGAGAACGTGCGCGACTACGCGCGCTTTGTGCGCTGGGTGGAGTTTGACCCGACCACCGAGAAAACCCGCCTGTTTGCCTTGCCCGTGGACAGCCGCTGGTACAACCAAGGCAAGACCGGCAATGCCAAGCTGGGTGATGTGGTCTCACTGGGCAAGGGGAAATTCATCGCCATCGAGCAAGGCACGGGCAAGGACAAGAAAGTCTTCAACGACCTGGTTCTGATCGAGTTTCCGGCCAACGCCACCGACATCACCGCGCTGGGCTCCGACCTGGAAAAGAGCAGCCTGACCGGCAAGCCGGTCAATGGCTCGGACTATTCCAAGGTCGTGACGCTCAAGAAGACCCAGCTCTTCAACCTGAACGCCACCGGCTGGGTGGCCGAGAAGGCCGAAGGCCTGGCACTGGTCGATGACTACACGCTGGCGCTGACCAACGACACCGACTTCGGTGTTTCGCTGGCCGTGCTGGACGCCAGCGGCAAGGAAATCGAAGGCTCGAACGTCACCAAATGCATGGTGGACGCCGACGGCAGGATCGTGAACGACGGCCAATGCGCCAAGGGCGCGGCGAGCCTGCGCTTTACCACCAATGACGTCAACGATCGCAAGCAGCGACTTTGGACCTTTAAGTTCAGCAAGAAACTGAGCGAATACGGCGCTCCCTGAACGACTGCGACTGCGACTGCATTGCATAGGCAAGACAACGGGGCCACGGTAATTCAGGGCGGTTCGTCCAGCGCGAAGGCGCTGCGACGGGCCGCAACGCTGATGTCGCCCCCTCTGGCATCTGCACGGAGCAGCACCGCCGTTGCGGCGCAAGTGCGGGCTTGCCGCAATGACTGGTCCTTTCTACCTTCGGCAGTGTTCCGGCATTGCCCAAACCGGTAGTCGTTGAGTGCGTAGATGGCAGGCATACGTCCGAGCCAAGCACTTTCACAATCAAATCCTCCTCTGCTTGGTCATTTCAGAAGCGCCTTCAAATTCCATGCTGGTTTCCGCGTGAGTCGAGGAAATTCAACAGAGAGCCGTTCAGAATTCAATTCCGGATTTTCGATGGCTTGGGATTGGCCAGTCATCGAATTCCTGAAGAGATAGTGCGTGCGGTATCCTCAGCCGCTCTGTAGAGGAGAAGAAAGTGGCGGTACTGATTCCTGCGATGGGGGCGTGCGTTGGGCGCATGACGCCTGGCGAGCGACGGCTGGCCGAGCGGTTGGAGCAAAAGCTCGAAGACGATTACATGCTTTGGTATGACGTGCCCATTGGCCCCAAGCAGACGCATCCTGACTTTGTCGTCATTCATCCACGCAGGGGCGTTTTGATTCTTGAGACCAAGGATTGGCGGCTCGAGACGGTTCAAGAGGCGACCAAACAGGCCTGGACGCTCATCGTGGATGGAAGGCCCAAGGTCGTCATCAATCCGGCAGCTCAGGCGCGACACTGCGCCATTCAAGTGGTCAATGCACTGGAGCGGGATCAGCAACTCATTCACGGCGAAGGCCCTCATCAGGGAAAGCTGGCATTTCCCTGGGGCAGCGGCGTGGTGTTCACCAACATCACGCGCAAGCAGTTTGAAGAATCTGCACTGGACCAGACGATTGATGCGCATCTGGTCATCTGCAAGGACGAGATGCTGGAATCCGTTGATGCGGAGGCTTTTCAGCAGCGCCTGTGGAACATGTTCCCCCACGCTTTCGGCAAAGCCATGTCGGTGCCGCAGCTCGAGCGCACGCGGTGGATCATGTTCCCGCAGGTGCGTGTTCCGGTGCAAGGCAGCCTTCTGCCGGAAGACGCGGACGAGCTGCCGGACATCATGCGCGTCATGGACTTGCAGCAGGAGCAACTAGCGCGCAGCCTGGGTGATGGGCATCGCGTGATCCACGGAGTTGCCGGCTCAGGCAAGACCATGATTCTTGGCTATCGTGCGGAACACCTGGCCAAGACCGCTTCGACCAAGCCCATCCTCGTGCTCTGCTACAACGAGCCCTTGGCCGTGAAGCTCAATGCCTGGTTTGCGGCCAAGGGCCTGGCCGACCGGGTGCACGCCCGCAACTTCCACAAGTGGTGTCGCCAGCAGTTGGTGGCCTATGGTCAGACGCTACCCGCTCAGGGCCCAGGCATGTTTGATCAGATGGTGGAGTTTGTGATTCGCGGCGTGGACCGGCAACAGATTCCGTCCGGGCAATACCAGGCCGTGATGGTCGACGAGGGGCACGACTTTCAGCCTGAATGGCTCAAGCTCGTCACCCAGATGGTGGACCCCGAGACCAACAGCCTGTTGATCCTGTACGACAGCGCCCAGAACATCTATGGCAAGAGCAAGGCGCGTGGGTTCAGCTTCAAGAGCGTGGGAATCCAGGCCTCTGGGCGCACGACCATTCTCAAGATCAACTACCGCAACACCAGGCAGATTCTGCAAATCGCCAACCGCGTCGCCGCCGAGTTCCTGCAACCCAATGCCCAGGATGAGGACGGTGTTCCGCTGGTGCAACCCATCAGCTGCGGCCGCGAAGGGCAGGAGCCGCTGATCGTGCGCCTGCCGAGCTTGCGGGACGAGCCCGCCAAGATCGCCGAGCTGCTGGTTGCGGCGCATCAGGAAGGCCACGCCTGGGGTGACATGGCCATCCTGTGCCGCGATCACGACTCCATGAACCAGTGCGCCATGGCACTTGGCCGCCGAAAACTGCCGCATCGCGTGCGACATCGCTCAGGTGACTTCGATCCACTGGCCGACACCATCAAAGTGATGACAATGCACGCCAGCAAGGGGTTGGAGTTTCCGGTCGTGGCCGTCGCAGGAGTGGGGCAGATGCCGCGTGAAGGCGAAGATGCGGCGGACGAGGCCAAACTGTTCTATGTGGCTGCGACTCGGGCGACACAAAAACTGGTATTGACTGTGGCGGGTGAAGGGGCGTTTGCGAAGGCGCTGGTGGATGCGTGGTGAGGACGGGCACAAGTCCGTCGTGAGGTGGTCAGTGCTCCAGGCGTGGTCCCAGTAGCGTTGTGCCCGCAGCGCATTCTTGAGGATGGCGCTGCGATCCGAAAAGGATTTTGCGCATGTCACCCTTCCCACTCGGATGCGCAGGCCATCTTGCCACTCGGCGCATTGCGCAGGCGGTTCAGGAAATCCAACTGGCTTTTGGCCGTTTGATTCCCTTTTGCCACGGCTTGCCGCAGCCAGTGCACTGCTTCACAGCGATCCGCTTTCACCGCGGTGCCATACAGGGTTGGGCGTGCCAGAAGAATCCATGCCAGTGTTTCCTGGGCTTGTGGCTCGCCATCCCGGGCCGCCTGGCGCAGCAACGCGAGCATGGAGGCGTACTCGCCCGCAGTCTGCGCCTCCAGGGCCAGTTGAAACCGCTGCTCGGAAGTGGTGGCCGTGTCGAACGGCAACGGTGCCGCCTGGGCCAGCGCGCCGGACAGGGCCGCTGCGATGAACAAGCCATGCCGTGCATGCCGGGCCAGCATGGCAATTGGGGTGGCAATTGTTGTGGCAATGGGGCGGAATTCGAATCGCATTTTTGTCTCCACTTGAACTGAGTGGCCCCATCGTCTTCGCAATCCCGGTCCTTGAAAATTCGGAATTGTCAAAGGCGCCCTCAGGGCCACCCAGAGGCTGACTCGAATCGGCCGTGCAGGCCCGGCGCGCACGGCGTCAGCCCATGAACCCCAGATCGATGGGATACGCCGAGCCGCCGAAGTTGCCGATGTGCGGCAGCACCCCCGCCAGCTCGGTATTCGCCACGCCGAACCAGCGCGCCAGGGTGGCGGCGTACTGGTCCACGGCAGTGCTGGGCAACAGGCGCCCCTGTCCGACATGCCACTGGTCCTCGCTGCCGCTGCCGTTTCCCACGCTGATGGGCGGCGGCGCGCCATAGAAGGACGCGCCACGCACCGCGCCGCCCACCACGAAGTGGTGGCTGCCCCAGCCATGGTCCGAGCCGTCGCCGTTGGACGTCAGCGTGCGGCCGAAGTCCGACGCGGTGAAGGCCGTGACCTTGTCGGCCACGCCGAGTTCGGCCGTGGCGTTGTAGAAGGCCGTCATGGCGCTGCTCACCTTGTCGAGCAGCTGCGGCTGGTTGGCGATCAGGTTGTCGTGCAGGTCGAACCCGCCCAGCGACACGAAGAACACCTGCCGGCGCGTGCCCAGCGCGTTGCGTCCGGCGATGAGCCGGGCCACCACCTTGAGCTGGTCGGCCAGCGGGTTGTTGGCAGGGAAGGCGGTGGACAGGCTGGCGCTGGAGAGGGCTGAAGAGATCTGCCCCTCGGCACTGATGGAGCGCTGCGTGACGCGGGCGTACTCGGCCTCCATCGCGTGGCTGCCGGCCGTCTGCACCAGCTCGCTCAACAGGCCGCGCACGGCGGTCGATCCATAGACGCTGGTGCCCTTGACGGCGTTGATGGGCACGGCGCCGCCCGGGCTGATCTGGTACTGCAGCGCCTGGTCGCCCGAGAGAAACACGGCGTTGCCCGTGGCCGAGATACAGGTGAAGAGCGACGTGGCGTTGGACGACAGCGCCAGGTCGCCCAGGTTGCCGCCCCAGCCCAGGGTGGAGCCTTCTGCGCCCTGCGACTGCCACACCGACTGCTGGTCGTTGTGCGAGAAAAGCTTGGGCGGCAGCGGGTAGCTGCGCCGGTCGCCGGTGGCATATTGGACCCGCGTGAGTGGCACCAGCAGCGGGCCGACGTTCAGTTGCACCGCAGCGCGGCCCGCGTTGAATAGGCCGGCCAGGCCCGTCATGGATGGGTGCAGCGCGTACTGCAAGCCACCGGCCAGCGCCGTGCTGGGCTGCAGCAGCGTATTGCCCAGCGCGGCGCGGGCCAGGGCAATGCCACCGGCCGTGCCATCGCTGTTGCCGCCGCGTATGGCGGAGTACTGCCCGTAGCGGGTGCTGTCGTAGGGCACGACGGTGTTGGCGTAGTCGCAGCCGCCATAGAGGAAGACGCAGACCAGCGCCTTGTAGTCGCTTGCCTCGAAGGCGGCGGCCTCGCCCAGCGCGGCAAGATTCAGGGCGAAGGGCAGGGCGGTACCGGCGGCGGCCAGTTGCGTGCTGCGGCGCAGGAATGCGCGGCGCGTGTGGCGGGCGGGGTCGATGAAATTCATGGAGATGTCGCTTTGCTTTGCAGACGTTCGGTCACTTGTTCGGTCACTTCTGCACCAGATATTCGGGGCTGGCCATCACCAGCAGCACGGCGGCTGCCACGCGGTTGAGCTGGGTGGCGGTGTTGCTGGTGGCCGTCACCGGCGTGGCATTGAGCGCTGCCACGATGCGCGCCTGCGTGGCGGCCGATACCTGCCCTGCCGACAGCAGCAGCGCCACCTTGCGCACCAGCGCGGCGGCGTCGGCCACCAGGGGCAGCAAGTTGGCGTAGCTGCAGGTGATGTCGAAGCCGTTGGCCGCGCTGCTGCCGCCCTGGGGCAGGTCTGGCGCGTTCACGTAGTAGCCGAAGCGGATCACGTTCTGCATGAAGTTCAGGTAGCCGCTCACGCTGGTCTCGGTGACGATCTGGAACTCCGGCGCCACCTGGCCCGTCGTGGCCAGGGGCGTGGAGGGCGGCACGTAGCCCGGGCGGAAGAAGTTGAACACCGAGCCCGAGCGCAGCGGGCTCTGGCCCAGGCGGGTGGCCGGGTCGCTCAGGTTGTCGATCTTCCAGGTGCCGCGTGCCGACCGCAGCCCGAAGGTGCGGCCCCACTGCACGAAGCGCACCATGGGCTCGCGCAGGCGGCCGTACTGGGGGCTGGCAAGCCCTGCCGCGCCGCGCGCCTCCGGGTCCAGCAGCACGGTGGCAATCACGGCGCGCAGGTCGCCCCGCGTGCCGCTGCCGTTGTCGGCGAAGGCGGCGGCCACGCGCCCCACATAGGCGGGGCTGGGGTTGCTGGTGACCAGGCGCTGGATCAGCTGGCGCCCGATGAAGGGCCCCACGTTGGGGTGGTTGAACAGCGTGTCCAGCGCCGCCTTCAGCGCCGCTGGCCCCGACGTGCCCGCAGCCACGGTGGTGCCCAGGAAAGTGGCGGCCAGCGTGGAATGGCGCGCGGCGTTGAAGGCCATGGGCAGCAGCGCCTGCTGCAGCCCCGTCACCGTGCTGCCGCTCAGGTTGGTGGGCTGGTTCTTGCTGGTGTCGTAGTCGTAGCCGGTGAAGACGCGCGCCAGGTTGCTCACATCGGCTGCCGAATAGGTATCGATGCGGTTGCCGCTGCCGTCGCGCTGCTCGGTGCCGTCGGGATTCAGGCGGTAGAGGCCGATGGTGAACAGCTGCATCACCTCGCGGGCGTAGTTCTCGTCGGGCTGGCGGCCGCTGCGGGCGTCTTCCTTCTGGTTGCCGCGCGTGCTCAGGTAGATGCCCATGGCCGGGCTGAGCGTGACGGCCTCCAGCAGCGTGCGGAAGTTGCCGAAGGCATGCTGGTTCAGTAGATCCCAGTAGCCGGAGGCCAGGAAGATGCTCCAGGGCTGCTCCAGCCCCGTGGTGGAGACCACCATGATCTCCGACAGCGCCAATGCCACACGCTTGCGCACGGCGTCGCGCTCCGTGAAAAGCTGGCTCCAGAGCATGAAGTCGGAGGGATACGAGACGTTGTCGTAGCGCGTGCCGGCCTCTGCCACGCCGTAGCCGCGCTGCATCAGCCAGGCCGTGCCCGTGGTGTCCACGGGCAGCGCGAACTGCTCGGCCAGCCAGGGGCCGTAGCCCTTGGCGCGCAGCGCTGCGATCTCCTCGTCGGTGGCCGAGAACTGCGCCTGCAGCAGAAAACGTGCGGCTTCTTCATCGCTGGTGGGGGTGGCCGTTGTGCCCGTACCGGTTCCGCCACCAGGGCCGGCGCCCGTGCCGCCAGTGCCGGTGCCGGGGGCTGAATCGCCCCCACCGCCCCCGCAGGCCACCAGCAGCGCGGCCGCAAGGGAGGAGGCCAGGGCGGGAGGGATCAGGGAGCTCTTCGGTTCGTGGCCGAGGTGGCCGGGCTCTGCGCAGGCAGGCAAGGAATCCGCGGGCGCGCGGTCGGGCGGCTGCAGCGTGGAGGCTGCAGCCTGTGGTGTGGGGTGCATTGTGGGCTTTCAGGCAGAGGCCGGGGCGTGGCAACGAACTGCCTCGCTCTTCGGCGCGTGGCGCAGAGTGTTCCAAGGATTTCGGAGGTGCGCAGCCACCTTGCAGCCCAAAAGCGTGTCAAGACGTTATACGGCGCAGGGGCTGCAGGGGGCTGTATGCAGGGTTGACGCTGTGGAGCCTGGGCAAAGCCCGATGTGGGCCGCTCGCCTGCCGGTGTTCTGAGGGGATGCGCAGCGTTGTGCGGGTGCAACCATGCGGGCGGATTGTCATAGGGCTTTCTCCTGCTGCAGGCTGAAGAATGCGGCTTGACGTCTTGGGGCCGTACACCTGAGTGCGTTGCATCTGCACGGTGCCGCGTTGCCGAGCGGTATCTGTCGCCTGGTGTTCGCATGAAGGCGTCCTGAACGCTGCACGCAGGCTCAGACGCACCAGGGATGCCAAGGCCAGGCAATTCTTGGGTTGCCAGTGCTTGTAGGGTGAAGTCATCCGTGCAAGTTACCTGGATCTCAGATGTTGCACTTCATATTTGACACCACCGTAAATCAACTGTGCAAAGACAATGACAAGAATCTTCTTTATGTTGGTGGCGATCATGATTTCTGGTACCACGTCTGCTGGTGAGAAAAATTCACCACCAATCCAAGATTTAAAAGAAGTAAAGAGATCTGCAGATGAATTCTTGATGAAGGAAAACAGGCAGAAGAGAACCCAATTCACTGCTGTTCGAATAAATCCAAAAATAATAGTCGAACAGTGCGCTGTTCCGCTTGAATCGGACTGGGCATCTTCAGACAGTGGAGTTCTAGGAAAAAGAGTTCAAGTTGTCTGCAGATCGACATTGCACGACAAAAAGGGTTGGCGTGTTCTGGTGCCAATTGCAGCGTCAGCCACACACCAGAATTAGAGTGAAATTCTATGCGTCAGGAATGCTTGGCTGCCACGCAAAACGAAGGGCAATTCCAAGTGGCGCTGACGCCGATTAGCAGCGCTGTCTTTGTGGCGCAGTGCCAATGGATAAGCTCTAGGTTGCTGCAAGGGCTAGTACCCGCCACCTCGCTCGCCGCTGGATCAATGTCATGACTTCGCGCGACTTTGGAGGCGCTTTCTGGGAAGCTGAGGTGGATGGAGTGATTGATATGGGCCTACGCGATCCATGGCCACCGGACTTTGCCCATTGCTGGCTGTCGGAAGTCGACCCATTGCTGTCGTTCGCGCCTCGGCACCCAATGACTGCTGCCAACGTGAGCGGTCGTTCCCTGACGCAAGATTCGGTGCCTCAGCGCGATGACTGCGGATGCCAGTCTGATTGACCAGCTGTGCCGGTTGAAAATGACCGGCTTGAAGTAGCTTGCTGGTGGTTAGACCACCTACTATGACCAGGGATTCTCTCCTTCTAAATGCTCCCAGTGAGCGGCCCGCTCCCCTGTTATGGCAACTCTGCTTTCTGCAGTCAAAGTATCCCGGACAGTGGCGATGCGGCTTTTAAGGTGTGCTGCAGCTGTCTTGTGGAATCGCCCCAATTGGCCGACCCGTTGAGCTGCCTTGTTCGCAAGGCCTCGGATCTGATCGGCATCTGCGACACTGGCTGCAGCCATCTCCAACTGCAGGACTTGAGCTCGCACCTGTGACCGCTTCTTTGCGCCCAAGGACGGGCTGTGATTCACGATGAGCTTCGTGGCGATCATCGGGCGGGACGCTGCGAACACATCATGCTTGTCCCGGCTGGCCTTCAAGTCGTGGCGAGCAAGCATCCCATACACTTGGGCAATGGCCCAGGTTTGTGTGTCCTTGTCCAAATGACTGGCAGAAGACAAGGCCATGTCATCCACATAGCGTGAGTAGGTGATGCCACGTTGCTTGAGCTTGGCATGCAGCAGGGGCTCATGGCGCCACAGCACCAGATTGGCCAAGAACGAGCTGGTGATGGCCCCTTGTGGAAGGTAGCCCCCTTTGGTTGTCAGCTTGGTTAACAACCGGGCAACATCCGGAGCAAAGCCCAAGCAATCGCGCCAGACCTGCTCGACGTAAATCGCCCCCACAGAAGGGAAAAAGCGCTTTACGTCCTCGCAGATGAGTATTTTTTTCTTTGCATGAAGCGAGGCATTGGTGACGTAATCGCGTCCCGCGAGGCTGCCTTGCAGGTAGTCTGGGAACACAACTTTCGAAAAAATATGCAGCTTCAAGCGTGTATGTAATTCCTTGAGCTGCCCCATCGCATCGAAGGTCTGCCTGGTCGATCCCGGCTGGGGCTTGACCGTTCGCCACATGCTTTCCGAGCGGTCCGCCAACTGCACAAGCGCTTGTTCGCCCCAGCGCAAGGCTCGGGCCAGCGCGGCAATGGACCGAATCGGCTTAGCTTGGTAGCTCGGTTTGCTCAGGCAGAGGCTCATTCAGAAGCTCCAAGGCGGTGATCGCCAACTGGCCGGCTAGATCCCGATTCAGCTGCCCAAGCTCTCCGTCCTCTGCTCCCAGGAAAAACAGGATTTCCACGGGCATGACGAGGGCTGCAGCGATTCGCTTGATGGTGGACAACGGCGGGTCGCGTCGGCCGCGTTCAAGCAACGACAGGTAGGAGACCGAAATGTCTGCCCGCTCCGCCAACGCGGATTGTGAAAGCCTGCGCTTTTTGCGAGCGAGCTGGATGGCCTGTCCGATGTTCATATGTGAATCTCAGAACCAAGAATGGGCTTGGGGTGCCCATGACGGTCTCATAGCCAATCTCGGATGTTCGTCACGATAACGACGACCGCCGCGATGGCCTGGAGAATGCGCAGCTTGTGCTGTTGAGCTTCTGCCGCGCTTGGATGATGGTCTCTCAGCTGTTCAAGCTTCGAAATTGCATCCTCCAGTTCCTTCATAGCACCAATGTCGAGTTGGCTTCTGCATGCATCGCGGGCTTTCTTCAAGCCCTTGATGTTGTTTTCCAAGATTTGCTTGTCCATTAGGACTCCTTCTACAAGGCACCATGCCCTGCTTCCCCTTTCAAGGCAGCGCCGTAAAGGAGCCAACTCGACACCAACCAAGCCCACCACAGTTGCACGCTGCTGGCTCATCCTTCCCCTCTCAGAGCACGAAGACGCACAGGACTTCGCGCACCAGAGGATCTGGGCGTCCGGCTGGTCGCAATAGGCTGAGCCAACTGCGCCGCGTTGCAAGCTACGCTCACTGTTTGCGTAGCGGGACTTCACGAAATGAAGCCCTGATCACTGAGCTTTTGCCTTTTGGGTTAGGAATCACAAATCTCTTCAACCGCAGCAGCGCGATCACGCGCCGCCAAGACGCATATTACGCACTATTGGTTCGAAATTTTGACTGTGAGTACGTTATTTTGTGTAAATCTTCGTACATGGAGGACTGCCTTAGCGGCGGGAACGGCATCTTGACGATCGCTGTGGGAACACTGCCGCTGAAGGTGTTTGGGGTGCGGGGATATGGGCAACGGCAAGGGTGGCTGACTATACCGGCCCACATTGTGCAAGCAGGCTCCCCGTTCATTTTCGGCATAGCGATCACCCATTGGGATGTTGGCGCTCTGTGGCTGTCTTCGTTGCTCGGGTTGAGCGCGTTCATGGTCTTGTGGACGATGCGGGTTCATGGGCCAGCGAGGTAGCTCGGCGCACTGCGGAGGCCGATAAGTCACTTGCGTAGACGTAAGCTTCGGGTCGATGCTGGCCGACACGAACGTCGGCTGATGGGTACCTCAGGCTTGTCGTACCGCCGCATCAAGTCTGCTGTCCGTCGACAGACCGCTAACAGCCTGAAGCTGTCGGCCAGGCGACCGACCGCTCCTGGCCGGCAACAGTCCTTCACTAGATACCGCTTTCACTTCTTTCTACTCGTCTACCAACCTCACCCACCACATCCCCTGGCGCAACCCCCAACACCTTGCACAGCTTGAATACAGACCGAAGGCTCGGACATTTGCTACCAAGCTCCAACTGGCTGATGTAGTTGCGCGCCAGGCCGGCTTCCGCGGCAAGGGCTTCCTGGGACAGCGCGCGCTCATTGCGTAGCTCACGCAACAGGCTTCCAAAGGCTTTATCAAGTTCTGTCATATCTGCTCACTAAAGTGAGCAAAGCTTCCCGGTTTGCGTGCAGACAGTCTTCCACCTATAGTTGGAGTTTTGTAAAGCGACGACGACGCTCCCAGCAGATGGGCGTCGCATTTGCCCAGTGATCTTGGGCGCTGAGCAACTCTCGACAGGAGCGCAGATGGAGCAGCAAGCCTTAGCCACCACACCCCCACCCAAACTCGAAGACCTCGCCATAGACGCCGTCCTGCACATGGGCGCTGCGCTGGATGTGCTGGACCTGCTCGCTCGCCACAAGGTCACGGCCATCAATTGCGTGTGCCGCGATCTGCTGCGCATCTACTACGTGAAGGCCGACCAGGCGCAGTCGCTGGAGCCGGAAGACAGGGAACTGGTGGGCCTGCTGCACGACACGGCGGTGAACCTGGGCTATGCCATTGAGGTGGTGGAGCATCTCAATGGCGATGAGGCCGACGACCCCATTCTTTATGCCGTGAGCTATCTGCTCAGGGCGGCGAAGCGGTTTGCGGATGAGGGGGTGTCGGTGGCGTTGGCCTGAGGAGTGCTGCAGGCGCGGATGGCCTGCGGGCATGGCGGGAACGAGGCAAAAAATGGGCGAAAAAAAGCGCGCCTCATGTTGAAGCGCGCTGCCGGGTTGGGACCGTGGGTCAGTCCTTCTTGGCCCGGATGACTTCGCCGCCCACGGCGTCGATCTTGACTTCCATGAGCGTGCCGTTGGCCTGCAGCACTTCGACCTGGTAGCTGGTCTGGCCCCAGTGGGAGTCCAGTTCCGCGCTGACGGGCGTGCCCGGGGTGTGGCGGGTGGCGGCCTGGATGGCTTGCTCTATGGTGGATTTGGCCTTTTCCAGGCGCTGGCGGTCCTTGCGCTTGGCGGCGCCGTCGTTCTTGTGCTGGGCGGCCTGGCCGGTGATGGCGTTGACCCAGACTTCCACGCTGTCGCCGGCCGGGGTGATGACTTCGATTTCGTAGCGCGGGCCCATGCCGTCGCCGTCGTCCAGCTGGGCTTCGATGGCCTTGCCGGGCACGGCCTGGGTGGCGCGGGTGATGGCCTGTTCCAGCGGGATCTTGGCCTGGCTGGTGATGGTCTGCCATTCGGCCACCGATTTGGCTGCGGCGGGCAGGGCGGCGGTGGCGCAGGTCAGGGCCAGGGCGATGGAGAGGGCGGCAGTGCGTGCGAATGGGGCAGGCTTCATGGGTGTGGCTCCTTCCGGGAATGGGGTTGGACAAGACAACGGTCGGGGCCATTGTCTCCACCGTCCCGGAGAGCGGTTGTCGGAGAGGGCGCCCTTTGCCCCCTCCGGGGTGCTGCGGTTTGATCCCGCGCAAGCTCTGCGTTCAGAGGCCCAGCACCTTGGCCACGTAGTCGGCGTCCTTGTCGCCCCGGCCCGAGAGGTTGATGAGGATGTGCTGGTCCTTGGGCAGGCCGGGCGCCACGCGCATGGCCCAGGCCACGGCGTGGGCGCTTTCCAGCGCGGGGATGATGCCTTCCACGCGCGACAGCTGCATGAAGGCGTCCAGGCATTCCTTGTCGGTGACGGATTCGTACTGCACGCGGCCCAGGTCCTTGAGGTAGCTGTGCTGCGGGCCCACGCCCGGATAGTCCAGGCCCGAGGCAATGCTGTGCACGGCAGCCGGCGTGCCGTCTGCGTTTTCCAGCACGTAGCACTTCATGCCGTGGATTTCGCCGGGCTTGCCCATGCTGAGGGTGGCTGCGTGGCGGCCGGGCTTGTCCGTGCCTTCGCCCGAGGGCTCCACGCCGACGAGCTTGACCGAGGCATCGCCCAGGAAGGCCGTGAAGATGCCCATGGCGTTGGAGCCGCCGCCCACGCAGGCGGCCACGTGGTCGGGCAGCTTGCCGTGTTTGGCCTGGAATTGCTCGCGCGCCTCGCGGCCGATGATGCTCTGGAAGTCGCGCACCATCATCGGGAACGGGTGGGGGCCGACCACGGAGCCGATGGCGTAGATGTAGTCCGTGGGGTTGGTGAGGTATTCCTCGAAGGCGCTGTCCACGGCCTCCTTGAGCGTGGCCGCGCCGCGCGTGACGGGCACGAGCTTGCAGCCCAGGATGCGCATCTTGGTGACGTTGGGGTGTTCCTTCTCGATGTCCACCTGGCCCATGTGGATCTCGCAGGGAATGCCCACCAGTGCGCAGGCCGTGGCCAGGGCCACGCCGTGCTGGCCGGCGCCGGTTTCTGCGATGACCTTCTTCTTGCCCATGAACTTGGCCAGCAGGGCCTCGCCCAGGCAGTGGTTGATCTTGTGGGCGCCGGTGTGGTTGAGGTCTTCGCGCTTGAGGTGGATCTGTGCGCCGCCGAGCTGCTCCGACAGGCGCCGCGCGTGGAAGATGGGGCTTGGGCGGCCCACGTAGTCGGCGAAGAGCTGGGCCAGTTCCTGCTGGAAGTCTTGGCGTTTGGTGATTTCGGCGTAGGCGGTGTTGATGTCGTCCATGGCCTGCTTGAGGTGGGGCGGGACCAACTGGCCGCCGTAGGGGCCGAAGTAGCCTTCGGTGTTGGGCATGGGGGCGAAGTTGGGGGGTGTAGTGGTCATGGTTGCTGGCGGGTGTTCTGTGGAATGGCGGATGTTGGCGGTGGCAGCTTACGTAGGGCTGCCATGGGTCTGAAGAGAGAAAACCCCGGTCGGGGTTTCTTGTTTTTGACCCTGCCGGGTGGTTGTTTTTCGAGGCCGGGTTTCGGCCCGGCGGCCGACCTACCTTTCTTTGATTCGTCACCGGTACGCCGGCCGAAGAAACGTAGGCCAAAGAAAGACGACCCGAATGCCCGCGACCCCTTCGCTGCGCTGCGGGGCAACCTGCGTCGGGCCGCCTGCGGGGTGCGCCGTGAAACTCGTTGCGCGCTGCGCGCTTCACTCAAACATCACGGCGAGTCAGTTGACGAAGCAGTCCTGTCCTGCGGCAGGACTGCAACCCCGCAGACGGCCCGACGCAGGCGCGGGCATACGGGATTGGGGGCGGGGAGATGGGGTGGGGCCGGGGGCGTCAGCCGTTCTTTTGCAGGGAGCGGATGACGCTGGAGAAGTCCAGGGCGCCGTTGCCGGCGATGGAGTGCATGGCGTACATGGCGCGGGCCATGCCGCCCAGTGGCGTGGAGGCTTTGACGGCCATGGCGTTTTCCTGGGCCAGGCCCAGGTCCTTGAGCATGAGGTCGGTGCCGAAGCCGCCTGCGTAGTTCTTGGAGGCGGGGGCGTTTTCGTGGACGCCGGGGAATGGGTTGTATTTTTCCAGGGCCCAGTTGCCGCCCGAGCTGCGGCGCATGATTTCGCTGAGGACCTTGGGGTCCAGGCCGTTGGCCACGCCCAGGGCGATGGCTTCGCTGGTGCCGATCATGAGGATGCCCAGCAGCATGTTGTTGCAGATCTTGGCGGTCTGGCCCGCGCCCACGGCGCCGGCGTGGAAGATGTTGGCGCCCATTTTTTCGAGCAGGGGGCGGGCGCGCTCCAGGTCGGCGTCGCTGCCGCCGACCATGAAGGTGAGGGTGCCAGCAATGGCGCCGCCCGTGCCGCCGGAGACGGGGGCGTCGATGAAGGCAATGCCTGCGGCTTCGGCGGCCTTGGCGACCTTTTGGCTGGTGGCGGCGGCGATGGTGGAGCTGTCGATGATGAGCGCGCCCTTGGCAATGCGCTGCAGCAGGCCGGCCGCGCCGTCACGGCCGAGGAAGAGGCCTTCCACGTGCTGGCTGGCTGGCAGCATGGAGACCACGGCTTCGGCGCCCTGCACGGCGTCCTCGGCGCTGGCGGCAATGCTCACGCCCTCTGCAGCGACCTTGGCGCAGGCGTCCTTGGAGAGGTCGAAGGCCTTGACCGTGTGGCCGGCCTTGTGCAGGTTGATGGCCATGGGGCCGCCCATGTTGCCGAGTCCGATGAATGCGATCTGCATGTGCTTGTCTCCTGTGTTGTGAAGCTTGTGGTGTGTCTCAGTGGCCCGTGTCGCCGGTGTACTTTTCGCCGGTGTCCATGTCGCCGGTGTCCTTGTCACCGTTCGCAATGTCGGCGCCGCGTTCCTTGAGCAGGGAGCGCAGGATGCCGCGGTGGCAGCGCGCCTCCTGCTCGCAGTAGCAGCCGATGGCGAAGGCGCTGTGCTGCGAGAGGGCGGCCAGCAGGTCCAGGGTGCGGCTGGCGGCGGGCTCGGCCATTTCATTGCGGAATTTGCGCACGAATTGCTGCCAGAGCTTGTCTGCCTCGGCCTGCTGGCCGTGGTCCTGCAGGCGGTGCGATTCGAGCGCGGTGTGCATGGTGTCGGGCTGGGGCGAGAGTTCGGGGTACCAGACGTCGTAGTAGTCGCGGCTGGCGAATTCGGCCTTGGGCACGCCGCGCGGCGGGCGGCGCACGGTGCCTATGCGCAGGCCTTCATCGGCGTGGCGGGGGCTGCCTAGCTGGACGATGCGGATGGGCATGGGGCTCTCCTGCAAAGGGGGCTTATTCGTCGCCGAAGATGGGGTGCTTGCGTGTGCGGCGCCCGGCCGGGGCGGGCGGCGCTGGCGGTGTCTTTGCGTCGGCGGGCGCGGGTTCGCTGGCCTGGGCCTTGCGCTTTTTCGGGGGCGTGGCCTTGGCGTGGGGGTTGAAGGCCAGGGCCTGGGCAATCCAGTGCTGCCACTGCTGGCGCGTGGCGTAGGCGGCGGGGCCGATGAAGAAGTAGCCGTCCATCTGGCCCTTGGATGAGAGCGGGCGCAGGCCCGGCGTCTCGGCCACGGCCGCGTGCTGCGAGGGCGGCAGGCGCACCAGCAGCTCGTCGTCCTCCACGCCCAGGCACAGCTTGCCGTTGACCATGAAGACATGGCAGCCGAACATGCGCTTTTCCTGTACGTCGTCGCAGCCGGCCAAGGCTTCGCGCACGGCGTCTATGAGGTGCAGCGTGGTGTCGGAGAGCGGGCGGGCGGGCATGGCGTGGGCTGGATGTGGATGGATCAGCGGATCATGTCCGGCGCATCGCCTTCCAGCATGCGCCGCGCGATGATGACGCGCATGATTTCGTTCGTGCCTTCGAGGATCTGGTGCACGCGGGCATCGCGCATGAGGCGCTCCAGCGGGTATTCGCGGATGTAGCCGTAGCCGCCGTGCAGTTGCAGGGCTTCGTTGCAGACCATGAAGCCGGCATCGGTGGCAAAGCGCTTGGCCATGGCGCAGTAGGTGGAAGCGTCGCGCGCGCCGGCATCGAGCTTGGAGGCGGCCAGGCGCACCATCTGGCGCGCGGCCACGAGTTCGGTGGCCATGTCGGCCAGCTTGAACTGCAGGGCCTGGAAGCTGGCAATGGGCTTGCCGAACTGCTTGCGCTCGTGCATGTACTGCTGGGCCTGGGTGAGCGCGCCCTGGGCGGCGCCCACGGAGCAGGTGGCGATGTTGATGCGCCCTCCGTCCAGGCCCTTCATGGCGATCTTGAAGCCTTCGCCCTCGCGGCCCAGCAGGTTCTGGGCGGGAATGCGCACGTTGTCGAAGCTGATGACGCGCGTGGGCTGGCTGTTCCAGCCCATTTTTTCTTCCTTCTTGCCGTAGCTGATGCCGGGCAGGTCGGCGGGCACGGCAAAGGCGGAGATGCCGCTGGCGCCCGAGCCGGCGTCGCCCGTTCTGGCCATCAGCACCAGCATGTCGGTGCTGCCCGCGCCGCTGATGAAGGCCTTGGCGCCGTTGATGATGTATTCATGGCCCGCCAGCTCGGCCCGGGTCTTGAGCGAGCCGGCGTCCGAGCCCGCGCCGGGCTCGGTCAGGCAGTAGCTGGCCAGCTTGCGGCCGCTGGTCAGGGCCTCGCCCCATTCGGCGCGCACGGCGTCGGTGGCCCAGGTGCCCAGCATCCAGGTGGCCATGTTGTGGATGGTGATGAAGGCGGTGGTGGAGGGATCGACGGCGGCCAGTTCCTCGAAGACCATGGTGGCGTCCAGGCGCGGCAGCTGCAGGCCGCCGGCGTTCTCGGGCGCGTACAGGCCGCAGAAACCCAGTTCGCCCGCCTTGGCGATGGCCTCGCGCGGGAAGATGGATTCACGGTCCCAGTGCGCGGCATGGGGCGCGAGTTCGGCCTGGGCAAAGGCGCGGGCCGATTCGGCAAAGGCGCGCTGGTCGTCGTTGAGTTCGAAGTCCATGGCTGGCTTGTCTCCTGCGTTGGGCTCTGGGGCCCTTGTTGTTCTGGGGGGGCTGTCGGTGGCTGTGGGGGGCGTGCGGCGGTCAGTGCTGCAGCCAGCGCTCCAGTGCTTGCATGCGCTCCTGTGTCGCGGCCGTGAGGCATTCGTGGTACAGGCGCGGGCCTTCGGGATGGGTTTCGCTGTCGCGCGTGGCGGCCTTGCAGCGTGCCGTGCGGCCCTTGATCCAGCCGTTCTGGTCGTGGCGCAGGCCCGTGCGCTTGCCCTGGGGCAGTTGCTGCATGACGTCCAGGTAGCGGATGTTGAGCGCGGTGTCGGCCTCCTGGAAGACCTGGACCGCGCAGGCATTGCGGCTGGCGGCGGCGGTGGAGGCCGGGTCGCAGGCTGCACCGGCCTGCGCGTGTAGGGTCAGGGGCAGGGCGGCCAGGATGGGCAGCAAGGCGGCACCCAGGCCCCGGGAGAGGGGGGCGGTCATTGGAAAACGCATGCCGCCATCATCCCAGAGCCGGGGCCTGCCCCGGATCAATCCAGGCCTGCCGACCCGTGCATCAGCGCAGGCTGATGGTGGTGTTCACGCCCTGGCTGGTGGTGCTGTCGTCGAACCAGCGCGCCGTGACGGTCTTGGTCTGCGTGTAGAACAGCACGACCTGCTTGCCGTAGGGGCCCAGGTCGCCCAGCTTGGAGGCGCGGCTGCCCGTGAAGGAGAACAGGGGAACCGGCACGGGAATCGGCACGTTGATGCCGACCTGGCCCACGTCGATGTCTTCCTGGAACTTGCGCGCCGCAGCGCCCGACTGCGTGAAGATGGCCGTGCCGTTGCCGTTGGGGTTGGCGTTGATGAACTCGATGGCCTCGTCCAGGCTGTCGGCAGCCGCCAGGCACAGCACGGGGCCGAAGATTTCCTGGTCATACACGCTCATGCCGGGCTTGACGCCGCTGAACACGGTGGGGCCGACGAAGTTGCCCTTGTCGTAGCCTGCCACCTGGGGCTTGCGGCCGTCCAGTTCCAGCTTGGCGCCGTCGGCCAGGCCGCGTTCGATCAGGCTTTCCACACGCGACAGCGCCGCGCAGGACACCAGCGGGCCCACGTCGGTGCCGGGCTCGGTGCCGCCGCTGACCTTCAGGGTCTTGGACTTTTCCACCAGCTCGGGAATCCACTTCTGCGCATCGCCCACCAGCACGGCCACCGACAGCGCCATGCAGCGCTGGCCTGCCGCGCCGAAGGCTGCGCCCAGCAGGGCGTTGAGCGTTTGCTCCTTGTTGGCGTCAGGCATGACGATGGCGTGGTTCTTGGCGCCCATCATGCATTGCACGCGCTTGCCGGCCAGGCTGGCGCGGTTGTAGACATGGGTGCCGACCTTGGTGGAGCCCACGAAGCTGATGGCCTTGATGTCGGGGTGGTCGCAGATGGCGTTGACCACGTCCTCGCCGCCGTGCACCACGTTCAGCACGCCGGGCGGAATGCCGGCTTCCAGGGCCAGTTCGCACAGGCGCATGGTGACCATGGGGTCCTGCTCGGAGGGCTTGAGCACGAAGGTGTTGCCCGTGGCAATGGCCATGGGGAACATCCACAGCGGAATCATGGCCGGGAAGTTGAAGGGGGTGATGCCCGCGCACACGCCCAGGGGCTGCAGCACGGAATAGGTGTCCACGCCGTTGGCCACGTTGTTGGCCAGCTCGCCCAACTGCAGCGAGCCGATGTTGGCCGCATGCTCCACCACTTCCAGGCCGCGGAAGACATCGCCTTCCGCGTCAGGCAGGGTCTTGCCCTGTTCGGCGGTCAGCAGCGCGGCCAACTCCTTCATGTTCTCGCGGATCAGCTGCTGCAGCTTCAGGAAGATGCGGGCGCGCTGGCCGATGGGCGTCTTGCGCCAGGTCTTGAAGGCTTCCTTGGCGTTGGCGACGGCGGCATTGACCTCGTCGGGCGTGGCAAAGGGCACGCGGGCCAGCACTTCCTGCGTGGCCGGGTTGACCACATCGCGCCATTGGGTGCTTTGGGATTCGACCAGCTTGCCGTTGATCAGCAGCTTGACCGTGGGCGCCAAAACCTTGGCGGACGTGGATGCATTCATGGCTTGTCTCCTGTTGCGGTGGTGTCGGCCCGGCATGCCGTGCGCCGGGCGTTCATCGCATGGTAGCTGTGCGGTTTTTCGCAAGCAATGGAGATGTTTGCAGTATGCATGTGCGTTTTTGCACATCGGCATGCCAACTCGGCCACGCCAAAAAACATGGCCTGCGGTGTTCGCAGGCCATGCGGGTTCAGGGCTTGAAGGCTCAGTCCGTACCGGTGGCCGGCAGGCGGTCGTCTGCAGCGGGGCTGGAGTGGTGTACGGCGCGGGCGGCGGGCTTGTGCAGCGGCTCCAGCTTCACGCGGGCGCTGGCACCCAGGCCGGACTCCAGCTTGGTCAGCAGGCGCAAAAGCTCCTGCAGTTCCTCGTCTTCCAGCGGAGAGACCAGGCGGTGGTAGGCCTGGTCCACCAGCGGCACGCTGGCGGCCAGCAGGGCCCGGCCCTTTTCGGTGAGCGTGAGCTGGTGCTGGCGGCGGTCACGCGTGCTCAGCGCGCGGTGCACGTACTCGCGCTCTTCCAGCCCGCGCACCAGGCGCAGCGTGGTCACCTTGTCGAAGCCCATGGCGCGCGCCAGGGAGCTTTGGTCGGAGCCGGGGGAGGCGTCGATCAGGACCAGGGCGCCGTACTGTGGCGGCGTCAGTCCCAGGGGGCGGCATTGCTCTTCAAAAATGCCGACCGAAATCTGGTGGGCGCGCCGCAGCAAAAAGCCAGGGCGCTGATATAGCGGCAGTGGTGCAGGCGTCATCGTGTCCATATGCGTCTAGTATTCTTGCAGAGATGTCCAGTATTCATTCGATTTCCACCAATTGTGCCCATTCTGGTGCATGATTACCATGCGTTTGCATGCTAACTACAAAAGAGGTCTACATGCGAAATTTTGTTGGCAGACGGCAATTTTTGAAGACAAGCGGATTGGGAGTATTGGGTTTACCCGTAGCAGGCGCCATCGCCAGCACCGAGAGTGTGCCTCTGAAATTGATTGTGCCTTTCACTCCGGGGACTGGAATCGACACGATTGCGCGAACGATCGGGCCTTTGCTGGCCAAGCGCCAGGGCCGGCCCGTGGTGGTGGAGAACAAGCCGGGCGCCTCTGGAAATATCGGAACCGAGGCCGTTGTGCGCTCGCCCGCCAATGGCCAGACGCTTTTGGTGACAGTGAATACCCTGGTGATGAACGCATCGCTGTATCCCAAATTGCCATTCAATCCGCTGACGGACCTCGAGCCTGTAACGCTGACCAGCTGGGGACAGCTGATTTTGGTGACGCCCACGGCCTCCGCCTATCAGACGGCGGCCGATCTGGTGAAGGCGGCCAAGGCCTCGCCGGGCCGCATCAATTACGCATCTCCGGGAGTGGGCACTCCGCACCATATGGCGATGGAGCTTTTCAAGAGCACGGCGGGCGTATCGATCACGCACATCCCTTATCGCGGAACAGGGCCGGCGCTGACGGACCTGCTGGGCGGCCAGGTGGAATGCATGTTCCTGCCCATTCATGTGGCATTGACGCATGTGAAGGCCGGCAAGCTGCGCGCGCTGGGCATTGGCAGCCAGCGGCGCCACCCGCTGCTGCCCGACGTGCCCACGCTCAAGGAGGCCAAGGCGGGCGATGTGAACGTGGATATGTGGTACGGCGTGTTTGCGCCGGCCGGCATGCCGGCGGACCAGGTCGATGCCCTCAATCGCGAGATCCGCGCGATTTTGGCGTCGGAGGAAGTCCGGCATGCCTTCGCGCCCCAGGGCATGGATCCGGCCGGCAGCACGCCGGCCGAGTTCAAGGCCCTGGTGCAAAAGGACGCCCGGCGCTGGGCCGATCTGGTCAAGGCGCGGGGGATTACCGCCGAGTAGGCGGGGCGGGCGCCAACAGCGCCCCTGGAGAAAGCATGGAGAGTCAGCGGATGAAAGTAGCGATCGTGGGGGGCGGCATCGCAGGCCTGTGCCTGGCATTGGCCCTGCATCAAAGAGGCATTGCCTGCGAAGTCTTCGAGGCCGTGCCCGAGGTCCGCGAGATCGGCGCGGGCATTACCCTGCTGCCGCATGCCATGCGCGAACTCAGCGACCTGGGCCTGCAGCCGCAGCTGGAGGCCCTGGCGATCGAGAACCTGGAAAGCGTGTTCTTCAATCGCTATGGCCAGTTCGTCTACCGCGAGCCGCGTGGCCGCCATGCCGGCTATGAGCTACCCGAACTGGGCATCCACCGTGGCCGCCTGCACCGCGTTCTCTTCGAGGCTGCCGTGCAGCGCCTGGGCCCGGGCGCAGTGCACACGGGCCACCGCTGCGTGCGTGTGGACCAGTCGGCCCATGGCGCCACCGTGCATTTCGCGCCGGATGCCCAGGGCCATGTGCCGCCGTCGGCCACGGCCGACATCGTCGTGGCCTGCGATGGCGTCAACTCCGCCGTGCGGCGCCAGTTCTATCCGCAGGAGGAGCTGGCCTTCGGCGGCATCAACACCTGGCGCGGCGTCTCGCGCTTCAAGCCCATCCTCACGGGCAAGAGCTATCTGCGCATCGGCTCGGTCGATACCGGCAAGATGGTGATCTATCCCATCGAGGACAACGTCGACGGCCAGGGCATGCAGCGCATCAACTGGGTGGCCGAGATCCGCGACCCGCAGATGCGCATGAACGACTGGAATCGCGCCGGGCGCATGGAGGATGTGCTGGAGATTTTCGGCGGCTGGACCTTCGACTGGCTGGATGTGCCGGCCCTGATCCGCTCGGCCGAGACCATCTTCGAGTACCCCATGGTGGACAAGGACCCCGTGGACCAGTGGAGCTTCGGCCGCGTGACCCTGCTGGGCGATGCCGCCCACCCCATGTATCCGCGCGGCTCCAACGGCTCTGCCCAGGCCATGCGCGATGCGCGCGTGCTGGCCGACCTGCTGGCCGCCGACCCGCAGGGCGACCCGCTGGCGCTGCTGGCCGCCTACGAGGCCAGCCGCCTGCCCGCCACCAGCCAGGTGGTGCTGACCAACCGCTCCACGCCGCCCGACTTCATCATCATGAAGGCCGACGAACTCAGCGGCGGCCAGCCCTTCGGCCATATCGACGAGCTGATCAGCCAGGACGAGCTGCGTGCCATTGCCCGCCATTACGAGCAGGTGGCGGGGTTCGTGAATCCGCAGTCGCAGGGCTGAGGCAGGCGGCGGTCTCAATCCAGGCTGATATTCGCCTTCTGGATCAGCAGCTTGTACTGGTCCGCCTTGGTCCTGGCGAATTTCTCCATCTCCGGCACCTCCCAGGTGATGGGCTGGAAGGCGAAGGTGGCGAATTTCTCGCGCACCTGCGGGTCCTGCAGCACGGTGACCACGTCGGCGTGGATCTTGTCGCGCAGGGTGGCGTCCACGCCCTTGGGCGCCAGCAGGGAGACGAAGGAGTTCACGATCAGTTCGGCGGGGCCGCCCGATTCGGCCACGGTGGGCACGTCGGGCATCTGGGCGATGCGCTGGGGCGCGGCCACGGCCAGGTAGCGGATCTTGCCGGATTTGTAGATGCCCTGGCTGGAGGGGAGGCTGGCAAAGCTCCAGGCCGGATCGCCATTGGCCACCGAGGTGTAGAGCTGGCTGACCTCGCGGTAGGGCACATGGGTCATCTTGCTGCCGGTCAGGAAGTCCAGCCATTCGCCGCCCAGGTGGCCGGGGCTGCCCACGCCCCAGGAGCCGTAGCTGACCTTGCCGGGCTCGGACTTGGCCGCCTTGATCAGGTCGCCCATGCTCTTCCAGGGCGAGTTCGTGGGCACGGCCACGAAAAAGGGCGTGAGGAACAGCGGCGCCACCGGGTCGAAGTGCTGCAGCGGATGGAAGTTGCGCTGCTTGTAGAGGTAGGGCAGGGCGGAGACATGTTCGCTGTCGAGCTGCAGCAGCGTGTAGCCGTCGGGCTTGGCGCGGCGTGCGGCTTCGATGGCGACAAAGCCGCCGCCGCCTGGGCGGTTGTCCACGGTCACGCCCTGCTTCCAGCGGGCGGAAAGCTTTTCTCCCACGATGCGCAGCACGGCGTCCGGGCCGCTGCCCACGGCAAAGGCCGTGATCACGGTGACGGGGCGCGTGGGAAAGCTGGCGGCGCTGCTGGAGCCTGCCTGCGCCCAGGCGCAATGCAGCGGGGCGATGGAGGCCAGCAGCAGGGCGGCGCCTGCGAGGGCCTTGCGGCGGGAGGGGGCGGTGCCGAGGCGGCTGGATGGGGATGCTTTCACAGTCTGTCTCCTGTTGGATCTGCTTTTTTCACTGCTTGCAATGCCCCGGTCCTTCTGGCGAGGACTCGGGGCGGGGTAGGGCTGCCGGCGAAGGCGCGGCGGGGTTCAGGCGAAGTTCAGCCGGCGTCAGGCTGGGCCAGGGGCGCGGCCTGCGCAAAGGCGGGCAGGGCCGCGCAGGCCCTGTCCACTGCGCTGATCAGCGGCCAGCGGTCCAGGTCCACGCCAAAGCGGCGTGCGCTTTCGATCTGGGGAACCAGGTAGACATCGGCCAGCGTGGGTGCGTGGCCGAAGCAGAAGTCGCCGCGCCGCGTGTCCTGCGCCAGCAGGGCTTCGATGGCGTCGAAGCCGTCGGCAATCCAGGTGGCGCACCAGGCATTGATGGCAGCTTCGTCCGCACCGAACTGGCGGCGCAGGGTCTGCAGGATGCGGCGGTTGTTGATGGGATGCACGTCGCAGCCGACGATGGCGGCCAGCGCGCGCACCTGGGCGCGGTCCTCGGGGTCGGCGGGCAGCAGCGGCGGCTCGGGGTGGCGCTCCTCCAGCCATTCGATGATGGCCGGCGACTGGATCAGCGCGCGGCCATCGTCCAGTATCAGCGCCGGCACCAGGCCCTGCGGGTTGACCTGCTTGAACGGCGCCTGGGCCTGCTCGTCCACGCGCAGGTCCACGGGAAAGTAGTCAGGGCGCAGGCCTTTGAGGTTGAGCGCGATGCGCAGGCGGTGCGAGGTGCCGCTGCGGAAAAAGCTGTAGAGCTTCATGGTGGTGGTCTCCCTGGCCTTATTCAGGCTCGCCCACGGTGAGCGCGATCTCGCCCACGCCCTGCACATGGCCGGTGATGCGGTCGCCCGGCAGCACGGCACCCACGCCTTCGGGAGTGCCCGTGTAGATGAGGTCGCCGGGCTGCAGGTGATAGAACAGCGAGAGGTCGGCAATGATTTCGCGGATGTTCCAGATCAGCTTGTCCACGTCGGACTGCTGCCTGGTCTCGCCATTGACGGCCAGTGCAATGGCGCCGGATTCGATCACCTGGCCCGGCATGGGCACGATCTCGCTGGCCACCGAGGACTGCTCCACATCCTTGCCCAGGTCCCAGGGCCGGCCCTTGTCGCGCGCCACCAGCTGCAGGTCGCGGCGCGTCATGTCCAGGCCGCAGGCGTAGCCGTAGATGTGTTCATGCGCCTGGTCCGCCGCAATGCGAAAACCCGCTTTGCCGATGGCCACCACCAGCTCCATCTCGAAGTGGTAGTTGTTCGTCTCGGGCGGGTAGGCCACGGTGGCACCCGATTCGGTCAGCGTGGACGGCGCCTTGGTGAAGTAGAAGGGCCGCTCCACGCTTTTGTCCACGGGGCGGCCCATCTCGACGGCATGGGCGTGGTAGTTGCGGCCCACGAAGAACAGGCGGTTCACGGGCAGGCGCTGCGTGCTGCCGCGCACGGGCAGGGATTGGACGGGGGGCGGGGTCCAGAGGTATTGGGGGGCGGTCATGGTATTGGCGATGGGGGAGGAAAGAGACATCGGAGGATTCAAGGCCGGACTTCGTAGAGGCCCAGCTTTCGGTGCAAAGGCGCCTCGTCTGCCAGGAAGAGGAAGGCGGGCTCGCTGGCGCTGGCATTGGTCAGCGTGGCGGGCGCCCAGCCGGGCACGCAGCAGGTGTCGGCCGGGGCCAGGTCGAAATGGCGGTCCACGGCGGCCACGCTGGCGCCGCCCTCGATGACATGGAACACACAGGCCGGCGAGCGGGCGGGCAGCTGCAGCGTCTGGCCCGGGCGCAGCATCAGCGCGTAGAAGCCCAGGATGTTTTCGCAGTCGGCCCCGGTTTCGGGGTTGGTGTAGGCCAGCTGCACGCAGTCCAGATCGGGGCGGTCGGCGGCCAGCTCCAGCAGCGCGGCGCGGGCATCCTTCCACGGGTAGCGCAGCATGGGGTAGGCCTTGGCGCTGCGGGCGAACACCTGCGTGGGTGCCAGGCCGCCGCGCGCATACGCCCGGTCGCCACGGCCGGGCAGGGCGGGCTGGCGCGGGCCGTCCACGTGGTAGGTGACTTCCAGGTAGTAGGCCAGGGGCAGGTCCAGCACATCGAGCCAGACCACGGGCTCGTCGCCGTCATGGCCATGCTCGTGCCACAGGCCCGTGGGCGTGAGGATCAGGTCGCCGCGCTCCATAGGGCATTTCTCGCCGTCGACCAGGCTCCAGGCGCCCTGGCCTTCCACCACCATGCGCACGGCATTGGGCGTGTGGCGGTGCGAGGGCGCCCACTCGCCGGGCAGCAGCAGCTGCATGCCCAGGTAGATGGAGGAGCTGGCCTGCATCTTCTCCAGCCCATGGCCGGGGTTGGCCAGCACCAGCACGCGGCGCTCGGCCTTTTCGATGGGCGTCAGCTCGCCCGCCTGCATCAGCAGCGGACGGATGGCCTGGTAGGGCCAGGCAATCGGCTGGGTGCGCGGGCGCGGCGTGTGCGGCGGCATCACGTTGCGCAGGCTGGGCCACAGCGGCACCAGGTTGTTGCGCGCGAGTTCGTCGCGGTAGTCCTGGGGCAGGTCTTCCAGGCGGCCAAGTTCTTGCATGGCGGTCTCCTTGTGTTCAGTCTTCGGCGAGGCAGGTTTCGGCCTTCCAGCCGTACAGCCATTCCATGGCGTCGTAGAAACGCTGGGGCGTGCGGCCCTTCCAGAGGTCGTTGCGCACCAGGCGCTCCACGCCGCTGGCGTGGAAGATGCGGCCCATCTCGCGCGCGGACAGCACCACGCGCGCCGTGCGGGCAATGCGCGAGCGCTCGTACAGCCGCAGCGCCTGCGGCCAGTCGTTGCCGCAGTGCTTGAGCGCCTGGCCCAGCGTCACCGCGTCTTCCAGCGCCATGCAGGCGCCCTGGGCGATGTATTGCAGCGTGGGGTGTGCGGCATCGCCCAGCAGCGTGGCGCGGCCGAAGCTCCACTGGCCAATGGGCTCGCGGTCGGCCGTGGCCCAGCGCTTCCAGCTTTTGGGCAGGTCTATGAGCTGGCGCGCGCGCGGGCAGCAGTCGCTGTAGTAGCTTTGCACCTCTTGGCGGCTGCCTTCGCGCACGCCCCATTCCTCCTGCTCGCGGCTGTGGAAGGTGACGACCACGTTGTACTGCTCGCCGCCGCGCAGCGGGTAGTGCACCAGGTGGTAGTTGGGGCCGACCCAGATGCTGGCCGCGTTCCAGCGCAGGTCTTCGGGGAAGTCGTTCTTCTCCACCACGGCGCGGTACACCACATGGCCGGAGACACGCGCCGCATCGCCCACGTACTGCTGGCGTACCACGGACTTCACGCCATCGGCGCCGATCAGGGCCTGGCCCACATGGACCTGGCCGTGCTGGTCGCGCACGGTGACGGTGTCACCCTCCTGCTGCACGGCTTCGATGCGGGTGCCCGTCAGGGTCTCGATTTGGCCGTGGGTGCGCGCGCCTTCGAGCAGCGAGGTGTGGATGTCGGCGCGGTGGATCACCGCATACGGGTTGCCGAAGCGGGCGCGAAACGCCTCGCCCGTGGGAATGCGGCCGACCAGCCGCTCATCGAGCGCGTCGTGCATCACCATCTCGTCGGTATAGACCGCGCGGCCACGGGCCAGCTCGCCAATGCCCAGCGCGTCGAAGGCCGCGAATGCGTTGGGCCCCAGTTGTATGCCGGCGCCGATCTCGCCCAGCTGCGGCGCCTGCTCCAGCACCTTGACGGCGAATCCCTGGCGCGCCAGGGCCAGCGCGGCCGCCACGCCGCCAATGCCGCCGCCTGCCACAAGAACGGGCAGCGCCCGGGAAGAAATGCTGGTGTTCATGGATGTCCTGTGCTTCGTGGTGCGTGTCGCTCGCCAGGGGGTCAGATGCGTCGCGACTAATTAAACAGTATGCTGACGATGAGTGTAGTGTTGATTTGCATCAGGCCAGCCTGGGGTTTCCCTGGATGCAGGCAAAACGATGGTGGACAGCGTGTCCGGGTGAATCACCTGTCCGCCAGCCAACGCCAACGGAGGGCGCGGTTCATGCGAACATCTGCGCTTGCCCGCAGGGACCCGGAAAAGAGCGCAATGGCCATGGACTACCAACCCGCAGAACTAGAAAACTACCCCGGCTACCACATCCGCCGCCTGCAGCAGATCGCGGTAGCCGTCTTCATGGAAGAGACCCAGGAATTCGGCGTGACCCCCGTGCAGTACGCGGCGCTGTCTGCCGTGCTGCGCCAGCCCGGCGTGGACCAGCGCACGCTGGCGCGGATGATCGGCTTCGATACCTCGACCATTGGCAGCGTCATCGACCGGCTGGAGGCGCGCGGCCTCATGGTGCGCAACACCAGCCCGGCCGACCGGCGCGTGCGCCTGCTGTCGGTCACCGCAGAAGGCGCCGCGCTGCTGGCCGCTGCCGAGCCCTCGGTGCTGCGGGCCCAGCAGCGCATGCTGGAGCCGCTGCCGCAGGAGCAGCGGGGCCTGTTCATGGACATGATGGCCGTCCTGGTGCGGCAAAACGACGAGCTGGCGCGTGCGCCCAGCACGCTGGCCGCGCGCCGCGCCGCTGCCGACTGAGGCGGCCTCGACCCATGGACTGGGACCACCTGAGATTCTTTGGCGAGCTGGCGCGCAGCGGCAGCATGGCCGCCGCCGCGCGGCAACTGGGCGTGGAGCACACCACGGTGTCGCGCCGCATCCAGGCCCTGGAAAAGCAGCTGGGGGCCGTGCTCTTCGAGCGCGAAGCGGGCCAATGGCGGCCCACGGAGGCCGGCCGACAGTTGCTGGGCGTGGCAGACGCCATGCAGCGCGCCGCAGCCGGGCTGGAGCGCATGCCGCTGGCGGCCGAATCCGCCAGCCAGGGCCCGTCCGGCCTGGTGCGCGTGGGCGCCACGGAGGGCTTCGGCACCCAGCTGCTGGCCCCGCAGCTGGCCGCGCTGACGCAGCGCCATCCGCTGCTGAGCATCGACCTGCTGGCCCTGCCGCGCCTGCTGCACCTGTCGCGGCGCGAGGCCGACATCGTCATCTCTCTGGAGCGCCCCACGCGCGGCTCGGCCGTGGTCACCAAGCTCACGGACTACCGGCTGTTCCTCTACGGCCAGCGCGAATACCTTGCGCGCCGTCCGCTGGTGGCGCGCACCGAGGACCTGCGCCACCACAGCTTCATCCACTATGTGGACGACCTGCTGTTCACGCGCGAGCTGCAGCTGCTGTCCACCCTGTTCCAGCCCGAGCGATTTGCCTTTCGCAGCACCAGCATCACCGCCCAGTACGAGGCCGTGCGCGCCGGCGCCGGCCTGGCCGTGCTGCCCGCCTTCATCGCCGACCGCGACCCCGTGCTCAGCCGCGTGCTGCCCGCCGAGGCCTGCTTCACCCGCACCTTCTGGATGAGCATGCCCTCGGATGCCCGGCAGGTTCAGCGCATCGAGGCGGTCTGGGGGTTTCTGAGGGAGGCTGTGCAGGGGATGCGGGAACTGCTCAGTCCCCGGAGTTGATGCAAGAGGGCCTAACTGCAGGCGGGGTAAGCATCAGCTAATAACGGGAGTCGTTATTATTGATCCATGATCCTCGATTTCAGATGTGCAGACACCCAGGCATTGATGCTTGGCAAGCGCGTTGCGCGGTTCGCCAACCTGGAGGTCGCTGCCATGCGCAAGCTTGTGCAGCTGAACGCAGCGACCTCCCTGGAGTTCCTGCGCATTCCGCCAGGCAACAGACTGGAGGCTCTTCAAGGAAGCCGCAGGGGCCAGTACAGCATTCGGATCAATGAGCAATGGCGCCTTTGCTTCGTCTGGGCAGATGGCCATGCCAGCCAGGTCGAGATCGTGGATTACCACTGAAAGGACTACAACATGACCCGCGAAGTCAAATGGCCGCACCCAGGAGAAATCCTGATGCAGGAGTGGCTCGAACCCATGGGCCTGAGCCAGTACGCGTTGGCAAAGGCCATCGATGTGCCGCCCCGGCGCATCAACGAGATCGTGAAGGGCATGCGCGGCATCACGGCGGATACGGCGCTGCGCCTTGCGGTCTTCTTTGGCACGGACGCGCAAAGCTGGCTCAACCTGCAGTCCGACTACGACCTTGCCGAAGCCCGCGATGCCATGGCGGACGTGCTGGCGCGAATCCAGCGGTTTGAGCCCACGCATCCCTGAGCGACCTCAGGACGCCCTCTGCCGTCCGCAGCATGATGCGTCTCCGGCGGTGGTTTGCCCCTGCCGCTATACTGCCCGCCCCGAATCTCGTCATCCGACAGCAGGATCCCTGGCATGCGCCTGAAAGCCCTTTTGCGTCCACTGGTGTACCTGAGCCTGGCGGGGCTGGCCGCCTGCGGCAGCAACCCGCCCAGCCCCTCGGCGGCCACGCCCGAGTCCACGCCCACCGCGCCGGGCACACCCGTGGCACCCATCAGGATCGGTCTGGCCCTGGGCGGCGGGGCCGTGAAGGGCTTTGCCCATATCGGCGTCATCAAGATGCTGGAAGCCAATGGCCTTGCGCCTGCGGTGGTGTCCGGCACCAGCGCGGGCAGCGTGGTGGGGGCGCTGTATGCGGGCGGCATGAACGCCTTCGAGCTGCAGGAAAAGGCCGTGGCGCTGGATGAGACCAGGATCCGCGACCTGCAGCTGTCCTCGGGCGGCCTGCTGGTGGGGCAGAAGCTGGAAGACTATGTGAATGAACAGGTGGGCCGCAAGCCGCTGGAGCAGCTGGCCAAGCCCTTCGTGGCCGTGTCCACGCGGCTGGAAGACGGCGAGCGCACCGTGTTCGCGCGCGGCAATACGGGGCAGGCGGTGCGTGCCTCCAGCAGCATTCCGGGTGTGTTCCAGCCCGTGGCCATCGGCAAGTTCCACTTCGTCGATGGCGGCATCACCAGCCCCGTGCCCGTGGACGCCGCGCGCCAGCTGGGCGCCGATCTGGTGATCGCCGTGGACATCTCCAACAAGGCCCGTGGCAAGGCGCCCGAGAACATGCTGGGCGCCCTGGGCCAGTCCATTGCCATCATGGGCCAGAAGCTGGGCCAGGCCGAGCTGGCCCGCGCCGACATCACCATCCGCCCCAAGGTGCTGGACATCGGCCCGGCCGACTTCACCCAGCGCGCCAGCGCCATTCTTGAAGGCGAAAAGGCCGCCGTGGCCGCCATGCCCCAGATCCGCGAGCGCATCGCCCAGCTGCAGGCCGAGCGCGCCAAGGCCGCGAAGCTGGCGCAGCAAAAGGCGGCCGAAGCCCAGCACCAGGCCTGCCTGGACCAGCGCTCGCGCATGCAGAAGCTGGCGGAGATGGCGGGGATGGACGGCGCCTGCGCCAGTCCTTGACGGGGTTCAAGGCAGGGCGAATCATGCCGGTGTCATGACGAATGAAAAGAACGGGCTTCGACTGGTGAAGCCATGCGGATCGCGGGCATGTGTAACGACATAATGCAGGCTTCCGTTCCGTGTCCTTTCTTCACTGATACAAGCCGCTGCCATGGAAATAGTGCCGCAAGCGAGCCAGTCGAACAGCGAGCCTGATGATCACGACAAGGGTTCAATACCCAATGAGGCGAAATTCTTTCAGAACACCAAACGTACTGAACGCGCCTTGCTTCAAAAAATCGAGGGTTTGAATGTTTCCGCTGATGCGAAGGCCATCCTGGCCAATCTGCTGCGCTTGTCATCGCAGGTCGGACGCCGACTGGTGCGCATCGGGCGGAAGATTCTTGATCTCATCTTTCTTACGCTAGACCAGTTCCCCACCTTGGCATTCGCCACAGCGGTTGCCTTGGTGGTCGGTGCATTGTTGAGCGCAGTACCGCTGATAGGAACATTGCTTGGAGCGTTGTTGAGCCCGCTGGCGATTGCATTGGGCATTGCCTACGGAGCCAAGAAAGAGATGGATTTTCCAGATCTGCAAGACAGGATCCGCCTGTTTGTTGCGCAATTCAAAGCGGCGCTGGCATGAAGCAAATCCATGAAATTTCCAGCGAAAATTTCACTCTGGACGGTGTGGAGCAGGTTGTTGCCGAGCCGCTGCGGTTCAAGGCAAAGTTGGCGATTGGAGAGAACGCCTATCGCTCTTTGCGAATGGTCAACCGGGGCCGTGAGCTGTGGGATGTTCTGGGGGCTGCTGGAACTGGCGCGGCAGTAGCCAAGTCGAGTCTGGTGGCTTCAACATTCTTTGCGCCATCTGGGCTATTGGGCGCAATCGGTATTGGAACCGCTGCCACACCGCTTGGGTGGGTCGCTTTTGCTGCATTGGCCTCGGGAGGCGCTTGCTATGGGCTCTATCGCATGTTTTCCAACAGCCGTGGATCTCGGGTCATTGAGATCCCCAAATTCCTGAATACGCCTCTCGATGTGCTTGCCTTGTCGTTGTTCGACCTGATTGCACCGCTTGCCCTACGAATTGCCGCTATGGGCGGAAAAATCGACCAAGAACAGCGCAGCGTGCTGGTGGAGCATTTGGTGGAAGAGTGGGGGTTTGACCCGAATTTCGTCGGTCAGGCGGTCCCGCTGCTGGAAAGCCAACTTGGACAGGGTCAGCCGCAGGACGTTGCCCAAGAGCTTGCCACCTTCCTCCACGCCAACCCGGACTGCAATCATTTGGCGATCGCTGCCGATCTGGGTGACTTTCTAAGGTCTCTGCTGGAGACGGGCAAACCACTTTCAGAGTCTGAACACACGTTGCTGAATGCCTGCATTGCCACGCTTTCGCAAGTTCCGGAGGGGGGGATGTCCAAGGCTTGGGCTCAGGCCCACCTCCGGGCCGGACAAGTTGCCGACGGCGTCGGCGGTACGCTGAGGGAAGCCAGCAAGAATTTGCCCAGCATGGAAGAGTTGCGCGATGCTGCCGACTCGACAGTTAACCAGGTCCGGCAATCTGCCCTGCGAGTGGGTACGTTGGCGAGCCAGGTTTTGCCAGAGCCCGCGCAACTGAAGGAGGCGGCAAGACGATCACTTGCGCTGGGTAAAGCAGGCGTGGACAGAATCAAAAACCGCCTTTCCCGGTAGTTGCTGTCCTTGCTGCGGTTCTACCTCTTGCCTGGACGTAGCTTGGAGGCCCTGCGCTGTTGTCAGTGCCGAGAGCGATTCATGTCCGTGGTTCATTCATACACCGGATACCGACGGCACAGCTCCGTCACCTGATCGCGCACCTGCGCCGCCACCTTGGCAAAGCGGGCGCCTTCCTGCGCATCCAGCGCATCGAGTACATCGCACAGCCAGCCGGCCAACTGCTTGCACTGCGCCTCGCCGAAGCCGCGCGTGGTGACGGCGGGCGTGCCTATGCGCAGGCCCGAGGTCACGAAGGGCGAGCGCGGGTCGTTGGGCACGGTGTTCTTGTTGGTGGTGATGTGCGCCTCGCTGAGCGCGGCGTCGGCGTCCTTGCCGGTGTAGCTGCGGTCGGACAGGTCGATCAGCATCAGGTGGTTGTCCGTGCCGCCCGAGACGATGCGGTAGCCGCGCTGCTGGATCACGGCGGCCATGGCGCGGGCGTTGGCCAGCACCTGGCGCTGGTAGGCCTTGAAGCCGGGCTGCAGCGCCTCCTTGAAGGCGACGGCCTTGGCGGCGATCACATGCATCAGCGGCCCGCCCTGCACGCCGGGGAACACGGCCGAGCTCAGGCGGCGGTTGAAGGTTTCGTCCTGTCCCTTGGACAGGATCAGGCCGCCGCGCGGGCCGCGCAGCGTCTTGTGCGTGGTGCTGGTGACCACATGCGCGTGGGGCAGGGGGCTGGGGTATTCGCCCGCAGCCACCAGGCCTGCGACATGGGCCATGTCCACCCAGAACACGGCGCCCACCTTGTCGGCAATGGCGCGCATGCGGGCCCAGTCCTTGTGGCGCGAGTAGGCAGAGAAGCCGCCTATGAGCATGCGGGGCCGGTGCTCCAGGGCGATGCGCTCCATCTCGTCGTAGTCGATCAGGCCCGTGGCGGGGTCCAGGCCGTAGGGGACGATGCGGTAGTGGCGGCCCGAGAAGTTGGACGGGTTGCCATGCGTCAGGTGGCCGCCCTGGGCCAGGTTCATGCCCATGACGGTGTCGCCGGGCTGGGCCAGCGCCAGGAACACGGCGGCATTGGCCTGGGCGCCGGCATGGGGCTGCACGTTGGCGTAGTCGCAGTCGAACAGCGCCATGGCGCGTTCCACGGCCAGGCGCTCGGCCACGTCCACGTTCTCGCAGCCGCTGTAGTAGCGCTTGCCGGGGTAGCCCTCGGCGTACTTGTTGGTGAAGACCGAGTTCTGCACCGCCATCACCAGCGGGCTGGCGTAGTTTTCGGAGGCGATGAGTTCCACATGGTCTTCCTGGCGGCGTTTCTCGCTCTGGATGGCCTTGGCCAGCTGCAGGTCGAAGTCGGCCAGGGTCAGGGATGCGTCGTACATGGGTGAGTGGTTCCTGTGTCGGGGCAAGGGCTGGGGGAATCGATGGTCATGCAGCTGCCAGCTGGCCTGCGGCGGGTGCGCCTGCCTGCGCGGCGCTGGCCGGCTCCAGCAGGCAGGCCAGGCGGGCGACGATGTCGTCGATCTGGCGCTCGTCGCAGATCAGCGGCGGCAGCAGGCGGATGGTGGATTCGCGCGTCACCGTGATCAGCAGGCGCTGCTGGGCCAGCGCGCGGCCCACCAGGTCCTGGCAGTTGCGGTTCAGCTCGATGCCCACCATCAGGCCCTGGCCGCGCACGGCCAGCACGTCGGGGTGGCCGTGCAGCGCCTGCTGCAGGCCGTTGAGCAGGCGCCGGCCCAGTTGCCTGGCGCGGCCGGGGATGTCCTCGGTCTCCATGATGTCCAGCACCGTGCAACCCACGCGGCAGGCCAGCGGGTTGCCGCCGAAGGTGGAGCCATGCTGGCCGGGCGAGATCAGGTCGGCCGCAGGCCCGCGCGCCAGGCAGGCGCCGATCGGAATGCCGTTGCCCAGGGCCTTGGCCAGGGTCATCACATCGGGGGCGATGCCCGCATGCTGGTGGCCGAACCAGGCGCCGGTGCGTCCCAGGCCGGTCTGGATCTCGTCGAGCATCAGCAGCCAGCCGTGCCGGTCGCACAGGCTGCGCAGCTGGCGCAGGTAGTCGGGGCTGGCCAGGCGGATGCCGCCTTCGCCCTGCACGGGCTCGATCAGCACGGCCACGATGTCCCCATGCTGGGCGGCGGCGTGGTGCACGGCCGCGATGTCGTCATAGGGCACGCGCACGAAGCCCGGCATCAGCGGCTCGAAGCCGCGCTGCTTGGCCGGGTTGCCCGTGGCCGACAGCGTGGCCAGCGTGCGGCCGTGAAAGCCGTTGTCCATCACCAGGATCTGCGGCCGCGCCACCTGCCTGCGGTGGCCGTGCAGGCGCGCCAGCTTGAGCGCGGCCTCGTTGGCCTCGGCGCCGGAGTTGCAGAAGAAGGCCGTCTCCATGTCGGCCAGGGCGCACAGGCGCTGGCCCAGGCGTTCCTGCCAGTCGATGCGGAACACGTTGGAGGTGTGCAGCAGCAGGCCGGCCTGCTCGGCGATCACTGCGGCGATCTCCGGGTGCGCGTGGCCCAGGGCGGTCACTGCCACACCGGCAATGGCGTCCAGGTATTCGGTGCCGTGCTCGTCCCAGAGCCGGGCTCCACGGCCACGGACGAAGGACACGGGCTGGCGGGCATAGGCCTTCATCAGGCGGGAATCAAGGGGTTGCATGGCTTTTTGCATGTCAAGGTCCTCAAGCGGGGTCAGGGTTGAATCGAAAAGGGTGGCGAGGGGGCGCTTTCAGGGCAGCGCCAGGGCGGTGGGATCAGGGCCGCCGACGGGCCAGTAGAAGCTGTCCGGCTGGGCGCGGGCGCCGAAGATGGCCTGGCCCACGCGCACCACGGTGGCGCCTTCCTCGATGGCGATCTCGAAGTCGCCGGACATGCCCATGGACAGCTCATCCAGCGAGATGCCAGCCGGCGCGCCCTGGCGCAGCTGGTCGCGCAGGCTGCGCAGCAGCACGAAGCACTGGCGCACGCGCTCGGCCTCGCTGGAGAACAGGGCCAGCGTCATCAGGCCGCGCACGCGCAGCGCACTGAAGGCGGGCAGGGCCTGGAGGAATCCCTGCACCTCGTCGGGCGGCAGGCCATACTTGCTGGCCTCGCCCGAGGTGTTGACCTGCACGAACACGTCCAGCGCCCGGCCTTCGGCCTGCAGGCGGCGGTCCAGCGCCTCGGCCACGCGCAGGTTGTCCAGCGCCTGGAACTCGCTGGCAAAGCGTGCCACGAGCTTTGCCTTGTTGGTCTGCAGGTGGCCGATGACGGACCACTGCAGATCGGCCAGGTCCTGCATGGCCTCCCATTTGCCGAAGGCTTCCTGCACCTTGTTCTCGCCCAGCATGCGGCAGCCCGCCGCGTGGGCCAGGCGCAGGCTGGACTCGGGCTTGGTCTTGCTCACGGGCAGCAGGCGCACGCTGGCCGGGTCGCGCCCCGCGCGGCGGCACGCAGCGGCCATGCGCGCCTGCACGGTGGCCAGGTTGTGCCGGAAATCGTCCACCGTCTCGGCCTGGGGGTAGCGGCCGTGCTGGTCGTGGCGCGTCAGGGTGTCGGCGGCTTGGGCGGTGCCGCCGGTGGTGTCTTGTGTCGCAAGCATGGTTTCAGCTCCTTTTGATGGCGGCATCGGCGGCGGGCACGTTGCCGGTGCCCGCCTCGCTGCGGGCGGTCCGTCGCGGCCACTGGCCGTTGAGCACGGCATGGGCCACCAGGCCGATGACCAGGCCCCAGAAGGCGCCGCCTATGCCCAGCATGGAAATGTTGGCGGCGGCGGCCAGGAAGGTGATCAGCGAGGCCTCGCGGGTTTTGGCATCGGCCAGCGCATTGGCCAGGCTGCCGCCGATGGTGCCCAGCAGCGCCAGGCCCGCCAGCGTGGTGATGAAGGTGGCCGGGAACGCCATGAACACGGCCGCCAGCGTGACGCCGAACACACCCACCAGGATGTAGAACACGCCCGCAGCGATGCCTGCGATCCAGCGCCTGGACGGCTCTTCATGCGCCTCCTTGCCCGTGCAGATGGCGGCCGTGATGGCGGCGATGTTGAAGGCGTGCGAGCCGAACGGCGCCATCAGCAGCGAGCCCAGGCCCGTGAGCGTGACGATGGGGTTGGCGCTGGTCCTGAAGCCGTCGTTGCGCAGCACCAGCATGCCGGGCATGTACTGGCCGGTCAGCGTGATCAGGAACAGCGGCAGGGCCACGCTGAGCAGGGCGTTGAGCGTGAACTCGGGCCGCGTGAACACGGGCGCCGCGAATTGCAGCTGCAGCCCGGACAGGTCCACACGGTCCTGCGCCAGCAGGAACGCCAGGCCCAGCGCCAGGATGCCGACCACCGCATAGCGCGCCGTGAGCCGCTTGAGCAGAACGTAGGCCACGATCAGCAGGCCGGCCAGCATCGGGTCCACGCTCATGCCGCCAAAGGCCTTGATGCCGAACTGCAGCAGGATGCCCGCCAGCAGGCCCGAGGCCACGCCGGGCGGAATCAGCCGGATCACGCGCTCGAACCAGCCCGACAGTCCCAGCACCACGAAGGCCGCGGCCGACACCACATAGGCGCCCACGGCCTCGGCATACGGCGTGGTGGCCAGGGCCGTCACCAGGAAGGCGGCGGCCGGCGTGGACCAGGCCGTGATGATGGGCTCGCGCGAGAGCCAGCTGAGCACCAGCCCGGTGACGCCCACGCCAATCGAAATAGACCACACCCACGAAGCCGTGAGTTCCGGGCTCAGGCCGGCCACCTTGGCGGCCTGGAACACCAGGATGAAGGTGCCGCCGTAGTTGACGATGACCGAGATCAGCCCGGCCACCACGGGGTGGATGAGGTCGCTGAAGCGAAGGGGTGAGTGTGTGTCTGATGAAGGCATGGTCTTCTCGTTTTCCTTGGGGGTTGGATTCCTGGCTGTCTGGTGAAAGGGGTATTTGAGCGCTGAAGTGGACTGAATGATCCATACACTTCGCTCTCTTGTTGCAGACCACTTTGCAATGGGTGCGCAGCATTTGCGTCAGTACAATGGCCTGCCAAAGAGGTGCAATGAGATGAAAGGCGGCAGACCGCATGAGCAAGACCTTCGAGCTTGAGACCCTGAAGATCCGCATGGGAGATGCCGACCTGCGCCAGCTGGACCTGCACCAGCGGGTGCAGCGCGCCATGCGTGCGCTGATCCTGGATGGGGCGCTGCTGCCGGGCCTGAAGCTGCCGGCCACGCGCTCGCTGGCCGACTCGCTGGGCATTGCCCGCGACACGGTGGAGAACGCCTACACCCAGCTGCACCGAGACGGCTTCATCGTGCGGCGCCAGGGATCGGGCAGCTATGTCTCCGAGACCATCGGCACCGAGCTGCGGGGCCGGGCGGCGCGGCGCGGCCGCTTGCCCGAGCACGAGCGCAGCGCCCATGCGGCCGGTGCGGCTGGTGCTGCCGGTGCTGTCGGTGCCATAAGGGCCGGTGCCGGCCTGAGCCGGCGCGGCCAGGCCATTGTTGACGGCGGCGGCATCGCCGACCAGCAGGCCATTCGGGCCTTTGCCACCGGCCTGCCCGAGACGCGCACTTTTCCCACCGATGTCTGGGAGCGGCTGCAGCGGCAGGCGCTCAAGGACTACCGGGCCAGCGTCCTGCTGCACGGCGACCCGCAGGGCGCCGAGCCGCTGCGCAAGGCCATTGCCACCTACCTCAACCTGGAGCGCGGCGCCAAGGTGGAGGCCGGGCAGATCGTGGTGCTCAGCAGCACGCGGCAGGCGCTGTTCCTGTGCGCGCAGCTGCTGGTGGATGCGGGCCGGCCCATCCTGCTGGAGAACCCGGGCTACTTCGGCGCCCGCAAGGCCTTCGAGTCGGCCGAGGCCAAGGTCCTGCCCATCGACGTGGACGCGCAAGGCATTCGCACCGACCTGCTGCACGCCGACCGCAGCGGCGCCACCTGCGTCTATGTCACGCCATCGCACCAGTACCCCACGGGCGTCACCATGCAGCTGGAGCGGCGGCTGGACCTGATCCGCTGGGCATTCGAGCGCGGGCGCTGGATCATCGAGGACGACTACGACAGCGAATTCCACTACGACGGCATGCCCACCGCCTGCGTGCAAGGCCTGGACAAGCACGCGCGCACCATCTACATCGGCACCTTCGGCAAGACCCTGTACCCGGGCCTGCGCATGGGCTACATGGCCTTGCCGCAGGAGCTGGTGCGCGCCTTTGTCCAGGCGCGCAGCATCATGGACGGGCACACGCCCCAGATCCAGCAGCTGACGCTGGCGCGCTTCATGGAGGACGGCCACTACAACTCCCACGTGCGGGCCATGCGCAAGCTGTATGCGGGGCGGCGCGAGGTCATCCTCGAATCCATAGGCAGGCACCTGGCCGGCATCGTCACCGCGCCAAGGCCCCAGGGCGGCATGCAGGTGCCCTGCCTGCTGGAGCCCGGCTGGTCCGAGGAAGACACCATCCGCCGCGCCGCCGCGGCGGGCGTGCTGCTGCAGGGGCTCAGCCGCCTGTACGCGGGCGAGCAGCGGCAGGCGGGCTGGCTGCTGGGCTATGCCTCGCTCACGGCCTACGAGATCGAGGCCGCCGTGCTGCGCCTGGCCAACGCGCTGCGAAAACCCTGACAGGTTGGGAGAAGCCGGACGCTGCATGCCTCAGTAGGGCAGGGGAAAGCGCGCGGTCAGGTCGGACACGCCTTCGTGGATGGACTTGAGCGTGCGCGCGTTCATGGTGCCGCTGCGTATGCCGCCCAGCGTGGCAAGAATCATGTCGCCGATCTCGCGGAACTCGTCGGCGCCCATGCCGCGCGTGGTGCAGGCCGCGCTGCCCACGCGGATGCCCGAGGTCACCAGCGGCCGCGCGCCATCGCCGGGCACGGCGTTCTTGTTGACCGTGATGCCGATCTGCTCCAGCGCCGTTTCGGCGGCCTTGCCCGTCAGCTCCCAGGGGCGCAGGTCGATCACGCCCAGATGGCAGTCCGTGCCTGCGGACACCACGGACAGCCCGCCCTGCGACAGCCGGTCGCACAGCACGCGGGCGTTGTCCACCACGGCCCGCGCATAGGTACGGAAGGCGGGCTTGAGCGCCTCGCCCAGCGCCACCGCCTTGGCCGCCACCACATGCATCAGCGGCCCGGACTGCAGGCCCGGAAACACGGCGGCGTCTATGCGCCTGGCGATCTCGGCGTCGGCCGAGAGGATCATGCCGCCGCGCGGCCCGCGCAGCGTCTTGTGCGTGGTGGTCGTGGTCACATGGGCGTGCTCCACGGGCGAGGGGAACACGCCCGCGGCCACCAGCCCCGCCACGTGCGCGATGTCGGCCATGAAGATAGCGCCTACCCGGTCGGCAATGCGCCGGAACTCGGCCCAGTCCATCTGCCGTGAATAGGCCGAGCCTCCGGCAATGATGAGCCTGGGCCGCTCCTTCAGCGCAATGCGCCGCACCTGGTCCATGTCGATGAGTTGGGAGCGGGCGTCCACCTCGTAGCTGATGGACTGGAACCACTTGCCCGACACGCTCACGCTGGAGCCGTGCGTCAGGTGCCCGCCCGAGCGCAGGTCCAGCCCCATGATCTTGTCGCCGGGCTCCAGGAACGCCAGGTACACGCCCTGGTTGGCCTGGCTGCCCGAGTGCGGCTGCACGTTGGCGTGCGCGCAGCCGAACAGCGCCTTGGCACGCGCAATGGCCAGGTTCTCCACGGCATCGGCATTGGCGCAGCCGCCGTAGTAGCGCACGCCGGGATAGCCCTCGGCGTATTTGTTGGTCAGCACCGAGCCCTGCGCTTCCATCACCGCACGGCTCACGAAATTTTCGGAGGCAATCAATTCAATCGAACGCGCCTGCCGTGTCCGCTCGGCCGCTATGGCGTCCCAGGCCTCGCTGTCCGCGTGTTGGAGTTCCAGGGAATTGATTCTGGGGAGCGATAAATCGTCCATGTCGCATTGGCTGTCTTGGAGGCGCTGAAGCACGGGAATCGGCAGCGCCCGGGTTATGGAAGGATTTGGAAACCAGGGCGCATCGGTAATGGGCAGTCTACAAAGTGCAGCTGCCTTGATTCCGACCATGTTTCAGCGGGTGAGCAGACCAATTAAGGTGGCATGCCAATGTAAACCGTTGAGAAAAGCGGTCTGGTTCATTGACGAAAATAGGTCTGTTTGAATCCACGCTCTCTCCATAGAATTCGCCGCCAGACGTTGAAAGTCATGAGATCCAATACCGCCACGAATCATCCGCACTCTGCAGTCGGGCAGATTGATTCAAGGTGGAATATGACAGAGTGAAGAAATCCATGACAACGTATCTGCCATCTGCAGCGTCAATTGCAGTGCCATTTGCGGCGCCATTGGTGATTGCGGCAGATGGAGAAAGTTGGGGGGAGGGAATAGGCGATTTGACTCAGATCAATCAAGTTCAATCACACGGAGTTGAAAAATGAATCTCGATATCTCTCGGACAGATGACGCCGTGCGCGATGCGCTCAAAAAGCTGTCCCTGCTCTGGAAGTCAAGAGCGGCCGTGAATCAGGACCTGCCTGATTACTGCGGCTTGGCGTTCGACCCCGCCCGGCAGGACTTCACCGCCTCGCTGCTGCCGTTTCGCGATCACCAGGCATGGGTGGAGGCGCCACAGCACCTGCGCGACCAATGCATGTCCTACGCCTGGGGCATCTACAACCTCAAGACCATCTACATCGAGTGCAACGTGGTCACGCCGGCCTGCGAGGACATCATCAAGACCCCGCCGCCCAGCGCAAACCGCGCGCTGCTGCAGGACGTCATGTCCCAGGCCCTGCTGGACGAGGCCCTGCACACCCGCATGTCCATCATGGCCTGCAACTACATCTACGAGATGCGCGGCCTGGCGCCGCTGGACTACGCGGACTTCAACCTCGTCGGCTGGCGCAACGGCGTGCTGGCGCAGTGCGGCGCGGAATGGGAACGCCGCCTGGCGCGCTTTGCCATTGCCTGCGCCAGCGAGACCCTGATCACCGACTACCTCAAGACCATGGCCGAGGACCGCAGCATCCAGCCCATCTGCCACGAGGTCACGCGCACCCACGCCGTGGACGAATGGAGCCACTCCAGCGTCTTCAGCTCGGTGGCCACCGACATCGTCCAGGGCCTGAGCAACCGCGAGCGCAGCTACCTGCGCTCCATCATCCTCAAGACCGTGCAGATGTTCGCCAACAACGAACTGGGCGCCTGGTCCACCGTCTTCACCATGGTCGGCATGCCGCATGCGCGCGACATCCTGCACGACGTGCGCGACAGCAACGAGATCGGCGTCTACACCGACTCGGTGCAAAGCCTGATCGACCGCATCGGCCTGGCGGGCCGCAACCTGGGCGGCAGCGTGGCGCTGGTGTCCTCGGTCCTCGAGGAGATGCAGGCATGAGCGCCGCCCTCCAGGCAGGCAGCATGCTCGCGCGCTGCGCCGCTGCACGGGCAGAGGCGGGCGGCGTCATGGTCTACACCCTGCGCGTGCAGGGCGCCTCGGCGCAATTCCTCGGCGGCCTGCGGCCCGGCCGGCATGTGGCCATCGAGCATGCCGACGCCAGTGGCACCATGCAGCAGCGGCTGTACTCCATCACCCGCTACGAGCCCTGCAGCGAGCACGACGGCGCCGGCCAGTTCGACATTGCCGTCAAAAGCTCGGGCCGGGGCAGCGTCTCCGACCACATGCATGCGGTGCTGCGCGCAGGCTCCACGCTGCCGCTGGGCGGCGTGGCCGGCGACATCACGGCCGACCTGGTGCTGGGCCTGGACTCCCTGGTCATGCTGGCCGGCGGCATCGGCCTGACCTTGCCGCTGGCGCTGCTGCGCGAACTGGACCGGCTGCGCCAGCAGGGCCGGCGCGTGCCCCGCACCACGCTGCTGCTGTGCTTTGCGCGCATGGCCGACATTCCGTTCCTGCAGGAGCTGCAGCAGCTGTGCGAAACGGCCCCCTGGTTCGACCTGCGTATCCACATCACGCGTGAAGACATTGCCGCCCACGGGCCCTTCGTGCCGGGCCGCCCCTCGCAGCAGTCCCTGCTGGCGCTGGGCCAGCCCCAGGCCGTCGTCATCTGTGGCGGCCACGCCTTTGCGCAGACCTTTCGCGAGCATGCGCGGGCCTGCTTTCCCGGTGCCATACAGCATATCGAGGCCTTCACGCCGCCTGCCGCATCCACCGCCCAGCCAGGCGAGACCGCGCAGGCATGCCAGCTGCAGATCGCGCACAGCGGGCAGATCGTCGAAGCCGCGTCCGGCAAAAGCCTGCTGGAGATCCTGGAAGGCGTGGGCATTGCCATCCGCAGCCAGTGCCGGGCCGGCATCTGCGGCAGCTGCCGCATCCGCATCACGGGAGGCAGTTCACGGCTGGAGGCGGACTTTTGCCTCAGCGACAGGGAAAAGGAAGCCGGCTATGCCTTGGCCTGCTGCACCTTCCCCTCGGCAGGCCATATCCACGTCGATCTCAAGCCCGGCGCCTGACGGGCTCCGCACGTTCCAAGCCACCCTCCTGTATCCACCTGAGTTCCTCCCATGAAAAAAGCCATCGCGCTGCGCCACATCCACTTCGAAGACCTGGGCACCCTGCATGCCGAGTTCGCCAGCCGCGGCTACGAAGTGCAGTACGTCGATCCCAGCATCGGCGAGCTTGACACCCTGGACCTGGGCCGTGCCGACCTGCTGGTCGTGCTGGGCGGCCCCATAGGTGCCTATGACGAGGCGCTTTATCCCTTCGTCGTCCAGGAGCTGGCGGCCGTGCGCCGCTGGCTGGACAGCGGCAAGCCGCTGCTGGGCATCTGCCTGGGCGCGCAGCTCATTGCGCGCGCGCTGGGCGCCAGGGTCTACCCGCTGGGCGTCAAGGAAATCGGCTTCTCGCCGCTCACGCTCACCGACGCCGGCCTGGCCTCGCCCCTGTCCAGGCTGGACGGCGTGCCCGTGCTCCATTGGCATGGCGACCAGTTCGACATTCCCGAAGGCGCCGTGCACCTGGCCGGCACCGCCATCGGCGCCAACCAGGCCTTCGCAGTCGGACCGCAGGTGCTGGGCCTGCAATTCCATCTGGAGGCCGACGCGGCCCGGCTGGAGCGCTGGCTGGTCGGCCATGCCTGTGAGCTCGGCATGGCCAAGGTGGACCCGCGCACCCTGCGTGCCGATGCCCAGAAATACGGCGGCCTGCTGGCGCTGGCCGCGCGCGATGTGCTGGCCGCCTGGCTGACCAACCTGGAGCGCAGCCGCTGAACCTGCGGCGCCGCCCATTCACCCATTTCCCCCACGCCGGAGCCGCCGCTGCGCGGCGCCGGAATCTCTGTTCCCGAAAAAAGGAGAGTTGAAGATGGTTGTCGTACTGTTCGAACTGCAGGCCTTGCCCGGCCAGAACCAGACCTATGTGGACCTGGTCAACAAGCTCACCCCCATGCTCAAGCCCATGGAGGGGTTCATCTCCGTGGAATGCTTCCAGAGCACGCTCAACCCCGAGAAAGTCATGTCCGTCACCACCTGGCGCGACGAGGAAGCCGTCGTCCAGTGGCGTAACGTGGAAGCCCACCTCAGCGCCCAGCGCGCCGGCCGCGACAAGATCTTCAAGGACTACCGCGTGCGCGTCACCCAGGTGCTGCGCGACTATGGTCTGAATGACCGCGCGCAGGCGCCTGCGGACAGCATCATGGGCAAGGCCGGCAGCTGCCCGGTCAGCCACGCCTGAGCGCTGGCGGTGCCGCAAAGGCCCGGCTGGTCCCCCATGCCGGAGCGCGATGCACGCCATCGAAAGATGCCGGCAGTGACTACGCTGCCGGCGCCAGGCCGGAAAAAAAGCCCGCTGAATGCTCAGAGGGCTTTTTTTTCGGACGGCACAGATTCCTTCGCATCGGAACCCCACCGCACCGCACAGCATCCTGCGTGCCGCCGTGTGCAGCGCCTTCAGTTGCGAGCTGCCGCTGCCGCCATTTCTGCGAGGAACGGGCCTTGGGCCGCCTCGGGTTTGCGTTCGATGAGGAAGTCGTCGCGATCCTGGTCCTTGATCCAGTTCGGAGGCTTGCCGCGACCTGTCCACGTTGCTCCTGTAGACGGATCGCGATACTTCGCCGGTGCGCTGGTTTTTGCTGGGATGTAGGGGAACACTTGCTGCTGGGTGAATCCGAAATCGGTCACCAGCTTCTGGACCTTGGACAGGGCAGCGTCGGCCGCCGAGGTGCGGGCCTTGGCAATTTCCATGTCCAGCGCGGCCTTGGCCGCAAGGAGTTCTTTGAGGGACTGTGTCATAGGGGGTGCGAAATTTTTGAAGCCAGATTATGGGGCTGATGGGGCGCGCGCTTGCCGAACCTATCGTGCCGGATCGATCGTGCAAGCCTGGGGCGCGGGGAAGATGTTGCGGCTTGCGGCGCCTTGCACTGCCATGGGGCGCTGCGACGCGGGTGGAGCCGAATAGGTGGGTCTCGCATTGATTTTTTCGCTACCTAGATGGAGATGAGTCCCAATGGCTCCTGCACGGGATTGAATTTTTTGAAACCACCTTCCGAGATCTGAAGGCGAAAGATGATAGCGCAGGCCTATGTCAGACTGCAGCTTGCAGGCCTGCCTTGCGTTGGGCTCGCGCAGGCTGGGCGGCCAAAATCCATCTTCAACATCTTCACCGAGGATTTCTCATGATCATCACCACCACCCCCCAGATCGAAGGCCGCCGCATCACCCGCTACTGCGGCGTGGTCGCGGGCGAGGCAATTTTGGGCGCCAATGTGTTCAAGGACTTGTTTGCCGGGCTGCGCGACATCGTGGGCGGGCGGTCGGCCACCTATGAGCGCGAGCTGCAGCGGGCGCGCGAGATTGCGCTCAAGGAGCTGGAGGAACGCGCCCAGGAACTGGGCGCGAATGCCGTGGTGGGGGTGGACCTGGATTACGAAGTGCTGGGCCAGGGCAACGGCATGTTGATGGTGTCTGCCAGCGGCACGGCCGTGGTGCTGGAGTAGGCAGGGCCATCGGCCAAGCGGGCCAAGCAGGCCAGCGAAGTCAACGCGGCGCCGTGCCCCGCATCTCCAGGCAGCGGGCCAGCGCTCGCGCCGCCTCGCCCAGGCGCGGGCCGGGGCGGGAGACCACGTCCGTCTCGACCAGGTCCAGCGCGCAGATGCGGCCCGAGCGCACGGCGGGCATGCGGCTCCAGCCGGGGCGGGTGGCAAAGCTGGCCGATGGCGTCTGCGGCGTGTGGATGATGAGTTCCGGCTGCTGGCGCAGCACGTATTCGGGTGTGATGCGGGGGAAGGGCCCCAGGTTGGGCGGCAGCACATTGCGCGCGCCCAGGCGCTGCAGCAGCTGGCCTATGAAGGAGTCCGGCCCTGCCGCGTAAGGCGTGGCGTCCACCTCGAAATACACCTTCTGCCCGGCGGGCGCTTGCGCAGCCAGCGCCTTGGCCTGCTGGTCCACCTCGGCCTGCATGCGCGCCAGCAGGGCGTTGGCGCGCTGCACCTGCAGCAGCTGGTCGAGCTTGTGCAGTACCTGCTCCAACTGCGCCATGTCGTTGGCGTCCAGCGCCAGCACGGGAATGCCAAAGCGCTCCAGCTGTGCGATGACGGGTGCGGAATACGCCATCAGCACCACGTCGGGCCTGAGCCGCACGGTGGCCTCGACCAGCGGGGCAAAAGTGTGGCCCAGCTTGGGCAGGGCGGCCACGCGCGCCGGGTGGTTGGAGAACTCGTCCACGCCCACGATGCGCTCGCAGGCCTCCAGCGCGCACAGCGATTCGGTCAGCGAGGGCAGCAGCGAGACGATGCGCTGCGGCACGCGCTCCAGGCGCACCTGACGGCCGCGCATGTCGGAGACGGTGTAGGTGGTGGTTGCCCCGCCCGTTCCCGCATCCGCCGCCTTTTGCGCAAAGGCGTTGCCCGCGCCGCCTGCGCAGGCCAGGGCGGCAGTCAGCAGCAGGATGCGGGGCAGGCGCGAAAGCAGGCGCAGAAGCAGATGCATGGGGTCAGGGCAGGGGAGTCCAGCGCACGCTGACGAACACGGTGCGGCCTGCGTTCGCATAGCCGCGCGTGGGTGCGTAGTCGCGGTCGGCGATGTTGTTGACGCGGGCCAGCAGCGTCCATTGCCTGGTCAGCTGGCGCTGGGCGTAAAGGTTGACCACGCCGTATCCGCCCAGCTTGAAGGTGTTGGCCTCGTCGGCATAGCGGCCGCTGTAGAGCTGCGCTTCGCCGCCCAGCGTCCAGCCGGCAGCCTGGGTGTCGGCATTGAGCTTGAGCATGCGCTTGGAGCGGTAGGGCAGCAGCTTGCCGGTCTCCAGGTTCTCGGGGTTCATGAAGTCCAGCGAGGCGCCCAGGTTGGCGCTGCCCAGGCGCGTGCTGCCCGCCAGCGTCAGGCCGGTGATCTCCACGCTTTGCCAGTTGCGGTAGCAGTTGCAGGGAAGGGCGCTGTTCCAGTCGTAGGTGATCAGGTTCTTGAACTTGTTGCGGTAGACCACGGCCGAGAGGCGGTTGGCACCGGCCGCATAGTGCAGGCCCGTTTCCACGTTGGTGCTGCTTTCGGGCTTGAGGTCGGCCGCCGCCTGGCCCGTGAAGCGTTCGTACAGCGTGGGCGTGCGGAAGGCCGTGCCGGCCGATGCCACCCAGCGCCAGCGCTCGTCGATCTGCAGGCCGTAGCCCAGGCCGCCCGTGGTCTTGTTCTGCTGGTCGTGTACCTGGTCGTGGCGCACGTTGGCGTCGAACTGGTGGCGGCCCTCGGTCAGGCGCCAGCCGGCCGACAGGGAGTTCTGCACGCGCCGGCTGTCGGTGTTCTGCGTCCAGGCGTATTGGGTGTCCAGCTTGTCCTCGCGGCGCTCCAGGTCGATGTTGAAACGGTGCTGGCCCAGCGTGAACAGGTTCTGCAGCAGGTAGTTGGTGGAGCTGCCGTCGGCGCGTTCGGGCGACTGGGTGTGGCGGTCGCTTTGGCTGTCGGTATGGGAGATCTGGACCACGCTTTTGTACATGGCGTTCCAGCCGGCCTGCCAGCGCAGGCTGCCGGTGGTGTTCTTGACCACGTCGTAGTCGTCGAACGGCGGCGGGCTCTGGTCGTAGTGGGTGCGCAGGCGGCTGTGCAGCAGGCTGGCGTCGATCTGGTGGATGCCCGTTTTGTAGCCCGCGTTCAGGCCCAGCGAGGTGTTGCTGTAGCCATCCTTGTCCGGGTTGGGCGAGAAGGTGTTGCCGGGGTAGACGTCAAAGCCGTCGCTGCGCTCGTCGGCCAGGTTCAGGCCATAGGTGAAGCCGTTGGCTCCGCCCTGAAATCCCGTGGCCAGCTTGCTGGTGCCCTGGTTGCCTATGCCGGCCTCGGCATAGGCGCGGGTCTGGCCGTCCGCCCGCTTGGTGAAGATCTGGATCACGCCGCCCATGGCGTCTGAGCCATAGATGGCTGCGGCCGGGCCGCGCAGCACTTCGATGCGCTCGATCTGCGCCAGCGGCAGGGTGGACCAGACCGCGCCACCCTGCAGCTCCTGCGAGCTGTAGCGCACGCCGTCGATGAACACGGCAGTGTGCTGGTTGCTGGTGCCGCGCAGGTGGACCGAGGTGACCTGGCCCGGCCCGCCATTGCGGTTGATCTGCACGCCCGGCACCTGCACCAGCAGGTCGGCCACGCCGGTGGCGCCGCTGCGGGCAATGGTCTCGGCGTCGATCACGGTCATGTCGGCCGTGACGGTGCGCAGGGACTGCTCGCTGCGCGAGGCGGTGACGACCACGGTATCGAGCTGGGAGGCCTGTGCGCGCTGCGCCTGTTGTGCCTGTTGTGCCTGTTGTACCTGTGCTTGGGCCTGGCAGGCCAGCAGCGAGGCCGCAGCCAGGGCAGACAACGTGCGCAGTACGGGGAACGCCGAGGGCGAGCGAAGGGCGGCGCCAGGGGCGCGCGCGAGGGCGAGGGTGTGCATGGATGCGAGCCAGTTGCGCGCCAGCGACCCCGCCGGCACGGAAACCACAAAGACCGGCTGCGCTGCATGCGCGGCCGGCCGCCTGTTGGCCGGTATCCAGACTGGTGACGCACTCGCCAAGGCCTTCCCGGGCTGTACGCCCAGTGGCACGGGTTTGGCGGGGGCCGGTGCCATGCACGCGGCGTTTCACTCACTGTTGCGGGGGCAGTACATGCGGGCGGCTTTATCTGGCCGCCCCATGTTTCCCGTTTAACCGCAGCCCCTGGGGCTGCTGGCACCAACGGCGGCGATTGTACGGCGGGGCGTTCAGTGCCGATGTAAAGCTTGCTTGACATGCCCGCGGGTGGCATCGCACAATGTCAAGCATCCTTTACACATTGCGAGAAACTTCCATGAATCAAACAACGGTCACCAACCGCCGCTACCAGAAGGAGCTGGGATTTGCGCTGCTGCTCTACATGGCGCTGTTGGTGGGGGCGCTTTTGCTCAGCGCCGACATGCAGGCCGGGGCCCCGCGCACGGCCGTGCTGCTCAGCCCCATGCTGGCGTTTGCGCTGGCCGTGCGGGCCATCGTGCGCCTGGTGCGGGATACCGACGAGTTCCTGCGCAAGTCCATGCTGGAGCAGCTGGCGATTGCGGCGGCGGGCACGGCCGGCATCACCTTCACCTACGGATTCCTGGAAATGGCAGGTTTTCCCAAGCTCAGCATGTTCATGGTGTGGCCCTTGATGGGTGCGCTCTGGGTGGCGGCTTCGGTGGCCCACTGGCTGCGCAGCCGATGAGCCGCGCTGCAGAGGCGGCCCGGCGATGAAAAACACCATCCGTGAACTGCGCGCCGAGCGCGGCTGGAGCCAGGCTGCGCTGGCTGACCTGCTGGGCGTGTCGCGCCAGACCGTCAATGCCATAGAGACGGGCCGCTACGACCCCAGCCTGCCGCTGGCCTTTGCCATCGCCCGGGTGTTCGAGACCCGGATCGAGGCGATCTTCCAGGAGGGTTGAGCGCAGCGCTCAGGCCACGATCATGACCAGCAGCACCAGGCCCAACAGGGCCAGGTAGGCCTTGGCATGCAGGGCATCGGGAATGCGGCCGATCAGCGGGGCCGCCAGCCTGATGCCTGTCCACGATCCGGCCGTCAGCAGCGCAAAGGCCTGCAGGTCCACATAGCCCACATGCCAGGGGCCCAGCCCCGCGCTATGGGATGCCAGCATGTAGGCAGCGGTGCCCGCCACGGCCATGGGCAGGGACAGCGGGCTGGCCATGGCCGTGGCGGCCGCCATGCTGGCGCCGCGTCGGCGCATCAGCGGCACGGTCATCACGCTGCCGCCCACACCCAGGAAGGCTGCAATCGCGCCAATCGCCAAGCCTGCGATGGCGGCGGGCCTGCGGCCCATGGGCTGCAATTGGGCGGCGGTGCCGTGCACGAAGCCCGGGCGCAGCAGCGCGTCGGCGATGGTCAGGGCCAGGTAGGCGATGAAGGCCCAGCGCACCCATTCCCCGCTGATCCAGGTGGCGGCCGCCGCGCCCGCCACGGCACCGGCCGCGATGAAGCCAGCCAGTGGCCGCACCTGATCCCAGGGCAGGGCGCCCGCGCGGTGCTGGCGCAGCGTGGCCATGGAGGCGCCAAAAATCATCACGCAGGTGGAGGTGGCCACGGCAATGTGCATGGCAGCCTGGCCAACGGCGGAGTCCGCGCCGTGGATGGAGGTCAGCAGCGCATAAAGCAGCGGAACGGCCACGAAGCCGCCGCCAAAGCCGAAGAGCACGGTGGTCACGCCGGCAAGCACACCGAAAGCCAGCAGCAGGAGAGGGAACACAGACAGTCCTTTGGAAAAAACGAGCAAGGACTGAACCTTAGGATGCCGCGGTTTGGCCTGCATTCGCGGATGGGTCAATAATCCTCGAATTCCTGCCAAAGCCTGTTGGCTGTTTTCCGGACATCCCCATGCTCAACATCCCGCTGCATTCCGTGGACGCCGTGGCGCGCGATGTGCTGGCCATCGGCACCGACTACACGCCTGGCACGCTGCTGCCCACGCACAGCCACCGGCGTGCCCAGTTTCTCTACGGGATGAGCGGGCTGATGGAAGTGGAAACCGACGACGGCGCCTGGACCATTCCGCCCTACAGCGGCGTGTGGATTCCGGCCAGCAAGCCGCACAGCGTGCGCATGCAGGGCGTGAGCACGCGCAGCCTGTACATCGAACCGGCTGCTGCGCCCCGCCCGGGTGTGCATTGCGAGGCCCTGGTCGTCACCCCGCTGCTGCACCAGTTGCTGCTGTCCTGCGCCGACCTGCCGGCGCTGTACGACGAAGCGGGCCGCGACGGCGCCCTGGTCATGCTGGTGCTGCACGAGCTGGCCTCGGCCCGCAGCCTGCCGCTGTTCGCGCCCATTCCCCGCGACGAAAAGCTGGCCGCCCTGTGCAAGCAGTTCCTGGCCCAGCCCAGCATCCGCGCCACGCCCCAGGACTGGGCACAGGCGCTGAACAAGAGCCTGCGCACCTTCAGCCGGTTTTTCCAGCAGCACACAGGCATGGCCTTTGGCGCCTGGCGCCAGCAGGCCTGCCTGCTGGCAGCGGTGTCGCGGCTGTCTGCGGGCTCATCGGTCACGCAGGTGGCGCTGGACCTGGGCTATGACAGCCCCAGCGCGTTTTCCACCATGTTCCGCAAGACATTGGGGCGGGTGCCTTCGGAGTTGGGCAGCAAAGGCATGGCATTGCCATAAAAGCGCGACGGGGCATTGGGCAGGCGCGGGATTTCCGAGATTTCGCGGCAGAATGCAGGCCTATTTGTCTGACCGCTCCAAATGCTTGAATTTATTCGAACCGTCTTTTCGGGGTTCTCCGGTTCTGCCCGCGATCCGCAGTCTTTTGCTCATCGAGAGCATGCGCCGCCACCAGGAGAAGTCCTCGCGGAAGGGAAGGACGCCTTTGTCTTTTCAGCACATTGGACGATTGAAAACGAATTTCCCATTCTGGATTGGGAGGCTGCCCAGGAATGGCTTGACGCCATTGCCGACGAGACCCAGCGAAGCGCTGCCTGCACCCGGCTGCGCAAAGGCTGGCTGGAGCATATGCGCCAGGCCCTGGGCCCGTACTACGCGCTGCATGAAACCGAGCACGCGATGCTGGTCAGCAGCCAGGAAGACCATGTGGCCAAGGCAACCCTGGGATTTGTGCGCAGAACGCAGCAGCGTATCGAAAGCGTGCTCGACGGGATCGCCCTGTTTCCGGAAGGCTTCAGCGAGGCGCTCATCGTTTTTGATGACAAGCCCGAGTACTACGGCTATCTGTCGCACTGCTACGACGGGGAAGAGATAAGAAATACCGACAGCGTCCTCGTCACGGCAGGCGAAGGTCATCTGGTGATGCTGAAAGCAGACCTGGGTACGTTGGAGCCCTTGATTGCGCGCAATCTCACGCATGCTTGCCTGCTGCGTCTGCCTCTTCCTGTATGGCTTAATGCCGGGATTGCGTCCCATATGGAGCAAAGCCTCTATGGCCACATGAAATCGCTGACCTCACCCATGCAGATGCATGCTCGGCATCAGGCATTCTGGAATGCGCAGGCGATACAGAGCTTTTGGAATGGTGAATCCTTCAGGCAGTCCGCAGATGCCAATGAGTTGTCCTACGATCTGGCGCGCATTCTGGTGTCGCAGCTGAGCAGGGATTGGCCGGCATTTCGGGATTTTGTGCTGCAGGCGGATTGGAATGATGGCGGCGCTGCTGCCGCAATCACTCATTTGCAGCGCAATCTGGGCGGCATCGTGGCGGCCATTCTGGAGCGCACTTCGTCCTGCGGTCTGGAGCCTGATCCGTCGCAGTGGGAGTCCGAACTGGAGGACGAGGCCGCCGTGGCTACGGTAGCTGCGTCCTGACTCGCTCCATGCATCTGTGGCTCAGTTTGTTGCCTGGGCAGGTTTGCACGCAGTCGATGCCGCCTCCCGCGTCATGGCCCAGAACGCCAGGGCTGCCAGGCTGAACGCCGCGCCCGCAACGCAGACGCCGTGCCAGCCAAACCGCGCGTAGGCGTTGGTGGAAATCAGCGCGCCCAGCCCGCTGCCCACGGCATAGAACAGCATGTACAGCCCCACCAGCCGGCTGTGGGCCTGCGGGTTGCTGCGAAAGATCAGGCTCTGGTTGGTCACATGCAGGGCCTGGCCGCCCAGGTCCAGCAGCACGATGCCGGCGACCAGCGCCCACAGCGATTGTTCCAGCAGCGCAATCGGCGCCCAGGCCAACAGCAGGATCACCAGCGCGCCCAGGCTGGTGCGCTGTGCGAAACCCTGGTCTGCCCAGTGCCCGGCACGGGCCGCGGCCAGTGCACCCACCACGCCGGCCAGGCCAAAGGCGCCGATGGCCGTGAGCGACAGGCTGTAGGGCGGTGCGCTCAGCGGCAGGACCAGGGCGCTCCAGAAGATGTTGAAGGTGGCAAACATCAGCAGGGCCAGCATGCCGCGTGTGCGCAGCATGCGGTCCTGGCGCAGCAGCTGGAGCATGGAGGCGAGCAGCTGCGTGTAGCTGGGTGCATGCAAGGGCGCCGCCAGCCGGGGCAGTTGCCGCCACAGGGGCCAGGCCAGGGCCAGCATCAGCAGGGCCGAGCAGGCATAGACGCCACGCCAGCCAGCCAGGTCACCCACGGCGCCGGCAAACACGCGCGCCAAAAGCAGGCCGATGAAAACCCCGCCCTGGGCCGCGCCCACCACGCGCCCGCGCTCATTTGCCTGGCTGGCGCTGGCCGCATAGGCGATCAGCCCCTGCGTCATGGCCGTGCCCAGCAGGCCCACGGCCAGCATGCCCGCCAGCAGCAGAACGGCCGAACGCGCGGTGCTGACTGCCGCCAGGGCCAGCACCAGGCCCAGCAACTGCAAAAGCATGAGCCGCCGCCGCTCCAGCCGGTCGCCCAGCGGCACCAGCAGCAGCAGTGCCAGCGCGCAGCCGGCCTGCGTGGCCGTGACCACCCCGCCCACGGCTGCATGGCTGATGCCGAAGTCGGCCGCCAGCGCCTCCAGCAGCGGCTGGGCGTAGTAGACGTTGGCCACGCTCAGGCCGCTGGCAGCGGCGAACAGCAGCACCAGGCTGCGCGGCATGCGGACCGTGTCCGAGGCTGGGAAGGCTTTCATGAATTGAATCCAGTTGCAAAACAAAACTGGTTGGATGCTAGTTGAACCAGTTTTGAAATGCAACCAAAATAGCGCCATGAAAGAAGACACCCGTCCTGACACACCGCAGCCCTGTCCGGTGGCCCGCTCCCTGGATGTGATCGGCGACCGCTGGTCGCTGCTCATCGTGCGCGATGCTTTCGATGGCATCAGCCGCTTTGGCGATTTCCAGCGCAGCCTGGGCGCGGCCCGCAATATCCTGGCCGACCGGCTGCGCCGGCTGGTGGAGGCCGGCATCCTCGAAACCCGACCCGCCGCCGAAGGCTCGGCCTACCTGGAATATGTGCTGACGGCCCGGGGGCTGGACCTGTTCCCCGTCATCGTGGCCTTGCGGCAATGGGGCGAAGGCCATTTGTTTGCGCCCGGCGAGGCACATTCGCTGCTGCTGGACCGCCACAGCGGCCTGCCTGTCCAGCCCATGCTGCCGCGTGGCGGTGATGGCCAGGCCTTGCTGCCGGGCCAGACCGTGGTTCAGAAAATCGATTGATGGATGTCCATGCTCTCTGCCTTCCTGCCACTCATCTACGTACAGATTTCTCCCGAGCGCCTGACGCTGACAAATCCGAAAACGGGCCAGACCCTGTCGGAGGTTCCCGAGCTGGCCCTGAGTCCGCCGCCCCGGCGCCGGATTCTGGCGGCCGGCCCGCAGGCCAGGCTCGCGGCTGCATCGGAGCCTGCGGAAGTCGTCAATCCGTTCGCGCATCCGCGCTCGCTGATATCGGACTTCGTGCTGGCCGAGCACCTGCTCAAGTACCAGCTCAGGCGCATGCAAGCCGGGGGCTGGCTGGCGGCCTCCCCGCACATCGTCATCCATCCGCTGGGTGACCCCGAGGGCGGATTCACCCAGGTGGAACTGAGGGCCTTGCGCGAGCTGGGCAGCGCGGCCGGGGCCTCGAAGGTGAATGTCTGGACAGGCCGGCCCTTGACAGACGAGGAATTGCTGGCGCGCAAGGCCCCTGCGCAGGGCGGCATCTGGGAGTGAGGCCCTGTTCCTCGCCATGAAAAAAGCGCCCGTCACAACGGGCGCTTTGACTGGGTCGGCGCAAGGGCCGATAACGCGCTATCAGAACCGCGCCATCAGAACCTGGCCGTCATCCCCACGAAGTAGGTACGGCCGCCGTTGTCGTAGTTGGCGCCGATGGTGCGGGTTTCCTTGTCGGTCAGGTTGATGATGCCGGCGCGCAGGGTCATCGAGTCGGTGACGTTGTAGTTCATGGACACGTCGAACGTCGTGTAGGCCTTGGCGAAGGTGGTGGCCGTGCCCGTGGTCACGACTTCCTTGCCCACGTGGCGGGCGCTGAACATGGCGGACCAGCCCTGGCGGATCTGCCACTGCAGCGACGAGTAGATGGACAGCTCGGGCACGGCCAGCAGCGAGGCGCCCGTGCTCAGGTTCTTGGACTCGAACATCTTGGTGATGTTGGTGTTCCAGGTCAGGCCCTTGGCCAGGGGAACGTTCACGAAGCCTTCCAGGCCGCGCGTGCGGGCACGCTGGGCGTTGGCCATGCGGGTCCACCAGAAGCCGTTGTAGAAGCCCAGCGGCTGGTAGTCGATCTTGTTCTTGAAGTTGGTGTGGAAGTAGGTGGCACCCAGCGCCCAGCCATTGCGGTCCCAGCTGGTGCCCAGCTCGAAGTTGGTGCTGGTCTCGGGCTGCAGGTCGGGGTTGCCGGCCATGTAGCAGCCACGCGTACCGTCGGCGTTGACGCTGGTGCTGGTCCAGCCCATGCCGGCCAGGCTGCGGCAGCCGTTGCCCCCGGATTGCGTGGCGGCGCTGGCCGAGTTTTCCTTCAGGTTGGGCGCACGGAAGCCGCGCGAGACGCCGCCGCGAACCGTCCACTCCGAGGCCGGGTGGTAGACCAGGTAGGCGCGCGGGCTCCAGTTGTTGCCGTATTTCTGGTGGTGGTCCATGCGCAGGCCCAGCGTCAGCGCCAGGTTCTCTCGCAGGAAGATCTGGTCCTCGCCGAACAGCGCCCAGGTGGTGGCGCTCAGGCCCGAGCCCGAGACCGGGCGCCCCGCGTAGTCGATGGGCGCCAGGCCGATGGTGTCGCGGTTGTCCAGCGACTCGCGGCGCCACTGCATGCCCAGCGTCATGGCCTGGTCCAGTCCCCACAGCTTCAACGGCTTGTCGATGCGGCCGTCCAGAGTGGTTTCCTTGGAGTTGTTGCCGATGGTGTCGCCCTTGTCCTCGTACTTGTTGTGCACAAGGTTGAGCTTGGAGGTCATGTCGCCCCAGCGGCCATCGTGGCTGAGGCCGAACTTGGTCTGCTCCAGCTTGCTCAGGCCCCATTGCGATACCACGGGGCGTCCATTCACCAACCGATCGGAGCCCGTGGCGCGCTGGATGCCTTGCGCGGCCTCGATGCCGATCACCTGGTCGGGCGTGAGCTGCCAGTTGAGCAGGGCGTTGAGGTTTTGCTTGCGCGAGCCGGCCGTGGACTGGTAGGTGCCCGGGAAGCCGCCCGTGCCCTCGTCGGCAGCGCGGTCCGTGTAGTTGCCGCCCAGGCGCAGGCCGAACTTGTCGGACAGCGGGCCGCTGATGTTGAAGCCCAGCTGGCGCGTGTCGCCGCGGTCGCCGTCGGAGGGCTTGCTGTAGTTCAGCGTGGTCGAGCCGCTCCAGCGCTTGCCGATCTTGCGCGTGATGATGTTGATCACGCCGCCCATGGCGTCCGAGCCGTACAGCGAGGACATGGGGCCGCGCACCACCTCGATGCGCTCGATCATCTCGGGCGAGATCCAGTCCAGATCCTGCGAGCCCAGGTCGTCACGGTAGTTGATGCCGGCCGAATTGCCCTGGCGCTTGCCGTCCACCAGGATCAGCGTGTACTTCTCGGGCAGGCCGCGCAGCTTGATCTTGGACTGGGCACCCGTGCCCGACAGACCGCCGGTCACGCCGGGAATGGTGGACAGCAGCTCGCCGATGCTGGTGACGGGCTTGCGCTCGATGTCTTCCCGCGTGATCACGCTGATGCTGGCCGGCGCCTCCTTGATGTCCACGGCCGTGCCCGAGGCGGTCACCACCACCGTGGACAAGGACGTGTCGGCCTTGCTGTCGGCCGTCTGGGCATGGGCCATGGCTGTGCATGCCAGGGCAGCGCAAAGTGGAAGAGGGCGGAGCACCGAGATTCTGACCATCTTTATAAAGTTCCGTATGGGTTAAAAATCAAGGTGCGAATGATAACGATTTGTATCTACATCTTTCTCTTCACGTAAAGACAGTTGTTTTTTGTTCACGCGTTATCTAATCGCTGGACACGCCTGAGGCGTTGTGCACAAGTCTGGTGCACAAAAATGAAGGGGGTCGGCAGGGCGCTGAGAGGGAGCACGGGGTGCGGCGCCTCCGTGCAAAGGCCGCCCCGGAGCGCAGGGGGCGGCCAGAAACCAGGTCAGCGCGGCTTGGCCACGGCGCCCGGCAGGGCGCTGGAAGGCTCAGCGCAGCTGCCCGAGGGTTGGCTCGATGCCCGGCGGCGCACGAACTGGTAGGCAATGGCCAGCAGGGCAAACCAGGCCGGCGTCACCACCAGCGCCTGGCGCGTGTCGGCCTGCAGGGTGAGCAGGCCCAGGATGGCCGCAAAGAACGCCAGGCAGGCCCCGCACATGGCCACGCCGCCCGGCATCTTGTAGCGCGAAGCCTCATGAAGGGCCGCGCGCTGGCGCCGGTAGGCGATATAGGACAGCAGGATCAGCGACCACACGAACATGAACAGGATGGCCGATACCGTGGTCACCAGCGTGAAGGCCTCCACCAGATCGGGCACCACCCACATCAGGAAGGCGCCGGCCAGCAGGCAGGTGCAGGAAAACAGCAGCCCGCGCGAGGGCACGCTGCTGCGCGACAGCCGGTGGAAGGACTTGGGCGCATCGCCCTTGAGCGCCAGGCCGTAGAGCATGCGGCTGGTGGAGAACACACCGCTGTTGGCCGACGAGGCGGCCGAGGTCAGCACCACGAAATTGATCACGCCCGCAGCGGCCGGCAGGCCTGCGAGCACGAACAGCTCCACGAACGGGCTCTTGCCCGGCACCACGTCGCGCCAGGGGGTGACGGCCATGATGGCGATCAGGGCCAGCACGTAGAACACGATGATGCGCACGGGAATGGAGTTGATGGCGCGCGGCAGCGTGCGCTCGGGGTCCTTGGCCTCGGCGGCCGTGGTGCCCACCAGCTCGATGCCCACGAAGGCGAACACGGCGATCTGGAAGCCCGCGAAAAAGCCCATCATCCCGTTGGGGAACATGCCGCCGTCGTTCCAGAGGTTGGACAGGCTGGCCGCACGCCCCGCAGGCGAGACGAAGGCGGCACCCACCATGTACAGCCCCGTTGCCACCAGGGCCACGATGGCCACGATCTTGATCATGGCGAACCAGAACTCGATCTCGCCGAACAGCTTCACCGTCAGCAGGTTCAGGCCCAGCAGCAGGCCCACGCAGGCAATGGCCGGGGCCCACTGGGGCAGGTCGGGGAACCAGAACTGCGAGTAGGCCGAGATGGCGATCACGTCGGCAATGCCCGTGACGATCCAGCAGAACCAGTACGTCCAGCCCGTGAAGAAGCCCGCCCAGGGCCCCAGCAGATCGGCCGAGAAATCGATGAAGGATCGGTACTGCAGGTTGGACAGCAGCAGCTCGCCCATGGCCCGCATCACGAAGAACAGCATCACGCCGATGATGGCGTAGACGAAGACGATGGACGGACCCGCCAGGCTGATGGTCTTGCCCGAGCCCATGAACAGGCCCGTGCCGATGGCACCGCCGATGGCGATGAGCTGGATGTGGCGGTTGGTGAGATTGCGCTGCAGGTCGTCTTGACCGTGCAGGCCCTGGCCGGCAGGCGGGGCCTTGTGTGTCATCAGAGAACTCCGGGGAAGACTGGCAAAGCGATGGCAGAAAGGGGGAAATCCGCCTGCCGCGGCCGTGTTTTCAGTCTCTGCATGGAGTCCATGCCTGGAAATGCGGCAGCGCAGCAAAACGGAACGAAGGCCGCGAGGATACCCGAACCTCGCCCCCGCATCAGCCCTGCCGCGCCGTGCCGCTCCAGTCAATGAAGCGGGTTTGATATGGGTGGATCAGCCGCGCGCCAGGCGCCGGGCGTTGGCCACTGCGGTGCGGTGCACGGGCGCCATGCCCTTGCCCACCACGCCCCACATGGCGTTGCTCCATTGCGAGGCCTGCGATGCCAGTGCGCCCCCATTCCAGGTGGAGGCGCTCCAGGGCATCCACCACATGCGCATCCAGGCCTGCATCAGGGCCTGGCTGGCGACCATGGACTGCAGGCCCATGGCGGCCCAGGATTGGTGGAAGGCTGTCTGTTTCTCGGACACCATGCGCGTGAATTCGCGCCGGTCCCGTGCGGAGGGATTGGCCCCGGCCAGCGCCATGCGGGTGAGCCTGTGCGCCACCACCTGCGGCGCGGCAATGGCCAGATCGGTGGCCTGACGGGCCACCGAAGCGGCCTTGGAAGATTTGCGGTTTGCCATGTGCGCTCCTGAAGCTCTGGATCCATTTGCCGGATCTACCTGCCAGATCCACTTGCCGGGTCCACTTTAGCCAGATGCATGCCGGTCCGCGTAGGCCGATGACGCAATGCAGCAAAAACGCGTTTATCGCGGCTGGGGCCGGGGTGCCGGCGCGGCTCCGCCCTGCGTGACCTCAGATACCAGGGCGCGCCACCAGCGCTCGCCTGCATGGGGGGCGGCCAGGTCCACGCGCTCGCCCATCATGGGCGTGGCCACGGCAATGCCGTGCTCGGCGCCCAGGGCCAGCACGCGCTCGAAGGGGTCCCACCAGGCATGCATGGCCAGGCTGAAGGTGCCGTTGTGAATGGGCAGCAGCCAGCGTCCGCCCAGGTCGCGGTGGGCCTGCACGGTCTGGGCCGGGTGCATGTGGACATAGGGCCAGTGCGGGTCGTAGGCGCCGGTCTCCATCAGCGTGAGGTCGAAGGGCCCGAAGCGCCGGCCGATTTCCGCAAAGCCGTCGAAATAGCCGCCGTCGCCGCTGAAGAAGACACGCAGCGTGTCGGCGCTTGCCAGGTCCTCGATGACCCAGGACGCCCACAGCGTGCGGTTGCCGTCGCGCAGGCCCCGGCCCGAGAAATGCTGGGCCGGCGTGGCCGTGAAGCGCAGGCCGTCCACCTGCACGTCCTGCCACCAGTCGAACTGGCGCACCTTCTCGGGGGCCACGCCCCAGGCCATGAGCCGGTCGCCCACGCCCAGCGTGCACAGGAAGAAGTCGACCCGGGGCGCCAGGGCGCGGATGGTGGCACGGTCCAGATGGTCGTAGTGGTCGTGCGAGAGCACCACGCCGCGCAGCGCGGGCAGTTCATGCAGGGCGATGGGCGGCGCATGAAAGCGCTTGGGGCCGATGAAGGAAAAGGGCGAGGCGCGCTCGGCAAACACCGGGTCGGTGATCCACCAGCCGCCGCGCAGTTTCATCAGCAGCGTGGAGTGGCCCAGGCGGTACAGGCTGCGCTCGGGCGCGGCGGCCAGGTCGGCCGGGGTGAGCCGCTGCACGGGCAGGGGCGCCGCAGGCTCGGTGTTCTTGGGCTTGTTGAAGAAGAAGTCCCACATCACCTTGGCGTCGGGCTGGGGGGCATTGGCCGGGCGGGGATGGATGTTGCGAAAGCGCCCGGCCGACGATTGGGGCGATTGGGAGTAGTCGGCAATCGGGGCGCGGAAGATGCGGGTTGTTTTCACGGTGCTCCGTCGGTGTTCAGGCCGCCGCCATCATGGAACCGATGGCGCAGCCCTGTCGAGATGGTGGTCTTGGCGACCCCGTTCAAGGCGCCTTGCGTGTCGTCATGTAAACAAAAAAGGAGCTGCCCCTGCAGGCAGCTCCTTGTGGTGATGGCCCGGAGGCTGGTCATCAATGGGCGCCGGCCGCCTCGGCACCGCCGGCATGGCCCGCAGGGCGCCTGGTCATCCAGATCAGCACGATCAGCACCAGGAACAGCACGGACGACGCCAGGAAGATGTCGTCGGCGGCGCGCGTGTAGGCCTGCTGGTCCACCAGCCGGTTGATCTGGGCCAGCGCCTGCGCCTGGCTCAGGCCTGCGGCCTGCAGCCCCTGCAGGGTGACGCCGAACACGCCCTGGCCCTGGACCAGCCCTTCGGTCAGATGGGCGTGGTGCAGCGCGGCGCGGTTTTCCCACAGCGTGGTGGCGATGGAGGTGCCCATGGCGCCCGCCGTGATCCGCACGAAGTTGCTCAGGCCGGCGGCGGCCGGGATACGGTCCGGCGAAATGCCCGACAGCGTGATCGTGGTCAGCGGAATGAAGAAGAAGGCCATGGCCGCGCCCTGGATCAGCGTGGGCACCAGGATGTGCATGAAGTCGGTCTCCACCGTGAAGCGCGAGCGCATCCACAGCACCAGGGCGAACACGATGAAGGCGCCCGTGGCCATCCTGCGCGGGTCCCACTGCGTGACCTTGCGGCCCACCAGCGGTGTCAGGATGATGGCGAAGATGCCTACCGGCGCCAGTGCCATGCCGGCCGTGGTGGAGGTGTAGCCCATCCACTGCTGCAGCCACAGGGGCAGCAGCACCACGTTGCCGAAGAACAGGCCGTAGGCAATCGACAGCGCCACCGTGCCGGCCGCGAAATTGCGGCGCATGAACAGGCGCAGGTCCACCACGGGGTGGGCATCGGTCAGCTCCCAGACCAGGAAGACCACGAAGCTCACGATGGCCAGCACGCACAGCGTGATGATCTCGCCCGAGGCGAACCAGTCCAGCTCCTTGCCCTTGTCCAGCATCAGCTGCAGCGCGCCCACCCACAGCACCAGCAGGGCCAGGCCCACGGAGTCGATGGGCAGCTTGCGCGTGGGGGTCTCGCGGCTGCGGTAGATGCTCCAGGTCATCAGGGCCGACAGCAGGCCCACCGGCACATTGATATAGAAGATCCAGGGCCAGGAGATGTTGTCCGTGATCCAGCCGCCCAGCAGCGGGCCGACCACGGGGGCCACCAGGGTGGTCATCCCCCACAGCGCCAGGGCCACCCCGGCCTTGGCCGGGGGATAGCTGGACAGCAGCAGCGTCTGTGACAGCGGGATCATGGGGCCGGCAACCAGGCCCTGGAGCACGCGGAACAGCACCAGCGTCTCCAGCGACGAGGCAAAGCCGCACAGCCAGGACGTCAGCACGAACAGCAGCACGCTCATGGTGAACAGGCGCACGGCGCCGAAGCGCTGGGTGAGCCAGCCCGTGAGCGGCACCGAGATGGCGTTGGCCACGCCAAAGCTGGTGATCACCCAGGTGCCCTGGCTGGGACTGACGCCCACGTCGCCCGAGATCGCCGGAATGGCGACGTTGGCGATGGACGAGTCCAGCACGTTCATGAAGGTGGCCAGCGACAGGGCCAGCGTACCCAGGGCCAGCTGGGCGCCCTTGAGCGGGACCGGCCGTGCAGGCATGGCCGGCGGCGCCGAGGGGGCGACCGGCGGCGCCGGCTCCGGCACGGCGGTGGTAGAGGAAGTCATAGGCAGTCCGCGTAGGTTCTGGGAAGGCGGGGGAGCGATGCCTGCTTACCTGGACTGCATGGCCTGCGCGTCAACCGGCGCGGAGGCCACGGCGGCTGGCGCCTTGCCCTGTGCCCTGTCCTGCACCTCGGCCATGGCCACGGGCGGCAGCTCGGGCAACTGCTTGAGCGGTGCCACGTTCTGGCCCGCCACGATGTGGGCAATGCGCTCCTCGGCCTGCGGCAGCGCCATGTCGTAGACGGAGGTCTGGGCCACGGGTGCGTTGCGCGTGGTCGTTGCCAGCACCTCGCCCTGCTGGTCTCGCACGTCCACCTTGACTTCCATGGACAGGCCCACGCGCAGCGGGTGCTGTGCCAGGTCTTCCGGCGCCAGCGCAATGCGCACGGGCACGCGCTGCACCACCTTGATCCAGTTGCCGGTGGCGTTCTGCGCGGGCAGCAGCGAGAAGGCCGCGCCCGTGCCGGCACCCATGCCCACCACGGTGCCGTGGTAGCTGATCTTGTCGCCGTACACATCGGCCGTCAGCTCGGTCTTCTGGCCTATGCGCAGCTGGGCCAGCTGGCTTTCCTTGAAGTTGGCATCCACCCAGAGGTTGTGCAGGCCCACCACCGTCATCAGCGGCGCGCCCGAGGCCACGCGCTGGCCCAGCTGCACGCCGCGCTTGGCCACATAGCCTTCCACGGGCGAGACCAGGCGCGTGCGCTGCAGCGCCAGATAGGCTTCGCGCACCTTGGCGGAGGCGGCGATCACGCTGGGGTGCTCTTCGGCGCTGCTGCCCTTGGTCTGGGCTTCGGCAGCCGTCAGCTGCGCCTTGGCGGCGCGCACGGCGGCTTCGGCTGCCGAGGCGGCATTGCCGGCCGTGCGGGCCAGGGACTGGGCGTGGTCGAACTCCTCCTTGCCCACGGCGCCCGTGGCCAGCAGCGGGCGGCGGCGCTCCACATCCTCGCGGGCGCGGGCGGCATCGGCCTGCAGGCGGGCCAGATCGGCCTCGCGCTGGGCCACCTGGGCGACCAGGGGGGCATTGTTGGCGTACAGCGTGCGCACCTGGCGCACGGTCTGGGCCAGCTGCGACTCGGCCTGGGACAGGGCGACCAGGGCATCGGCCGAGTCCAGCTGCACCAGCAGCTGGCCGGGCTTGACGTAGTCGGTGTCGTCGGCGCCGATGCTGATCACCGTGCCGCCGACCTGCGGCGTGATCTGCACCACGTTGCCCGCCACATAGGCGTTGTCCGTGGTCTGGTAGTTGCGGGCCACCATCCAGTGCCAGCCGCCCCAGGCGACGGCGGCCACCGCGACGGCGGCGGCGATGAGGGTCAGGCCCTTGCGGCGGCCCTGCGGGTTGGCCACGGGCGAGGCTGCGGCCGGTGCGGCGGCAGGGCTGGGTGCTTGCTTGTTGGTGTCGGTCATGGTGTACGGCGCTTTGTTATCTGTGAATGTGGTTGTGCGGCCGGGGCAGGGAGCTGGCGGTCTGTCACGCTGGCTGGCGGTCTGCCCGGTGGAGGGTCAAGAGTGCGGTGGATTCCTGTGCGGGTTGCGATCTCAGTGCTGGCTGACCTGCACGGCATCCGTGCCATCGGTCCAGCCGCCGCCCAGGGCCTTCATCAGCGACACGCGCGTGTCCAGCGCACGGGCGCGCAGGTCCACGTCCAGGCGGCGCTGGGTGATCACCTGGGTTTCGGTGTTCAGCACCGTCACCTGGCTGGCCAGGCCGGCCTTGTAGCGCTGCACGGCAAAGTCGTAGGCGCGTTCGGCCTTCTCCAGCGACTCGGCCTGCAGCTGCTGTTGGCGCACCAGCGATTGCACGGAAGTGATGGCGTCGCCCGCTTCCTTGACCGCATCGAGCACCACGCCGTTGTACTGGGCGATGGCGGTGTCCAGATCGGCCTGCGTGCCGCGCAATTGGGCGCGCAGGCGCTTGCCGTCGAACAGGGGCAGGCGCAGCGCGGGCGTCACGCCCATCTGGCGCGAGCTGCCCTTGAACAGGTTGTCCAGCCCGACGGCATTGAGGCCGATGAAGGCCGTCAGGTTGATATCGGGATAGAAATCCGCCCGCGCGCTCTCTATGCCCTGCGTTGCCGACTCCACGCGCCAGCGCGCGGCCACCACATCGGGGCGGCGGCCCAGCAGGTCTGCGCCCAACTGGCCGGGCATGGCCTGGATCTGCAGCGCGGCCAGACGGGGCGCCAGCTGCAGCTGCGCCTCGGGCGCCTGGCCGCAGAGCACGGCGATGGTGCGGCGCGCCAGCGTGATCTGCTCGTCCAGCATCTCGATCTGGGTGCCGGCATCGGGCAGGCCAGCCTGAGCCTGGGTCAACTCCACCTGGCTGTCCAGCCCGGCGCGCGTGCGCTGCTGGCTCAGCTCCAGCAGCGACTGGCGCTGGGTCAGCGTGCGGCCGGCCACATCCTTTTGGGCAATCAGCCGGGCCAGCGCCACATAGCTGCGCGCCACCTGGGCGGCCAACTGGTTGGCAGCGGCGGCGCTGTCGGCCTGGGCGGCACGGGCTTGGCCCAGGGCGGCCTGCAGGTCGGCGGCATGGCGGCCAAAGAAATCCGGCGTCCAGCTCAGCCCGGCCTGCAGGTTGCCGGTGTTGTAGGTATGGCCGGCAATGGGAGCAGGCACCAGGCCGTTGGCGCTGTAGTGCTGGCGCGTGGCGTCGACGCCGAGCGTGCCGCGCACATCGGTGGCCGTGCTGGTGGCCGTGGCCAGGGCGGCGGCCTTGTCGAAGCGGGCGCGGCTCATGGCCAGGCTGGGGCTGCCCTGCAGCGCCTGGGCGATCAGGCCGTCCAACTGGGCATCGCCCAGGGACTTCCACCAATCGGCGGCGGGCAGGCTGGTATTGGCGCCTGTCTCGGACTGGGCCGTCAGACCCAGGTCGGAGGCGCCCAGCCGGGCCAGCGGCTCATGGGCCGGGCCCTGGGAAGCACAACCGGCCAGGGCCAGCGCGGCGCACAGGGTGGCCGCTGCGGCGGCCACGCGGCGGGGCGCGGCGGACACGGAAACAAAGGATTTGGGCATGGTGGTCTGCCTGTTGGGGGTCAAGAATCAGGAAATCGGAAACCGGGGCGGAAAAAGGGGCTGGCGCTGTCAGGCCGCGGGCGTGGCAGGCGCAGGGGCTGGCGGCGCAGCTTCCGGCGCGCGCATCGCATCGCCATTGGCCAGCAGGCGGCGCAGCATGTCCAGCAGCTGGCGCGACTCGTCATGGCTGAAGCCGGCCATATGGGCATTCATCACGCTGGACAGCACCTGCGGCACCTTGGCCGCCATGGCGCGGCCTTCATCGGTCAGCACCAGCTTGACCACGCGCCGGTCCACCGTGGAGCGCTCGCGCCGCAGCATGCCCTTGGATTCGAGCCGGTCCAGCGCCCGCGTGATGGAGGCCGGATCCAGCCCCAGGTCACGTGCCATGCCGGCATTCGTGGCGTCGCTGCACAGCAGCAGCTTGTACAGCGGCAGCCACTGCACATAGGTCAGCTCATGCTCGGCCAACTGCGCATCGGCCTGCTGGAGGATGGAGCTGAGCACCTTGCGCATGAGGAACCCCACGCTCTCGAAGGGCGTGTAGCTGCCGGGGCTGTAGAAGTCCGAGGGCTGCAGGCCGTTGGGCAGGGGTGGCTGGGTCATGGTGTCTTGCAAGTGAAATGATTGACTGAGCAATGATTGTTGCGGCAATTATTGCAGAAACACCGAATGGCCGCATGGCTCGCGGGTGCCGGGGACGAGGCAAGGGTTTTCCATCAGGCCGGTGGCTTCCTGACCCCTGTTCGACCACCGGCCACACCGACAACGCTCACTTGTCTTGAGCCACCGCATGCCCTTTCTCCAGTCTGGCCACGGCCTCGCGGTAGGCGGGGCTGGCGCGCAGCTGTTGGTAACGCTCCAGGCCGCGCTGGTATTCGGTGGAGCGGACATCGATCTCGCGGTCCGAGACATAGGTGAGTCCGGCGCGGTGCCACATTTCCAGGTCGGCCAGCACCTGGGCGCGGCTGAGGTCGGTGGGGGCAGCAGTGGAGGAGGGCGTGGCGTCCTGGGCGAGGGCGGTGCCGGCCAGGCCCAGGCTGATGGCGGCCAGGGCGATGAAGCGGGTGAAGTCGGAAGTGCGCATGGGGAACCTTTCAGGTGAAGCGAAGTGATGAGGGCTTCATGGTCCCGCTGCCGCCCTGGCCGGCACAGCCGTTTGCGACGCACTGCAGCATGGCGGGAGCCAATGGCCGTTGGGTTTCGTGAAATGCCTGGAGGGCAGGCGCGGCCATCCGAGGAGCGCCGCCAGCCATGGAAATGCTTTGATCAGCCTGTGTGCAGCAGATTATTTCCAGTTGCTCCAATAAATCGGCATAAACATCTGTGAAATGGCTGGTGGAAGCATGAATCGGCAGCAAATTCCAGCGGCACAGGCCGACAATCGCCGCTCTCCATGTCTTCATCCATTCCACTTTCCCCCGCTGCCGTTTCGGCAGATTCCGTTTCCCGCAGTTCCGAGGCCTTTCGCGGCTTCAGGGATGCGATTCCCGTGATGCTGGGTTTCGTGCCCTTTGCCCTGGTGCTGGGCGCCCAGGCCGTGCAAAAGGGGCTTGCACCGCTGGAAGTTCCTCTCATGACCGGGATGAACTTCGGCGGCGGCTCGGAGTTCACGGCCATACGGCTGTGGACCTCGCCGCCGCATGTGCTGCTGATCGTCGCCATGTCATTTCTGGTCAATTGCCGGCACATCCTGATGGGTGCGGCACTGGCGCCCTATCTGCGCCATCTGCCCAGGCGCCGTGCCTTGCCTGCCCTGTTCTTCATGTGCGACGAAAGCTGGGCGCTGGCCCTGGCCGACGCGCAGCGAAGTGCCGCGCGGCGCGTGAGCCTGCCTTACTACATGGGCGTGTCGGCAGGCCTGTACATGGCCTGGGTGTCGTGCACGGCGGCCGGTGCCTTTCTGGGGCCGCGCATTGGCGACCTGGAGCAGTACGGCTTCGACATGGCGTTCACCGCCGTGTTTCTGGTGCTGCTGCGCGGCATGTGGAAGGGCGTCAGGCCTTGCCGGCCCTGGCTGGTGAGCCTGCTGACGGCGGCCCTGGTCTACAAGCTGGTGCCTGGCGCCTGGTATGTGGCGGCCGGCGCCGTCTCTGGCCTGGTCTGCGCGGCCTTGCTGGCACCCAGGAGCTGAGCGATGGAAGCCACAACCTTGCTGACGCTGGTGCTCATGGCGTGCAGCACGTATTTCACGCGGGTGATCGGCTACCTGCTGCTGCGCGGGCGCACGCTGAGCCCGCGCATGCAGTACGTGATGGAAAGCCTGCCGGGCTGCGTGCTGATCTCGGTGATTGCCCCGGCGTTTGTGTCCGAGCGTCCGGCCGATCTGCTGGCCCTGGTGGTGACGCTGGTGGCGGCCAGCCGGCTGCCCATTCTGCCGACGGTGCTGATCGGCATTGCGTCGGCGGGTGCGCTGCGGCACTGGCTGGGGTGATGGCGGCCGGGGGTGGGGCGTTTTGGGCCTTCAGTTCGCCCGCCAGTGGTCGATGTATGGGGCATGCAAGTCTCATCCTCCACCTCGGCTTCCGCCTCGGGAGCCGCTTCATCCTCCGGCGGCAATGACATCGCTGCGTTGCAGCGCAAGCTCAAGGAGCTGCAGCAGGCGCTCAAGGAAGTGGCCTCCGAGAACATCGACGCCAAGGCCAAGCAACAGAAGTCCAAGCTGCTGCAGACGCAGATCATGATGGTGCAAAACCAGATCGAGGCGCTGATGCGCGCCAGGCAGCAGGCCCAGCTCGACAAGCAGCGCGAGCAGCAGCAGGCGGCCGAGGCGCCATCGCAATCCCCATCGAAGGGCGGCAAGGCGCCCGGGCTGGGCGGCGTGGTCGACGTCTACGTCTGATCCAGTGAGATGGCCCGTGTTTTCACGGGCCGTTTTTCAAGGCATTCAATGTAACTTACATGAAAATGCCGTTCGGACTTTGAAAGGGTTGGCTCTGCAACACGGATGGGGAAGGGGGCTTGCCTGCGGGGCGGTAGCCGCGAGCGTCGCAACTCCTATGGAACTTATTGATTTTTGACTCTCAAGAAACCGGCGGTTGCTACCGATAAGGCAAGCAATGTGACTGCCTGGATGCGATAGCGATGGCCTATACCGATGGCGTCACGGGGACAGAGGGATCTGCGATGAAAAAACTCGGCGATGTGCGTATCGGTACCCGGCTTACCGGTGTTTTTCTTGTTCTGCTGATCTGCCTGATGGCCGTGGGCGCCGTCGGCGCAAGGGCGCTGGGCCATGTGTTCTCGGGCACGCAGACCATGTACCAGGACCGCGTGGTTCCGCTCAAGCAGCTCAAGCAGATTGCGGACGCCTACGCCGTCAACGTCATAGATACGGTCAACAAGGCGAATGCCGGCCTGATCACGGCGCAGGAGGCAGCGGCGAGCATTTCCGGCACGCTGCCCGCGATCGACGCGGCCTGGCGCAGCTATTCGTCCACACAGCTGACCTCGCAGGAGGCCGTGCTGGCCAGCCAGGCGCAGGCGCTGTTCGCACCTGCCAACCAGAGCATCGACCGGCTGCTGCAGCGGCTCAAGACGCTGGATGGAAAAAGGGCCGGCAGCCTGGACGAGTTCGATGGCGCGCTGTATGCCAGCGTAGACCCCATCAGCGCCAAGATCGGCGAACTGGTGGAGCTGCAGCTCAAGGCATCCGAGGATGTGTATGCGGACTCCCGCCAGGTCCTGGCGCAGTCGCAGATGCTGATCTACGGCTTTGTCGCGGCCGCTGTCATCCTCGCCGTGGCGCTGGGCTATGTGGTCACGCGCTCCATCACCGTTCCCCTGAAGTCCGCCGTGGAGGTGGCCCGGCACATCGAGCAGGGCGATCTGGCTTCCGAGATCCAGGCCACGGGGCGCGACGAAGTCGGCGACCTGCTGCGCTCCATGAGTGCCATGCGCGAATCGCTGGCCAGCATCGTTGGCGATGTGCGGCGCGGGGTGGAGTCGGTGACCACGGCATCCAGCCAGATCGCCGCAGGCAACCAGGACCTGAGCAGCCGCACCGAACACCAGGCCTCCAGCCTGCAGGAGACGGCGGCCTCCATGGAGCAGCTGGCAGGCAATGTGGGCCAGAGTTCGGAGAATGCGCGGCAGGCCAGCGCCCTGGCCGTGCGTGCCAAGGAGGTGGCGGGCGTGGGCGGTGGCACTGTCGCCAGGGTCGTGGACACCATGGACGAAATCTCGGCTAGCAGCGGAAAGATTGCCGAGATCACGGGCGTCATCGATTCCATCGCCTTCCAGACGAATATCCTGGCGCTCAACGCAGCGGTGGAGGCCGCGCGGGCGGGCGAGCAGGGCAGGGGGTTTGCCGTGGTGGCCGGAGAAGTGCGCTCCCTGGCCCAACGCAGCGCCGCAGCGGCGCGTGAAATCAAGGCGTTGATCACGGCCTCCACCGAGACGGTGCGAATGGGCGGCAACCAGGTCCGGGAAGCCGGCAAGGCCATGGACGCCATCGAATCCCAGGTGCGCGAAGTGGCGTCGTTGATCGAGGCCATCTCGGCCGCCAGCGTGGAGCAAAGCGGCGGCCTGGGACAGATCAGCGAGGCGGTCTCCCAGATGGACCAGGTCACGCAGCAAAACGCTGCCCTGGTGGAAGAGTCTGCCGCCGCAGCTGCCAGCCTGGAGCGACAGGCCCGCGTGCTGGCCCAGGCGGTGGCCACGTTCAGGATCAGCGAGTTCAAGGAGATCGGCATGGCGCCCGCCGGCAGGGCATTGGCCGCTGCCTGAAGCGGGCAAGGCAAGAGCGCGGACAGGGCGCTCTTGCCTTCTTTCTGATCAATTCAATGTAACTTACATAAATCAATTTTCAGATCAGAAATAAGGAAAGCCGCCGTTCTCCGGCGGCGGCTTGTCAAGGGCTGGGGGTCACCCCGCGCTGTTGCGGCCTTGCCAGCGCTCGGCGGGCTTGGTGTACATGGCGGCAATCTGCGATTCAAACCGCGCCATGAGGTTGTTGCGCTTGAGCTTGAGGGTGGGCGTCATCAGCCCGTTCTCAATGGTCCAGGGGTCCAGTTCCAGGTGCACGGCACGGGGGACCGCATAGCGGGCAAAGCTGGCCACCTGTTTCTCGATGCGGGCCAGCGCTTCACGCTCGGCGGCGGCGTGGTTCAGGCTCTTGGCATCTTCGGGATCCAGGCCCAGGCGCTGGGCCATGGCCTGCCATTCACCACGCTCGATGACGGCCACGGCGGCGATGAAGGGGCGGTCTTCGCCCACGACAAAGACCTGGGTGAAGAACGGGTCGCCGGTGATGGCCAGCTCCAGGTCGGCCGGTGGAATCTTCTCGCCGGTGGAGGTGACGATGATTTCCTTGATGCGGCCCTGGATGCGCACGCGCCCATCCTCGATCACGGCCTGGTCGCCGGTGCGCAGCCAGCCGTCGTCTGTGAAGGTCTTGGCGGTGTCTTCGGGGCGTTGCCAGTAGCCCCGCATCACGCAGGGCCCGCGCACCTGCAGTTCCCGATTCTCGCCAATGCGCACTTCCACGCCCGGCAGGGCGCGGCCCACGGTGGCCGGGTGGTTGTCCTCCAGCGTGTTGGCGCAGACCACGGGCGAGGTCTCGGTCATTCCGTAGCCCTGGATCAGCGGCAGGCCCAGGCCGAGAAAACAGCGCGCAATCGTGGGCGACAGCGGCGCGCCACCGCTCACGGCCACGCGCACACGCCCGCCAAACTGGGCCAGCAGCGGCTTGGCCACCAGATGGTTGAGCACGGGCCAGGGCAGCCATTGCATCCAGCCCGGCACGTCGGGCTGGGGCGCCTGCGCATCGGCAATGCCTTGTGTTTCACAAAAGCGTTGCCAGCCCCTGGCCTGGGCCAGTTCGAACAGCTGGGCCTTGAGCGGTGCGCGCGCCAGCGCCTCCATGACCTTGGCGTGCACGCGCTCGTAGATGCGCGGCACGGAGACCAGCACCGTGGGACGCTGGGTCTTGAGATCCTCGGCCAGCTGAGCCACGGAGCGCGAATAGGCCACGCAGGCGCCCACGGCCATCGCCAGGTAGTAGCCTGCCGTGCGCTCGAAGGTGTGCGACAGCGGCAGGAAGGACAGGAAAACATCATCGCTGCGCGGCAGCAGCCGCTGCATCACGGCCTGTACGTTGGAGACCACGTTGCGGTGCGTGAGCATCACGCCCTTGGGCTTGCCCGTGGTGCCCGAGGTGTAGACGACGGCGGCCAGGTCCTCGGCAGAGGGAGGCGGGGGCAGGGGGACTGCGCCGCCCTCAGCCAGCCATTGGGCCAGCGGTTGCACGGGGATCTGCCGCAGGGCCTCCAGGACGGCGGCATCGCCTTCGGTTTCAGGCTCTGCGGCCCGGGAAGCCGGCTTGGCCGATGCCACGACCACCTTGCGCAGCGCGGGCAGGGCCTGGCCCGTGGCGCAGATCTTGTCCCAGGTGGATTGCTGTGCCACGAACAGCATGGACACCTGGGCATTGGCCAGGATGTAGGCAATGCTGCCTGCGTTGTCTATGGAATGCAGGGGCACCGGCACATGGCCGCAGCGCAGGCTGGCCAGGTCGATGGACATGGCATCCAGCCCGTTGGGCAAAAGAATGGCAATGCGCGAGCCCGGTGCCAGCTCCTGCACGGCCAGGGCCTGCGCCCACAGGGCCACGCGCTCGCCGGTCTGCGCCCAGTTCAGGGACTTCCAGCTGCGCGCATCCTCGTCATAGGCCCGATAGGCCTCGCCTGCGGGCGTCTGCTGCACGCGCAGGGCCAGCATTTCCACCAGGGTGGCGGCCGTGGCCATGCTTGCATCGGCAGGCAGGCTCATGGCCAGGGAAGGGGCGCGGGCTGGATCTTGGATGCTCATGCGAAGAGGTGCGGACCGAAGTGGATGGTGCCGCTGATGATAGCTGCCGGTTACCGCAGGCCCCGGCGTCAGCTTCGGACATGTGCGGAGTTGGCGGCGAGGTTTATGCTGCACTGCAGCGTTCTCGGGCGATGCGCCTGAAGCGAACCAGGAGCCGCATGCCCGCCTACGTCGCCACTGTTGCCCAGCCAGCCAGGGTTCAGATGAACCCGAGTTCAGGACGCTGCAGCCAGACCGTTCCTGAAGTGCTGACGCATGGCCTGCGCGGCGGCCGCGCCATCGCGGCGCAACAGGGCCTGCATGACGGTCTCGTGCTCGGCCAGCGAGTCCTCGATGCGGCCCTGCTTGAACAGCGACTTGTGGCGGTTGAGCTTCATGACCTTGCGCAGGTCGGCCACCAGCTGGTTGCGCCAGCGGTTGTCGGCGATCTGCAGCAGCTGCATGTGAAAGCTCTCGTTGAGCTCGAAGAAGCGGTCTGCATCGCGCATCTGCGCCTTGAGTTCCTCATGGGTCTGCTGCAGGGCGGCAAGTTCCTCATCGCTGCCCGATTCGGCCACGACCTGCACGGCATCGGATTCCAGCAGGCTCAGCAGGTGATAGACATCGGCAATGTCCTTGGACGACACCTCGGTCACATAGGCGCCACGGCGCACCTTCATGGTCACCAGGCCCTCGGCGGCCAGCACCTTCAGGGCCTCGCGCAGCGGGGTACGGCTGATGCCGTATTCCTCGGCAATCTTCAGTTCGTCGATCCAGTCACCAGGCGCCAGTTCGTGCGCGAAGATGCGCAGGCGCAGCTTCTCTGCCACCTGTTCGTAGAGCGCGCGGGGAGTGAGGGTGTTTGTCGACATGTGGCCCGGATTGTATCGGCAAAGATATTTTGAATGAATAATTATGAATGATGTAAACTGCGGCAGCTCTGGGGCATGCCCTCAAGGGCACCTGTCATTCACGAGCCTGAGAACATGAGACAAGACCATCCGACAGCGCAGAACGGCCAGGAATTCGCAACTGCCGACCTGCAGAAATGGGCCCAGGCGGCCGCCAAGGCCGCTCCAGGGGGCGACATCCAGGCACTGCACTGGACCACGCCCGACGGCATCGACGTCAAGCCGCTGTACACGGCGGCAGACACGGCGGATCTGCCCCATACGGATAGCCTGCCAGGCTTCGAGCCCTACATCCGCGGCCCCCAGGCCACCATGTACGCGGGCCGGCCCTGGACCATTCGCCAGTACGCGGGCTTTTCCACGGCCGAGGAGTCCAACGCCTTCTACCGCAAGGCGCTGGCCGCCGGCGGGCAGGGCGTGTCGGTGGCTTTCGACCTGGCCACGCACCGGGGCTACGACAGCGACCATCCGCGTGTCACGGGCGACGTGGGCAAGGCCGGCGTAGCCATCGATTCGGTCGAGGACATGAAGGTGCTGTTCGACCAGATCCCGCTGGACAAGATCAGCGTGTCCATGACCATGAACGGCGCCGTGCTGCCCGTGCTGGCCGGCTACGTGGTGGCGGCCGAGGAGCAGGGCGTGGCCCAGGACCAGTTGTCGGGGACCATACAGAACGACATCCTCAAGGAGTTCATGGTCCGCAACACGTATATCTACCCGCCCCAGCCGTCGATGCGCATCATCGGCGACATCATCGAGTACACGAGCAAGAACATGCCCAAGTTCAACTCGATCTCGATCTCGGGCTATCACATGCAGGAGGCGGGCGCCAACCAGGCGCTGGAACTGGCCTTCACGCTGGCCGACGGCAAGGAGTACGTCAAGACCGCCACGGCCAAGGGCATGGATGTGGACGATTTCGCGGGCCGGCTGTCCTTCTTCTGGGCCATCGGCATGAATTTCTATCTGGAAATCGCCAAGATGCGCGCGGCCCGCCTGCTGTGGTGCCGCATCATGAAGGGCTTCGGCGCCAAGAAGGCCAAGAGCCTGATGCTGCGCACGCACTGCCAGACTTCGGGCTGGTCGCTGACCGAGCAGGACCCCTACAACAACGTGGTGCGCACGACCATCGAGGCCATGGCCGCCGTCTTCGGCGGCACGCAGAGCCTGCACACCAACAGCTTTGACGAAGCCATCGCGCTGCCCACCGAGTTCTCGGCCCGCATCGCGCGCAACACGCAGCTGATCATCCAGGAAGAGACCCACATCACCAATGTGATTGACCCCTGGGCCGGCAGCTACATGATGGAAAAGCTGACCCAGGACATGGCCGACGCCGCCTGGAAGATCATCGAGGAGGTCGAGGCCATGGGCGGCATGACCGCCGCCGTGGATTCGGGCTGGGCCAAGCTCAAGATCGAGGCCGCCGCCGCCGAGAAGCAGGCGCGCATCGACTCGGGCAAGGACGTCATCGTCGGCGTCAACAAGTACAAGCTGGCCAAGGAAGACGCCATCGACATCCTCGAGGTGGACAACGTCAAGGTGCGCGACAGCCAGATCGCGCGCCTGAACCAGATCAAGGCCAGCCGCGATGCCGCCAAGGTCGAGGCCGCCCTTCAGGCCCTGACCCAGGCCGCCGAAAGCGGCGAGGGCAACCTGCTGGACCTGTCCATCCAGGCCGTGCGCCTGCGCGCCACGGTGGGCGAGGTCTCGGATGCGCTGGAGAAGGTTTTCGGGCGCCACCGCGCCGATACGCAAAAGGTGACCGGCGTGTATGCAGCAGCCTACGACTCGGCCGAGGGCTGGGAAAAGCTCAAGGGCGAAATCGACGCATCGTCCGAGCAATTGGGCCGCCGCCCGCGCGTGATGATCGCCAAGCTCGGCCAGGACGGCCATGACCGCGGCGCCAAGGTGGTGGCCACGGCCTTTGCCGACCTGGGCTTCGACGTGGACATGGGCCCGCTGTTCCAGACGCCCGAGGAATGCGCGCGCCAGGCCATCGAGAACGACGTGCACGCCGTGGGCGTGTCCACGCTGGCGGCAGGCCACAAGACCCTGGTGCCGGCCATCATCGAGGAACTGCGCCGCCAGGGCGCGGACGACATCATCGTCTTCGTGGGCGGCGTGATTCCCGCGCAGGACTACGACTTCCTCTACAACGCCGGCGTCAAGGGCGTCTATGGTCCGGGCACACCCATCCCGGCCAGCGCCAAGGACGTACTCGAGCAGATCCGCCAGGCCAACAGCCTCTGAGCCCGCCGCAGTGACTCCCGAGCAAATGCAAGACGGCATCCTGAACGGCAACCCTGCCGTTCAGCGCCGGGCGATGGCCAAGGCCATCACCCTTTTGGAATCCACGCGCACGGATCACCGCGCTGCGGCCGATGGGCTGCTCACGGCCCTGCTGCCGCATACGGGCGGGTCTTTCCGCCTGGGCATCAGCGGCGTGCCGGGCGTGGGCAAGAGCACCTTCATCGAGACGCTGGGCCTGTTCCTGATTGGGCGCGGCCTACGGGTGGCGGTGCTGGCCATCGACCCATCGTCCACCGTGTCTGGCGGCTCCATCCTGGGCGACAAGACGCGCATGGAGCAGTTGTCCGTTCATCCGGATGCCTACATCCGCCCCAGCCCCAGCAGCGGCACACTGGGCGGCGTGGCCGAGAAAACCCGCGAGGCCATGCTGGTCTGCGAGGCGGCTGGCTACGATGTGGTCATCGTCGAGACCGTGGGCGTGGGCCAGAGCGAGATCGCCGTGCAGGGCATGTGCGACATGTTCTGCCTGCTGCAACTGCCCAATGCGGGCGATGACCTGCAGGCCATCAAGAAGGGCGTGATGGAGCTGGCCGACCTGGTCGTCATCAACAAGGCCGACATCGATCCCCATGCCGCCACGCGCGCGCAGGCCCAGATCACCTCCAGCCTGCGCCTGCTGGGCATGCACGGCAATCCCGAGCACGCCCACCATGACGAGCGCCTGTGGCAGCCCAGGGTCATCACCATCAGCGCGCTCAAGCAAGAGGGCGTTGACGGCTTCTGGAGCGCGGTGGAGGAATTCCGCCGCCTGCAGCAGGCCAACGGGCGCCTGGCGCTGCGCCGCGAACGCCAGGCGCTGTCCTGGATGTGGGAGCGTATCGACTCCGGCCTCAAGCAGGCCTTCCGGCAGCATCCGCAGGTGCGGGCGCTGCTGCCCCAGCTGCAGGCCGACGTCGCAGCAGGGCGCATCGCGGCCAGCACGGCCGCCAGAAATCTGCTGCAGGCGCAGGCCGGCCCCGTGGCGGCGCCGCAGTGACGGCCGACAAGACAAGACCAGACAAACCTTACCGTTAGACGTTAGAGGAATCGCAGCATGCAAGACATCCTGGATCAACTGGAGACAAAGCGCGAACAGGCCCGCCTGGGTGGCGGCCAAAAGCGCATAGATGCACAGCACAAGAAGGGCAAGCTCACGGCGCGCGAGCGCATCGAGCTGCTGCTGGACGACGGCACCTTCGAGGAATGGGACATGTTCGTCGAGCACCGCTGCACCGACTTCGGCATGGAAGACAGCAAGATCCCCGGCGACGGCGTGGTCACCGGCTACGGCATGATCAACGGCCGCCTGGTCTTCGTCTTCAGCCAGGACTTCACCGTCTTCGGCGGTGCGCTGTCCGAGACCCATGCCGAGAAGATCTGCAAGGTCATGGACCAGGCCATGAAGGTCGGCGCCCCCGTGATCGGCCTCAACGACTCGGGCGGCGCCCGCATCCAGGAAGGCGTGGCCTCGCTGGGCGGCTATGCCGACGTGTTCCAGAAGAACGTGCTGGCCAGCGGCGTGGTGCCGCAGATCTCCATGATCATGGGCCCCTGCGCGGGCGGCGCCGTGTACTCGCCGGCCATGACCGACTTCATCTTCATGGTCAAGGACAGCAGCTACATGTTCGTCACCGGCCCCGAAGTGGTGAAGACCGTGACGCACGAGGAGGTCACGGCCGAGGAGCTGGGCGGCGCCATCACCCACACCACGCGCAGCGGCGTGGCCGACATGGCCTTCGACAACGACGTGGAGGCGCTGATGATGCTGCGCCGCCTCTACAACTACCTGCCGCTGAACAACCGCGAGAAGGCGCCCGTGCGCTACACCTCGGACCCCGTGGACCGCGCCGACAAGTCGCTGGATACCCTGGTGCCCGACAACGCCAACAAGCCCTACGACATGAAGGAGCTGATCCTCAAGACCGTGGACGACGGCGACTTCTTCGAGTTGCAGCCCGACTACGCCAAGAACATCCTCACGGGCTTTGCACGCATGGACGGGCAGACCGTGGGCATCGTCGCCAACCAGCCCCTGGTGCTGGCCGGCTGCCTGGACATCAAGAGCTCCATCAAGGCCGCGCGCTTCGTGCGTTTCTGCGATGCCTTCAACATCCCCGTGGTCACCTTCGTGGACGTGCCCGGCTTCATGCCCGGCACCAGCCAGGAGTACGGCGGCATCATCAAGCACGGCGCCAAGCTGCTGTACGCCTATGCCGAGGCCACGGTGCCCAAGATCACCGTCATCACGCGCAAGGCCTACGGCGGCGCCTATGACGTGATGGCCTCCAAGCACCTGCGCGGCGACGTCAACCTGGCCTGGCCCCATGCCGAGATCGCCGTGATGGGCGCCAAGGGCGCCGTGGAGATCATCTTCCGCGAGGACAAGAACGACCCCGCCAAGCTGGCCGCGCGCGAGGCCGAGTACAAGGCCCGCTTCGCCAACCCCTTCGTGGCGGGCGCGCGCGGCTTCATCGACGACGTGATCCAGCCGCACGAGACGCGCAAGCGCATCTGCCGCTCGCTGCAGATGCTCAAGAACAAGCAGCTGGAAAATCCGTGGCGCAAGCATGGAAACATCCCCTTGTGAAGCACCCCCTGAGCGGCTCCGCCGCTTCCCCCTCTCTAACTCGCTTCGCGAGGGAGGGGGACGACACCCTCGGTGCGGGGCGGCCCTTCCTCGGTGTCCCTCGCGTTGGTCGCGCCGGTTACTGACAGTGCTGGCGAAGCGCAAAACAGGGACAGCGAAGCTGACGACAGCTCCGGTTCCCATGATTTAGTTCCAAGAATGGGCTAAGAAGATGTTCAAGAAGATCCTGATTGCCAACCGCGGCGAGATTGCCTGCCGCGTCATCGCCACCGCCCGCAAGATGGGCATACAGACCGTGGCGGTGTACTCCGATGCGGACCGCGAGGCACGCCACGTCAAGCTGGCCGACGAGGCCGTGCACATCGGTGCCGCTCCCAGCCGCGAGTCCTACCTGCAGGCCGACCGCATCATTGCCGCCTGCAAGCAGACCGGCGCGCAGGCCGTGCACCCAGGCTATGGCTTCCTGTCCGAGAACGAGGCCTTCGCCCGGCGCGTGGAGGAAGAGGGCATCGCCTTCATCGGCCCCAAGCACGCGGCCATCGCGGCCATGGGCGACAAGATCGCCTCCAAGAAGCTGGCCGACAAGGCGGGCGTGAGCACCATCCCCGGCTACAACGATCCCATCGCCGGCCCCGAGGCCGCCGTGGAAATCGCCAAGGGCATCGGCTACCCCGTGATGATCAAGGCCAGCGCCGGCGGCGGCGGCAAGGGCCTGCGCGTGGCCTACAACGACAAGGAAGCCTTCGAGGGCTTTGCCAGCTGCCAGAACGAGGCACGCAACAGCTTCGGCGACGACCGCATCTTCATCGAGAAGTTCGTGCAGGAGCCGCGCCACATCGAGATCCAGGTGCTGGGCGACGGCCACGGCAACGTGATCTACCTGAACGAGCGCGAATGCTCCATCCAGCGCCGGCACCAGAAGGTGATCGAAGAGGCGCCGTCCCCCTTCATCAGCGACGCCACGCGCCGCGCCATGGGAGAGCAGGCCGTGGCCCTGGCCAAGGCCGTGGGCTACCAGAGCGCGGGCACGGTGGAGTTCGTGGTGGGCAAGGACCAGGATTTCTACTTCCTGGAAATGAACACCCGCCTGCAGGTGGAGCACCCGGTGACCGAGTGCATCACCGGCCTGGATCTGGTCGAGCAGATGATCCGCGTGGCCGCTGGCGAGAAGCTGGCCATCGCGCAGGAAGACGTCAAGCGCGATGGCTGGGCCATCGAGTGCCGCATCAACGCCGAGGACCCGTTCCGCAACTTCCTGCCGTCCACCGGCCGCCTGGTGCGCTTTTCGCCGCCCGAGCAGACCATGTGGCAGGCCGACACCGGCCACCTGCACGGCGTGCGCGTGGATACGGGCGTGTATGAAGGCGGCGAAATCCCGATGTTCTACGACTCGATGATCGCCAAGCTCATCGTGCACGGCAGCGACCGCAACGACGCCATCGCCAAGATGCGCGAGGCGCTCAACGCCTTCGTGATCCGGGGCATCAGCTCCAACATCCCGTTCCAGGCCGCGCTGCTGGCCCATCCCAAGTTCAAGAGCGGCGAGTTCAACACCGGATTCATTGCCGAGCATTACGCCCACGGCTTCCACGCCGAGGATGTGCCGCACGGCGACCCCGACTTCCTGGTCGCCCTGGCAGGCCACATGAACCGCCGCTACCGCGCGCGCGCCGCCACCATCAGCGGCCAGATGCGAGGTCATGAGCTCAAGGTCTCGGCCGACTACTGCGTGGTCGTGCTGGGGGCCGATGGCAAGCACCAGTACCGCGAGGTGCAGGTTTCCGACTTCGACGCGGAAAGCCGCGCCAGCACCGTCACCGTGGACGGCAAGCCCTACACCTTCCGCAGCGAGACGCCGATGCGCGCCATGTGCGTGCAGGGCAGCTGCAACGGCAAGCCCTTCACGGCGCAGGTCGAGCGCGGCACGGCCAGGAACCCGCTGGCCCTGCGCGTCATCCACAACGGCACGCAGATCGACGCCCTGGTGCTGTCGCCGCGCGGCGGCGAACTGCACCGGCTCATGCCCTACAAGGCACCGCCGGACCTGTCCAGGTTCCTGCTGTCGCCCATGCCGGGCCTGCTGGTGGACGTGGCCGTGCAGCCGGGCCAGAAGGTGCAGGCCGGCGAAAAGCTGGCCGTGATCGAGGCCATGAAGATGGAAAACATCCTGTTCGCGTCGCAGGACGGTGTGGTCAGCAAGATCAGCGCCGGCAAGGGCGACTCGCTGGCCGTGGACGATGTGATCCTGGAATTCGAGTGATATCCGCGTGATTCCTGCGCCGCAGGCGTCGACCAGAGAAAAGGCCGGGCAGCAGACCCGGCCTTTTTATTTCCACTGTCGCTTCAACTGCTTTGCCGCACCACCAGCTCATATCCCAGATCCAGGCTGTGCAATGGCAAGGCCTCGCCGCGCATCAATTGCAGCAGCATGCGCGCGCCTTCGGTTCCGATATGGCCGCGCGGCGTGCGGATGGTGGTCAGTGGCGGCACCATCTGGTCGCTGCCGGGCAGGTCGTTGAAGCCGGCGATGGCGATCTGCTGCGGCACGCGGATGCCGCGGCGCAGGGCTTCGAGCAGAGCGCCCTGGGCGATGTCATCGTTGCAGAAGAAGAGGGCATCGACGGATGGATCCAGCCGCAGGGCGGCGTCCAGCAGCTCGGCGCCCAGCGCCATCGAAGTGGGGCGGGGCCACAGCAGTTCCAGGGCCGGGTCGTGCAGGCCCGCATCCTGCAGGGCCTGGCGGTAGCCAGAGGCGCGCTGCATCACGCGGGCATCGAGCTGGCCTGCGCAAAAGGCAATGCGCTTGTGCCCGCGCTCCATCAGATGCCGCGTGATGGCGGCTCCGGCTTCGGCCTGCGAAAACCCCACGCTGGGCGTGCCCGGCTCGCCGCCCAGCTCCATCAGGTGCACGCAGGGCACCTTGCTGGCCTGCACGAGTTCGCGCGCAGCGGGACTGCGGTCAAAGCCGGTGAGCAGCAGGCCGGCAGGGCGCATGGGCAGGTAAGTGCGCAGCAGTTGCTCCTCTTCGGCCCGGTCATAGTGGGTCACGCCGATCAGCGCGTGGTAGCCGGCGGCGAACAGCACCTTGTGCACAGACTCGATCAGGTCCACGAACAAGGTGTTGGACAGCATGGGCACCAGCACCAGCACTTGGGCGCTTTTCTGGGAGGCCAAAGCGCGCGCGGCAGGGTCGGGCACGTAGCCCATGCGCGCGGCGGCGGCGCGGATTTTCTCGACCAGGGCCGGGTCCACGCGCCGCTCGCCGCGCAGGGCCCGTGAGACCGTCATGGGGCTGACGCCGGCAGCCTGTGCCACATCGCTGAGCGTGATGCGTCCGCTGGCCCGCGAGGAGCGGGCGCGGCCCGTGGCGGGCAGGGCCGGATCGGAAGGATCGGCGCAGGACGATTCTGGAGATGCAGGCGGAATCTGGCGGGCCAAGGGAATGTCCTAGGTCGGTGGCGAGAGGGTTGGAGATTATGATAGCGCTATCCCAATCATTCGAAGGCCCGCAGTCCTGCGTGTAAACCCGGACGAAGGCCTCTGAAGCACACCGAAATCCAAGGCAGACCCTGGTCTGCCAATTTTTGCAAGAACATGGATAGCGCTATCCCAACAACAACCGACGCCACCGCCGCAGGCAGCCGCCCACGGGCGCTGGTCGTCATGGGCGTTTCCGGCTGCGGCAAGTCGAGCGTGGGGCAGGCCCTGGCCGATGCCCTGGGCTGGACCCTGCACGAGGGCGATGCCCACCATGCCGAGGAAAGCATCCGCAAGATGCAGGCGGGCATCCCCCTGACCGACGACGACCGCAGCGGCTGGCTGGACCGGCTGGCACGGCTGCTGGCCCAGGCCATGCCGGGGCAGGGCGTGGTGCTGACCTGCTCGGCCCTCAAGCGCAAGTACCGTGACCGCCTGCGTGCCGCCGGTCCGGCCGGTGCCGTGGGCTTCGTTTTTCTGGACCTGGACTACGGCACGGCGCTGCAGCGCGTGCAGGAGCGCGCCGGCCACTTCTTCTCTCCCGAGCTGGTGGCCAACCAGTTCGCCACGCTGGAAAGCCCGGCAGGCGAGCGCGCCGTGCTGTCCGTGGACGCCACGCTGCCGCTGGCCGACATCGTGCACCGCGCACAGGACTGGCTGGTCCATCCGGCGCCGCAGGCCGCCCCTCTCTCCCAGAACCCATAACGCCAGGAGACAAAAACCATGCAATCCGATTCCCCCGCAGTCCGGCCCAAGCCGCGCCTGCAGCACTTTGCCGAGGTGCTGATGGTGCTGGCCCTGGCCGGCATGGTCATTGCCGTGTTCGTCAACGTGGTGCTGCGCTATGTGTTCCACACCAGCATCGTTTCCTATGAGGAAATCTCGCGCTTGCTCTTCGTCTGGCTGGTGGCCATTGGGGCCATCGTGGCCGCTTTTGAGGGCAGCCACCTGGGCTTCGACCTTGTGACATCCCGCGTGGGCCCTGGCGCGCGCAAGGTGTTGTTCTGGGTGTCGCAGGCGCTGGTCCTGGTCTGCATGGGCCTGCTGCTGTGGGGCTCATGGGCCCAGGTGCAGGCCGGGCTGAACAGCTACAGCACGGTGCTGGGCTACCCGCTGGCCCTGGGCGCTGCGGCCACCCTGGTGCTGGCCGTGGGCCTGCTGTTGGTGTCGCTGCGCGACCTGCGCCGCGGCGCGCCGGCAGAAAACCATGGCGAGACTTCGGTCGAGTAAGGAGCAGGCACCATGGTTGTGACCCTGATCTTTCTGGCCGTGCTGATCGGCGGCATGGTGATCGGCATGCCCATTGCCCAGGCGCTGGTGTTGACCGGCGTGGCGCTGATGTGGCATCTGGACTTCTTCGACTCGCAGCTGCTTGCGCAGAACCTGCAGGCCGGCTTCGACAACTTCCCGCTGCTGGCCGTGCCTTTCTTCATCCTGGCGGGTGAGCTGATGAACGCGGGCGGCCTGTCGCGCCGCATCATCGACCTGGCGCGCGCCTATGTGGGCCATATCCGTGGCGGCCTGGGCTACGTGGCCATTGGCGCCGCCGTGCTGCTGGCCTCGATGAGCGGCTCGGCCATTGCCGACACCGCCGCCCTGGCCACCATCTTGCTGCCCATGATGCGCGAGCAAAAGTACCCCGACAGCTACAGCGCGGGCCTGCTGGCCTCGGGCGGCATCATTGCGCCCATCATTCCGCCGTCCATGCCCTTCGTGATCTACGGCGTGACGACCAACACCTCGATCAGCAAGCTGTTCCTGTCGGGCGTGGTGCCGGGCCTGATCATGGGCGTCTTCCTGATCTTTGCCTGGTGGTCCATCGCCCGCAAGTTCGACCTGTCGCGCGGCGAACGCATGGCCTGGGGCCCGCGTCTGAAGGCACTGGCCAAGAGCTTCTGGGCCATGATGATGCCGGTCATCATCCTGGGCGGCCTCAAGGGCGGCGTGTTCACGCCCACCGAGGCGGCCGTGGTCGCAGCCGTCTACGCGCTGTTCGTGTCCATGGTGATCTACCGCGAGATGACATGGAGCCGTCTGTACGCCGTGTTCCTGGCCGCCGCCAAGACCACGGCCGTGGTCATGCTGCTGTGTGGCGCCGCCACGGTGACGGCCTACATGATCACCCTGGCCGACCTGCCCAACATGCTGGCCGACAGCTTCTCCGGCCTGCTGGGCAACCCCATGCTGTTCATGGCCACGATGATGCTGTTCCTGCTGGTGGTGGGCACGGCCATGGACCTGACGCCGACCATCCTGATCTTCGGCCCCGTGTGCGCGCCGCTGGCCGTCAAGGCGGGCATCGACCCCATCTACTTCGGCTTCATGTTCATCTACGTGGGCTGCATCGGCCTGATCACGCCGCCCGTGGGAACGGTGCAGAACGTGATTGCCGGCGTGGGCCGGCTGCGCATGGAGACCGTGATCAAGGGCACGAACCCGTTCCTGATGGTCTATGTGCTACTTGCCGTGCTTTTCGTGATTTTTCCGCAAATCATCCTGGCCCCTCTGCGCTGGATGCACTGACCCCCCACTACAACCCAAGGAGATGAACATGCGTATTCCCTTTGCACTCGCCGGCCTGATGGCCGCCATCACCACGCTGGCCGCCACGGGCCAGGCCATGGCCCAGGACTTCAAGCCGCGCATCGTGCGCTTCGGCTACGGCCTGGTCGATGACTCCAACCAAGGCCGCGCGGCGCGCTTCTTTGCCAAGGAGGTCGAAAAGGCCACGGGCGGCAAGATGAAGGTGCGCGCCATCGGCAATGCCTCGCTGGGATCGGACACGCAGATGCAGCAGGCGCTGATCGGCGGTGCCCAGGAGATGATGGTCGGCTCCACCGCCACCCTGGTCGGCCTGTCGCCCGAGATGGCGGTCTGGGACACGCCGTTCCTGTTCAGCAGTACCAAGGAGGCCGACGCCGTGCTCGACGGCCCCGTGGGCGAGAAGGTCAAGGCCACGCTGGAGCCCAAGGGCATGGTGGGCCTGGTCTACTGGGAGAACGGTTTCCGCAACCTCACCAACAACAAGCGCCCCATCGCCAAGCTGGAAGACCTGGCCGACGTGAAGCTGCGCGTGATGCAGAACAACGTCTTCCTCGACAGCTTCAAGGCCCTGGGCGCCAACGCCGTGCCGCTGCCGTTCTCCGAACTGTTCACCGCGCTGGAAACCCGCGCCGTCGATGGCCAGGAAAACCCGTTCAACACCGTGCTGTCCAGCAAGTTCTACGAGGTGCAGAAGTACCTGACCATCTCCAACCACGTCTACAGCCCCTGGATCGTCACCGTCAGCAAGAAGTGGTGGGACACGCTGACACCGGCCGAGAAGAAGGTGCTGCAGGACGCCGCCGTCAAGAGCCGCGAGTTCGAGCGCAAGGACACGCGCGAGGAAGCGGCCAAGGCCCTGGCCGATATCAAGACCAAGGGCATGCAGGTCAACGAGCTGCCCGCCGCCGAGGTGGGACGCATGCGCGACAAGCTCGCCACGGTCAATGCCGGCATTGCCAAGACCGTGGGCCAGGGTACCTGGGATGAGGTACAGGCCGCCGTCAAGCAGGCGCGCGCAGTGAAGTAAGCTTCGATTCAGGGCCGGACGCACCTGGGAGGGATGCCCCGGCCGACATCCACCAAAAAGACAACGCGACACAGAGAAAACGCGCATCAGCGCATCCGCAGGACACCCCATGAGCACCATCCACCCCATCGTCGACCAGGTCACGCGCCGCATCCGCGAGCGCAGTGCCGAATCACGTGCCGCCTACCTGGAACAGGTGGACGCCATGGCCGCGCGCCCGCCCGGCGCGCAGTCCATGGGCTGTGCCAACGTGGCGCATGCCTTTGCGGGCATTCCAGGCGGCGACAGGATACGCATCGTCGAGGAGAAGGCGCCCAACGTCGCCATCGTCACCGCATACAACGACGTGCTGTCGGCCCACGCACCGCTGGCCCGCTATCCCGACATCCTCAAGGACGAGGCACGCAGGCTGGGCGCCACGGCGCAGGTCGCCGGCGGCGTACCCGCCATGTGCGACGGCGTGACCCAGGGCGCGCCCGGCATGGAGCTGAGCCTGTTCAGCCGGGATGCCATTGCCATGGGCACGGCCATCGCGCTCTCGCACGACGTATTCGACGCCGCGCTGATGCTGGGCATCTGCGACAAGATCGTGCCGGGCCTCTTGATCGGCGCCCTGCATTTCGGGCACCTGCCCACGGTCTTCGTGCCGGCCGGACCCATGACCTCGGGCCTGTCCAACGGCGACAAGGCCAAGGTGCGCGAACAGGCCGCGCAGGGCCTGGTGGGCCGCAAGGAGCTGCTGGCCGCCGAATCGGCTGCCTACCATGGCGAAGGCACCTGCACCTTCTACGGCACAGCCAACAGCAACCAGATGCTGCTGGAGGCCATGGGTCTGCACGTGCCGGGCACGGCCTTCATCAACCCGGCCGACGGCGAGCGCGAACTGCTCACGCGCGAGGCCATGCGCAGCGTGCTGGCCATCACCAGGAACAAGCGCTTCGCCCCCATCGGCCGCGTGGTGGACGAGCGCTGCATCGTCAACGCCATGGTGGCCCTGCTGGCCACGGGCGGCTCCACCAACCACCTGATCCACTGGGTGGCGGTGGCGCGCGCTGCGGGCATCACCATCGACTGGAACGATTTTTCCGAGCTCTCGGGCGTGGTGCCGCTGCTGGCCCGCGTCTATCCCAATGGCAGCGCCGACGTGAACCAGTTCCAGGCCGCAGGCGGTCCGGGCTATGTGATCGGCCAGTTGCTCAAGGCCGGCCTCATGCATGGCGATGTGCTCACCGTGCGGCCCGATGGCCTGCAGGAGTTCGCGCGCATTCCGGCCGTGGACAACGGCCAGTTGGCCTGGCACGCGGCCGAAGTCTCCGGCGACCTGTCCGTGCTGCGCCCGGCCGATGCGCCCTTCAGCGCCACGGGCGGGCTCAAACTGCTGTCCGGCAACCTGGGGCGCAGCGTGATCAAGGTCAGCGCCGTGCCCGAGGACCGCCATGTGGTCGAGGCGCCCGCACGCGTCTTCGACTCTCAGGAAGCGCTGCAGCAGGCCTTCAAGGCCGGCGAACTGGACCGCGATGTCATCTGCGTTGTGCGCTGGCAGGGGCCGCGCGCCAATGGCATGCCCGAGCTGCACAAGCTCACTCCGCCCCTGGCCGTGCTGCAGGGCAAGGGCTACAAGGTGGCCCTGGTCACGGACGGCCGCATGAGCGGCGCCTCGGGCAAGGTGCCTGCGGCCATCCACGTCTCGCCCGAGGCCTGCGTGGACGGGCCGCTGGCGCGCCTGCGCGATGGCGACCTGGTGCGCCTGGACGCCGTGGCCGGCACCCTGGCCGTGCTGGTCGATGAATCCGAATGGCAGCAACGCCTGGTGGCCACCATGCCCCGGGCGCTGCGCCAAGCCAATGGCCGGGGTTTCGGCCGCGAACTGTTTGCCGGATTCCGGCGCCACGCGCTCAGCGCAGAAGAGGGAGCTTGCACATGGATCAACGACTGACGGCCTTGGAGCTCATGCAGGACGCGCCGGTCATCCCGGTCATCGTTCTCAACGACCTCGCGCATGCCGTTCCCATGGCCCAGGCCCTGGTCGCGGGCGGCATCCGCGTGCTGGAGGTCACGCTGCGCACGCCCCAGGGCCTGACCAGCATCGAGGCCATTGCGCGCGCCGTGCCCGAGGCCATCGTCGGCGCCGGCACCGTGCGCAGCGCAGCCGATGCGCGCGCCTGTGCCCATGCCGGCGCGCGCTTTGCCGTGAGCCCCGGCTACACCAGCGCACTGGGCCAGGCCTGCCAGGACCTGCAGCTGCCGCTGCTGCCCGGCGTGGCCACCAGCGGCGAGATCATGGCCGCCCAGGCCGACGGCTTCAACGAGCTGAAATTCTTCCCAGCCGTGCAGGCGGGCGGCACGGCCATGCTCAAGGCCTGGCAGGGTCCGTTCGGCGATGTGCGCTTTTGCCCCACGGGCGGCGTGTCGCCAGCCAATGCCCAGGAGTTCCTGGCCCTGAAGAATGTGGTCTGCGTGGGCGGCTCCTGGCTGGTGCCCACGGATGCGCTGGAGCAGGGCGACTGGAGCCGCATCACGGCGCTGGCCCGCCAGGCCAAGGCTCTGCGCAAAGCCTGACGAAAGGGCCGGTGGGACGCAGCGGGGCGCTGCGGCACAATCGTCGCCCTCCAGCCAGACGAGAAGCCAGACGAGAAGGCCGCCGCCATGATGAAGATCGACTCCACCACCGTGCAGCTCGTGCTGGCCATTGCCGAGGAGGGCAGCATCTCGCGCGCTGCCGACCGGCTGCAGCTGGCGGTGGCGGCGGCCTCGCGGCGGCTCAGTGATCTGGAGGCCCAGCTCGGCACGCGCCTGTTCAAGCGACAGCCCCATGGCGTGCAGGCCACCGAGCCCGGCCTCAAGCTGCTGGCCCATATCCGTCAGATCGGCAACCTGGTCGATCGCCTGGAGGGCGATGCCCAGGCCCTGGGCCGCGGCCGTGACGGCCGCATCATCATCGGCGCGCCCAAGTCGGTCATCCTGCAGTTCCTGGCCGCCGACATCGCGGCCACCCAGCGCCGCTATCCCCACATCACGCTGCAGGTGATGGAAGAAAACAGCCGCATCGTCCAGCAACTGCTGCGCGACAAGGTCATCGACATCGGCATCTTCGAGAAAACCAGCGGATTCGTGGACCTGCCGCGCGCCGACTACCGGCGCGACAGCCTGGTGCTGGTCTACAGCCGCAGGCATTTCAGCTTCGGCGACCAGCCCGTGGAGCTGGACCGGCTGCTGGAGTGCCGCATCGTCAGCCTGGGCCGGGGCTCGGCCATCCTGAATGCCCTGCGCCGTGCCCATCACAGCCGGGGCAGGGTGTTCCGCAATGATTTCACGGTCAGCGGCTTCGACACCATGCTGGCCCTGGTGCGCGAAGGCCTGGGCGTGGGCCTGATGCCGCCAGGCGTGCTGCGCAGCTTCCACCCCGGGCCGGAGCTGGGCTGGGCCGCGCTGGAAGGCGACTGGCACGAGCGCAGCTATGTGCTGTCCTTCATCGAAGGGCAGGCCCAGCAACAGGCATTGCACAACGTGGTGGCGGCGCTGCTGCATCCCGCCTCCGAGGCGAACTGAGAGCGTCACGGTTTCGCATATGGCGAAACCAGGCATGCGTTCCACAGGCTTGCGGCGAATCCGGCGCGCGGCGACAGTGGCTGCACAACAACGATGTGCAGGAGACAGACATGAGACGCCGCGACTTCATCGCGGCCGGCGCCGCCGCGCTGGCCGCTCCCTGGGCAGGGGCCTCGCCCCCGGGCTCCGACCTGCCCAAGGGCCCCGTCAAGATCCTGGTGGGCTGGGCGCCCGGTGGCGGCACCGATGTGTTCGCGCGCATCGTGGGCCAGAAACTGTCCGAGGTCTGGGGCCGGCCCGTGGTCGTGGAGAACAAGCCCGGTGCCACCGGCTCGCTGGCGGCCGAGTACTTCGCCAGGACGCGCTTCACCGAAGGCATCAACCTGCTGATGGCCCATGTGAACACCCATGCCATCTCGCCGCAGATCTTCAGGTCCATCACCTATGACCCGCTCAAGGACTACGCGCCCATCGCCCTCATCGGCGCCACGCCCCACATCCTGGTGACCAGCAGCAGGAACAGCCATGGCTCGGTGCAGGAGGTGGTGGAGCTGTGCCGCAAAAGCCCCGGCAAGATCAGCTTCGGCTCGTCGGGCACGGGCTCGGTACAGCACCTGGCGGCCGAAATGTTCAACATGGCGGCCGGCGTCAAGAGCATCCACGTGCCCTACAAGGGCTCCGGCCCCATGCAGACCGACCTCATCGGCGGCCAGATCGACTTCAGCTTCGACACCATGACGGCCGCCACCGCCCAGGTGCGCGCCGGAAAAATGCACGGCATCGCCCAGACCCGCGTGAACCGTGCCAAGGGATTCCCGGCCATGCCCACCATGGACGAGCAGGGCTTCAAGGGCTTCGATGCATCGAGCTGGTACGGCGTGGTGGGTCCGCGCGACATGTCCCGCGACCTGGCACTGCGCATCAATGCCGACATCAACCGCGTACTGGCCATGCCCGACGTGGTCAGCCGCTTCGACGGCTATGGCGTGGAGGACGGCGGCGGCTCCGTGGACAAGTTCGCGGCCTTCATGGCTGCCGAATACAGGAAGTGGGGCGACGTGGTGCGCGCTGCAAAAATCACCGAAGAAAGCTGAGGACCCGGCATGAGCAATCCCCAATCCAACACGCTGCAACTGCCCCTGCAAGGCATCCGCGTGCTCGACGTCAGCCAGGTCATGGCCGGCCCATTTGCCTGCATGCTGCTGGCCGACCTGGGCGCCGATGTCATCAAGGTCGAGCCTCCGGGCACCGGCGACCAGACGCGCGGCGCCATGGGCTTCAAGATGAAGGGCCCGGACAGCATGGGCTTTCTGAACATGAACCGCAACAAGCGGTCGCTGACGCTGGACCTCAAGAGCGAGGAGGGGCGTGAGGCCTTCTACCAGCTGGCCACGACAGCCGATGTCATCGTCGAGAACTACCGGCCAGGCGTTGTCCAGCGCCTGAAGATCGACTACGAAAGCATTCGCCGCATCAACCCGCGCATCGTCTATGTCAGCATCTCGGGCTTCGGCCAGAGTGGGCCCTGGGCCCAGCGGCCGGGGTTCGACCTCATGGCCCAGGCCATGTCGGGCGTGATGAGCGTCACCGGCTACAAGGGAGAGAAACCCGTCAAGGCCGGCGTGCCCGTGGCCGACATCGGTTGCGCGCTGTTCGCCACCTACGGCCTGCTGGCCGCCTATATCGGCGCGCAGAAGACAGGGCAGGGCCAGCACATAGACGCCTCGCTGTTCGACTCGGCCATGGCTTTCTCGATCTGGGACATGTCCGAATACTGGGGCACCGGCGTGCCGCCCGCGCCGCTGGGCACCAGCAACAAGATGAGCGCCCCCTACCAGGCCGTGAAGGCGCGCGACGGCTACTTCGTCATGGGCGCCACCAACCAGAAACTCTGGGCCAGGCTGTGCGCGCTGATCGAGCGCCCCGATCTGCTCGAGCACCCCGACTACGCCACCGTGGCGCTGCGCCTGAAGCACCGCGAGGCACTGATAGGCGAGCTGGAAGCGGAATTGGCCCACCACGACAGCGCCGACTGGGTGGACCGCATGCTGGAGGCCGGAATTCCCGCCGGCCCGCTGCTCACCTATCCGCAAGCCTTCGAGGGCGAGCATGGCCGGCACCGCGGCATGTGCATGGAGATCGACCACCCCATCGAGGGCAAGGTCAAGAACATCGGCTTTCCCGTCAAGATGCTCGGCACGCCCCAGCAGGTGCGCCGCCATCCGCCGCTGCTGGGCGAGCACAACGCGGAAATCATGGCCGAACTCCAGGCACTGAAGGCCGCCGCATGAGCACCGCCCTGCATGAATCCGTGGCGCTGACCGTTCACGCCGGGGGCGCGGCCGAGATCCTCATCGACCGCCCCGAACGCCACAACGCCATGAGCATGCCCATGTACGAGGCATTGCTCACGGCCCTGGAGCGCTGCCAGGCCGACTCGGCCATCCGCTGCGTGATGCTGCGCGGTGCGGGCGGCAAATCCTTCATCTCGGGCACAGACATCGCCTACTTCAAGGACTTCCATGACGGCCAGCAAGGCATTGCCTATGAAGCCTTCGTGGAGCGCGTGATCGACGCCGTGGAGCGCATCGCCGTGCCCACCATCGCCGTCATCGACGGCTGGGCCGTGGGCGGCGGCCTGGCCCTGGCCACGGCATGCGACTTTCGCATCTGCAGCACCGGCTCGCGCTTCGGTGCGCCGATTGCCAAGACGCTGTCCAACACGCTGTCGTCACGCAACATCGCCCGCCTGGTGGCCAGCCTGGGCGTGCCACGCGTCAAGCGCATGCTGCTGCTGGCGGACTACCTGTCAGCCGAGCAGGCCGAGGCCTGCGGGTTCGTGCATACGGTGGTGCCGGCAGATCAATTGCAAGCCCAGGCACAGGCGCTGGCCGAGCAGCTCATGGCCTTGTCGGCAACCACCCAGTCAGCAGTCAAGGAAAGCCTGCGGCGCATCGTCGTGGAGCAGCGGCTGGATGATGAGGATCTGGTTTCTGCGGTGTATGGGAGTGGGGAGTTTCGGGCGGGGGTGGCGGGATTCAACAGGCAATGATTTGAGCCAGCCTTGCCAGAATCTGGCGCAATCCTACAAATTGCTTGGCTAAACTCCACAGCCTGGAAAGAGGCGGTGGCTGCATTCTTGGCCTGAAAGAAAAGGCCGGTTGCTGCGCGTAGCCGCCCCTCAGATAAACGCAGCCCGAGAAATCCCATGCAAATCAATAAATGCATTTCCGTCCTGCTGGCCAGCAGCTTCATCCTGCCGGTTCTGCCTGCGCATGCAGGCGAAGAGACGGTGCAGCTCATGTCCAACGGTCGTTATCAGACCTACAGCCTGCCCGACGACGCGCAGCAGGTCCAACTGGTCGAGACCTTGGCGGGCAACTGCAGCTACAACCAAAACTGGGGCTATGACCTGGGCCGCCGGGAGATGTGGGTCAAGGGTGGCTGCGGCGGGCGTTTCCGCATCCTGACCGGCCTGCCCCAGGGCGCGCAGGGCCAGGAAGGCGGAAGCGACAACACGGGCGCATGGATCGCCGGTGCCGCCGTGGCAGCCATTGCCGGCGCCGCCATTTTGGCGAACAAGCGCGACAAGGACCGCGAACGTGAACGCGACGAGCAATGGAACGATGACCACTATCCGGGCTACCCGGGCCAGCAGCCCGGCTACCCGTCGTGGGGAGGACGGGAGGTGCGGGGCCAGAACGGCCTGTGCCTGGATGTGTCGGGTGGCCTGCGCCCGGGCAACGGCCTCATCGTGTACCACTGCAGCGGCGGTGAAAACCAGCGCTTCACGCTGACGCGTGATGGCGAGATGCGCGTGGGCGACCTGTGCCTGGACGTCGCCGACGGAAGCACGCGCAATGGCGCGCGCGTGATCGCCTGGCAATGCCGCAACCAGCCCAACCAGAAATGGGACTGGAGCCGTGGACAGATCCGCAGCCGCTTTGCCAACAAGTGCCTGGACATCGAAGGCGGCAATGCCCGGCCGGGCCAGCCCGTCATCGTGTGGTCCTGCGCCGGCGGCCCCAACCAGCGCTGGAACTGAGGACGCTTGTTGCACAAGCTCTCTGCCGCGCCCGGGCCAGTGCCCGGCCGCAACGCCGTCGCGGGCATTCGGCGGCTGGGGGCCTTGCAGTGGCTGGGCCTGATCACTGGCGCCGTGCTGCTGGGCGATGCCGTGGTGCTGATGGCGCGCGGCATGTTCAATCTGGGCGTGACGCTGCCAGCGGTGCTAGGCCTGCTGTTCATGGCGTGCAGCTTCTGGCGCGCGGCCATTGCGCGCAGGCTGCGTGCCAGTGCCTGGCTGCGGCGCGCCTGGTGGCTGGGCTGGGCGGCGTTGGCGATGTGGCTGGCCAGCCTGCTGCTGTTCTGGGCACATCTGCTGTCTGCTTCTTCCCGGCTGGCCTCTGACCAGCCGGTGCAGGCCATCGTGGTGCTGGGCAGCGCCACGCGTGAGGGACAACCGTCGCTGACGCTGGCCCAGCGGCTGGACCGCGCCGCCGAACTGGCTGCAAGCCAGCCCAAGGCGCTGGTGGTCACCAGCGGCGGCGTGGACTTTGGGGAAAGCGAGAGCGAGGGCGCCGTCATGGCGCGCTATCTGCAGCAACGCCACGGCATTGCGCCAGAACGCCTGCTGATGGAGCAGCGCAGTACCAGCACGGCGCTGAACCTGGCGTGGAGCCTGCCCCTGCTGCAGGAGCGCGGCGTGGCCCCGGACGCGGCGATTGCCATCGTCACCAGCGATTTCCATACGCTGCGCGCGGGCTGGATCGCCGAGCGCAGCGGCTACGGCCAGGCCTTCACCGTGGGCGCGCCCACGCCGGCGACGATCCGCGCCAACGCCTGGCTGCGCGAGTACTTTGCGGTGATCAGCGGCTGGGTGCTGGGGGAGTTCTGAGCCCCATGGCGGCATTGCCCGCTGCGCCTTGCGTGCCCCGGTTTGCCTCCACAATGTGATTCTTCATACATCAACAGGAGCGAGACAGTGGCAAGCGAACAGCGTCCTTTCCGGGTTCTGGGCATACAGCAGGTGGCCATCGGCGGCACCGACAAGCAGCGCATGAAGCGCCTGTGGGTGGACATGCTGGGGCTGACCCAGACCGGCACCTTCCAGAGCGAGCGCGAGAACGTGGACGAAGACATCCTGGCCATGGGCCAGGGAGCGCACAAGGTGGAGGTGGACATCATGCAGCCGCTGGACATCGACAAGAAGCCTGCCGTCCACACCACGCCGCTGAACCATATCGGCCTGTGGATCGACGACCTGCCGCTGGCCGTGCAGTGGCTGACGGAGCAGGGCGTGCGCTTTGCGCCCGGCGGCATTCGCAAGGGCGCGGCCGGCTACGACATCTGTTTTCTGCACCCCAAGAGCAATGACGAGTTCCCGATTGCCGGCGAGGGCGTGCTGATCGAGCTGGTGCAGGCGCCGGCCGAGGTGATCGCCGCGCTGGGCTGAGGCGCCTCAGGCAAAAGGCTGTACGCGCCGCTGGACATGTTCCAGCAGCCACAGCTTTTTTCTGGCGCGCGTCATGGCCACGTACAGGCGGTTGCGCTCCAGAAAGGCCAGCGCGTGCGGGGCCGTCGCCGGAAAGCGGCCAGGCTCCATGAAGGGCAGGGCGACGTGGTCGTACTCCTTGCCCTTGGCTTCCTCGATGGTGCTGAGATGGAAGTCGAATCCGCGCTCGGCCCGCACGGCACGCTCGAAGCGCGTGGCCATGGCCGCCACCTGGGCCAGCATGTCGGGCACGGTCATGCCCGCCACCGAATCCATGAAAGCCTCCACGCGCTGACGCAAGGCCGCCGTCTGGGCCTGCGACAGGGCCACGCCGGCAAACAGCCCCCAGACATCGGCCTGCTCCAGCAGGCCCCGCGCATCGGACTGCAGGGCCAGCGGCAGCTGCAGAAAGCTGCCGAAGGCCTTGAAGTTGCGTTGTCCGCCCTGCAGGCTCGATTGGTCGCTCAGGAAGCGCCAGATGATCTGCGGGTTGTGCAGCATCTCGCCTGCCATGCGCTGGGCCAGCGTATGGCGGCTTGACGGATCGGCCATGTCGGCACCATCCACGCTGCCCTTGCCGTAGAACAGCGCACCTTCCACGAAGGCCGCCAGGATCTCGCTGCCCAGCACGCTGGTCTCGGCCTTCCAGGACAGCGCCTGCATGCCATGTGCATAGCAAAGGCCCAGCAGCAGGGCAATCTCGCGCTGCAGGTAAAAACGCTTGAAGCCGTAGAAGCTGGCGGACTTGCCGGCGCGGTGGATGGCCCATTCCAGCGCGCAGGCGTCCTGCTCGTGGCGCAGGATCACGGTCAGCGAGGGATTGCGCGCGCTGCCAGAAGGCGGCTCGCCCGGCACAGCGGGTTCGGTGGCACGTGCCAGGCTGGCCTGGATCTGCAGCAGCTGGTCAATGCACTCGCTGTCGTCGGAGTGCTGCAACTGGTGCACGGTGCTGAAGCGCGTGGGCGCCGCTGTCAGGCCCACATTGAACAGCGCATTGACGGCCTTGGCCACTTGGGGGCCGAAGCGCCGCGACTGGGTCAGCGCCAGCGTGGCCGTGGCCTGGGGCAGGAAATCATCGAGCTGGTGGAGCTTGTCGCGGAACACGGACCAGGCCTGTGCCTCGATGTGCTGGTTGAAGTCGCCTGCACCCAGAAAGGCGCAGCCGCTGGTTCCGACCAGGGCGCGCAGCACCTGCAGCGAGGCAGGGTCCAGGTCATGCATCTCGTCGAACACCACCAGGTCGTAGCGCGGCAGGTCCAGCGCCTGGCCCTGCAGGGCGTCGCTGGCCAGTGCATGGCTGCAGTCGCCTTCGGCGTAGTACAGCGGGTCGCCGCAGTGATCGATGCGGCGGCGCTCGTACTCGAAGAACAGGCAAGCCAGGCGGTAGTCGAGCAAATACTCCTCGCAGAAACTCGCCAGTCCCATGCCTTCCTCGGCCAGGCGCTGGGGCAGCAACGACTTCTTGGCGCCGAGGTTGAAGTCCCAGAAGGCGTCCAGATCCAGATCGCCGGGCTGCTCGAACAAAGGGTCGGGCTGCCAGGCCAGTCGCTCGCGCAGCGCATCATGGGCCTCGCGCACACGGGCCTGCAGCGCCACGCGGTCGGCCAGAAAGCGGGCCGCCGGGTCGCGGCGGCGGATCTGCTGGGCCGCCCAGCGCTCCACCGTGGTGATCTGCACCTGGGGCGGCACCTCGCGCACCAGTTGCTGCAGCCGGTGATGGAAGGCCGCCACGCCGGAGCGCGAATACGCCAGCACCAGAATGCGCTGCGCCTGGCCGCTGCGGCAGGCCTGGACCACCTTGCAGGCCAGCGTCGTGGTCTTGCCCACTCCCGCCAGCGCAGCCACGATGGCCGAACGCCCCTCATGCGCCAGGATGGCCTGCTGCTCGCGCGAGAGCAGCAGCGGCTTGCCGTGATCGGTAGGAAATTCCAGGGAGCGCAGGGACATGTGAGGGAAATCTGAGCAAAAGCGGCGAAAGCAGAGGGAAACGGGTTCAGCCGCAGGCCGGCAGGGCTGAAAGCCGCTGTGGCGACGACGGAGGGCACCCATTGTGGTCGTTTTGGAGAGGCATCTGGCAGGTATTGGGAATCCGTTGCCGCGCCTGTCCACGCATCTTTTGAAGCGCTCATCGGACAATTGAGCGATGTTGACCGCCAATGGCTGCGTGCTTGCGGCAAGAAGAAGTCACCGAGAAGAACTTCTGCCCAAACATGCCCAACATCGCTCAAAAATAAGCGAAGTTCGCTTTTTTTGCAGGCCATGAAAACGGGGCAACTATTTTTGCCAAGGAGCCGGCTTTTTCATTCCCAAGGCTTTTTTTGCTCATCAGAATGAAAAGAGCAGACCCACAGAGGAGTTTTTGATGACCGCCTGCAGCACCACCCCGACGACTTCCGCCACCTCCGCACAGCCTGCGGCCGGCAGCCCCCTGCAATGGCATGCACGCCCCTCCAAAAGCGACACGCTGCCGTTTGAAGGCGCCTGGAGCGTGCAGGCCATCCAGGAACTGCTGGACAAGCCCTTCATGGACCTGATGTTCCAGGCCCAGAGCGTGCACCGCGAGCACTGGCCTGCGGGCGATATCGAACTGGCCACGCTGCTGTCGGTCAAGACCGGAGGCTGCCCCGAGAACTGCGGCTACTGCCCGCAGGCGGCCGAGTTCGACACCGGCGTCAAGGCAGAAAAGCTCATGAGCGTGGACGAAGTCACGCGCGCCGCCCAGGCGGCCAAGGATGCCGGCGCCACGCGCTTTTGCATGGGCGCGGCCTGGCGCGCGCCCAAGGACCGCGACATCGAGAAGATGAACGAGCTGATCGGCGCCGTGAAGGGCCTGGGCATGCAGACCTGCGCCACGCTGGGCATGCTCCAGCCCCACCAGGCGCAGTCGCTGCGCGAAGCGGGCCTGGACTACTACAACCACAACCTGGACACGGCGCCCGAGTACTACCAGGACGTGGTCAGCACGCGCCAGTACCAGGACCGCCTGGACACGCTCAAGGCCGTGCGCGGCGCAGGCATCAGCGTGTGCTGCGGTGGCATCATCGGCATGGGCGAGGCGCCCGTGCACCGCGCGGGCCTGATCGCCCAGCTGGCCAATCTCAATCCGCATCCCGAGTCGGTGCCCATCAACAGCCTGGTGCGCGTGCCCGGCACGCCGCTGGCGGACAGCGAGCCTGTCGATCCGCTGGACTTCGTGCGCGTGATCGCGGTGGCGCGCATCACCATGCCCACGGCGCGCGTACGCCTGTCGGCAGGCCGGCAACAACTGGGCGACGCCGTGCAGGCCTTGTGCTTCATGGCCGGCGCCAATTCCATCTTCTACGGGGACACGCTGCTGGTGACCGGCAACCCCGATGTGGAGGCCGACACCACGCTGCTGCGCAAGCTGGGCCTGAGCGGCACGCGGACCTCGGTACAGGAGTGAGCTTTTTGAGAGTTTGAGCTCTTTTGAGCCAGCGGCTCAGGATTGCGGCCGGCCGCTGCCTTGCGCGGCGGCGGCCGCATCGTCGTCGCCGGCATCGAGCAGCCGGGCCGCACGGTTGCTCAACGCGGAATCCGCACGGAAATAGCCCAGCACCGTATTGACGCTGCTGTGCCCCGTCAGCGCCATGGTGTCGGGCAGGGGCACGTTCTGGCGCCCGGCCTCGGTCACAAAGCCCGAGCGCAGGGAATGCGCCGAGAAATCTCCCTCCACGCCTGCCAGCGCACAGCGCTGCTTCACGATGTCGCGCACGGCCGCCGGCGACAGGGGCTCGCCCACATGGCCGCCCTTGCGGATGCGCCGGAAGATCGGCCCTTCCTGTATGGCGGCGGCACGCAGCCAATCGGCCAGCGCCTGGGCCGCGCGCCCGGTGACGGGCTTGTGGTTCTCGGGCGCGTCCCGTCCGGACTGGTTGGTCTTGGAGTGGGTCAGCGTGTAGATGAATTCCTGCGGCCCCGCGGCCCGCAGGTGGCGCATGTCGGCTCCGGCCACCTCCGAGCGGCGGCGCCCGCCGCTGGACCAGGCGAACAGCAGCAGGGCGCGGTCGCGGCGGCCGCGCAGGCTGTCGTCACAGGTGTCCAGCAATTGCTCCAGCAAGTCGCGCGTCAGCGCATCCTTCTTGGCGGGACCTTCACCGCGCCGCGCATAGGCCTTGCGCGTGCGCGACATCAGCTCGCGCACCGCACCGTCCTGGCAGGGGTTGGCCAGTCCATGCACCTGATGCGCCTTGGACAGCACCGCCATGCGGTGCACCAGCGTGTTGTGCGACAGCGCGCCTTCCCTGGCCTTGTATCCGGCCTCGACCAGGGCGCGGTCGATGTGCATCGGCATTTCACTGGCCAGGCCCGCGCCTGTCTGCCGCTGGGCATGGTCAATGATGAATTGCAGCACGCAGGGCACATCCAGCGGCAGCTGCATCTGCCGGTCAAACCGCAGCGCATGCCAGGCGGACCAGTAGCGCATGGCGCTTTGGTAGCTGTTTCTGGTGTTGGCGGATTCGCCCTCGTGCATCAGCTCGCGCACGGCCTGCCGGGCGGCAGGCTCCAGCCCTGCAGAAGGCAGGGTGTTGCCTTGCTTTCTGTCTTCCGGAGGCGGGGCTTGGGGAATCAGCGAAAAGGGGCCGTTGCGCATCCGTGGATTGTCGCCCGGCACAGCATGGCCGGCCGCCGCGGAGCCTGCGGCCATGCAGGCCATGCAAAGTTCAGTTTCCAAGCTTTCCAGAGGGCTGCAGCGGCCTTTTGCCTGGGCAAAGCCGTGTAATGTGCGTATCCATACTGTATGAAAATTTCATATGTAATATTTAATACATGGCACATATGATGTATTACGCATCATCAAAATAACTCACGATAACAACCTCTTATCGTTGGTAATCTTGGAAATAGTTCACGATATGCTGAAAACATCCACCCGTGGCGTGCAGGAAGCCGATGTCTGGGCCGCGGCAGACGCCCTGATCGCCCAGGGCCTGCGGCCGACCATCGAGCGCGTGCGCCAGCACATTGGCCGGGGCTCGCCGAATACCGTCAGCCCCATGCTGGAGACCTGGTTTGCCACGCTGGGCCAGCGACTGGGCGTGGCGGCAGGGCAGGGCGAGCTGCTGCCGTCGTCGGTGCCCGATCCCGTTCAGCGCCTGGCGCAGCAGCTGTGGGACGCCGCCCAGGAAGAGGCCATGGAGGCCGCCCGCGCCGCCCTGCAATCCCGGGAGGAAGCGGCACAGGCCACGCAGGCCGAGCTGCAGGAGCAGCAGGAGCAAATGGCGCGGCGCGAGGCGTCCATGCAAGCGCAGAAAGAGGCCATGGACCAGGCCTTGCAAGTGGCCCAGGCCCAGTCGCAGGACTTGTCGCGCCGGCTGGATGAAATGCAGCAGCAGCTGCAGGACCGCGACGAGCGCCTGGAAGAAATGCGCGATGCGCTGGCCGAAGCGGCCCGCCAGCGCGAGGCGTTGCAGCAAAAGCATGGCGAGGAAATGCAGTCCGCCGCGCTCGAGCGCCAGCGCATGGCCGAGCAGTACGCGGGCAATGAGCGCCACATGCTCAATGAGGTGGATCGTGCGCGGCAGGAACTGGCGGCCGCGCGCAAGGCCGCCACCGAGCAGGAGCGCAAGGCAGCGACCCGCCTTGCAGAGCTGCAAAGCCGCTATGAAAAGAGCGAGGAGGAGCAGCTGAGCCTGCATTCCCAGCTGCAGACCGCCCAGAATGCGGCCGCCCTGGCGCAGGAGCGGGCAGCGGACCTTCGCAGCCTGCTGCAGGCGCAGCAGCGATTGGCCGGTGCGGCCGCGCCCGAGGCGGGTGCTGGACTGCCCATGGGCCGGCGCGCAAGCCTGTCTGCGGCGCGCCGCTCCATGACGCGCCTCAAGGACAGGCGGGGCTAGCAGTCAGGGCCTGCGCCCCTGGCTGGGCCCGGTCAGGACTGGAGCCGGAACCCCGCCACCACATCCGCCAGCTGCGCGGCCTGCTGCTGCAGCGACTGGGCGGCGGCCGTGGCCTCTTCGACCAGGGCCGCGTTCTGCTGGGTGGACTGGTCCATCTGGCTGACGGCGGTCCCGATCTCGGCAATGCCCGTGCTCTGTTCCTGGCTGGCATTGCTGATCTCGGTGACGATGGCGGTCACGCGCTGCACGCTTTCCACCACCTTGCCCATGGTGGCGCCTGCGTCCTGCACCAGCCGGCTGCCGGCATCGACCTGGCCCACGGAGTCGTCGATCAGCGCCTTGATTTCCTTGGCGGCCGTGGCGCTGCGCTGGGCCAGCGTGCGCACTTCAGAGGCCACCACGGCAAAGCCGCGGCCCTGCTCACCGGCACGGGCTGCTTCCACAGCGGCGTTGAGCGCGAGGATATTGGTCTGGAATGCGATGGAGTCGATCACGCCGATGATGTCGGCAATGCGGTGCGAGGATTGTTCGATGCCGCCCATGGTGCGCACCACCTGGTCCACCACGGTGCCGCCATGCGTGGCGATGTCGGAGGCGCTGCTGGCCAGTTGCCGCGCCTGGCGCGCATTCTCGGCGTTGTGCTGCACGGTGGCCGTGAGCTGCTCCATGGCGGCAGCCGTTTCCTCCAGCGAGCTGGCCTGCTGCTCGGTGCGTGCCGACAGGTCCTGGTTGCCGCTGGCGATTTCGGTGGAGGCATGGCGCACGGTCTCGGACGATTCCCGGATGCGCACCAGCACCGAGGCGATCTTGTCGGTGAAGTGGTTGAACGCACGTGCGATCTGCGTCAGTTCGTCATTGCCTTGCACCGACAGGCGGCGCGTGAGATCGCCGTCACCCGAGGCGATGTCTTCCAGCGCATCGCGCACCACGGCCAGCCGGCGCGTGACGCGGGCGATGACGGCGCCCAGCAGCGCAATCGCCAGGATCAGCGAAATGGCAACGATGGCGCCCGACACCTTGAGCAGCGAACCCAGCGCGGACAGCGCCTCGTCGCGCTGCACGGCCACCACCAGTTGCCAGTTCGTGCCGGGCACGCCCTGGCCGTAGAACAGGAAGTCCTTGCCGCCGATGGCCGTGCGCATGCCGGAGTCCGCCTTGGGCAGGGCCTGGATGGCGTCGGCACCCAACTGGGGCGAGAGTGCGGAGACGGGCTTGAGCGTGAGTGCCGGATCAGGATGGGTGACGATGGCGCCCGCCTCATCCACCAAGAAGGCAAAGCTGCCCGGCGTGGGCCGGATGGCGCCCACGGTGCGCACCACGGTGGTAAGCAGCACGTCGGTGCCGACCACGGCGACGGGATTGCCGGCCGGGCCCACGGGCTCGGCAAAGGTCACGCCCACTTCGGGTGGAGAGACAAACAGATAGGGCGCCGTCACGATGGGCCTGCCTTCCTTGAGCGCCTGCCTGAACCAGGGGCGGGCCGTCACGTCGTAGTCGGCAGCCATCTCGTTGAGGAAGAACATGCGCTTGTCGGTGTAGCCGAAGTAGGCATCCGAGAAGCCGCCGCCGTCGCGCAGCGCCTGGACCACGGCACGCGGGTCCGGCGTATCGACGGCCTGGGCCAGCGTATGCGTCAGCAGGCGCTTGGTCGCCACCCATTCGCCCAGCACCTGGGCCTGGGCGTTCACGAGCTGGCGGCTCTGGTCGTCGAGGGTGGACAGCACATGGCGCTGCACCGTGAGGAAGTTGGCAATGGCCAGGGCCAGCATGGCCACGGTGACGATGGCCACGCTGAGCGCGATGAGTCGCGCACGCAGGGACTGGAACATAGAAGAATTACTTATTGCAAGAAGATGCTACATACGTTAGCAAATTTTCTTGACAATACGCATCCTTGCAGGCGGTGCCCCCTGGCCGCCGAAGCCTATGCGGGAAATTCGCTCCCCTTCAGCGCCTCAGCGCTCCCCAGCCAGCAGCCTGCCCAGCGCCTCATAGGCCGGCAGCGAGGTCGGGTCATTGGCCGCATTGCCAGCCACCGGATGGGAGGCAAAGCGCGCAATCACCATCTGTGCCTTGGGATCGATGTAGACGGTCTGGCCATGCACGCCGCGCGCCGCGAAGGCGCCATGGGCGTTGTGCGTGACCCACCACATGTTGCGGTAGGTCCAGCCCGGCAGCAGCTTGTAGCCGGCCTTGGCAAAGGCCGCCGCATCGCCGCCCCGGCGGATATCGTCCACGGCGGCTGCGGGAACGATCTGCTGGCCGTTGAACTGGCCCCGGTTGCGCAGCATCTCGCCAAAGCGCGCCAGGTCCCGCAGGCCCAGGTTCAGGCCGCCGCCTGCAAAGGGCGTGCCCGTGGAGTCCACCGACATGTAGGCATCCTGCTCGGCGCCCAGGCGGCTCCAGATGCGCTCGGACAGCAGATCGGCCACCGATTGGCCGCTCACGCGCGCCAGCACCCAGCCCAGCGCATCGGTGTTGGCCGTGCGGTAGCCGAAGGCCTTGCCGTGCACGCCTTCGGGCTTCACGGTCTGCAGGAATTCGTAGTAGCTGCGCGGCCCGGTGTAGTCCTTGGCCTTGGGCAGCGGGTTGCCCGCTGCCGCGTGCGCCCAGACCTCGGCCTGGGGGTCCGCATAGTCTTCGCTGAAGCGTATGCCCGTGGTCATGTCCATGAGTTGGCGCACCGTGGCGTTGCCGAAGGCCGAGACCGCCAGCTCGGGCACGTACTCCGACACGCGGCGCGAGGGGTCGAGCTGCCCCTCGGCAGCCAGCATGGCCGCCAGCGTGCCGACGAAGGACTTGGTCACCGACATGGCGCCGTGCTGGCCTTCGGGCTTGAGCACGCCGAAGTAGCGCTCATAGACCACGCGGCCCTTGTGCAGCACCACGATGCCGTCGGTGTAGTTGGCCTTGAGCGAATCGCGCCAGGTCATGGGCTGGCTGGCACCCAATGGCGTGAAGCGCAACTCGTCGATGTCGTCGCGCAACGCCTGGGCCAGCGGTGCCGCAGACGCCAGGCCGCGCGACACATTCACCGTGGGCATGAGCTGGCGAAAGTGCGAGACGCTCCAGCGCATGGCGGGAAACTGGAAATAGGAGCCGTCGTCGAAGCGCAGCGTGCGGTCCGGCGGTGGCGGCGAGCCCACCATCCAGCCCAGCTTTGCGGGGTCGCTGGCATCGGCATCGGGATAGGAGGGGGTCTTGGCTGCGGTGACCCCTGCCGTGGCTGTGGCGAACACAAGGCTGCCAGCCAGGGCACCGGCGAAATGTTTGAGCTGCATGGCGGCAACCATACTACGGTTGCCCCGGCGCCAAGACCCGCTGCCAAAGGATGGAAGCCGGCTTCCATCCCAGGCCGTGCGCCCAGTTGGCGCAAGCACGACAAATGGCTTTCTCGTTGGACTAAGCTTCAAATAGTTTTTGAAAATCAAAGCCTGGCGAATGCCCATGAAAAGCCTGCAAGACCTGGATATCTTCGTGCGCACCGCAGACAGCGGCAGCCTCTCGGCCACGGCGCGTGCCCTGGACCTGACGCCGGCTGCGGCCAGCGCAGCGCTCAAGCGGCTGGAGGCAGAGCTGGGCGTGACCCTGTTCGTGCGCTCCACGCGCAGCCTGCGGCTCACGCAGGAGGGCGAGCTGTTTCTGGAGCACTGCCGCCCCGCGCTGGCCGGCCTGCGCCAGGTGCGCGACCAGTTGGCTGGCGGCCAGGCCGCTTTGCGCGGCACGCTGCAACTGGCCGCCCCCTCCGACCTGGGCCGCAACGTGCTCATGCCCTGGCTGGACGAGTTCCAGAGCCAGCATGCAGGCGTGGATCTGCGCCTGCACCTGTCCGACCGCGCGGCCAATGTCTACAGCGAGCCTGTGGACGCGGCTTTTCGCTATGGCAGGCCGCAGGATTCCAGCCTGGTGGCCTTGCCGCTGTCGGACACGCACCGCCGCGTGCTCTGCGCCGCGCCTTCCTATCTGCAGGAACGCGGCGCACCCGCCACCCCCCACCACCTGGCCGGCCATGACTGCCTGTGCTTCATGCTGGGCGAGGAAGTGCACGACCGCTGGAGCTTCTGGCCGGCAGGGCAGGGGACTGCCGTACCAGAGCCCGTCCATGTGCGGGTGCGCGGCCGCAATGTGGCCAATGACGGAGATGCCGTGCGGCGCTGGGCTGTGGCTGGGCGGGGGATTGCCTACAAGTCGTATTTCGACGTGGCCGAGGACCTGGCCCGGGGCCGCCTTCTTGCGCTGTGCACCGACTGGACGACCGAGTGCGTGCCGCTGTTCCTTGTCGCCCCCAGCCGCAGGCAGTTCACGCCGCTGGTGCGTGCGTTGCGGGATTTTGTGGCGGTGAGGCTGGCCGAGCTGGAGGCGGCACAGCCCTGAGACATCACGAAGCCCGCTTTCCCAGCTCCACAGGCCCGTGCACGTGGTGCTCCGCGCAGACCTTCCGCGAGAGCACATGGGTTTCGATCACTTCGGCGGCATTCTCGGCCGTGAGCCGCCCGTACCAGACGCCGTCCGGATAGACGATGGCCAGCGGGCCATGGGTGCAGGGGTACTGGCAGCTGGTCTGCAGCAGGCGCAGCCTGGCGCGCAGTTCGCTGCTGGCCTGCACGGCATCGCCCAGGCTTTGCCAGACGGCCACGGCGCCCAGTGCCGTGCAGCGCGGTCCCGTGCAGACCAGGGCATGGTGCTGGTGGTCCGGCACCTGGGACCAGGCCTGGGGATCGTGCTGCCATTGGTCGCCTGCGGTTTCGGCCACATCCGGGGTCTGCAGGGCTTGCCTGATCTGCGGCAGCAGCAGCGCGGGCATGGCGGCAGCGCCCAGCAGATGGTCGGCAAACCGCACCTGCACGCCCTGGTCCGGCAACTGCGAGCGCCAGCGCATGGCCAGCTTGTGCAGCCAGCGCAGCAGGGCAGGCTCGTCGGGCGAGAACAGGGGCAGCACGACGATGGAGCGCGCCGGCAGGCATTGCTGCAGCGCCTCGGGCAGCGAGGGTGCGGCCTTGTCCACGAACGATGTGACGACCTTGCAGGCCGGCTCCAGCGTCTGGCGCAAGGCATCGGCCAGTTCGATCAGGCTTTGGCGCGATGCTGCGCCCGTGCCGCCGCGGCCCAGCACGATCACGGCGTCGGGCCCGGGCGGGATGGAAGTTTCAGAGGAGTTCATCGGGAATGAAGCTGATGCGCAGCCGGCCGGTGGCGGCATGGATGTCCACCTCGGCAGCCACGCCGTAGACCTGGCCGATGGTGGCCGGGGTCAGTACCTGGGCCGGTGTGCCATGGGCAACGATGCGGCCTTGTTCCATGAGATAGAGACGGTCGCAGTAGTGGGCGGCGATGTTGAGGTCGTGCAGGGCGACGATGCTGCTGATCTGCAGGCGCCGGACCAGTGACATCAACTCCAGCTGATGGCGTATGTCCAGGTGGTTGGTGGGCTCGTCCAGCAGCATCAGCCGTGGCTGCTGGGCCAGCGCGCGGGCCACGAGCACGCGTTGCTTCTCGCCGCCGGAAAGGCTGGAAAAACGCCGCGCCTCCAGCGCCAGGGCATTCACCTGGGCCAGCGCCTGGCGCATGCAGGCGAGGTCCTCGGCGCTGTCGCCCGCCCAGGGGGACTGGTGGGGGATGCGGCCCATCATCACCGCCTCGCGCACGGTGAAATCAAAGCTCTGAGGCGCCTCCTGCGCCAGGACCGAGACCTGGGCCGCGAACTCGCGCGCCGTCATGTCCCGGATGTCGCGCTGGTCCAGCAGCACGCAGCCTGCGTCGGGCCGCAGCACGCGGTAGAGCATGCGCAGCAGGGTGGATTTGCCGCTGCCGTTGGGGCCGATGAGCCCCACGCATTCGCCGCTGTGCAGGGCAAGGCTGGCCTGATCCACGATGCGCCGGGCGTCGGCACTCCAGCACAGGTCCTGGGCTTGCAGCTTCATGGGCCGCGCCCTCCCTGCACCGGCTGGCGCACCAGCATCCAGACGAAGAAGGGCCCGCCGATCAGCGAGGTGATCACGCCCACGGGCAGTTCCATGGGCGCAAAGGCCGTGCGCGCGACAAGATCCACCAGCACCAGCAGCAGGGCGCCGGCCAGGGCGGCCACGGGCAGCACGTGCCGGTGGTCCGTGCCCACCAGCATGCGCGCGGCGTGCGGCACGATCAGCCCCACAAAGCCGATGGCGCCGCTGACCGCCACCATGGTGCCCGTCAGCAGCGACACCGCCAGGAACAGTGCGCGCCGCAGCCGTGCCGTGTCCACGCCCAGCGTGGCGGCGGCCTCGTCACCGGCCAGCAGGGCGTTGAGCTGGCGCGTCTGCAGCCCCAGCCAGAGCATTCCCGCAGCCAGCACGGCGGCGGGAATGCCCAGTTCCTCCCACTGCGTGCCGGCCAGGCTGCCCAGCGTCCAGGTCAGCAGGGCATTGGCCAGGTCACGCTGGCCCGATGACAGGGTGATCAGGCTGGTCACGCCCGCCAGCACATAGCCGATGGCCACGCCACCCAGGATCAGCCGCGTGGCATGGATGCGGCCCTGGGAGCGCGCCAGCAGGTAGACCGCCACGGTGGCCGCCAGCGCCCCAGCAAAGGCCCCGGCCGTGAGGGCGTACATGCCGGCCGAGGCCAGCGCACCGAAGGCCAGCACGGCCACGGCGCCCACCGACGCACCCGAGGACACGCCCAGCAGATAGGGATCGGCCAGCGGATTGCGCACCATGGCCTGCATGATTGCGCCCACCACGGCAAGCCCCGCGCCCACCAGGGCCGCCAGCAGCACGCGCGGCATGCGGATCAGCCAGACGATCTGCTGGTGCTGCGGCGTGATGCCCTCCAGCGGCGGCGGCTGCATGCCCAGCGCCTGCAGCAACCGGCTCCAGGCAATGCGCCAGACCGTGCCGGCCGGCATGTCCACGGGCCCCCAGGTGATGGCCAGCGTCATCACCAGCAACAGGGCCGCGAACAGCAGCAGGCACCAGGCGCGGGCAGCGCCCGGGCGGCTGTGCCAGCGGGTGCGTGCCTCAGTGCCCGGCATGGGCGGTCGCCGGCACGCGGTCGGGGTGCAGGGCCTGGGCCAGCGCGCGGGCCCGAGCGATGTTGCGCGGGCCGGGCGTGGCCTCGGCATAGGTCATCACGAAGAACCGCTTTTCGCGAATGGCATCGACGCCGGCCAGCTCGGGCTTGGCCAGCAGGAAGTCGATCTTGCCCTGGGCATGGGGCTGGCCGTAGTCGATGATGACGATCCACTGCGGGTTGCGCTGCACCACGTCCTCCCAGTTGCCTGCGGGCCAGTTGCTGGGAATGTCGTCGAAGATGTTGCGCCCGCCCGCTTCCTCGATCATGGCCTGCGGCATGCCGTAGCGGCCCACGGTCACGGGGATGTCCTGGCCGCTGTCGTAGACGAAGACCGAAGGCCGCTGCCGCACGCCCTGCATGCGCTCGCGCAGGTCCTTCAGGTCGCGCTCCAGCCCCTGCGCCAGTTGCTCGGCATGGGCGTCGATGCGGAAGATGCGGCCCAGGTTGCGCAGGTCGGTCAGGCCGTCTTCCAGCGCCACCTGGCTGCGCGGCCCCACGCGGATGCACGATTCGGACAGCACATACGAGGCAATGCCGTGGCGCTGCAGCACCTCGGGCGTGACCTGGCCCTGGCGAAAACCGTAGCTCCAGCCGCCGAAGACGAAGTCGGCCGAGGCGCCCAGGATGGCCTCCAGGTTCATCTCGCGCTCGGCCAGCCGCGGCACGCGGGCCAGCTGGGCCTGAAAGGCCGGGTCGATCTGCTTGGCCTGCGTGATACCGCTGTAGCCCACCAGCCGCTCGCCCAGGCCCAGAAAGAGAAACATCTCGGTGATGTTCACGTCATGGGTCACGGCGCGCAGCGGTGCGTTGGCGTAGGTCACGGGGCTGCCGCAGACATTGACGGTCACGGCCGCCTGCGGTGCGGCAGCCGGTGCCGGCAGTTCACTGGTGGTGCCGGAATCGCTGCGCGAGCAGCCGGCCAGCAGCAGGGTGGCCGCCAGGGCGCCAGCGCACAGGCCCTGGAGACCGTGGAGGCTTTTGGAGCGCGCCATGGCCATCAGAACCGGATATGCGCCGCGATCTCGAAGCGGCGGCCTTGCCCGACCAGGAACTGGCTGCCGTAGCTCGATCCCACATAGACTCTGTCGGCCAGGTTGCGGCCGATCAGGCTCAAGGTGGTGCGCGGGTCCACCTGCCAGCTCAGCGCGGCGTCGGCCACGGTGTAGGCGGGCAGGTTCACGGTATTGGCGTTGTTGCCAAAGCGGTCACCCACGTAGCGCAGGCCCAGCGAGGCCTGCCAGGCGCCCACGCGGTAGTGGCCCCAGAGGTTGGCCGTGGTCTTGGCCACGTTCTGCGGGCGGTTGCCGGCGCGGTTGCCGCCGGCCTCGATGAGCTTGTCGAACTGGGCGTCCACATAGGACAGGTTGCCCTCCAGGCGCAGGGCGGGCGTGGCCTGGAAGTTGGCGGTGACCTCGGCGCCGCGCGAGGACTGGCTGCCGCCCTGGATGGAGATGGCCGGGCGGTCGGGGTCGCGCGTGATGATGTCGTCCTTCTTGATGTCGAACACGGCCAGCGTCCATTCGCCGCGCCCGCCTGCCACCTGCTGCTTGATGCCGATCTCGGCCTGGTGGCCCTTGCTCAGCTTGTAAGCCGTGTTGGCCAGGTTCAGCGACACCAGGCTGTTGACGGGATCATGGCCCGAGCTGATCTGCCCATAGACATGGGTGTCGCGGGCCAGCTCATAGGTCAGGCCCAGGCGCCAGGAGGTGGCGGCCAGCGTCTTGTTGAAATCCGTGCCGCCCACCAGCGAGTGGCTGGCAAAGTCGTAGACATCGCGGCGCAGTCCGGCCATGGCCAGCCAGCGGTTGCTGATGCGCCAGGCATCCTCCAGGTACAGCGCATGCTGGGTCACGCCGGTTTCGGTCTTGGCCTTGGTGACATCGGGGCTGGCCCAGCTGCCATGCACGGGGTCCCAGGCCGAGACCGTGGACGAGCCGCCGTAGGGCGAGTTGTTGGACAGCCGCAGGTTGATGCGTGCGGCCTCCCATCCCATGGCGATCTTGTGCGATCCCCGGTCCACGTTCAGGCCCAGGCGATTGCCGGTCTGCTCCAGGTCGTGCAGGATTTCGAGGTAGTCGGAGCGGCCCACGGTCCAGGTGGCGGGGTTGAGCGCGTAGGCCTCGATGTTGCGCCAGTGGCGGTCCGACTGCACGTGGTACAGCTCGTTGCGCACCGTCAGCCAGTCATTGGCCTTCCATTGCACCTTGGCGCGCAGGCGCTCGTCGGCATAGCGCAGCACGCTGTCTTCGGCGTTGTAGTTGCGGTCGCGCAGGGACTCCACCACCTTGCCGTCCAGGCCCGGCGTGCCCCAGTAGCGGCTGGGCTTTTGCACGCTGCGGTCGGCAATCAGGTCGATCTGCAGGTCGCTCGTGGGCTCCAAGCGCAGCGTGCTCATGAACTTGCCGTTGCGCGACTGGTCCAGGTCGCGCTCGCCCGCGCTGCGCGCGGTGTAGCTGTCGATGCGGTAGCTGGCATAGGCGCCCAGGGCGCCGGTCACGCCCAGGCCCAGGCGCAGCGTGTCGTCCGTGCCCGCGCCCACCAGCACCTCGGCCGAGCTGGTGCGGCTGGGCTGCTTGCGGATGGCGTTGACGGTGGCGCCCATGGTGCCGCTGCCATACATCAGCGAGGCCGGGCCGCGCAGCACGTCGATGCGCTCGTAGCCCCAGCTGTCCCCGGGATAGGCCGTGGTGCCGGCGGCCACGCCCAGCACCATGCCGTCTTCGGCCACGCCCACGGAGTTCACGCCCGCAAAACCACGGCTGCTGAAGGACAGGCCGCCGTTGCCCGGCGTGCTGCTGGAGGTCAGGCCCACGGTGCGCGTGACGGCGTCCACCAGGGCGTAGTCGCCGCGCTCCTGCATCTGCTCGGCAGAAACACCATCCACGCTGGCAGGCACTTCCTGGTTGGAGACGCCGGTATGGCTGGCCGAGCGCGCAGGCTGGGCCAGTTGCTGGCCGATGCGTTCGGCCTGGCCGGTGACCTGCACTTCGGGCAGGACAGTCTGTGCCTGCACAGGAGCGGACAGGAAGGCGCAGGCCAGGGCCAGCGGGCTCAGCCGAAGGCAAAGGGAATCGGCAGCACGGGTGCTGGGAACGCAGGAAAGGGAGGAATGCATTTCGAACATCGGTCTTCGACCGCCTGATGCGAAAGCAAGGCACTGCCGCCTCTCCAGCCAGCGTGCAAGGATAGGGTGCAGGACATTGCCATCCGCACCCCGCAGACAGTCAAGAAAGCGCCCGCTCAGCGGGCGCGAAACGCAGCAGGCCGGTCTCCGGGCTCACAAGCGGCGCAAGGACATGCCTTGCGCCCAGCGCCCCGTCTTCCCAATCCACCCGCGAAAAGCTGCATGTTGCAGACCACGCCATGGACCAGTGACAGCCTGTCATCGCCCCTCCGCAGGGTTGCGGAGTCTGGCGGGACAGGCATGGAGCGCCTTGACTTGTTTACCGTTGCGGGGGCAGCCAAGGCCTGTGCCGGCAGCGCAAAAAGCATTTGCTGGCAGTCACCTTGTTCCCGTTTCATCCCCATGGCTGGCATGTGGACACCTGTTGCACGGATGCCTTTGCAGGCGCGGCATTATAGCCAGCGGCCCGCGTCGGTAGCCTGCGGCGCGTCGTGCAGCAGCAGTTCCAGCCCCAGGCGCCCGCCCCGGTGAACGCGGCTGATGGCATGGCGCAGGTGCACGCGGTAAAAGCCTGCCGCACCGGGCACCGGGCGCGGCCCCGTGGCGATGATGGCCGCATCCCCCAGGCCCAGCGGCAGCACCATGGGGCGCGATTGCATGCGCGGGCGCTGCTCGGTCATCACGAACTCGCCGCCCTCGAAGTCCTGGCCCGGCCGGGACAGCAGCAGCACCAGCTGCAGCGGGAACACCGCTGCACCTTCGCTGTATGAGCGCAGCGGCGCATGGCCCGCCTGCGCCACATGCAGCAGGTGCGACTGCGGATGCATCTGGCCGCGCTGGCGGCCCAGCTTCCCGAAGGCCTCGAACGAGGCGGGCAGGGCAGGCTGCATGTCCATTTGGGCACGCCAGCGATTGGCAATGGCAAGCAGGTGCCGGTACAGTACCGGGCGCCATGTGTCGAGGGAGGGCGGCAGGCCATTGCGCATGGCCGCCTCGCCGGCCAGGGAGCGGCTTTCATCCGCATTCAGCAGCCGTGGCAGCAGGCAATGGCCCTCTGCATCGAGCTGGGTGGCAATGCGGCCCCAGTCCAGGCCGGCGAAGCGATCACTGCTGTTCAGCCCATCCATTTCGACCCCTCCATTCAACCCGCCTTGCGAAAAGTGAGATTGATGCGCCGCCCGCCCAGCAGCGGGTGAGGCTGGTCCTTGAGCGGCAACACGCCGTGGTGGCGCAGCCGATCCACGCCGCCCCAGACCACCACGTCGCCATGCTGCAACAACACCCTGGCCGTCCTGTCCGCGCGCGCAAGCCCTCCAAACAGAAATGTGGCCGGCATGCCCAGTGACACCGAGACGATGGGCGCGACAAGGTCACGCTCGTCGCGGTCCTGGTGCAGGGACAGGCGGCTGCCGGGCAGGTACTGGTTGATCAGGCAGGCGTCGGGCGCGAAGCCCTCGAAGCCCGCAGCGGCGGCCGCTTCGCCCGCCAGCTGCGCAAACACGGCCGGCATGGCGGGCCAGGGCTGGCCGCTGACCGGGTCGATGGCGCTGTAGCGGTAGCCGCGCCTGTCGCTGGTCCAGCCCAGCGTGCCGCAGTTGGTCATGGCCACCGACATGGTGAAGCCGCCCGGCGTGACCAGATGGCGCAGCGGCGCCTGGGCCATGACGCCGTCCACCGCAGCCAGCAGTGGCGCCGCATGGGGCAGGGCATGGCCGCGCAGCACCACGGACTGGGGACCAATGGGTTCGATGCCCATGGGAGGTTCATCGGCAAAAAGATCCAGCGTGCTCATACCGGCCGTCCATCAAAGTGCGTCATATCAGAGTGCGTCATGAAAGATCAGCCCCACGGTATGGCGATGGCCGCTTCGGACGCGGCTGACGCCATGGCGCATGGCCGCGCGGCGGTAGCCTGAGCGCCGCCCCGGCACGGGCCGGTGGCGCACGGCCAGGACCAGCGCATCGCCCTGGTCCAGCGCCATCACATCGGCCCGTTGCCGGTCGCCATCGGCCTGGGTGATGACGAATTCCCCGCCCGCAAAGTCCTGCCCCGGCCGCGACAGCAGCAACACCACCTGCAGCGGAAACACATGCTCTCCATAGACATCCTGGTGCAGGCAGTTGTAGTCGCCCTCGCCGTATTGGAGGATCAGCGGCGTGGGCCGCAACTGCCCGTGCGCGTGGCAGCGCGCCAGGAAGTCCTGCAGCCGGTCCGGATAGCGCACATCCAGCCCCATGCGCTGGTTCCAGCGGTTGGCCACCGGCACCAGGCGGGAATACAGCTGTTCGCGCAGCCGCTGCAGCAGAGGTGGCAAGGGGTAGTCGAAATACCGGTATTCGCCACGCCCGAAACCGTGACGGGCCATGACGATGCGGGAGCGAAAACCGTCTTCCCTGGTGTAGAGGGCCGCCAGGTCACGGCATTGCTGCGCGTCCAGCAGGCCGGGTAGCCGTGCACAGCCGTGCTCGTCGAGCTGGTGCTCCATCTGCGTCCATTGGCAGGGCGGGGCAGATTCGCAAGCTTCGTTGTCGAAAAGGCGGAGGTTGTGCATGGCGGGCGCGGTTGGCGGTATGGGCGCTGTGGGCAATTGCCGCAGTCTAGGGCGCCGCCGCAGCGCCTGCATCCCGCTTCTTGCAGTGGACAGAATGTCAACCGGCGGCAGCGCCTGCCAGCCGCGTGCTGGACAGGCCTGGGAGGGCCGGCTGGCAGCTGCAATTGAACAATCGCGGCATTCCTGCAAACGCCTCAGGCCCGCCATGTCCAGCAACGTCCATCACCTCTATCTTTTCTTCGATACGCCCCTGCAGCTGCGCCGCGTGCAACTGATCTGCCAGTACCTGGCCCGGCAGTCCTGGGAGCAGGCCGAGCGCTGGATCCATGAGCTGGACCCCGCCCTGGACCGGTCCGCGCTGTGGGATGACGACTGGGCCAATGCCAGCGCCCTGGGCCATCCCCAGCATCTGGAGCTGGGCTTCGACACCCGCACCACGGCCGGCATGCCCTGGCGGCTGCTGGAGACCTTGTTCCAGCACGGCCTGCAGGCGGCGGTGCTGCATGTCTTCTATGACCAGGTGGGAGAGAGCGAGCGCTATCACTTCGATGCCGGCCAATGGGTCAGCCACCATGCCTGGCTGGCCCGCTACCCGGAGCGCCAGGTGCTGGTCGATCCCGACGCAGAGGTCTATCCGCGCCCGGGGCAGGAAGAGGGCAACGATGGCACCTCACTCAGCAATCCTGCCCAGCCCATGGCCATCAGGCAACTGCGCGAGCGTGACCAGGAGCGGGATCGCCAGGCCCAGGAGTCCGTGCAGGCCCTGCTGGAGACCATGGCCAGCCTGCGCAAGAGCGGCGTGTCGCCGGTGGACGGCATCGCGGGCCTGTTCATGCTGCGGGCAGGCTTTCGCGGACTGTGCGAGGCCGTCGCCTTCACCGTCGTTGCCGCCCTGGCTTTCAGAGGCAAGGGCCTGTGGCTCTGGCTGGCCCTGGGATTGGTACTGGCGGTCGTGCTGCCGCTGTACCGGATGGCCAGTGCGCGGCGGGAGTTTGCGGGGCAGGGCGGCAGCGAACCGGCATCCTGAGACAATCCGCGCTCGGCAGAATGAAACAAATTGCACAAGATCCGGCAAAGTCCCAGGAGAGGGTGAACAGGATGTGGATACCGACCGTCGTCACGGCAGGATGGACATGCGCCATCAGGCGCCGTCTTTTTGAGCAGGGCCAACGCTGATGCAGCCCACCGCAATCGAGCAGGGCCCCGCCGTGGCCGCAGGCGTTCACGAGGATTTCGGCCATCTTCTGGGTCTGTACATGCGCCGCATCCGTGCCAGCGCTTCGGGGGTGGCCACCGAGATCGGGCTGAGCCGGGAAGCCGTCAACAACTGGAGGAATGGGGTTTCCCTGCCCAATCCGCGCTCGCGCGACCGGCTGGCCGCCTGCGCCCAGTATCTGCGGCTGACGGAGGCGGAGACCAATCGCCTGTTCTCCGCCGCCGGCTTTGCCACGCAGTTCCCGCTGCAGGCGCCAGCCGCTGGCGCCCAGCCTTTTGCCGGCTTCATGGACCGGCTTTTTGCCCAGCTGGCCCAGGCCTCGCCCTATGCCATCACCATGCTGCTGTCTCCCGCGCACTGGGGGCAGCCCCCGTTCCGCCAGGAATTGCTGCTGCGTGCCCGCGCCCAGTACGGCGCCGAGGCGGTACTGCACATCCAGCCGCCGTACAGCGTGAGCACGGTCCCGGCCGACTACTTTGCGGCCCTGGGCCGGCAGTGCGGGCTGGGCGAGGTAGGCTCGGACTATGAATTCGAGGCCCTGCTGGAAAAGCGCCTGCTGGCAGGCGGCCGCCTGTTCTGCCTGGTCAGCCGTTTCGAGCAAGGCACGGCCGCACTGCGCGAGACGCTGGCCGGCATCCTGCGCAGCCTCAGCGAAATGCACAGCGGCCGCCTGCACCTGCTGCTGTGCGGCAGCGAGGCGCTGGCCGACCTCAAGTACCGCAGCGGCGACCTGTCCCTGCTCAACATCGGCCAGGTGGCACACTGGCCCGATCCCACGCTGGAAGACTTGGCCCTGATGGCGCGCCAGCGCTGGCCGGCAACAGCCTGGCCGGCCGAGGTCATCGAGGCGCTGCAGGCCCTGACGGGCGGGCATCCCGCGCTCTTCGAGGAAGCGCTGCAGTGGCTGGTGGAGCAGGGTGTGGGCATCGCTGCCGTGCACTCGCCACTGCTGCGCGCCCATCTGGTGGCCAGTGCGCGCCTGTGGCAGACCCTGCTGCCCCTGGCGCAGGAGCCGGCCGCACGCGATCAATTGCGAAGCCTGGTGGATGCGGCATCGCTGGGCCGTGCGCGGCCTTATCTGCAGGATGCCGTGCTGCGGCGCCTGTTCTGGGGCAACCTGCTGCAGGTGCGCGGAGCGGGCGAGGGCGCCCACCTGCACTGGCGCTGCGACATCGCCCGCGAAGCCGCAATGGCAGTGCTGCAGGCATGAGCGGTCCGGCCCGCCTTCTGCAGCTGCCCCGATCCTATTGGCGCGCCGCGCTGCTGGCCTTGTTCACGCTGTTCATAGGCACCGCCATACTTTTGCCCCGCTACAACCCCGTTACCCGCGGCAGCCTGCAGGGCGCGGAAAGTTCAGGGCGGGTCTGGAACGAAATCATCCTGTGGCGCCTGGCCCTGATGGAGCATGTGCGCCAGCATGAAAGCTGGCCGCAGGACATCGCCAGCGTGGCACCGGAGATTGCCGAGCCCCGCGTGCGCATGAGTTCGCCCAGGCCCTTCGTGCTGCAGGCGGACATCGTGCGCGACAGCCAGATGGGCGTGCTCTCAGGAACCCAGGTCCTGCTGCAGCTGAACATGTCCAGCCAGGACTGGAGCTGCCAGGGCGGCCAGCCACCCACCCCGCCACGCTATCTGCCGCTGAACTGCAGCCCCTCGCCAGGCCAGCCAGAGCACGAGCCCTTTGGCTGGCTGCGCAACATCATCTGGACCTGCGCCCTGGTCTTTGGCGGCCTGGCCCTGCTGTGGCTGGTCCGCCATCCGCTGATAGGCCCGGCGCAGCTCAAGCCCGGGCGCCTGCGCCGCAAGCCGTATCAGCATCTTCCCCAGCTGGACCGGCTGCTGCGGCTCACCGGCCGGCGGTCCGCCGTGCTGCGCGCCGCAGGCATACGCCCGCCCGACTGGCAGCGTGCCCTGCGCCTTGCCGGTGCCAGCCCCGCCGCCCGCGTGCGCGCCCTGGCCGAACGACTGTCGGCCACCTGCAAAACCGCCGAGGGCGAATGGCCCGTGCCCGGTGGCATGTTCGAATGGACGCTGCCGCCGGACCTGCCCATCGCCCTGGGCCGCTGCCTGGTCTATGCGCTGCCAGAGCAACTGGAAGAACTGGAAGAGGGCGAACTCGTGCGCCAGCTGCGCCTGCTGCAGACCGGCGGCGATGTGGTGCTCATCGTGAGCCCGCACCATCCGCAGTCGCCCATGCCGCTGCTGCAGCGCCATGCCGAGGACCGCGCCAATCTGCACGCAGTGCTGGACAGCCCCGGTCAGACCGAATGGCTGATGGGCGGCGAGCCCGCGCAGGTGCTGCTGCGGCTGCTGGCCGCGCAGCTGCAGGTCACGCGCATCTCGCCCTACCAGACGCGCGGCGGCGTGACGCGCGAGGACGTGTTCTTCGGCCGCGAGCGCCTGCTGGCGCGCGTACTCAACCGCGAACCGGCCAACTACCTGGTCGTGGGAGGGCGCCAGCTCGGCAAAAGCAGCCTGCTCAAGGCCGTGCAACGGCGCCTGCAGGAGCATCCGTCCATTGCCTGCCACTACCTCTCGCTGCGCGACCACCGCCTTACGCCGCGCCTGGCCACCCAGTTCGGCCTGCCCGTGGAGACACCGCTGGAGGCCATCATCGAACACCTGCAGTCGCAATCGCAGGGCAGGCGGCTGTACCTGCTGATCGACGAGGCCGACCTGTTCTTCCGCGATGAGGCCCGCAACGGCTATCCCCAGCTCAGCGCCTTGCGCGCGCTCAGCGAGGAGGGCCGTTGCTGGTTCATGCTGGCTGGATTCTGGGATCTCTATGCGGCCGCGTTGCTCGACTACCAGTCGCCGCTGCGCAACTTCGGCGACATCCTGGCCATCGGTGGCCTGGAGCCGTCCGCCTGCCAGGCACTGGCCACCGAGCCGCTGCGCAGGCTGCGCGTGGGCTACGCCAACGACGCGCTGGCCGAACGCCTGATCGAGGCCAGCGGCAGGCGGGCCAATCTGGTCGCCATCCTCTGCCAGGAATGCCTGCAAGCCCTGGGGCCCGACGAACGCGTGATCGAAGAGCGCCACCTGCGCCAGGCGCTGGAATCCCAGCCCGTACAGGATGCGCTGGTCGGCTGGGGCCGCCTGAGCACCGACGAACAGGCCTGCCGCCTGGACCGCATCGCCGTCTATCACACGGCCCAGCAAGGTCACACCAGCCTGACCGCGCTCGACGCCCTGGTCCAGGCCCACGGCGCCACCGGCCAGGCCCAGGCCTTGCGCCGATCCCTGGCCCGCCTGCAACTGGCCTACGTCCTGCGCCGCGATGAAACCCACGGCGTGCACGACGCACGCTACGTCTTCACCATCCCGCTGCTGCAACGCCAGTTCGAACCGCAGGAGACGGAGTTGTTGTTGAGGCAGGAACTGGAGAGCCTGGGAAGAGGGTTGAACAGCTGAAAAAAGAGGCGGAAGACAGGCAGGCCTGGTGCAGGAAGAGTGCCTTACCTGGGTTTGGACAGTGTTAATCGCAACTGTGATTTAACATAATATACATCGTATCAATCAAAGCATCGCGGCCTCCATCAACCCCATCTCGGCGCTGCTCATGAGCGCTTCGATGTCGGTCAGAATCAGCATGCGTTCGACATCGCCGCTCTTGAAGCATCCCATACCCATGATGTAGCCGGCATCCACCGAGGCACTCATCTGGGGCGCCGGCTTGATGTTGTCCGCGCCCAGCGCCAGAACGTCCGACACCGAATCGACCACCACGCCGATGACCCGTCCGCGCACGTTCAGCACGATGACGACGGTGAAATCGGTGTACTCGGCCGACTCGCAACCGAGCTTCAGGCGCAGGTCGACGATGGGCACGATCACGCCACGCAGGTTGATCACTCCCTTGATGAAATGCGGTGCGTTCGCAATGCGGGTGGGAGCCTCGTAGCTGCGGATCTCCTGTACCCGCAGGATGTCGATGCCGTATTCCTCGCCACCCAGGCGGAAGCTGAGGAACTCGTTGGGCATGGCGACCACTGCATTGGCAGCCCGGGTTGATGAGGCGGCTGTCGACTGCGCCGTAACCGGTGCTACCGTTGGGCGCTCTTCAATCATGGCGGTCATCTTCGACTCCTTGGAGATTGGGGGCGGGTTCTGGCGCGGCGAGCCGCGCTCAGAACGACGTCCAGTCGTCAGTGCCGGTCTTGGCAGGTGCGATAGCGAGCCGGCTCGACTCAGAGGTCGATGCTGGGGCTGCAGCAGCCTTCGCCTTGAATGCCGGCCGGGCGATGTTCTTGGCACGGTCCGGGCCGCGACGCTCGACGGCAGCAGCGTTGGCCGCTGGGGCCGCAGCGTGGGTCGAGCCTCCAAGTCCTTCATGCGACAGCTTGAACACCGCCACGGCCTGCACCAGTTTCTGGGCCTGGCCCTTCAGGCTCTCTGCGGCGGCAGCGCTCTCTTCCACAAGCGCCGCGTTCTGCTGCGTCACCTGGTCCATCTGGCTGACGGCCTCGCCGACCTGCCCGATGCCGGAGCTCTGCTCGACGCTGGCCGAGGTAATCTCGGCCACGATGTCACTCACGCGTTGGATCGAGGCGACGATCTCGCCCATGGTCTTGCCGGCCTCGTCCACCAGCACGGTGCCTTGCTCCACCTGCTCGACGCTACGGCCGATCAGGGCCTTGATTTCCTTGGCAGCCTCAGCGCTGCGCTGCGCGAGGCTGCGCACTTCAGACGCCACGACAGCGAAGCCGCGGCCCTGCTCACCTGCGCGGGCCGCCTCGACGGCTGCGTTGAGCGCCAGGATGTTGGTCTGGAAGGCGATGCCGTCGATCACGCCGATGATGTCGCCGATCTTGCGGCTGCTGTCGCTGATGCCTTGCATCGTGGTGACGACCTTGCCGACCACCTCGCCACCTTGCGCAGCGACGGCCGAGGCGCCCTGAGCGAGTTGATTGGCCTGCTTGGCGTTGTCGGCGTTGTTGCGGGTGGTGGTGCCCAGCTCCTCCATCGTGGCGGCCGTTTGTTGCAGGGCACTGGCTTGCTCTTCGGTGCGCTGGCTCAGGTCCTGGTTGCCCTGTGCAATCTCGGAGCTGGCTGTCGCCACGCTGTCGGCACCACTGCGAATGGCGCCCACCACGCTAGACAATTGCTGCTGCATGCTGCCCATAGTGCGCAGCAGGTCACCTTCTTCACCCCTCACTCCGAGATCGATCGACTGATCAAGCTCCCCTGCCGCAATGCCCGATGCCACACGACTGACGTCGCCAAGCACGGCGCTGGTGCGACGACGCAGATAAAGGAGCCCGGCGAGCAGGCTCACGATGAGCAATGCCGTCGAGGCCATGGCAAGTTTCGACCATTGCTGCCGCGCCGCCACGGCTGCGGCCAGCTGTGCTGACGTGCGCTCATCGAGAAGAATCAGGAACTCGTCCACGGGTTTCATGATCGTGGCTTTGTACTGGTGGTACGCCAAGTCGTGCATCATCCCCAGAGCCTTGGCCTTGTCGGGTTCAGCTTGGCGCGTGAACCCACCTTTGCCGTCGTCATAGAGGCCCTTCACCATGTTCATGGCGATGGTTTCAGTGCGCACCAGATCATCTGAGTTGGCCTTGGCTTCGGCCAGCTTGGCGAGTTCGTTGTCTGCAAAGCCGGCCCGCTTCATCAGATCAAGCAGCGGCACCGTTTCGCCTGCAGGACGCACGTTTTGCGCATCGGCTGCGCGGAAGTCCCAATAGATCCGCTCGTAGGCCTGAGGCCGTGGCAGCTTGCCATTGCGAATATCCAGAATCTCGATGTATTGCTTCTCCCACTTGGCGTCACCCGTGGCCACGTAGGTGCGCGCCAATCGGGTGAGGTCGTCAGAGCTTTGCCGCAACTCATCGGCCAGCAGGTAGGACTGGTATCGCCTGGCGGCGGTTTCGTCGGCAAGAGCGCTGCTGCGGTTGCTCATGATGGCTGCGCCAATGGTGGCTGCGCCAAGAACCAGCAGGAGAGCGGCACCAAAACTGTAGGCTTGTCTGATCTGGAGTCTCATTGTTGTTCCTTCCACTGTGCTCTCGCCCTCGACCAGGACGATGGAGTTGAGTTCGCCATGCAGGCTTGACCTGGCTTGGCGCAGAGCATGGGGCTTGCGACTTTTCAGCCCCCCTGCCCTGCGCTGTCCCGCGTCACCCTGAACTGGCCGGATCGGCGCAGCCACATGCTGCCATTGAATGCCAAAATTGATCCGATGGCTGCATCATAGGTATCAATTTAATCAAATATGAATTAAATTTTTCTATCAATTTGAGGAAATTGCTACTTATGCGCGTGAGCACATCTCCGATCCACAACTCGGCATGTACGGATATCAAGGAGTCCGCTGTCGGTGTCTGCGCGGGAATCGCCAAGCTGCAGCGCGTGCTCGGCAAGACAACCTTGGAGAACGAAATCCCCAAGGAAGCCGGGGAGTACGCCGCAGAAAAAGTGGATTGCGCGCCCGCCTGTGCGCGACCTGCCTGGGCGCGGTGAAGGCTGGGTCGATGGCCGCAGCCATCGCACACCCGGCGACGACGCCGGGCTGCTCGCCGAACTGCGCCAGGAAATTGCCGACTTGCCCAGCTGGCCTGTTGTATTTGCCCTCGGTTTCAGAACGAGTGGCGCAGGCCCAGCATCAGGCCGGTCTGCGATGCGCCCGCCAGCGGGCTGCCGCCGGCTGCGGCCGAGCTGACCGAGATGGCCAGGCGCTGTCCGTTGTCAATGCGCGCGGCCTGGGCATAGACCGCCGTGCGCTTGGAGAACCTGTAGGTGGCGCGCAGGGCCAGCAAAGTGGAGCGGTCGCCACCCTGGGCATAGCGCAGTTGCTGCAGCTGGCCATCGACCACGACGGCGGCGCTGGGGGACCAGGACAGGCCGCCCCATGCCAGGGTGCTGCGCGGCGTGGCGCCGTTACTGGCCGAGGCCGCCTGGGCCGCGTCGTTGTCGCGGCGCATGAGGCCGGCGCCCAGCTTGATGGTGGGTGACAGCGCGGCATAGCCGTTGAGCATGATGCGGCGGTCCTTCAGGTCCGAGCGCGTCAGCCCTGCAAATGCGCCGGCGCCGCCGCGCATCTCGTCCACGGCCAGGGCAAAGCCCCAGGGCGCGGTGTCGTACTTCAGCATGGCCGACCACTGGCGGCAGGCCTGCCTGTCCGTGGCCGATTCGCTGGCGCAGTTGGTGCCGGCCGGGCTGGGGCCGGCGTTGACGGCATCGCGTCCCAGGCTGTAGGCGGCGCCCAGGCTCCAGGCGCCGAAGCGTCCCCGGTAGGCCAGGGAGTTGTCGGTGCGCGTGTTGGGGATGTAGCTGTCCAGGCTGCTCAGACCGAAGGCGTTGGGGCCGAGCAGGTCGGCATCGAACAATGCCCAGTACAGCATGGTGTAGTTGCGCCCCAGCGAGACACTGCCCCAGCCTCCGGACAGCCCCACCCAGGCCTGGCGCCCGAAGCCCCGCCCGCCCTGGTTGAAGGTGCCGGCATCCGGGCCAAAGCCTGACTCCAGCGCAAAGACGGCGCTCAGGCCGCCGCCCAGATCCTCGCTGCCGCGCAGCCCCCAGCGCGACGGTGCCGTTCCCGTGAGGCCGGGCATGCGCGTCAGCGATCCGCCGCCTTGCACATTCGTCAGGTGCTCGATGCCGGTGTCCAGATGGCCGTACAGCGTCACCGATGAGGCGGTCTGGGCCTGGGCGCCGCCTGCTGCTGCCAGCATGGCGAGCGGGGCGAGGCGGCCCAGACAAGCCCGCAGTGGGCGCCTGGCTGGGGGTTGGGGAATGCTCTTGAGAGTGCGTCTCATGCTTGTGTCTCCTGTCGTTGTCGTTGCGGAATCGGCACGCCGCAACGCTGCGCCTTGGGAAAGGCGAGAGTGGCGGTCACGGGGAAATGGGAGAAAGCGGCTGGGCGCCCTGCTCTTCAGGCGCCCGGGAGGTCCCGGTACATGACGAAGCGCGCCACGCGGCGCGTGATCAGCCAATGGCCTTCAGGACTGCGGCCGAAGGTGTCATCGAACTCGCCTACGAGCTGGCGCGGTTGCGCCGGGCGGCCGTGCGGCGTGATGGCATCGGCCTCGTCGCAGGACCACAGCAGCACATGGCTGCGCGCGCTGGCGCGGTCCGGGCCTTGCAGTTCCACCAGCGTGTTGGTGACCAGATGCCGGGTCATGCGGCCCGCGGGACGCCGGGAGTACGCAGCGGCGATGGCCGTGCGCCCGCCCAGTACCTCGCCGCCGGGCCGTTGCAGCTGGCCGTCTTCGTCAAACAGCCGGGCCAGGGCCTGGGCATCACCGGCATCCGCAAAGGCAGCAGCGCGCAGCACCAGATCCATGCAGGCCTGGCGGGCCAGCAGCCGGTCGATTTCATGGTTCATGTTTCTTGTCTCCCCGGAATCCGCAGCCTGCGATGGGCTGTCTTGATCCAGGCACCAAGCATTCCACGCTGGCATCGATCCGGCCAATGCCGGAGCCCCGGCCATCAATGCGTTTTTCTTATGGGACAATCAAAACACGTTCTTCCAACGTACCGCGAAGCACCTTTCAATGAACCTTTCTCTTGCCCCCTGGGCCAGCAGCAATCCCTCGCGTTTTCCCGAGTTGGCAGGCCATTTGCGAGCCATGCGCGCCATGCTGGGCGTGGTGCGCCACGGCAGCACCACGCGGGCCGCCCAGGCTATGCATCTTTCTCAGCCGGCCGTGGCGCGTTCGGTACTGCAACTGGAAGAGGCCTGCGGCGTGCCGCTGTTCATGCGCGGTGCGCGCGGCATGATGCCGACCCCGCTGGGCAGCCAGCTGGCCGCCCGCATCGAGGCCATGCTCCAGCATCTGGGCAGCGGCGCGGCCGACGCCCAGGCCGCCGCCACGCTGGCGGCCAGGCGCCCTCCCCTGCCCGAGCGTTTTGCCGAGAGCGTGCCTGCGGGTCAGCTGCGCGCCCTCATGGCCATTGCCGACTGCGGCAGCGAATCCCTGGCCGCGCAGTGGCTGGGCCTGACGCAGCCCGCCGTGCATGCGGCGCTGCAGGGGCTGGAAGCCAGTCTGGGCATGCAGCTGTTCTACAAGCTGGCCTTCGGCACGCGGCTGACGCCGTCCGGCGAAGCGCTGCTGCGCCGTGTCAAGCTGGCCCTGGCCGAGGTGCGCGGCATGGACAGCGATATTTCCGCCTGGCGCGGCGAGATCCGGGGGCGCGTGGTGGTCGGCGTGCTGCCGCTGTCGGTGGGAATCTTCCTGCCGCGCGCGGTCGACAGCCTGGCCGCCAGCCACCCGGACATCGAGGTCAGCATCGTGGACGGCACCTACGAGAGCCTGGTGCAGCACCTGCTGAGCGCCGACATCGACGCCATCGCTGGCGCCCTGCGCGCCGACATGCCCTCCGATGAGGTACGCCAGCTGCACCTGTTCGACGATGACCTGGTGGTGGTGGCACCGGCCGGCCATGCCTGCCTGGACCGCGGCCAGCTGGTTCTGGAGGACTTGCTGCAATGGCCCTGGGTGTCGCCCCTGCCCGGCACGCCGGCCGATCGCGCCATGGTCCAGCTGTTCCGCAGCCAGGGCCTGGAGCCGCCGCGCGCCAGCCTGCGCGCCAGCAGCCCGACCATGACGCTGGCCTTTGTGCTGCAGACGGGCCGGCTGGCCCTGGCCTCGCGCGGACAGGCCCTGCAGGATAACCACGGCGGGCAGTTGTCCATCGTGCCTGTGGACCTGCCTTCCACACGCAGGCGCATCGGGCTGGCCACGCGTGCGCTGAGCACGGCATCGCAGGACCTGGAGCTGTTCATGCAGGCCTGCCGGCGGGCCGTGGGCGATCCGCCGGCCTAGTCTGAGTGCAGCGCTCGCTCAGCGCCCCATCCAGTCGAGCAGTGCCCGCGACACCTGCTGCGGCTGCTCCATGGTGCTCATGTGGCCGCTGTCCTCGATCACCACCAGCTCGGCGCCCGGGCACAGGGCCTGCATGCGCTCATGGCGTGACAGCGGGCTCCAGGCATCCTGGCGACCGCAGGCCAGCAGGGTCGGGCAGCGCAGCTGCCTGAGCACATCGCCCGCATCGGGGCGGTTCAGCAAGGCATTGATCTGCGCGGCGAACACCTCGGGCGTGAAGCGCGCCACCATGTCGAGCACCTCACTGAACAGCGGCGTATCGAGCCGGTCCGGATGCACCATGCCGCGCGCCCATTGCAGGCCCATCTCGCGCATGCCGCTGTGCCGGGCGATCTGCAAGAGCGCCATGCGCTTGGCGCGTTCGCTCTCGCCGGCCTCGCCCGGAGCGATGGGGTCCATGCCGGTGTCCAGCAAGGCCAGCCGCTCCACGCGCTGGGCAGCCATGCCGGCAATGGCCAGGGCCACGCGCCCGCCCATGGAATGGCCCGCCAGCGAAAACCGCTCGGCCGCCACGCCATCCAGCACCAGGCGCGCCATGTCTTCGATGGTGGCCGCCGCGCCATAGGACGGAACAATGCACTCGGCAACACCGGCAAAGGACAGGGCCGCCTGCTGCTCGTGCCAGACCGTCTCGTCGCACAGCAGGCCCGGCAGAAGTACCACGCAAGGCCGGCTCATGCAGCGTTCTCCAGGATGAGGTGTCCCACGGCCGTATTGGACGCGGGCACATGGTAGAAGCGGTGGTTGACCTTGGGCAGCGGCGCGGGGCCATCCACATCGGCCATGGCGCCGCGCGCGATCAGCCACATCACGAGCTCGATGCCTTCGGAGCCAGCCTCGCGCACGTAGTCGATATGCGGCATCTTGGCCAAACCGGCAGGGTTCTCGATCAGCAGGTCCAGGAAGCGGTTGTCCCACTCCTTGTTGATCAGGCCCGCACGCGCGCCCTGCAGCTGGTGGCTCATGCCGCCCGTGCCCCAGATCTGCACGTTCAGGTCTTCGTCGAAGCTTTCCACGGCGCGGCGGATGGCACGGCCCAGGTTGAAGCAGCGCTGGCCCGACGGCACGGGGTACTGCACCACGTTGACGGCAAACGGAATCACCGGGCAGGGCCAGGCGCCCGTGCGCGCGTCCTGCTCGCCGCACATCAGCGACAGCGGCACGGTCAGGCCGTGGTCCACGTCCATCTTGTTGACGATGGTCAGGTCGAAGTCCTGCTGGATCACCGACTGCGCAATGTGGCTGGCCAGTTCCGGATGGCCGATGACCTTGGGCACGGGGCGCGGGCCCCAGCCTTCGTCGGCGGGCTGGTATTCCGCGGCCGTGCCGATGGCAAACGTCGGGATGAAGTCCAGGCTGAACGCGGTCGCGTGGTCGTTGTAGACCAGGAAGATCACGTCGGGCTTGTTGTCCTTGAGCCATTGGCGCGAGTGCTCGAAGCCCTTGAACAGCGGCTGCCAATAGGGGTCGCCCACCTTGCCCAGGTCCATGGCCGCGCCGATGGCGGGCACATGCGAGGTGTAGACGGATGCGGTGATGCGTGCCATCAGATGCCTTTTTCCTGTCGTTCCTGCTCATGCAGGTAGCGGTTTCCATTGATGCTGCGTCCGCCGCCCAGCATCATCTGGCGGTAGTCCTCCTCGTTCATGCCACTCATGGTCGAGACCATGTTCTGCACGCTGACGCCGTCGGTGGCGCCGATCTTCACGAGAAAGTAGATGTTTCCACCCAGCGCAATGCAGCGGTTCAGGTCGCGGTCCAGCACGGCCTGTCTTTGCTCGGCCGTCATGGCCCATTCGCCCAGATAGGCGCGCTCGTCAGCCCGAAAGCGCTCGCGGTTCTCGGCCTTCATCAGCGACATGCAGAACTGGTTGAGCCAGTAGCCCTGGCGGGATTGCTCGGCGTCGAAGACCGTGGTTCCCGGTACGTCGAGATAGGGTTTGTCCAATGCCATGGAAGTGTTTCTCCTGCGCTTGAGCGCTTGGGCGCTCGGGCGCTCGGGCGCGTGCTCACGGATAGGGGTTCAAGGATCAAGCACCAGGCGCTCGCAGCGCGCCACCCATCGGCGCCAGGGTGCGGCCGGCGCCAGTGGCCCACACGGCCAGCCCCGCGGCAATCAGCGGCAAGGCAAAGACGTAGTACAGCGAGGCAGGCTGCCAGCCACCGTCCAGCAGCAGGCCGGCCATGGTGGGCGCCACGATGGCGCCTATGCGCCCAATGCCTATGGCCCAGCCCATGCCGGTGGCGCGCACCTGGGCCGGATAGGCGGCCGGCACCAGCCCGTACAGCCCGGCCATGGAGGCGAACAGGAACACGCCCACGCCTACCGCTGCGGCGAACGCCCAGCCCAGGCTGGCCGAGGCCAGGCCGAACAGCGCGGTGAACAAGGCATTCAGCAGCAGGCTGCCCATGGCCAGATGCCGCAGCCTCACCTTCACTGCCAGCAGGCCGAACAGGCTGCCGCCGGCAATGCCTCCCAGGTTGAGCAGCACGCCGCCCGTCACGCCCTGCTGTGCCGACAGGCCGGCCTGCACCAGCAGCTTGGGCGTCCAGCTCAGCGAAAAATAGACGCTGAACATCAGCAGGAAGAAGCCGGCCCAGAGCATCAGCGTGGGGCGCGCCAGGCCGTTCCTGAACAGGGCAGCCACGGTGTTGCCCTGCCGGACTTCGCCGCCGGCCTGTACAGGCAGCTGCAGCAAGGCAGGATGGCCCATCAGCGCCATCAGCCGGTTGAGCTTTTCCAGCGCACGTGCCGGGCGGCGGCCCAACAGAAAGTCCACCGACTCCGGCAGCCGCCACAGCACGATGGGCACCATCAGCGCCGTGGCCAGGCCGCCGAACACGAAGACCGAGCGCCAGCCATGGTGTGTCAGCAGCCAGGCGGCCATGAGCCCGCCCAGCGTGGCGCCAATCGGATAGCCCGTGGCCTGCAGCGCAATCGCCGTGCTGCGCCATTTGTTCGATGAATACTCCGAGGTGATCACCCCCACGCTGGCCAGCATGCCGCCAATGCCCACGCCCGTCATGGCGCGCAGGGCTGCCAGTTCCACATAGCTGCGCGCTGCGGCAGAAAGCAGCATGCCCACGGACACCACGACCAGGCACAGCACGATGACGGGTTGCCGGCCACGGCGGTCGGCCACGGGCGCCAGGAACAGCGAGCCTATGGCCATGCCGATCAGCCCGGCACTGAACAGCACGCCCAGCTGCGCCCCGTTGAGCTTCCACTCGGCAGCGACGGCCGAGGCGGTGAAGGCCATCACCAGCACATCGAAGCCGTCCAGCATGATGAGCAGGGTGCAGATGGCCACGGCGAGCCACTGGAACGGCGCCATGGCGCCCTCGTCCATCGTCTTGCGGATATCTTTCATACAAGTCCTTGTCGGAGCAGGTTGTCTCTTTGCCCTTGCAGGCGCTTTGCACCCAGGCCAGGTTCTGTTGTGGGGAAACTGGGGGTGGCCTGCGTTCGGAGCGCACAGCGCCGACATTTCCCAGTGCAAAAAGTATCTCCACGCCAGCCTCTCCAGGCCAATGCCGACGGACGCGCAAGCTATGCGTTCTATTGATGGCTACATGCAAAAAGGCCGGCCACCCAGAGGTGACCGGCCTTCGTTCATCAAGAATCCAGGGCCTGAGCGGGCTGCCTCAGGTGCAGTGCCCTCTCATGCCAGCCTCCCCAATCCTGCCAGCAGCTTGTCCAGCGTGATCGGGTAGTCGCGCACCCGCACGCCGGTGGCGTTGTGGATGGCGTTGGCAATGGCTGCGCTTACGCCGCAGATGCCCAGCTCGCCCACACCCTTGGCCTTCATGGGCGAGGCCATGGGATCGACCTCGTCCAGAAAGATCACTTCCTGGTGCGGGATGTCGGCATGCACGGGCACCTCATAGCCCGCCAGGTCGTGGTTGACGAACAAGCCCAGGCGCGTGTCCACGGCCAGCTCTTCCATCAGGGCCGCTCCCACGCCCATGGTCATGGCGCCGATGACCTGGCTGCGGGCAGTCTTGGGATTGAGGATGCGGCCGGCCGCGCAAACGGCCAGCATGCGGCGCACGCGGACCTCGGCGGTGAATGCGTCCACGGCGACCTCCACGAAGTGGGCGCCAAAGGTGGACTGCTGCATCTTCTTGTCGAGCACGCCGAATTCGATGGCATCCTCGGCCGTCAGGTCGCCGTCTCCGGCAGCGCTGGCCAGGGCCCGGCGCTTGCCGCCCGCCTGCACATGCCCATCCGCGAATTCGGCCGTCCCCGGGTCCATGCCCAGCTTGCGCGCCACGGCCTCGCGCAGCTTCAGGCAGGCGGCATAGACGCCGGAGGTGGCACTGGCCGCACCCCATTGCCCGCCCGAACCGGCAGACACGGGAAAGCCGGAATCGCCCAGCCGCACGCGCACCTGCTGCAGCGGCAGGCCCAGCATCTCGGCCGCCGTTTGGGCAATGATGGTGTAGCTGCCCGTGCCGATGTCGGTCATGTCGGTTTCCACGGTGAGCATGCCCTGCCTGTCCAGGCGCACGCGGGCGGCGGACTTCATGACAGGCGCGCCACGGTAGGCGCCGGCCATGCCCAGGCCGATCAGCCAGCGCCCTTCGCGCCGTTGGGCCGGCTGGGGATTGCGCTGGCTCCATCCGAACCGCTCGGCGCCAGTGCGCAGGCACTGCACGAACTCACGGCGGGAAAACGGCTTGTGCTCCTGGGCAGGGGGGCCCTCCTTGGCCTTGGGTTGCGGCTTCTTGCCGCTGTCCGGCACCACCTGGGTGTCATTGCGGATGCGCAGCTCCACGGGATCGATGCCGAGCTTTTCCGCCAGCTCGTCCATGGCAACTTCCAGGGCCATGTGCCCCGTGGCTTCGCCGGGGGCGCGCATGGCATTGGCCTCGGGCAGGTCCAGCACGGCCAGGCGGGTGGCGGTCATGCGATGGGTGCCGGCATACATGCGGCGGGTCTGGTCCACGGCACCGTCCGCCGATCCTCCGGGCTGATCGCCCGACCAGCTTTCGTGGCCGATGGCGGTGATCCTGCCGTCCTGCCCCGCCGCGATGCGCACACGCTGGATGGTGGCCGGGCGGTGCGTGGTGTTGTTGGCCATCAGCGTGCGCTGCAGTGCGACCTTGACGGGCCGGCCTGCCGCGCGGGCCCCCAGCGCGGCCAGCAGTGCATCGGCCCGCAGGAACAGCTTGCCGCCAAAACCGCCGCCAATGAATGGCGAGACCAGGCGCACCTTGTCCTTGGGAATGCCCAGCGTCTTTGCCAGCTCGCCCTGCCCCCAGGCAATCATCTGGTTCGAGGTCCATACCGTGAGCTGGTCGCCCTTCCATGCGGCCAGCGTGGCATGGGGCTCCATCATGGCGTGCGACTGGTCTGGCGTGGTGTATGTGGCGTCCACCTTCACGGGGGCAGAGGCGAAGGCGCCGTCGAAATCGCCAATGGCCGTGTCCGGCGCATCGCCATTGATGCTGTCGGGTGGCACGGCGGAGTCCCTGGCCTTGGCCAGGTCATAGGCGCCAGCCACGGGCTCGTAGTCCACACGGACCAATTGCGCGGCAGCGCGCGCCTGCTCGAAGGTTTCCGCCACCACCAGGGCCACGGCCTGGTGGTAGTGGGCCACCTGGGGGCCTGCCAGCAGCGGTGCGGTGTTCATCTTGCCCTGGCCCAGCTTGCCAGCGGTCTGTGCCGTGACGATGGCGAGCACGCCGGGCGCGCGGCTTGCCTGCGCCAGCCCGATGCTGCGGATGCGGCCCTTGGCGATGGCCGAGCCCACCACATAGCCATAGGCCGGGTGCTGGACCACGTCATGCCGTTCATAGGCATACGGCGCCGTGCCGGTGGTCTTGAGCAGGCCGTCGATGCGGTTCATCGGCTGGCCGATGATCTTGAGCTGGTCAATGGGATTGACCGTTGCGGGGGTGTCGAATTTCATAGCGTCAGTTCCTTGCCTGATGCAGCACGGCGGCGAGCGTGCGTTCGGCCAGCGTGAGTTTGAAGGCGTTGTCCTGCGTGGGCCGGGCGCCCGCCAGCAGGCGGTCGGCAACGGCCTTGGCGCCCTGCGGCATCAACGCTTCGGCCGCCTCCACTCGCCAGGGCTTGTGCGCCACGCCGCCCAGGGCCACGCGCCCGCTGCCGTCGCGCTGCACGATGGCGGCCACCGACACCAGCGCAAAGGCATAGGAGGCGCGGTCACGCACCTTGTGATAGATGTGCGTGCCGCCTGGCGGCGGCGGCAGGGTGACGGAGGTGATCAGTTCGCCGGCCTGCAAGGCCGTCTCTACATGCGGCGTGCTGCCGGGCAGCCGGTGGAAGTCGGCAATGGGGATGACGCGGGCCTTGCCGTCGGCCTGGATGGTTTCCACCGTGGCGTCCAGCGCGCGCAGCGCCACGGCCATGTCGCTGGGGTGGGTGGCAATGCAGGCCTCGCTGCCGCCGATCACCGCATGCTGGCGGCTCACGCCGGCAATGGCCGAACAGCCGCTGCCCGGCACACGCTTGTTGCACGGCATATTGGTGTCGTAGAAATACGGGCAGCGCGTGCGCTGCAGCAGATTGCCGCCTGTGGTGGCCATGTTGCGCAGCTGGCCCGAGGCGCCGGCCACCAGGGCGCGCGTCAGCACGCCGTAGTCACGCCGCACGCGCGCATGGGCGGCCAGGTCGCTGTTGCGCACCAGCGCGCCTATGCGCAGCCCGCCCTGCGCGGTGGGTTCCACGGTATCCATGCCGGTGCCGTTGACATCGACCAGATGCACGGGGGTTTCTATCTGCAGCTTCATCAGGTCCAGCAGATTCGTGCCCCCGGCGATGAAGCGGGCGCCCGGCCGGGCCGCCACGGCGGCGGCAGCCTGCGCGGGGGATTGGACGCGTTCGTAGGTGAAGGCAATCATGTCCGCCCCTCCCCTGCCACTTCGGTGATGGCATCGACGATGTTGGAATACGCCCCGCAGCGGCACAGGTTGCCGCTCATGCGTTCACGCAGTTCATGGGCCGACACCAGGGGCTGGGCCACGATGTCTTCGCTGGCATGGCTGGGCATGCCTTGCCGGATCTCGTCGAGCATGCCCACGGCAGAGCAGATCTGCCCCGGCGTGCAGTAGCCGCACTGGAATCCGTCATGCCGCACGAAGGCGGCCTGCATGGCGTGCGGGGATTGCGGCGTGCCCAGGCCTTCGATGGTGGTCACGGCGGCGCCCTGGTTCATCACGGCCAGGCTCAGGCAGGACACCACCCGCCGGCCATTCACCAGCACCGTGCAGGCCCCGCACTGGCCATGGTCGCAGCCTTTCTTAGTGCCGGTCAGGTGCAGATGCTCGCGCAGGGCGTCGAGCAGCGTGGTGCGGGTGTCCAGGTCCAGGCGGTGTTCCTGGCCGTTCACCTGCAGGGTGACGGGCAGTTGGACCCCTTCGGGGATGGAGGGAGGCTGCACTTGCGCGCCGGCCGATCGGGGCACGGCCGTTGCCGCAGCCGTGGAGGCACCTGCAATCAGCAGGTCCCTGCGCGAAACGGAAAGCTGGGGGTTGTGTTCCATGGGGCGTCCATCGTGTTGGCTCTTCGTGGGGCGTGCACACTGCTGCGAACACGCCACACCAAGCATCGGTTCGGGACGCGCCCCGGGTTGTAGGTGATGGTCCAACGTCCGGGACATCGGGTTGTCCGATGACGGATCAGCGCATGCAGACGTGCGAGGGCCCCCGGCCCATGCAAAGGCAGCGCCAGCAAGGCGCCCCAGCCTTTGCCGATGGGCCCTGCCCCGGCCCCGGCGCAGCGCCTAGGCCGCAGGCGGCATGTCGCCGCGCTGCATGCGCTCGAAGGCCTTGTCGATTTCCTCGGAGCGTATGGCGCCCGCAGCCGGCACGGGACGGCCCGCGCGCTGGGCGTCGATCTGCTCCTGCATGCGCGTGGCCACCTGCATCAGCACGCGGTGCAGGCCCAGCTGCTGTCGGCGGGCCTGGTCCAGGTGCGTGACCACGGGTTCCAGGGACTGGGCCAGCGACCGGGTCAGCAGTTGGCCCAGCATGTGAACCAGGGCCTGACGGTCCTGGGCGGCCTGCACCTCCGACGGGGTGCCGGCCTGGGTGCTGGCGGGCTCGCTGGCCGCCCTTTGCGCCATCAGCTCGCGTATGCCGTGCAGCGAGTCGCCTGCGGCGCTTTGCGTCTGCAGCAGCCGGGCCAGCAGTGCCTGCAGCGCTTGCAGGAGCTGGGACTGTTCGGCGGCGCCTTCCTGCATCGCCTGCTGCTGGGGCTGGGCCACCGACTGGGCCACCTCGCGCGTGGCGGCGACCAGGTCGACCAGCTGCGCCGTCACGCGCGTGGCGGCGTCGGCATTGGCGCCGCCTGCGGCCTGGCGGCGCAGGAACTGCTGGCGTATCTGCTGCCAGCGGGCGCTGTCCTCGTCGCTCATCTGCCCGCGCAGCTCGGCGAGCTTGAGCAGGTTCTCCTCGGCGCCCGTGGTCAGCATCTGCGCTTCGCCCTGGTAGTGGTCGGCCAGCATCTGCTGCATTTCCTGGTCGTTCATCACCGGGGTGATTTTTTCGGCCAGCTTGTTCATGTTGCGGTAGCTGCCCTGCAGCCGGAAGGCCGGCTCGGTGCGGTAGCCGTCGTCCTGCGCGGCGCTCTGGATGTACTGCTGGTTGACCTTGAACACCAGCTCGCGCACCTGCACCATGCGGGCCAGCACGGCCTCGATCTCGCGCAGTTCGGCCGATGAATAGTCGTGCGACAGCGCGTTGCCCGAGACATCCCTGCCCTGCGCCTTGTCCAGCAGCAGGTACAGGTCCTGCAGGCTGCGCGTGGCCATCGGCGCCAGCACAGCGTTCGAGGTCATGCTGTTTTCGATGTAGCTGAGCTTGAACACCTCCTGCATGCCGCCCAGCACATCGCCCAGGTTGTAGATGTCGGCACGGTTGGCCAGCATGTCGGGGATCTTGAAGACCTCCCCCGACTCGGTGTACGGATTGCCCGACATGACCACGCAAAAGCGCTTGCCGCGCATGTCGTGGGTGCGGGTCTGGCCCTTCCACACGCCCTCGATGCGGCGCGTGCCGTCCGACAGCGAGATGAATTTCTGCAGGAACTCGGGGTGCGTGTGCTGTATGTCGTCGATGTACAGCATCACGTTGTTGGCCATCTCCAGCGCCAGGTTGAGCTTTTCCAGCTCCTTGGCCGCCGTGGCGTCCGGCGCCTGGGCCGGGTCCAGCGAGCGCACGGAGTGGCCCAGCGCCGGGCCGTTGATCTTCATGAAGATCAGGCCCAGGCGGTTGGCCACGTACTCCATCAGCGTGGTCTTGCCGTAGCCGGGCGGCGAGATCATCATCAGCAGGCCCATCTGGTCGGTGCGCTTGTTCTCGCCGGCCACGCCGATCTGCTTGGCCAGGTTGTCGCCGATCACGGGCAGGTAGATCTCGTTGATGAGCCGGTTGCGCACAAAGGACGACAGCGGCCGGGCCTTGAATTCATCCACCCGCACGCGCGAGCGCCAGTCCTGCAGCAGCTGCTGGCGCAGCGCCTGGTAGCGGCCGAATTCGGGGACAAAGCTGCGGAAATGGCGCGCGGCGCGCTGGCCCAGGTCGTCGATCTGCAGCCACATGCGGCCGTCCGCAATGCGCGGATGCTGGCCCAGCAGGCCCGGCACTTCATGGCGCAGGTCCACATTGCTGACCTTGCAGGGCAGTGGGCCGGCGCAGCACAGCCAGGCGGCGGCTTCGCCGCAATAGGCCAGCCAGGCCTGCCCTTGCCCGTCGTCCAGCGCGCGGCAGGCGGTCTGCAGCCAGTGCAGCGCGCTGCGCCAGCGCTGGTCCAGCGGCGCCAAAGGCTTGTCGTGCCGGTCCTCGCCCTGCCAGTAGACCTGCATTTCCTCCCAGCGCTGCAGCGGCTGGGCCTGCTGCTGCACGGCGGACTGCAGTGCGGCAATGGCCGACTGGCTGTAGCTGGAGAAGGAAAAGCGCACGGCCTTTTGCGCCAGCTCGGCCTGCAGGTAGTCGGCGGCGCCGTGGATGAGGCTGTCGATATCGCTGTCTGCGGGCGCCGCCTGTCCTGGCAGCAGGTCGCGCAGCAGGCCCCGCTCGTCGGCATAGGCGCGCAGGCGCTCGGCAATGTCGGCGCGCAGGCTCAGCTGCTCGGCCTCGCTGCCGAACATCTGCTGCATGGCCTGGGCCTGCTGGGCGCGCAGCGGCCACTGCGCCATGGCGGCAGCCAGCTGCGGCTGCTGCACCTGGGCATGTGCGCTCCAGAACAGCAGGGCCAGCGCACGGGCGTGGGGCGCAAAGCGCAGCACGCCGGCGGCATCGCGCAGGGGCAGCAGCACCTGCAGGATGCGGGCCGCATCATGGTCGTGGATACCGCGCTCATAGCCTTCGCGGTAGCGCGGCGCGGAGAATTCGCGGATGGCCTGGGTCAGCGCCGCCTCGTCGGGCAGCAGCTGGGCCAGCCGGGCCTCGCTCCAGCCGTCGCGGCGCTGGCGTGCGGCCTGCACCACTTCCAGGGCCAGGTATTCACCGCGATAGAAGTCTGCCGATTCGGCCGGCGTGGAGGCATCCCAGTAGGCCTGCAAAGCGGCCAGCTCGGGATTGTCCACGGGCTCGAAATACTCGGTGCCGACCAGGTGCAGGAACAATGCGCCGTTGCGCGGCAGCAGGGTCAGGTCCAGTTCCTGGTTGCCCACGCTGAAGCGGTGGCGGCCCAGGCGAATGATGGCGCCGCCGCCTTCGTACAGCTCGCTGCGGTCCTGCAGCGCGCGAAACGCCTGGTCGCGCAGGTTCTTGACGCGGCCGTCGATATCGTCGGCCTTGACCGGGTCGTGCAGTTGCTCTCGCAGGCGCTGGGACAGCTCCTTGAGCTTGCCGATCAGCGGATCGCCTGCAAAGAACGCATGCAGCGCGTCGGCACTGGCCAGTTTCTCGGTGCGCTTGGGCAGGCTCTGCACGATGCGCAGGGCCGCGTCCAGCACGCCCTGCGCCTTGCGCTGGCGCTCGTCCTGCAGCGACTGGCGGCGCGCCTCGAAGCTCTCCAGCACCTCCTCGCGCTTGGCCATGATGTCGCCAAGGAACTGCTCGTGCTCGCCGAAGCGGCTTTCGATTTCCTCCAGCTGCACCATCAGACGCGCCAGCTGCTCGTCGCATTTCTCGGGCGTCTGCGCCAGGCCCAGGGCACTGACGATGCTTTGCGAGAACAGCGCCAGCTGGGCCGCGAACTGGGCCACGTTCTCGGCGCCGCCCAGGCCAGACCTGCGCTGCTCGGCGCGTGCACGCACCTGGTTCAGGCGCGCATAGACGGCCGAGATGCGGTCCACCACCTGGGTGCGCTGCGTGGCGTCGTCGATGGACAGGCTGCCCATCAGCTCGGACAGCATGTCCAGCGCGGCCGCCATGTCGGCCATGCGCGCCAGCGGCTCGTTGATCTGGGCCACCGTGGCTGCCGCCTGCGCAGCCTGGTCCAGCGCCTGCAGCTGCTCGGCATAGGGCTGCATGGCCTCGTCGGTGGCAATGAAGGCGGCCGTGCGCTGGGAGACATCGGCCTGGGCCTCGTTGACGCCCTGCACCATGGTGTCGATGGCGGCCTGGTCCACATAGCGCAGGTCGCGCGTGGCCATGAGCTGGCCGCGCAGCTGGCCCAGCTGGGTGAGCGCATCCACGTATTCGCCAATGCCCTTCCAGTCCGCCAGGCGCAACTGCTTGAGCAACCGGCCATGGCGGCCGGACACCTCGCCCATGGCCTTGGCCGAGGCATTGCGGATGCTCTCGACCTTTTCGTACTCGTCGATGACCGCATCACCCGTGGCGACGATGCCCAGCAGGGTCTCGTGCACCCCCTTGAGCTGCGGCGCGCCCAGCCAGTGGTAGCGCTCGAACAGGCGGCGCGCGGCGTCGATCAGGCGCTCGTAGCGCGGCAGCGAGACCTCGGTGGCCGCGATTTCCTTGCGCACGCTGTACAGGTCCGAGATGCCGCTGACCAGCTCGGCATTGCCTATGCGGCCCAGGAAGCTGTCGCGCTGCGGCTGGCGCGCCGCGTAGTCGTCCGAGGCGAAGGGCGTGCGCCAGACCTGCATGGGGTGCACGCGCGAGGCTTCGTTGCTCTCGGCCGCGAAGATGACGATGCGCCCGTCGTCCATGCGCGCATGGCCGTGGCCGATGATGGGCGGCTGCAGGGCGCGCTCGATCAGGTTGTACTTGAACAGCGCCATGCGCCCGCTCTCGGGCTCGTAGAACACGTAGAGCACGTCCTCGCCGTTGGGCGATCGGATGCTGCGCCGGTAGCGCATGCCCTGCATGTTCTGCTCGAACGAGCGGTTCTCCCCGCTTTGCAGGTAGTAGCCGCCCGGGAAGATGATGCCGTGGTCCTGCGGCAGCTGGATGCAGGCCGCGCCGATGGCATCCATGCGCAGCACCTGGCGGGAGACGGTGTTGAAGATCAGGTAGCGCCACTGCTCTTCGCGGTAGGGCAGGATCTTCAGCAGGATCAGGCTGCCGACGGCGGCGTACTCGAACACGGCGTCGTCCAGCGACTGGTTCTTCTCCTGCACGGGCTCGCTGTAGATGCCCAGTCCGTCGTTGGTGTTGTTCTCGACCTTGATGGTCAGCGTGCCGCCCAGGGTCTCGACGAAGACCTTGTCCAGCACGTTGATGTGCGGGTGGCGCCCCTGCACCAGTTGCTCGCGCCCGGCGCGCTGCCATTCGAAGTCATGGGGCGCAGGCAGTTCGATGTCGCGCTCGCCGCGGTTGTCTATGTAGCGTATGGGCTGGCCGTCCACGGGCACGGACCAGCGGAACACGCGCACATCGGACAGGCGCTCGCCGATCTGGAAGCTCGCCAGCAGCTTGCCGTCGCGCACGGCCAGCTGCATCAGCCGCGTGTTCTTGTAGTAGGCGTACAGCTCCTGGAAGTCCTGCACGAAGCTCTGTATGCCCAGGAAACTGTCCTTGAGGTCCACGGGAGTGACCTCGTAGCCCTGCTCTCCCTCGTGCAGGCGGTACAGGCCGAACACGTCTTCCACGCGCGTGGACTGCTTCAGGCCCATGAAGACGTTGTAGCCGAACAGCAGGTAGCCGCCGACCTGGGCGATGTCGCGGCCCAGGCAGTTGTTTTCGGTGCGCACGCGCATGCGCCCGATGACTTCCATCTGGCTGCGGCCGAATTCCTCCAGCCGCGCCTCGTTGAGCTGGCGCACCAGCGCCTCCAGCGCCTGCCCCTGGCCGTCCAGGCGCTTGGCCAGCACTTCGTAGGAGCCGCCGCTGGCGACTGCCTGGTCCACGGCGGAGGCGGCAGTGTCGGGAGAGAGGGGCGGTGAGGACGGTGTGGACGATGGGGACGGTTGGGACATGGGCGTCACGGGCTTTCGCGTGTCAGGGACCATTCACGCCTTTCCCCGCCGGCCGGCAGACGGGCGGGCAGGCGAAGACGAAGGCGGATGCGGGAGGCTGGGCAGCCGGTGGAGGGAGCGGCCGGGCGGCCGCCCCGTTCAGGCGGCCGTTGAATCGACCGTTCAGTCGACCCTCGGCGTGGGCGGCAGGCCCTTGCCGTCGCCCAGCGCGTTGAGCAGCGATGCGCCGCCCTTGCCGCTGAGGAACTTGCTGATCAGGTCCTGCACGATGGGGCTCTTGCCCGCCACGCCTTCCACGGCCTTGCCCACGGACAGCGCCTTGGCGAAGTTGTCGAAGAAGGCGCCCTCGCCCCCCACGATGTCGATGTTGGCCTTGCTGAGCGCGGCCGACAGCACCTCGGACTGGTCCTTGGCCACGCTCTTGTTGGCTTCGATAGCGGCCAGCGCCTGCTCGAAATTCTTCTCCAGCTGCATGCGGAACTCCTCATGCGAGCGCGCCTGGTCGGACAGCGAGGCCAGCGCGGTGAACTTCTCGGTCAGGCCCTTGGCCTCGGCGAAGAGCTTGTCGCGCAACACATCGGCCTCGGACGTGCCCACGTCGCGGGTGACCAAGGCCTTGGTCGCGCCCACCTGGGCCTCGCCGCGCGCCTGGGCCAGCAGGCGTTCTTCCAGCACCTTGGCATCGGCCAGGCCCTGCTTTTCGTTGGCGTCGGCCGTGGCCTCGATGACGCGTGCCTCGGCCAGGCCCTTTTCCTGCTGGCCCTTGGCTTCGGCCATCATCTTCTCGGCGATCACCCTGGCCTGCGCCAGGCCTTCCTTTTCCAGGGCGGCGGCCGTGACTTCGCGCACCTTGGCATCGGCCAGGCCGGGCGCGGCGCGCTCGACCTCGATGGCCTCGGCCAGCTTCTTCTTGGCCTCGGCGGTCTTGCTGGCCGCCTCCAGCTCGGCCTGGGCCATGGTCGTGACTTCCACGGCCTTGTGGCGCGAGGCGGCCTCTTCGGCCTCCGCCTTCTTGACCTGGCGCACCAGGTCTTCCTCGGCCTGGGCCTGGGCAGTCAGCACGGTGACCTGCTTCATGCGCTCGGCCTCGGAGACCACGCGCACTTCCTTGATGCGTTCCTCTTCCTGGGCCACGGACTTTTCCACCACCACGCGCTCGCGCACCACGTTGGCGATGTTGGCCTTCTCGACCTCGATGGCCTTTTCCTTCTCGATGCGCTGCAGCTCCACCTCGCGCTGGCGGGCCACGATCTCCAGCTCCTTGGCGCGCGTGACCTTCTCGACCTCGATCACCACCGCACGCTCACGGTTTTGCTGGGCCACGGCCACTTCGCGCTGGCGATTTTCCTCGCGGATGTCCAGCTGCTCCTGGGTCTGGATGCGGGCCTGCTCGGCCTTCAGCCGCTCTTCTTCCTGCACCTTCTGGGTCTCGGCCTGCTCGCGGGCCTGGATGGTGGCGATCTCGCGCTTTTGGCGGGCCTCGGCGTCGGCCTGCTGGCGCTCCAGCGCCAGCATGGCTTCCTTGGTCTCCACGTTCTTCTTGGTGATGGCCAGGTCGGAGTTGCGCTCGAGCTCGTTGGTGACGATGTTCTGGTTGGCCGTCAGCTCGGTGATCTTGCGGATGCCTTCGGCATCCAGGATGTTGTTGGGGTCCAGCGAGGACTTGGGAGTCTGCTCCAGGTAGTCGATGGCCACGTCCTCCAGCACATAGCCGTTGAGGTCGTTGCCGATGACATGGATGATCTGGTCGCGGAAATCCTGGCGGTTCTCGAACAGCTTCACGAACTCGATCTGCTTGCCCACGGTCTTGAGCGCCTCGGAGAACTTGGCGTTGAACAGGTCGTTGACGGCCGTCTTGTCCGAGGCCCGGTCCACGCCGATGGCCTTGGCCACCTTGAGCACGTCCTCGGCCGTTTCATTGACGCGCAGGTAGAAGGCCACGGTGATGTCGGCGCGCATGTTGTCGCGGCAGATCAGGCCTTCCTTGCCGCGCCGGTCGATCTCCAGCGTCAGCAGCGAGATCTGCATGAATTCCTTCTTGTGGATCACCGGCAGCACCAGGCCGCCCGTGAACTTGACCTTGGGCTGCGAGGTGGTGTCGTTGATGATCAGCGCCGTGCCCTGCGGGACCTTGATGTAGAAGGCCTTGACCAGGGCGAACAGCCCGAGGATGACGACGAAGACGGAACCGATCACCACCCCGGCGACGATGTACCACTCCATGTTGCTCATGTTCATGCGAATCTCCCCTGTGAATTGCTATCTGTGAAAACGCTGAAAAACGCAAAGGCCGCGCCCGCCGCACGGGCGCCCGGGCCAATGGGAATCAATGGGAACGAATAGGAAGGAATTCCTGGAAATTCCTGGAGCTAGCGCGGCAGCTCGGTGCCGTCGAACTCGGCCTTGCTGACCACGCGCCAGGCGTTGTGCTCGGGCAGGTGCTCGATGAGCACGATCTCGGTGCCCCGGCCCAGTGCGCGCTCGGGCGAGCGCATCTGCACGTTCAGGCCGGCGCCGCCGTCCTCCACGCTGCCGTAGCCCTGCGTGCCGTCCACCACGGCGCTGCGCACCAGGCCGGTGCGGCCCAGCAGCACCTTGGGCTCCTCTGCAGGCGCCACCTTGTTGACGATGCCCCGCAGCGGGCGCAGCACCAGCACCGTGGCGGCAAAGCCCAGCACGGCAGCCGCCACGGCCACCAAGGTGCCGGTCAGCAGGTTCACCAGGGTCCAGCCCTGGGGCATGGGCACGAAATGGCACAGCACATAGGAAGCCAGCCAGGACAGCAGGAACAGCGCGGTGAGGATGACCGTGAGCGGAATGCCGCCCAGGCCCACCTTGAGCAGCAGCCCGGCCAGCGCGCTGGCCGAATGCTCCACACCGTGCGCATGGTCGCTGCCGTCGAACAGCACCCAGTGGTCCAGCGAGTCCACCTCCAGCAGGCCCAGCATGGCGATCAGCCAGTACAGCAGCATGAACAGCAGCAAGGCGCCGAAGATGAAGGTCGGAAAGCCGAACGCGTATTGCAGGAATGCAGACATGTTTTATCTCCTCCCTTCAAACCCGGCAGCCAGGACGGCGGGCACGACGCGGCCTGCCCGGACCACGGCCGCGCATCAAGCGCTTTTTCCGCCAGCGGCTGCGCGCTGCGCCTTCAGGCGTTCCAGCACCGATTGCGCATTGCCCGCCTGGGTCGTGATGCCGGCGGCACGCAGCTTGGCATCCAGCGCGTCTTCGCTGCTGTCGCGCGCCAGCTCGGCCGCGCTTTCCATGCGCGCACCGCGCTCGGCCTGCTTTTGCTTGATGCGTTCCAGCGAATCCAGCGCGCTTTGCACGCGCGTCTGCGATCCTGCATAGCGGCCGGCCACCGTGGCCTGGGCGCGCTGCACGCTTTCCGTGGCCTTGACGGTGTCGGCCTGCTGCTTGAGGCGCTTGATATGCGTCTGCGCCGTCTGTATGGCCACGCGCAGCTGCTCCACGCTTTGCGTGTAGGCATCCAGCTGGGATTGCTCCTCGTCGCGCTGCGTCTCCAGCACGGAGACCTTGCCGGCCACTTCCAGCGCCAGCGCCTCGTCACTGGTGTCCAGCGCCTTGACGGCATAGCCCTCGTACTCGGCAATGCGTTCCTGGGTCTGCTTGAGCTTGCCGGCCGCCAGCTTTTGCTTGGCCATGATGTCGGCCAGCGCTTCCTTGGACTTGTTCAGGTCGCTGTCGGCATCGCGGATTTCCTGGTCCAGGATGCGCAGGGCCTGGCTGTCTGTCACCGCCTCGCCGGCCTCGTGCGCTGCGCCGCGCAACGCGGTCACCAGCTTGTTCCAGATGGTCATGATGATCTCCTTGGGGCTCAGTGTCTTCAACGGGCAGGCTTCAGGCCTGCACTGGCGCGGGCACCGGCGCAGGGGTCAGATAGTGGGCCAGCGCCTCGGTGGCCTGGATGACGCTGTCGGCCAGGGTGAGGATTTCGGCAATGATGTCGCCCTCGCTGCTGCTGGCATGCAGGGCGGCGAACATCACATAGCCCTCGCCGCCATGGGCCTGGGGTTCCAGCGCCATGGTGGTGAAGGGAAACAGCTTTTGCAGGCGCAGCATCTGCTCGTTGAGGCCGGCGCGGTCGTGCACCTGGTCGGCGGGCCAGAGAAAGGCCTCCACCACGAGCTGGTCGCCCGACAGGGCCACGTGGACCGGCAGATCGCCGAATTCGGGCAGGCTGATGAGCAGACTGGCGTCCGCGCCTTCAAGCACCTCGATATGGAGCCGGCCGCCCTGCACCAGCGTTGATTGCTGCAGGTCGCCCGCCAAGGCGTGAATATCCCGATATGCCTGTCTGCTGTTGTCCATGCTGCCCTCCTTGTGGATGAGAACCATTGAATCCGGTTGCAAGCCGGACACGCGCATTTGCTTTTCCAATTGCTGCAATGCAGCACCGTACTCTGGAAGAATCCAGACCTCCTTTTTCACCAGCCCCTGCTCGCGCAGCCGTTGCCGGTGCAGACGCTGGTAGTGGGCTGATGTCTTTTGTTCCATGCGGACACCATAGCGACCATTACATGTGATGTCTACATGTAATGAAGATCAATTTGTAAACGGATATGTAAAAGGAGTGCCGCAATGGAAGGCATTGCAGACGCACTGACCATGCCTTTGCGTTGCTGCAAATGACCGTTCAGTATTCATTTTTTCTACTGAAAATTGTTTATCGACAATTTTTCCTATCACCCATAGGAGAGCTCCTGCACAGGGGCGACCGCTGCCGCGAAAGGCTGCCGAGGCACTGCACAATGGCCGCTGTCGCAGGCAGACCCGGCCCTTGGCTGCCCGGCGCACGCTACGGAAACCTCTGCATGCCCGCCTTTCGGCTCTCACTTCGCACGGCAGTCACGGCCCCCTTCATTGCGGTGTTTGTGGTCACGGCCGGGCTATTGGCGGCTTGGCAGCAGCGCCAGGTGGACCAGCTCATCAATCGCGAAAGCCTGCGGCTGCTCGACTCCCTGTCCACCACCACGCGCCACCAATTGGCCGACTATCTGGAGACTCCGCTGCGCGTGCAGCAGGCCCTGGCCGAGACCGTGGCCCGGCAGGCGCTTTACACCCCCGGAGACCTGCGGCCCATCTATGGCTATCTGACACGCTCATTCACCGAGCTCTATGCCCAGCACCACCAGATCAGCCTGTTGAGCTTTGGAGGCGTGCAAGGCGAATACACGGGGGTGCGGCTGGAGCCCGATGGCCACTACCGCCTGATTCTTCAGGACCGCAGCACTCAGGGAACCTTGCAGATTTTCGAGGGACTGCAGCCGGGCCCGCCCATGTCCAGCCTTGCCGGCTACGACCCCCGCGTGCGTCCCTGGTACCAGCCCGCCATTCGCGAAGACGGCCCGCACTGGTCGCCCATCTACACGGTGACGGGGGACCGGGGTGATGCCACGATTTCCGCAGCCACTGCGGTGCGTGTGTCCGGCCAGTTGGCCGGCGTGCTGGCCGCCGATGTGCGGCTGAGCAGCATGAACCGCTTTCTGCGCGACGAGCCCCTGCGCGGCAATGGCCATATCGCCGTGGTCGATGCGCAGGGCTACATGGTGGCGCACTCCTCCGAGCTGTCGGTGCTGAAACGCCGCGAAGGCCCCTACGACCCGCCCGTGCGCCTGCGCCTGTCCGAAAGCCCCGACCTGGCGCTGCGCTCGCTGGCAGCCCGGCTTCCCGAGCACCTGCCCGGGCATGCGCGCGAGGGCTCGACGCCAGCCCGGACAGGCCCTGACCGTGTCATCAACCTGAGCTTCACGGAGCAGGGCCAGATCTACCACGGGCAGGTCACCCCCTTCCACGATGTGCGCGGCATCGACTGGCGGATCCTGGTGCTGCAGCCCGAGTCCGATCTGGTCAGCAGCATGCGGGAGGACAGCCGCCAGACCCTTTTCCTGGCTTTCGGCCTGGCCTTGCTGGGGCTGGCGCTGGGCCTGTGGTGCCTGCGCAGGGCGCTGCGCCCCCTGGCCGTGACGGCCGACGCGGCCAACCGCCTGGCCCAGGGTGACTGGAGCGCGGTGAAGGCGCTGCCGGACACGTCCGTGGTGGAAACCTCGTCCCTGGTCTCGGCATTCCACAACATGGCGCAGCGGCTGCAGGAATCCTTCGAGCACATGCGCACCCTGCTGCAGTACGACAGCCTGACGCAGCTGCTCACGCGCGCCGGCCTGATCGAGCGGGCCGACGCGGCCGCCAACGCCGGCGCGCCCGTCCCTGCCGCGCTGTGCCTGCTGGAGCTGCAGAACTTCCGCAGCGTGCGCGACGATGTGGGCCATGGCACGGGCGAGCAGTTGCTGCGGGCCGTGGCAGAGAGGCTGCTCAACCACCATCTGCAATTTCCGGCCCTGCTGGCGCGCACGGCCAGCAATGAATTCGCCGTGCTGTGGCTGCACGAGTGCACGCCGCTGCAGGTACAGGACAAATGCCGCCATCTGCTGGAGATCTTCGACCAGCCATTTTCCGTGGGCAAGGACGACATCGTGCTGCGCGCCTGCGCGGGCGCCGTCAGCGGCGAGCTGCTGCCGGGCGCGCTGCCCGAGTGGCTGCGCAACGCCAGCATTGCGCTGGGTGAGGCGCAGCGCGGCTCGCACCCCTTCCTGCTGTTCGAGCCCAGCCTGGCGCAGAAAATGCTGGGCCGCACCCAATTGGCCATGGAATTGCGCCAGGCGCTGGAGCGCAACGAACTGCGCGTTTTCTACCAGCCCGTGGTGGATCTGGCCACGGGCCGCATGGTGGGTGCCGAGGCCCTGGTGCGCTGGGAAAGCCCGACGCGCGGCAGGGTGCCGCCGGGCGTGTTCATCCCGGTGGCCGAGGAGTCGGACCTGATCCTGAGCGTCGGCGAATGGGTGCTGCGCACGGCGGCGCACGATATTGCCCTGCACCTTGCGCACCTGCCGGCCGACTTCGAGCTGCACGTCAACATGTCGGCACGCGAGCTGATCCAGTCCGACTTCGCCTGCACGCTGGAGCAGGCGCTGGCCACCAGCGGCCTGCCCGCCCGGGTGCTGACCCTGGAGCTGACGGAGTCCATGCTGCTGGACGACAGCGACGCCACGCTGCAGCGCATTGCCGCCATCCGCGCGCTGGGCGTGAAGATCGCCATCGACGACTTCGGCACCGGCTACTCGTCCCTGGCCTACCTGAGCCGCCTGCGCTTTGACTGCATCAAGATCGACCAGAGCTTTGTGGGCCAGTTGCCGGCCTCCGAGTCCGACAAGGCCATCGTGACCGCCGTGCTGCGCATTGCCCAGGGCTTTGGCGTCAAGGTGGTCGCCGAAGGTGTGGAAGAACAGGCCCAGGCGCAGCTGCTGCACGAGCTCGGCTGCGAGCATGCGCAGGGCTATCTGTTCGAGCGGCCCGTGCCGCTGGCGCAGATGCTGGACTACCGCGCCCCCTGGCGCGAGTGAGCCGGTACAGTCAGCAGCCCGCAGACTGTCGGCTTTGGCTGACGCGCACCGCTTGCATGATCCGGTGCACCGGCAGGTGCCATCCACGGAACAATCGGCGCCTGTTCCAGCCCGCTTCCTTCCATGACGCCCTCATCTTGCGACAACCAGCCGCCCAGGCTTGATCCCGCCGGCCCCATCCACCTGATCGTGCCGCTGCGCCCCGGCGCCGACCTGGAGCAGCTGCGCGCCCGCCTGACCGGCGTGCCGGCGCTGCAGCAGCGCAGCGTGCATTGGCATGTGCCGGGCGCAAGGGCCGACATCGTGCAGTTGGCCGCCAGCGCCGTGGACAGTGCACGCAGGGACGGCGGCCTGGTCGTGGCCGCCGGCGGTGACGGCACCATCAATGCCGTGGCCTCGGCTGCCTGGTCGCGTGGCGTGCCCATGGGCGTGGTGCCGCTGGGCACCTTCAACTACTTCGCCCGCGAGCAGGCGCTGTCACTGGAGCCCGCCCAGGCCGTGCAGGACATTCTCCAGGCGCTGCAGGCCGGCCAGATGCGGGCCGTGAACGTGGGCCTGGTCAACGAACGGCTTTTCCTGGTGAACGCCAGCCTGGGCCTGTACCCCCGCCTGCTCGACGAACGCGAACGCGCGTCCACCCGCTTCGGCCGCACCCGGCTGGTGGCCATTGCCGCCTCCATCTGGAGCATCCTGCGCGGCGGCAGCGTGCGCCGCTGGCGCGTGGCCCTGCGCCCCGACCGGGATGCGCCGTTGCAGCAGCAGGAGCACCTGGCCACCACCCTGTTCGTCGGCAACAACCCGCTGCAGCTGGAGCGCGTGGGGATTGACGAGGCCCGCGCCGTGGCCGATGGCCGGCATCTGGCCGCCGTGCTGCTGCTGCCCCAGGCCAGCGAAGCCCCGGCGCGCGTGGTCTGGAATGCGGTAATGGGACGGCTGGCCCAGGACGATGCCGTCGCCAGCCTGGCCTGTACCGAGCTGGTGGCGGAGCCAGCAGGACGGCGTCCTCGCCGCATGAAGGTGGCCTTCGATGGCGAACGCGAATGGATGGCACCGCCCATCCGCTTTCGCCTGGGCGAGAAGCCGCTGTGGCTGGTGGTGCCTGCCCCGGCAGAGCCCGCCTCCTCCTGACCGCCGAATGAGGAACAAGGAGCGCCCATGGCCTTGCTCATGCATTTGTCGGACCTGCATTTCGGCGCCCACGATCAGGCCGTATGCGCCGCCGTGGCCAGACTGGCGGCCCGGCTGCCGGTAACGCTGCTGGTGGTCTCCGGCGACCTGACCCAGCGCGCCACGGCCGCGCAATTTGCCCAGGCGCGGGAGTTTCTCGACAGCCTTTCCGTGCCCCGGCGACTGGTGGTGCCCGGCAACCACGATCTGCCGCTGCTCGCCTGGTGGGAACGGCTGGGTGGCCACGCCCACGACCGCTATGTGCGCTGGATCGATTCCGAACTGCAGCCCTGGTGCGCCGTGCCAGGCTTTTGCGTGATCGGCGTGGACACCACACGCTGGTGGCGCCACCAGCGCGGCAGCCTGTCGGCCGGGCAGATCCTGCACGTGGCGCAGCGCCTGGAGCAGGCCAGCCCCGCCGACTGGCGCATCGTCGTCAGCCACCACCCGCTGGCTGCGGCCCACGAAGAGGACCGCAGCCACCGTCCTCACCGCGCCGCGCAGGCCCTGGCCCGCTGGCGCGATGCCGGAGCGCAACTGGTGCTCTCGGGCCATGGGCATGACCCCGGCCTGGTCCAGCCCCTGCCCGGGCTGTGGGCAGCGCAGGCGGGCACCGCGGTCTCGGTGCGGCTGCGCGCCCATGCGCCCAACAGCCTGTTCACCCTGGAGCATCGGGATGGCGCCACAGGCCAGGACTGGCGCCGGCAGCTCACGCGCTGGGACTATTCGCGGCAGGCCGGTGAATTCCTGCCCGTGCAAAGGCATGTGCTGGATCCCCTGCCCACTGCCCGGACTTGAGATCGCACAGGCCGTTCGTGGGACTTGCCTTTGTATTGCACAATCCACCGCCTGGCACGCACAGAAGGCAACCGTCGACCAAGTTTGCATGCTGTCCTACGTGATGGAGGGCGGCGGGTGTGGATGATCAGCCCTCGTCCATGCTGCCTTTTTGATAGCAGCATGACGCACTGCAACAAAGAGATATGCGAATCCTGTACGTTGAAGACAATGCCGACCTGCGAGAAACCATTGGCCTGCTGATGGAGAGCGAATCCCGTTTCGTGACCAGTTGCGCCACTGCCGAACAGGCCCTGGAACTGGATGCGGGCCAGCCTTTCGACGTGGTGGTCTCCGATGTCAGTCTGCCGGGCCTGTCCGGCACCGATCTGGCGCGGCAGCTGCTGCAGGCCGATGCGCAGCGCTGGATCATCCTGTGCTCCGGCTACGATCTGGGGCCCTACCCGGCCGCCTGGGGTCCCCAGGTGCGGACCTTGCTCAAGCCCTTCGAGATCGAGGACCTGGAAACGCTGCTGGACTCCATACAGGAAGCGCTGCACACCAGGCCCGTCCACTGAGCCCATTTTCCCGAGACCGGCCTGCCGGTCCATCGGCTCCCGCCGTCACAGCACGGCCTTGGAGCCTCCCGCTGCCATCTCGCGCGGCAACTCCACCCTGAAGCTGGTCACGCCATCGGCGGAGTGCACATCGATGCGCCCGTTGTGCGAACGCACGATCTGGTGCGCGATGAAAAGCCCCAGGCCCAGGCCCTGGTGCTGGCCCGGCTTGCGCTCTCCTCCGCGAAACGGGTTGAACAGGGTAGGCATCAGCTCCGCAGGAATGGTGCCGCCGTTGCGCACCGTGATGACCACGCAATGGTCCTGCCTGCCATCGGCCGTCACCTGCACAGGCTGCGCCGGATCGCCATGGTGCATGGCGTTGCCCACCAGATTGGTGAGCACCTGGCACAGGCGTTCGCCATCCCAGGTGCCATCGAGATTGCCCAGCATCTCGCTGTCCAGGCGCCGCTGCGGAAAACCCGTCTCCACTTCCTGCAGCGTGCGCTGCAGCAGCGCTTGCAAGCTGGTAGGCCGCGGTGACAGCGGCAGGCCTTCCGCCTGGCGGATGCGGGTGACGTCCAGCAGGTCCTCGATCATGCGCGACATGCGCTGGCTGCTGCTGAGCATGCGCTCGGCCATGCTGGCCACCTTGCCCGTATCGGGCTGGCGCGTGAGCAACGTGGCGGCGGCCTTGATGGATTGCAGCGGCGTGCGCAGGTCGTGGCTGAGCACGGCCATGAACATCTCGTTGATGCGCAGCGCCTCGGTGCGTTCCTGCAGCTGATGGGCCAGTGCCTGCTTGCGCTGGTGCAGCTCGAAGAACACATTGGCCTTGGTGGTCAGCATGTGGGGATCGATGGGCTTGTACAGGAAGTCCACGGCGCCGCTCTCATAGCCACGGAACTGCCAGTTGTGCTCGCGCGAGCCGGCCGTCATGAAGATGAGCGGGATATGGCGCGTGCGCTCGCTGCCGCGGATCAGCTCGGCCAGCTCGAAACCGTTCATCTCGGGCATCTGCACATCCAGCAGGGCCAGGGCCACGTCGCTGTGGTTGAGCAGCAGCTCCAGCGCCTCGGGGCCGGACTGGGCCTTGAGGAATTCGATGCCGTCGCGTTGCAGCAGCGCCTCGATGGCGATCAGGTTCTCGGCGATGTCATCGACGATCAAGCATTTGACGCGATCTGTATGGGGCATGGATTCTCTCTCGGTATTTAGTCTTGTGGGGGCGTGCCGGCTGGACATTCAAAGCCTTCCCTGGCGGTGCAGCGATGCAATGAGGGAGGCAATGCCTTCGGGCGCCAGCGCCTGGGCCTGCGGCACGCGGGCCAGCGCCGCCAGCGGCATGGTGGGCATGCGGGCGCCGTCGGGCGCCTGCACCACGGCCAGGCCACCGGCGGCGTGCACGCTGGCCATGCCCTGCGCGCCGTCGTCATTGGCGCCGGACAGCAGCACCGCCAGCAGCCGCTCGCCATAGCAATCCGCAGCGGACTCGAACAGCACGTCGATGGAGGGCCGCGAAAAATGCCAGGGCGCATCCAGCGACAGCGCCAGCCGGGGGCCGCTGTCCACCAGCAGGTGATAGTCGGCCGGGGCGAAGTACAGGCACCCAGGCTCGATCCATTGCTGGTCCTGCACCTCGCGCACCGGCACGGCGCAGCGCGGGCCGAAGAGCTGGGCCAGCAGGCTGCGGCGATCGCGCGGCAGGTGCAGCACCACCAGCACCGAGGCGCGCAGGCTGGCCGGCAGCGCGGGCAGCACCACCGATAGCGCATCGAGCGCGCCGGCCGAGCCGCCGATCACGATGGCCTCGTAGGCTGTGGCGGCGTCGGAGGCGGGTGTGTTCGTGGTCACGGGCATCACAGCCCGGCCTTCTTGCGGTAGATGCGGTCCTCGAGCACGAAGTCCTCGAAGGCCTCCGAATGCCCTGAAAACCGCAGCGACTCCTTGGAGCCCAGCCCCAGGAATCCGCGATGGCACAGCGCATCGCGGAACAGGCCCAGCGCCCGGTCCTGCAGCTCGCGCTCGAAATAGATCAGCACGTTGCGGCAGGACACCAGGTGCATTTCGGCGAACACGCTGTCGGTGGCCAGGCTGTGGTCGGAGAACACCATGTGCTCGCGCAGCCCCTTGTCGAAGACCACGCGGCCGTAGCGCGCCGTGTAGTAGTGCGACAGCGAGCTGTGCCCGCCCGAGCGCGCATGGTTGTCGGTGAAGGCCGCCACGCGCGACATGTCGAACACGCCCTGCTCGGCCGCGCGCAGCGCATGCGGATTGATGTCGGTGGCATAGATCAGGGTGCGGTCCAGCAGGCCCTCCTCCTCCAGCAGGATGGCCAGCGAATACACCTCCTCGCCCGCGCTGCAGCCGGCCACCCAGACCTTGAGCGAGGGATAGGTGCGCAGCAGCGGCACCACCTCGGTGCGCAGCGCCCGGAAATAGCTCGGGTCGCGGAACATGTCGCTGACCTGGACCGTGAGGTATTCCAGCAGCGCCGGGAACACGCTTGCATCATGCAATACGCGGTCCTGCAGCTGCGACAGCGTCTGGCAGCCGAACTGCACCAGGGCCGTCTGCAGGCGCCGCTTGAGCGAGGCCTGGGCATAGCCCCGGAAGTCGTAGTGGTAGCGGTGGTAGATGGCGTCGATCAGCAGGCGCTGCTCGATGTCGGCGGTGCGGGCTTTTTTCAGCTGAGGCATCGCGTCCTCCTTGCTACTTGGGCATCCACACCCGCACCAGCGACAGCAGCTTTTCCACGTCCAGCGGTTTGGCGATGTAGTCGTTGGCACCGGCGGCCAGGCATTTCTCCTGGTCGTCCTTCATGGCCTTGGCGGTCAGGGCGATGATGGGCAGGCGGCGCCATTGCGGCCGGTTGCGGATCTCGCGCATGGCGGTGTAGCCATCCATCTCGGGCATCATGATGTCCATCAGCACCAGGTCGATACCGGCCTGCGCCGCGCCGCGAGACTCCAGCGCCTCCAGCGCCTCGCGCCCGTTGCGCGCGATCTCCACGCGGATGCCTGTGGGCTCCAGGATGCTGGACAGCGCAAACACGTTGCGCACATCGTCTTCCACCACCAGCACCGTGCGCCCTTCCAGCGCAGACTCGCGGCTGCGCGCGACCTGCAGCATCTGGCGGTGCTCGGCCGACAGCTCCGACTCCACCTGGTGCAGGAACAGCGTGACCTCGTCGAGCAGGCGCTCGGGCGAGCGCGCGTCCTTGATGATGATGGACTTGGAAAAGCGCCGCAGCTGCTGCTCTTCATCGCGCGACAGCGCCCGGCCCGTGTAGACGATGACAGGCGGGAAGGAAACATCGTCCTGGTCCGTCATGCGCTGCAGCAGCTCGTAGCCGCTGATGTCAGGCAGGTTCAGGTCCATCACCATGCAGTCGAATGTGGAGCCGCGCAGATGATCCAGCGCGGCGGCCGCCGTGCCCGCGCAGACGATGTCCACATCGCTGCGGCTGAGCAGGTGGCGCACGCTCTCGCGCTGGCGCTCGTCATCCTCCACCACCAGCACGCGGCGCAGGTCCTGGGTGAACTTGGCCTCCAGCCGCTGCAGGGCGTGGACCAGTTCCTCGCGCTTGACGGGCTTGAGCGCGTAGCCGACGGCACCCCGCCCCATGGCTTCCTGCGAATAGTCCGCGACCGAGACCACGTGCACGGGAATGTGGCGCGTGGCCGGGTTGCGCTTGAGCTGGTCCAGCACGCCCAGGCCCGAGAAATCGGGCAGGTTGATATCGAGCACGATGGCGTTGGGCTGATTGTCGGCCGCCATGGACAGGCCGTCGGACGCCGTATTGGCCACGTCGCACTCGAAATCCATCTCGCGTGCCAGCTCCGACAGGATGTCCGCGAAGCGCAGGTCATCCTCGATCACGAGGATGCGGCGCCCGCTCTGACCCCTCTTGCGCAGGGCGTCCGTTGCCGCCGACGCGGCAGGTGCCATGGCAGGCGACATGGGCGGCGCGAACGCAGGTGCGGCGGGCGCAACGTTGGCCGTTGCGAGCACGGGCACGGACGACGCTGCCAAGGCCTCTCGCAGCCCCTGCGGCTGAGGCTGCGGTGCGGCAGTCGGGGCCGTGGCCGGGCCGGACTCGGCCGACTCCAGGCTCACGGGCACGGTCAGTGTGAAAACGCTGCCCTGGCCAGGCGTGCTGGAGACGGTCAGCGTGCCGCCCAGCAGCCCCGCCAGATCACGCGATATCGACAGGCCCAGGCCCGTGCCGCCGAACTTGCGGTGCGTGCTGCCATCGGCCTGGCGGAAGGCATCGAAGATGAATTGCTGCTGCTGCTCGGCAATGCCGATGCCGGTATCGCGCACCGCGAAAGACAGCATGCCCTGGGGCGCGCAGGACACCTGCAGGCCCACCGAGCCCTTGGCCGTGAACTTGAGCGCGTTGGACAACAGGTTCTTGAGCACCTGGGCCAGCCGCATGGGATCGGTCTGCATGGTGGCGGGCACGCCCGGGTCCACCGTCCAGGTCAGCTCCAGGCCCTTTTCGCGGGCAATCGGGCGCAGCGGCTCCATCAGCGTCTGCAGCGCCGTGGCAATGGTCACGGGCTCGGCGACCACGGTGACCTGGCCGGCCTCGATCTTGGACAGGTCCAGGATGTCGTTGATCAGCGCCAGCAGGTCGCTGCCTGCGGCGTGGATGGTCTGCGCGTACTTGATCTGCTCGGCCTGCAGATTGCCCGGCCTGTTGTCGGCCAGCAGCTTGGCCAGGATCAGGGTGGAGTTCAGCGGCGTGCGCAGTTCGTGGCTCATATTGGCCAGGAACTCGCTCTTGTACTGGCTGGCCAGCTCCAGCTCGCGGGCCTTGTCGGTCAGCGCGCCCTGGGCGCGCAGCAACTGCTCGCGCTGGTACTCCAGCTGCTGGGTCTGCTCTTCCAGGTGGGCATTGGTCTGCTCCAGCTCGGTCTGCTGGTGCTCCATCTGGGTCTGCGACTCCTGCAGGATGCGGCTTTGCTGCTCCAGCTCCTCGTTGCTCACGCGCAGCTCTTCCTGCTGGGCTTGCAGCTCTTCCGACTGGCGGCGCGTTTCCTCCAGCAAGGTCTCCAGGCGCGAACGGTCCAGGCCCGAGCGAATGGCCACGGCCAGCGATTCGGAGGCGCGCTCCAGCAGGCTGCGCTCGGCTTCGCCCACGGGGCGCAGAAAGCCCAGTTCGATCACGGCGAACACTTCGCCGTTTTCCATGGCGGGCACCAGCATCAGCTGCAAGGGGCTGGACTGGCCGGTGCCCGAGGAAATCTGCAAATGCTGGGCAGGCACATCGCTGACATGCAGCAGCTTGCGCGACGCGGCCGCCTGGCCCGCCAGCCCCTCGCCGGGCAGCAGCTTTTGCTGCAGTCGCTCGCGCGGCAGGGCATAGCCGCCGAACAGGCGCAACCCGCCATCGGCGCAGTCCACCACATAGCCGGCGCCCACATCGGCACGCAAATAGTTGGCCAGGTACTCCAGCGCCTTCTGGCCCAGGTCTTCCAGCCGGTGGTCTCCCTGCAACTGCTGCCCCAGGCCGGAAAGACCGGACGTCACCCACGACTGGCGCGCCTTGACGCGGTACTCGCGCACCGTCAGCGCGGCCGATGCCAGGATCAGGCCCAGCAGGATGAGGGAGCCGCCCCAGGAATAGTAGGTCGAGGTGGTGGATGCCTCCACCCACAGCTGGCGACGCTGGGCCAGCTCCCGTGTCTGGTGCGTGTAGAGGTCGTCGATCAGCTCGCGCAGCCGGTCCATGGCGTTCTTGCCCACGTCCAGGCGCACCAGGGCCATGGCGGCGTCCAGATCGCCGGACTTGCGCAGGTCTATGGTCTCCTGCAGCTCGCGCAGCTTCTGGGCCGATATCTCCTCGATCTGCGCCAGCAGCCGGTGCTGGTCGGAGTCATTGGAAGTGCGCGCCTTGAGCGCCTCCAGCTGCTGCATCAGCACATCGCGTGCCTGCTGGTAGGGCTGCAGGTAGGCCGGGTCGCCCGTGAGCAGAAAACCGCGCTGCCCGGTCTCAGCGTCCTTGAGCGAAGCATTGAGCTGGCTGAGCTGGCGCATGGCCAGTGTCGTGCGGTCCATGGCCACCACGGCCTGGCCTCGCGTCTCAGACGCCCTGAAATTGACGAAGGCAATGACCAGGGTGGCCAGTGCCGCCGCGCCAAAGCCGGCAACAAGTGTCCATGGAATGGCAAAGCGCTGGGTGCTCTGATTGCGGGAGGATCGTGGCATGCAGTGGAGTTTCTGGCAGGAAGGGACGGGGAAATCCGCCAAGGACTGTAAACGTTTTGCGCAGCCCTCGGCAGCACTGTGGCGCAGCTTGCGCTGGTTTCGGCGGCGCGCGACGCCCGCAGGCGCCATTGCAGCCGTTAACATGGCCCGATACTCTCCTTCCGGCACCCCGCTGCGGGCGTCGGCCCACTTTCCAGGACCCATTGCATGAAAACCTTTGCCATCACCGTCGCATCGCTGGCCGCTGCCGCTTCGCTGGTGTCCACCAGCGCCAGCGCTGCGGCTTCGATCTTCCTCAACGACACCATCGCCGCGCGCATTCCCGCCAGGGACCTGCCCGATGCCAAGGCCGCCGTGGCCAAGGTGCTCAACGAGGCCGCCGACGGCTCCGTGACCGAATGGACCAGCGGCCCGAACCGAACCAACCAGCGCGTGACGTTGGCCTTGCAGCCGCAGCAGACCGTGCAGACCGGGACGGCCGGAAGCTGCCGCCTGCTGTCGGCCGATGTGCGCCTGAAAAAGACCTCGGAAAACTGGCGCTTCTGGTTCTGCAAGCAGTCCGACGGATCGTGGAAGGCCAGCGGCAGCCAGCCCTGAGCAAGGATTGCGGTGGTCGGCGACCGGGAATCCGGCATGGACCTACGCCACCAGACCTGGGCGCGTGGGAGCATGTCGGCCGGAAGATAGACCACCGGAGAACAACCATGCCCCATGAATTTGTGCATGCCACGACACTTGCCAGACGGCTGGCCCTGGGCGTCGCCGCAAGCTCTTTGCTGACGCTGGCCGCCTGCTCGGGCGAGACCTCGTCGCAGCGCGCGGGATTTCCCATGGCCGAAGTGCCGCGCTTCAACCAGCCGCCACCGGACAAGCCCCTGCTGGGCCAGCCCGTGATCACGGCCGAGCAGGTCATGCCCCATGCCAAGAGCGACCCGCATGAGCCGTTGCCGGCTGCCGCGCCGCTGCCCGCCCGGGCGTCTGAACCGGCAAGCGGGTCAGGTGCCACCAACAAGGAAGATGCAGGCGGCGTGAACCCGGCCGCTGGCCAGGCCGCCGCCATCACCGACGGCCAGGGAGAGGGCTCCAAGTACGAGCTGGGCGCCCCCAAGTAACCTGGCCGGGCTCAGAACGAGGTCCAGTCCCCATCGTCCTTGCCAGTGGCGGGCACGGACTGCCGGGAGGCCGGCAGCTTGGCGGCTGCAGGCTTGGCGGCGGGTGCACCCGGGGACGCAGCAGCCGCAGGCGCGGCCAGCGGCCTGGCAGGAGCGCGCATCTGCGCTGCCGCAGGCTGTGCACGCCCGGCAGGGGCCGGGGCTGGGGCCACCGCCGGACGAGCGGACGCCACGCCCTCGATACGGAATACGCTCACTGCAGCGGCCAGCTGGTGCACCTGGGATTTGAGCGAGCCGGTTGCAGCGGCCGCCTCCTCGACCAGCGCCGCATTCTGCTGTGTCACCGTGTCCATCTGCGAAATCGCCTGGTGCACCTGGTTGATGCCGCTGCTTTGCTCCTGGCTGGCGGCGGTGATCTCGGCCACCAGGTCGCTGACCTGCTGCACGCTTTGCACGATGCCGTCCATGGTGCGACCGGCCTCGGCCACCTGGCGCGTGCCCGCGTCCACCTTGGACACGGAATCTGCAATGAGGTCCTTGATGTCCTTGGCCGCCGAGGCGCTGCGCTGCGCCAGCGCACGCACCTCGCCCGCCACCACGGCAAAGCCACGCCCCTGCTCGCCGGCACGCGCCGCTTCCACGGCGGCGTTCAGCGCCAGGATGTTGGTCTGGAAGGCAATGGAGTCGATCACGCCGATGATGTCGGCAATCTTGCGGCTGGACTCGCTGATGCCGCCCATGGTGTCCACCACGCCCGCCACCACCTTGCCGCCCTGCACGGCTGTCTGCGACGCCGAAGCGGCCAGCTGATTGGCCTGGCGCGCGTTCTCTGCGTTCTGCTTGACCGTGCTGGTCAGCTCCTCCATGGCAGCGGCCGTCTGCTCCAGCGAGCTGGCCTGCTGCTCGGTGCGCGAGGACAGGTCCTGGTTGCCCGCGTCGATCTCGCCCGAAGCCGTGGCGATGCTGTCGGCACCCGAGCGCACCTGCCCCACGACCTGGGCCAGGTTGTCGTTCATCTGGCGCAGCGCCTGCAGCAACTGGCCCGTTTCATCGCGCGAATCAACGGTGATGCGGCTGGTCAGGTCGTTGTTGGCCACGGTGCGCGCCACGCGCAGGGCCTCGGCCAGCGGCCTGGTGATGCCGCGCGTGATCCACCAGGCGGCCAGCGCGCCCAGCACGAAGGCCAGCGAGACCACCGTGATGATGGCAGCTCGACTGGCCGAGAAGCGCACCAGCACATCGGCGGCGGAGCTGTCGATGGCCGCGCGCTGCATGTCCAGCAGGCGCTGGACCATGTCGATATAGCGCTGCGTGGCGGGCTGGTATTGCTGGGTGAACAGGCGCTCGGCGTCTTCGGCGCGGCCCTCGGCCTTGGCCTTGGTCACCACGTCGCGGCCCGCCAGATAGCCGGCGCGCGCCTTCTTGATCTCGACCCAGATGTCCTTTTCCTCCTGGGTCTGCAGCAGCGGCTCGATGCGGTCCTGCAGCTTGCTGGACTGGCGCGAGGACTCGGCTGCGTCTTCGGCGAAGAAGGTGGCCAGCGAGGGATCGCTGCTCTTGGCAATGGCCGTGGTGCGGCGCGAACCCGAGTGGATGTTGCGGAACCAGTCGCTGATCATCCGCTCCTTGGCCAGGGCCACCTCGGTGATTTCCGTGGTCGAGCGGGCCATGTGCCCCATGCTGACGATGCTGGTGACACTGATGAGCAGCATGATCAGCAAAAGAATGGTGAAACCGCCTCCGAGACGAAGGCCTATGCGCAGATTTTTCATGATGGGGAAACAGGATGCGGGACGGAAACGCGGCAAAAACTAGTTCTTGAGGTAGGCGTCCAGCACCATGCGATTCCAGTTGGCCGAGCCGACCAGGGAATCGCCGAGCTTCTCGGCCGTCGCCACCACGGCGCTTTGCTGCTGCTGCAGCGCCTTGACCCGGTCGCCCAGGCTTGCCATGGACGAACTCAGCCGGCTGCCCGTGGACAGTGCATCGTTGGCGCTGTTTTCCACCGCCTTGCCAATGCCGGCCAGGGCCGAGGTCACGCCTGCGGGATCTGTGGCCATGGACTTTTCCAGGGCCTTGGCGTCCACCGCCAGCGTCCCGTCCTGGCGCTGGACGATGCCGATCCTGGCCAGGCTGGGCGAAGTCGCGCTGCCCGTGACACTCATGATGGCCGCACGCAACTCGCGCAGCGCGCGGGTGGCCCCCACATCGGTGGTGGAGCCGGCGGCCGCGCTGGCATTGCCCTTGGCCGCGCTGGCGTTGTAGCGCGCCACCAGCTTTTCCAGCGCACCTTGGACCGACTGGGTGGTGCTGGTCGCCGTGAGGGCCGCCATCTCCTTGCCCGCCGTGGCCAGATCCACCAGGGACGACTTGAACTGCCCCAGCGCCGACAGCGAGGTCGAGCCCGCCTGGGCCTGGGCCGCAATGCGCTCGTGCGCCTTGGACAGCGAAGGCGCCAGCTTGCGGACTTTCTCCGCTTCGGTGGTCTCCGTCTTGGTGCTGTCCGTCTTCGTGGCGCCGGCCTGCGCATCGCTCTTCTTGATGGCCGAGTCCGAAGCCGTCTGCGCCGTGGTGCTGCTGTTGAGCCTGGACTGGGCTCGGGCCAACAGGCTTTGCACATTCAGGTTGTCGGTTCTGATGCTCATGTTCTCTTCCCTGTAAGTTTGCGGATGGTGCGGGCGCAGGGCCCGTCCACGGTTTGGCAGGGAGACTACCGGGACGCCGCCGCCGCAATGCAGGGATAAGCGGGCCGCTTACCCGCGACTTGCAGCCTTTGCCGGGCCGGATGCACGCCCGCCTTCCCCCAGCGAGCCGTGCGCCCATGAAAAAGGGCCTCCGAAGAGGCCCGTTCCACACATCCCGACCATCAAGCCGTCTGCTGCAGGGCCCCATAGCGCTCGCGCGCCGTCTGCAGCATGTAGAAGGTGATGCGCTTGACCTCGGCACGGCTGTCGGCGATGTGCTGCTTCAGGCAGGACTGGGCCAGCGCGGCATCGCCGGCCTCGATGGCGGCAAGAATGGCGGCATGGTCGTCGTAGGTTGCCGAGACGCGCGGCAGCTTGATCACATCCAGGCGGCGGATGATGCGGATGCGCTCTGTAATGTCCAGGTGGATGCGCGCCATCTCCTGGTTGCCGGTCGCGGCCACCAGGCCGGTATGGAAGGCCTCGTCCAGCGAGGCCACGACGGCGGGGTCGGTCTCGCGCTGCTCCTCGGGCACGCACCAGACTTCGCGCAGCGGCTGCAATGACTGCAGCGATTCGCCCACCAGGCTGGCCACGGCGCTGGTCTCCATCAGGGTGCGCACCTCGTACAGATCCTCGAAGTACTTGAAGTCGAAGGCCTTGATCTGCCATCCGCTCTTGAAGTGCACATCCACATAGCCATCGCGCTGCAACCAGAACAGCGCCTGGCGCACGGGCGTGCGGCTGACCTGCATGCGCGTGGCGATCTCGCCTTCGCTGAAACGGTCGCCAGGCAGCAGGCGGAAATCGAAGATGTCGTTCTTCAGGCAGGCGTAGATCTGCGCAGCCAGCGAATGCGCGCTGCTTGCAGGCCCCTGGCGCGTCTCGCACACCGGCGAGGAAACAACCGCGATGCTCATGCGACTGCCACGCCTGCTGGAGCACGCAGGCCTTGCCGCTGGCCGCCGCCAGGGGCTGGCAACGACATGCCCGGAGCCCTGAAGAAGGGCCAGGCCTTGCCTTCGACACCGGACTCGCGCATGGCCGAAGACAGGGTATACGCCGACCGCAGCAGCAATACCATTGCCTGATTTGCTATCAGGCAATGGGCAATGGTCCATTCACGCATTTAGTACTCTTTCTTGTACACAAGTTGGCAGTGGAATTTATTAAAGAAACGAATTGCGTTTTAATAATTGGACCTACAAGAATATCCTCGACAACGGCCGATCTTCGTGTATGCTCCGCGACTTGCCGCCGCAAAGGCCATACACACCATAGCGTTTGGCCCCCCCCGGCACCAGACATTCAAAGTGACTGGACCAACACCAACAGGAACCCACTCGCGGTAATCCTGCGCATATTTGCGCCAATCCATTTTTTCCAGAGATTTTCTGCACACACATGGTGCAACGAGCACATCAATTTCCCCATGCCTGCGGCCATGGGTTTGTGTATTTGTTAAATATTGCAAGATATTGAGGCATTCAGCCTCTGGCAGGAACGGAAGGCGGCTTTCTGTCAAGGAACTGACATGTAAATCTGCTAGCAGCGGCCTTTGCATGCAGAGACAAGGCACGTCCTGCCCGATATTCGATCCACCGCTCGATTCCAGCTTTCCATACTGGAAAGCCTCCATCGATGGATGGAGGCCATATTCCCGCGCATCCACGGCAAACCCACGCCGGATGCATCCGACGCGGGTTTGCCGCAGCAGCAAGCCTGCGCAAGAAGACTCAGGCTTCGCGGTTTTCCTTGATGTTGAAGCCCATCTGGCTCTCGGCGCCCTTGCCGCCCTGGTTGGTCTGTTCCCAGTACTGGGTCTTGACCTTGGCAGCCTGGAACGAGTAGTTGACAGTCACGGTGTCAGAGGAGTTGGCGCCGCTGACGGTCACGTTCGTCACCATGACGTCGGTCAGGGTGATCTTGGTGAACTCGATCTGCGAGCCACCGGCCTTGCACAGCGAAATATCGACCTGGCCCAGGTGCTTGCCCGTGGCGCAGTGCTTGAGCACGGCGGGGTAGCACTTGTCCACCTTGGCGATGACGTTCAGGTCATGGAAGCTCACCTTGCCGGCGCCGGCACCGCCGCCGCTGGCCATGGTGTTGGGCTGGGTCGCGCCCCAGGTGAAGGAGTCGATGTCGGTCCAGCCCTTGTGGTTGGAATCCTGGGATTCGCCACTGGCGCCCTCGACCTTCATGAACATATCAACGGACATTGCACACCTCTCGAATTAATGGATTAAACGTTCGCATGCAACCCAATAGACCGACTGCATCGGATGGTTCACACGCGAACAAAGGGGAAAACCACTCCCGGGCAGAGCGCACGAAACCGATTCACTGAACATGTGATTCAGATCAGTGCGGCGCATACCCTGGATGGTCAAGGAATGTATTGACAATCGCCTGCAATCCTCACTGTCGTGAACCGCCCTCCTTTGTTGGAGCCGCGATGATAGTGGATAAGATCGGAAAAATACAAACAATTGGCCCGACTGAATTGTTACGGCCGATACATCTGAAAAAAAATGTATCCATCGCTTATCCATTCGATACGTGTCATGGCTTTTTGCAGAACTCAAGCTACACTCACGCCGCATTCGGAGTCCGATTGAAATACGATCTTGTATTCATGACGAGTCCATGACGTTCGTCTTTGGCCCCCGGCTTCAGACAATTGGCTGATCGAGGAAAGCCAGCGGTTGCATAGACAGATTGCCGGTGCGATGCCGGCTTTGTGCTTGTCCAATGGCCTCGAACAGATTCGGCACCCTGGCACTGCGACAGACCTCGCCCGCCAGCGTGTGAAACAACATCTTGGGTGGGATTGCATGGATAGCGAAGCAGCATGTTCGACCAACTGCCTTCCGGCAGGTGTCCAGATTGGCGAATACCGCGTGCTCGATGTCATCGGCGAAGGCGGTTTCGGCATCGTCTACAAGGCCCGTGACCTCTCGCTGGACCGCGAGGTCGCGATCAAGGAGTACATGCCTTCGGCACTGGCCGGACGGCAAAGCTCCCATCAGGTGCATGTGCGCTCGCAGCACCGTGGCGCCTTCGACGCCGGGCTGCGCAGCTTCATCAACGAGGCCCGCCTGCTGGCGCGCTTCTCCCACCCCACCCTGGTGCATGTCTACCGCTTCTTCGAAGCCGGCGGCACGGCCTACATGGTGATGCGCCACTACGAGGGCCAGACGCTGGGCCAGGTGCTGAAGGCATCGTCCGGCCGCATGGATCAGGCCGGGCTCAGCGCGCTGCTGATCCCCTTGCTGGACGTGCTGGAAGTGCTGCATGCGCAAGACTGCTTCCACCGCGACATCGCGCCGGACAACATCTTCGTGCAGCGCGATGGCAGCCCCGTGCTGCTGGATTTCGGCGCCGCGCGCCGCATCATCGGCGACATGACCCAGGCGCTGACCATGGTGCTCAAGCCCGGTTTTGCGCCCATCGAGCAATACGTGGACGACGGCGCCATGCCCCAGGGCGCGTGGACCGACATCTACCAGGTCGGCGCACTGATCCACCAGGCCGCCACGGGCCGCATCCCGGCCACCTCGGTCGCGCGCATGGTCACCGATCCCATGCAGCCGCTGACCTCCGAACAGGTACCGGGCTACTCCGACGCTTTTCTGCAGGGCATGCAAAGGGCGCTGGCCGTTCGCCCCCAGGACCGCCCCCAATCCATTGCCGAGCTGCGCAGCCTGCTGGGCCTGTCCACCGACGCCCGGGCAGCGCCTGCGCCGGGGGAGCCCAGCCCCATCTACATCCCGATCACGCCGCCTGCGTCCGTACAGGCCGCCATGGCCACCCAGTCGGCAGCCGTGCAGGCGCCGCGCTTCGTGCCGATCACGGAAATCTTCGTTCCTGCAGCAGCGCCGCAGGCAGCGCCCGCGGCCGCGGTCATGCCCGTGCCTGCGGTCCCGCCTGTTGCATCTGTTGCATCGGTCCCTCCTGTCGCCACGGTCGCACCGGTGCCGCCCGCTCCCACCACGCCTGGGGGTTTGGCAACAGGCGGCCCTGCCCAGCCATCTGCAGCCGCAGCCGCGCCCCAGATGACGCCTCAGGCATCTGCCGCCGATCCCATGGGCCTGGACAACGGTCCGTACATCGACATCGACCAGGCACTGCCCCCCGCTCAGCCTGCGCAGCCTCCGGTTCAGGCGCAGGCGCCTGCATCCCAACAGCCCGCCTCCGCACCCGCCGTTCAGGGCGCGCCCCCAGGGGTGCAGCCTCCGGCCGCTGCCGTCCAGGCAGTGCCCAAGGCCAGGCGCAGCGGCATGGCCGTGCCGATGGCCATCGGCGCCCTGGTGCTGGCGGCCATCGCGGGCGGCGGCGTGCTGTGGTACGACCATTCCCAGGACCAGGCCCGTGCCAAGACCCTGGCGGCGCGCGACAACCTGGCCTGGCAGCAGGCCCAAAGCCAGTCCAGCCTGGCCCGCCTGCAGGACTACCTGGACAGCTTCCCCGAAGGACAGCACCGCACCGAGGCCCAGGCGCTGCTCAAGCAGTTGCTCAACGAGGCCTCGCTGGCCTCCACGGAGCAGGTGCAGCCGATGACCCCGCCGGAGCAGGCCGCGCTGGCTGAACTCCCCCCTTCCCAGCCCGAGCAAGGGGCGCCCGTCGCCCCCGTCACGGTGGCCGCGGTGCCCGAGCCGTTGCCCACCGAGCCGCCCAAGACCGAAGCCCGCCCCGCCAAGCCCGCAGCGGCCACAGGCAAGGTGGTGTTCAGGGTCGTGCCCTGGGGCTATGTCTCCGTGAACCGCGCCCCGGCACGGACCAGCCCGCCGCTGACCCAGATGGAGTTGCCGGAGGGCGAGTACCGCATCGACATCAGCAACCCGGGTGCGGCCTCTACGGTGACCAAGACCATCACGGTCACCAAGGGCGAGTCGGTGACCGTGAACCATCTTTTCGAATGAGCGCGGCGCATGGCTCGACTGATGAACCACCGCTGGCGATGGATGCTGTGCACTGCAGTGCTCGGCCTGCCCTGCCTGGCGCATTCCCAGGCGGCATGCGAGGAGGCCGCGCCGGCCCAAACCGGCTCGGCAGGACGCCCGCAGCTGGCGCAGGGCATTGCGCTGTTCGAGGCGCGCGACCTGGCCCAGGCCGAGCGTGCGCTGCAGGCTGCGCTGTTTGGCGGGCTGGCGGATCCCATGGAGCGGGCCTCCGCCCACAAGTACCTGGCCTACACCTATTGCACGCACAAGGAATGGGCGCGCTGCGAGGCCGCATTCGACGCCGCGTTCGCCGCCCACCCCGGCTTTGCGCTGCAGGCCTACGAGACCACGGGTACGCCGTGGCGGGACGCCTACAGCCGCGCCCAGGAACGCTGGACCCAGCGCTGCCCTGCCGCGCAACGGCTGCGCGTGGCAACCGCAGCGCCCACGGCCGGCGGCTTTGCACTGAACAGCCGCGTGATCACATCGATCACCGCACTGACATCGGGCTCGGCCCCGGTGCGCTCCGCCGCACTGGCCGCACGGCCTGAGACGCCACGGACAGATCACAACCTGCGCCTGAGGGTCAGCCCCTGGGCCAACGTGCTGATCAACGGCAAGCCGTCCGGCGTCACCCCTCCCGTCGTGCTGCTCAAGCTGGCGCCAGGCTCCCACACGGTGGAACTGCGCAACCCCGGCTTCGAGAGCTATCGGCAGGTGATCCGCATCACCGACGGCCAGTCGGTGACCCTTTCCCATGACTTTGATGCCCGATGACCATGTCCATGCATATCCCTCACTCCCTCCAGCGCCTGACCCTTGCCCTTGCCGTTGCCTTCGGGCTGGCCGCCTGCGAAACCGCACCCAAGCCGGTGGAGCCCGAGCCAGCACCGCCCGTGGTGCAGGCGCCTGTCGAGCCCGTCAAGCCCGTGGACCCGGTGGTGATCAAGGAGCAGGAGCTGGTCGAGGCCATCCAGCTCTACGTGGATGGCCGCTACGAGGATGCCATCACGGCCCTGACGCCCCTGTCCACCGCGCAGGAGCTGCCGATGAGCAGCCAGGTCAAGGCGCTCAAGTACATCGCCTTCAGCCACTGCGTGGAAGGCCGCCGCAAGCCCTGCCGGCAGCACTTCGACATGGCCCTGGCCCTGGACCCCACCTTCCAGCTGACCGAGGCCGAAAAGGGCCATCCCACCTGGGGCCGGGAATTCAACAATGCCCGCGCCGCGCTGCGCAACAAGCGCCCGGCGCCCGCGCGCAAGGCCTCCTGAGGCCTGCCGAGGCCCCCGACGCTTCCTGAAAACTGCCTAGCCTAAGACTCCATGGACAAAATCGAACTCAGGGTCGTGGACCACGATGGCGTTGCGGTCGACCGCCACTGGCATGCCGTATTCGGCATGGCAGGCGGCACGATCGGACGCAGTGGCCAGAACAAGCTCATCATCTCGGATCCGGACGCTTCCGTGGCGCGCGTGCACGCCATGGTCAGGCTCGATTCCGAGGGAGCCTTTGTTGCGAACCTGAGCGAGCGTGATCCCATCTGGGTGGCAGACCAGCCCGTGCGCTCGGGCCAGGAAGTGGCCCTGACACTGGGCGCGCGCATCCGCATCGGCGCCTACACCCTGGCCGCCGTGGCGCCGGGCACCCCTTTCGAGGCGCCGGCCTCGCCCGGTGCAGCCGTGCCGGCGCCTGCCAGCGCAGCATTTGCAGCGGCTGTGACGCCCTCAGCACCTTCTGCGCCCTCAGCACCCTCAACGCCATCGGTTCCCTCGCCGGTCACGGCAATCCCGCAGCCACCGATCCAGCAGCCCCTCGCAGTTGACAGCCCGCTGCAGCCGCAAGCAACGGGGCCGGCAGAAGCTGCGCCACTGGCAGACGTTCTGCCTCCAGCCGCCGCCGGCATCGCCGATCCCTGGGAAGGCCTGACGGCGCTGAGCCTGGATGACATCCAGACCCCGCCTGCGCCTTCTGCCCAGAGTGCAATCCCCCCCGAGCAAGCGGCCATGGCGATGCCGCAGCCGGCCAGGCCGCAGCACCGCCCGCTGCTGATTCCCAATGATTTCGACCCCTTTGCACCGCCGCCCGAGCAGGCTCGGCAGCAGGAAGAAGGCTGGGCCGGCCTGCCCTCGCACGGCAAGGGCGAGCTGATTCAGCAGCGCCATGACGGCATGGTCCAAACGCTTCCCCTCAAGGGCCTGAGCACCGAGGCACTGCATGACGCCTCCCATACCGGCCTGCCTTCGTGCTTCGAGGCATCGCAAAAGCTCGATCCGCTCGCGCTGTTCGACCAGGGCGGCCTGCCCGGCGACGCAGCGCCGCTGCAACAGGCATCGGGCCGGGGCTCCGAGCTGGGCCAGGCCTTCAACCTGCCGCGCATGCAGCCGCCTGCGCAGCCAGCGGCGCCGGCCCAGCCGGCCGGCCTGGAGCAGTCATTGGCGCCTGCGGCGCAGACACAGCAACCTGTACAGGTTCAGGCCGCACCAACTGCCGTACCAGTTGCCGTACCAGCTCCCTTACCTGCCGCTGCACCAGTTGCTGCACCGATGGCCACGGCCCCCACTGCCGCGACAGCCCCCGAAATCCCCGCCGAGCCCGTCGTGCTCGACGGACTGCTGCCCACCAACGGGCTGGACCTGGACATCTTCCAGTCCGGCGCAGGCCAAGCTGCGCCAGCCATCGTTTCTGCCGCAAGCGCTGCCACCGCTCCCGCCAACACCAGCTCCAGCGCCCACTTCAACGCAGCCTCCAGCATCCTCGGCCAGGGCGCCGCCGCCATTCCCGTCGGCACCCTGCCCTGCACCGCCGCGCCTGTCGATGCTCCGGTGCAGCCCCAGCCGGCCGCCAACGCCGCCAGCGCCGCCCACACCGACCTGCAGGCCCTGGCCACGGCCTTCATGGAAGGCGCGGGCCTGAACCCGGCCAAGACCCATTTCGAGGTCACGCCCGAATTCATGCGCACCTTCGGCGAAGCCCTGCGCATTGCCGTGCAGGGCACCATCGACCTGCTGGCGGCGCGCTCCGAGATCAAGCGCGAGTTCCGTGCCGGCGTCACCATCATTGCCACGGGCGCCAACAATCCGCTCAAGTTCCTGCCCAATTCCGAGGGCGTGCTCATGCAGATGGTCCACCAGACCTTCCCGGGCTTCATGAAGCCGCTGCCCGCCATGCAGGACGCCTTCCAGGATCTGCACGTGCACCAACTGGCCCTGATGGCCGGCATCCGCGCCGCCTATGCCGAGGCCCTGACCCGGTTCGATCCGACCGAGCTGGAGCGCCGCACCGAAACCAACCCCGGCCTGCTGGACAAGCTGCTGACCAATGGCCGCAAGGCTGCGCTGTGGGACGACTACAAGCACAACTTCGACGTGCTGCGCCGCCATGCCGAGGACGATCTGATGGCCTTCTCGGGCCGCACCTTCGTCGAGGCCTACGAAAACGCCGAGCAGTCCGTGAAAGGCCAGCCGTGATCGCCTACCTCGACGGAGACGGCCACCGCTACAGCATCCAGGTGGCCAGCGCATCCCACAGCGGCAGGCGTTCCAGCAACGAAGACGCCATGGGCCTGATGGACCTGGGCGCCGGCGGCCTGTGCTGCACTCTGGCGGATGGCGCTGGCGGGCACGGGCATGGCGAACTTGCCGCCCAGCTCACGGTCCAGGCCGTGCTGGAGGGCTTCCGGGAGAACCCGCTGTTCGCCCCTGCCAGCCTGGCCTCCCTGATTTCCCAGGCGGAGCACCGCGTCAGCGGCCAGCAGTCCACCTCGGCCTCGCGCATGCACATGAGCGCCACCGTGGTGGTGCTGTGCATCGACCCCGGGCAGGGCCGCGCCCTGTGGGCGCACTGGGGCGACTCGCGCCTGTACTGGTTCCGCGCAGGCCGCATGCACCTGCGCACCGAAGACCACAGCCTGGTGCAGCAGCTGCTGCACGCCGGCCTGTACGAAGAGAACGACCCGCGCCGCCTGCCCAACCGCAACGTCCTGGCCGGCGCCATCGGTGCCGAAGGCCAGGTGCCGCCCAGCATCCGCTCCGCCGCCGTGGCCCTGGAGCCCGGCGATGTCTTTTTGCTGTGCTCGGACGGCCTGTGGGAAGGCATGCACGAGTCGGAAATGGAGCAGCTGCTGGCCGCGAGCCAGCGCCCCGACGAATGGATACAGCGCATGGTCGGCCGCGTCGTATCCAGCGGCAATCCGCACCAGGACAACCTCAGCGCGCTGACGGTGTGGATCTGCCCGCGTGACACCAATGACTGATATCGAGACAGGAGAAGCCATGTGGAAATCGCATGCACCGCATGTACCGCAAGCGCGCCGTCAGGCGCTGCAAACGCTGGGCGCCTTGGGCCTGGGCACGGCAATGGCGACCGGCCTGGCCGGCTGCGGCTCCCTCAATCCCCTGAGCCGCGCGCCTGAAGTGGCGCCCACGGCCGTGCCCGCCGCCGTGTTCGAGGTGGTGGCCGACATGGACATCAACCCCGACCGCGAAGGCATCCCCAAGCCCGTGCTGCTGCGCATCTACGAGCTGCGCGCCTCCGCCGCCTTCGACCGCGCCGGCTTCTTCGACCTGCAGGACAAGGACGACGGCCAGCTGGGCAGCGACTTCGTGCGGCGCGAGGAATTCCTGATCGCGCCCGGCCAGCGCCAGGTGATTGAGCGCAAGGGCAACCCCGATGTGCGCGCCTTCGGCCTGTTCGCCGCCTACCGCGATCTGGAGCGCAGCACCTGGCGCGCCTCGGCCGCCGCGCCCAACTCCGTGGAGCTGCGCAGGCGGTGGTGGGGCATGGGCTCCACCGAAAAGCTGCAGCCTGTGCGCTACCAGGTGCACCTGACCCGCGAGGAGGTCACCGTGCGCATCCAACCCGCATCCCAATAAACGCACATCTATCCACCATGGTCTGGCAACGCAAAGTCATCTGGGCCGAAGGCATGTTCCTTCGGCCCCAGCACTTCCAGCAGCAGGAGCGCTTCCTGTTCCGGCAACTGCAGTCGCGCAGCCTGCCGGGACAGCCCTTTTTCTGGGGCTTCTCGGAACTGGAGCTGGACACCGATCTGCTGCGCATGGGCAAGCTGGGCATACGCTCGGCACACGGCGTGCTGCCCGACGGCACGCCGTTCCAGCTGCCGGGCGACGACGAGGCGCCCACCCCGCTGGACATCGGCAAGGACCTCAAGGACGTGGTGGTGCACCTGGCCCTGCCGCTGCGCCGCCTGTCGGGCAGCGAGGTCACCTTTGGCGAAGGCACGCAAAGCCCCGCGCGCTATCTCAGTGACGTGACCGAAGTGGCGGACAGCAACGACGTGGGCGCCCAGCCCGCCGAGGTGCAGCTGGGCCGGCTGCGCCTGAGCCTGCGCCCCGCCCACGAGCTGACCGAAGGCTGGGTCAGCCTGCCCGTGGCCCATGTGGTCGAGCGCCAGGCCAGCGGAGGCGTGCTGCTGGAGCCCGGCTTCATTCCCACCGTGGTCAACAACGGGCCCAGCTCGGTGCTCAATACCTTCTGCAAGGAAATCCACGGCCTGCTGCGACAGCGCGGCGAGGTTCTGGCCCAGCGCATGATCCAGCCCGAGCGCGGCGGCATCGGCGAGGTCGGCGACTTCCTGCTGCTGCAGCTCATCAACCACTGGACGGGCGCCGCCCAGCACTGGGTGCGCACCGGCAGCATCCATCCCGAGCGCCTGTTCGAGGAACTGCTGCGCCTGGCCGCCGAGCTGACCACCTTCGACCACGAGCGTCGCCGCCCCGAGGTGCTGCCCGCCTACGACCATGACGACCTGCGGCGCAGCTTTCCGCCACTGATGCTGGAGCTGCGGCGCAGCCTGTCCTCGGTGCTGGAGCAAAACGCCATCCAGATCCCGCTGCACGACCGCCAGTACGGCGTGCGCGTGGCGCTGATCCCGTCCACCGAGCTGCTGACCACCTGCGACTTCGTGCTGGCCGCCCATGCCCAGACCACGCCGGAATTCCTGCGCACCCACTTCCCCACCCAGACCAAGCTGGGCCCGGTGGAGCGCATACGCGACCTGGTGAACCTGCACCTGCCCGGCGTCACGCTGCGGCCCCTGCCCATTGCCCCGCGCGAGATTCCCTACCACGCGGGCTACAACTATTTCGAGGTGGACACCACGCACGATCTGTGGAACCAGCTGCAAAGCTCCGGCGGCCTTGCCATGCACGTCTCCGGCGAATTCCCCGACCTGCAACTGGAGTTCTGGGCCATCCGCCGCTGACGGCGCGACGCATCTTCCGACATGAACAGTTCCAACATCAGCCACCAAATGCCCTGGGGGAGAGACGGCGACGCGGGCCGAGCCGAAGGCGCAGCCAGCGGCGCAACCGCGCCTGCCGGCCAGGAGCCGCTGCGCTCCAACCTGCCCGACGTGGTCAGCGGCGGCAACCCGCTGGTGGCCGCCGCCAACCAGCTGCTGAACCTCATCCCCCAGATCCGCGCCATGGTCACCAACGAAGACCCGCGCGCGCTGCAGCAGCTTCTGCTCGAACACATACGCGAGTTCGAGCAGCGTGCCGGCGCCAGCGGCGTGCCCATGGAAACCATCATCGGCGCACGCTACTGCATCTGCACCGTGCTCGACGAAACCGCCGCCCAGACGCCCTGGGGAAGCGCAGGTATCTGGCCTCACTTCAGCCTGCTCGTGGCCCTGCACAACGAAACCTGGGGCGGCGAGAAGTTCTTCCAGCTGCTGGCCCGGCTGGTGCAGACGCCGCACCAGCACATCGACCTCATCGAGCTGCTGTACTACTGCGTGATGCTGGGCTTCGAAGGCCGCTACCGCGTGATCGACAACGGCCGCGCCCAGCTGGAGACGCTCAAGGCGCGCCTGCTGCAGCTCATCGAATCGACGCGCGGCGACCGCAGCAGCCTGCTGTCCGTGCACTGGCGCGGCGTGCAGCGCCTGGCCTCGCCGCCCTGGGCCATGGTGCCGCTGTGGGTGGCGGCAGCCATCACGCTGCTGCTGGCGTTCTTCATCTACCTGTGGTTCAGCTACCGGCTGTCCAACAGCTCGGACGATCTGTTCGCCGCCATCAACGAGATCCGGTTCCCGCGCACCTCGGCGGCTGCCACCGTGGCCACCATCAAGCCGCGGCTGCGCCAGTTCCTGGAGCCTGAAATCCGCGAAGGCCTGGTCAGCGTGCGCGACGAAGCCGACCGCAGCACCGTCATCCTGCGCGGCGACGGCCTGTTCGACCCGGCTGCCACCGTCGTCAAGCCCCGCTACGTGCAGGTCATCCACCGCGTGGCCGCGGCGCTGGACGAAGTGCCGGGCAAGGTCATCGTCAATGGCTACACCGACAACCTGCCCATCCGCACGGCGCGCTTCCCGTCCAACTGGAACCTGTCGCAGGAGCGTGCCCAGGCCGTGTCCCAGATGCTGGGCGGCTCGCTGCGCGACCGCCAGCGCCTGCATGCCGAGGGCCGTGCCGACAGCGACCCCGTCGCCCCCAACAACACGGCCGAAGGCCGGGCGCTGAACCGGCGGGTGGAAATCGTCCTGCTGGTCGCGCCCCAGCAGCGTGACCAGCAACTGCAGGCCCTGCCTGCCGCACCCGAGACCAGGAACTGACCCCCATGATCCGTCGCATCGCCTCATGGCTGTTCAACCGCTACATGCTGGAGCTTCTGGGCCTGGTGGCCCTGAGCCTGCTCATCTGGTTCGTCGGCCCCCTCGTCTTCATCCAGCCCTACCAGCCACTGGGCAGCCCCACCGTGCGCTGGTGGTTGATCGCCGGCCTGTTCATCCTCTGGTTCCTGCGCCTGCTGCTGAAATGGTGGCGCGCACAGCGCATGAACGAGCACCTCATGACCGGCCTGTCCCGCCTGACCTCGCCGCGCGAGGCGGACGGCACGCCCGCTGCCGGCTCCGAGGAAGTGGCAGAGCTGGAGTCCCGCTTCAAGGAAGCCCTGGACACGCTGAGCAAGACCCGCTTCGGCCAGACCGAAGGCGGCCTGTTCGGGCGCTGGAACAAGCGCTACATCTACCAGCTGCCCTGGTACCTGATCATCGGCTCGCCGGGTTCGGGCAAGACCACGGCCCTGATCAACTCGGGGCTGGACTTCCCGCTGGCGGCCCAGTTCGGCAAGCGCGCCATCCCCGGCATGGGCGGCACGCGCAACTGCGACTGGTGGTTCACCGACCAAGCCGTGCTGCTGGACACGGCCGGCCGCTACACCACCCAGGAAAGCGATGCGGAGCAGGACAAGGCTGCCTGGAAGGGCTTCATGCAACTGCTCAGGCGCTTTCGCGGACGCCAGCCGGTCAACGGCGTCATCGTCACGCTCAGCGTGCAGGAGCTGCTCAGCAGCAGCGATACCGAGCGTGCCCAGCTGGCCCAGCTGATCGGCCTGCGCCTGAGCGAGCTGTGCGAGGAGCTGACCATCCGCTTTCCCGTCTACGTGCTGGTCACCAAGAGCGACCTGCTGGCGGGCTTCAACGAGTTCTTCGGCGCCATGAGCCGCGAGGAGCGCGCCCAGGTCTGGGGCTTCACCTACCCCTATGACGAAAAGACCCAGCGCTCGCCCGCCAGCGACCCGCAGGCCGCCAGCGCCCTGTACATGGAGGAATTCGACGCCCTGGTCGCCCAGATCAACCGCCTGTTGCCCCAGCGGCTGATGACCGAGCCCGATCTTGCGCGCCGCAGCCTGCTCTACGCCCTGCCCCAGCAGTTTGCCGGCCTCAAGGACGTGGTGCGCGACACGCTGGATGCGGCGTTCTCCGCCTCGCGCTTCAAGGAAAAGCCGCTGCTGCGCGGCGTCTACTTCACCAGCGGAACGCAGGAGGGCATGCCCTTCGACCGCGTGATGTCGGCCCTGTCGCGCCGCTTTGCGCTGCGCGGCCGCCTGCCGGCCGATGCCGTGCCCCAGCAGGGCCGCAGCTACTTCCTGGAGTCGCTGTTCAAGGACGTGATGTTCAACGAGTCCGGCCTGACCGGGCGCAACGCCAAGAAAGAGCGCCAGCTGCGCCTGATGCAGGCCGCCGGCCTGTGCGCCCTGCTGCTGGCCCTGGGCGGCGCGGCCCTGGCCTGGACGCTGAGCTACGAGAACAACCAGCGCTACCTGAACGAAGTGGCCGACAACGCCGGCACGCTGCGCCAGGCCGTGGAGGAATCCAAGGCCACCGATCCCGACAACGTGGTCGCCCTGGTGCCCATGCTCAACCACGCGGCGCGCGTGGCGCAGAGCAGCCGCTTCGAGGAATCGGCCCCGCTGGGCTGGCGCTGGGGCCTGCTGCAGGTGCCCAAGGTGCAGACGGCCGCCCACGCCACCTACCTGCGCCTGCTGGAAGACGCCTGGCTGCCGCGCCTGAGCAGCCATGTCGCGCGCTCGCTGCGCCAGGTCAGCACCGGCAGCCCCGAGGCCAGCTACGAAACGCTCAAGGCCTATCTCATGCTCTACGAGCCCGACCACTTCGACGCCACCTTCGTCAAGGCCTGGCTGCGCAGCGATTGGGAAAACACCCTGCCCCAGCATCTGGTGCAGGCCGGCCTGGTGGACCAGCTGTCCGAGCACCTGGACCGCCTCATCGACGGCCGCGTGGTGGTCTCCGCCCAGCCCATCGACGCCAACCTGGTCGCCGAGGTGCGCCAGCGCCTGGCCCAGATGTCGCCCGCCCAGCGTGCCTACAGCCGCCTCAAGCAGCTGCTGAACACCGGCGACAAGCTGCCGCCCGACTTCAGCGTGGTGCGTGCCAGCGGTCCCGAGGCGCCCCAGGTCTTTGCGCGTGCCAGCGGCAAGCCGCTCACCCAGGGCATCAGCGGCCTGTTCACCTATGACGGCTACCACGGCCTCTTCCTGCACGAGCTGCCCAAGGTCACCACCTTGCTGGCCAAGGAGGAAACCTGGGTGCTGGGCCAGGCCGAAGGCCGGCGCAGCGTGGCCCAGGAAGTGCTCACGGGCCAGCTGGCCAACGAGGTCAAGCGCCTGTACCTGATGGAGTACGCGCGCCTGTGGGAAACCTTCCTGGCCGACATCCGCCCCATACGCACGGCCTCGCTGGAGCAGGCCGGCGAGCAGGCCCGCCTGTACTCGTCCGCCAACTCCAGCCTGGAGCAGTTCATCCGCGCCGTGGCCCGCGAGACCACGCTGGCCCGCCGCCCGGACCAGCAGGAAGGCGGCAGCTCGGGCAGCACCAGCAGCTGGCTGGGCGAGAAACTGCAGCGCATCCGCGAGGAACAGCAACAGCTCAGCCGCCTGACCGGCAAGCCGCTGAACGTGGGCGGCATGCTGGCCACCGGCACGCTGGAGGCCGACATCGTGGACTTCCGCTTCCGCGAATACCGGCGCCTTGCCACCAGCAACGGCTCGGGCCCGGCGCCCATCACCGCCAGCCTGCAGGTGCTCAACGAGGCGGCGGCCGTCATCGCCTCGGCGCGCCAGCAGGTGATCCAGGGCGGCGGCGTGCCTCCCTCGCTGAGCGGCACGCTGGAGAAGGTGCGCTCGGAGGCCAAGCGCGTGCCGCCTCCGCTCAACAGCATGTACGAGGCCCTGGCCACCTCCACCTCGTCCTTCGTGGGAAGCAGCGTGCGCAGCACGCTGGGCGGCAACCTCAACGCCACCATCGGCGACTTCTGCCGCCGAGCCATCCTGGGCCGCTACCCCTTCACGCGCAGCGCCACGCGCGACGTGACCACGGACGACTTCGCCCGCCTGTTCGCCACCGGCGGCACCATGGACGAGTTCTTCCGCACCCAGCTGCAGACCATGGTGGACATCTCCACCGTGCCCTGGACCTTCAAGCAGGGTGTGGACGGCACGCCGGTGGGGGGCTCTGCCTCGCTGGCCGCCTTCCAGCGCGCGGCCTCCATCCGCGACGTGTTCTTCCGCGCAGGCGGCAACACGCCCGGCATCCGGCTGGAGATCAAGCCGCTGGACATGGACGCCTCCATCTCCCAGATGGTGCTGGACGTGGACGGCGAGATCGTGCGCTACCAGCACGGCCCGCAAATCCCCAAGGCCGTCTCCTGGCCCGGCACGCGCGGCACCGGCCAGGCCCGGCTGCAGATCACGGCGGCCGGCGCGCAGAACACCGGCATCGTGACCGAAGGCCCCTGGGCCCTGCACCGCCTGTTCGACCGCGCCCAGATCCTGCCGGGCAACTCGCCCGAGCGCTTCACGGCCATCTTCACCATCGACGGGCGCAAGCTGCGCATGGAAGTCACCACCAGCAGCGTCCTCAACCCATTCCGGCTCAAGGCCATGGAGGAATTCGAATGTCCGGACCGGCTGTGAACGCCATGACTGTCCAGCGGCCATGCGCCGCCTGGTGGGGCAAGCTGCCCAGCCAGGGCGATTTCGTCGGCCGGCGCATGCCCCACGCACTGACCATGCGCTGGGACGAATGGCTGCGCAACGGCATGGACCAGTTGCGCAGCGATGCGGCCGATGGCTGGTCCACACGCTTCGTGCACTCGCCGCTGTGGTTCTTCCTGTGCCCTGCCTCCATCCTGGGCCAGTCCATGGTGGGCGTGATCGGCCCCAGCTCCGACCGCATCGGCAGGCTCTTTCCGCTGGCCATCATGGCCACGGTGGACGGCAGCTCCGGCATACCGGCGTCGGACCAGGACATCGAACGCTTTCTGAGCGGCGCACGCGATGCGCTCATCGACGCGCGACGCCTGCCCCTGTCGGCCCAGCAGCTCGACGAGCGGCTGGCCACCCTGCAATGGCCGTTCCAGCAGGAGCGCAGCGCGCCGGACAGCACCTCCATCCACAGCCTGCTGGCGGACCTTGACATGGGCGCCTCGCAAGGCAACGCCGCGCGCCTGCCGCGCATGGACTGGCGCGCCTGCATGCGCCCCGGTTCCACCACCTCCGTCTGGTGGATCTCGGCCACGCCGCGCCACGCCCCTGACGAAGTGGTCCAGCACGAAGTGCTGCACCGCCGCCTGTTCACCCGGCTGTTCAAGGGCGCCTGAACCCGCACAGAGCGCACGGCCCCTGCACACCAAACCCCAAGCCACATCGAATCCCGCCCATGGCCAATATCCAGGACCTGCTGACCGAGACCTCCGCCGAGCCCCCCTGCGGCCCGGACCTCACCTATGACAACGACTTCCAGTCCATGGAAAGCGCTGCGCAGGGCAAGGTCGAACAGCAGTTCGGCGACACCGTCATCCCCGCCGAGCCACCGGACTGGCGCGACGTGGAGCGCCAGGCCTCGGCCCTGATGCAGCGCACCAAGGACCTGCGCGTGGCCGTGCTGCTGTGCCGTGCCTGGACCATCCTGCACGGCCTGCCCGGCACGCTGCAGGGCCTGCAGCTGTGCGCCGCCCTGCTGGAGCGCCACTGGGAGCATGTCCACCCCCTGCCCGAGGACGGCGACGACTACTTCATGCGCATGAACGCCCTGGGCACCCTGTCGGACGTGACGGGCTTTGTGCGCGACCTGCGCAACGCCGACTTCCTGCGCGGCGCCCTGGGCCAGATCAGCGTGCGCGACGCCGAACTGATGGCCAGGGGCAACGTGCCCGAGGACCTGCCGCACCTGACCGCCGACGAGCTGCGCATGGCCTCGGCCCGCGCACATGCCGAGGGCCACGAAACCCTGCTGGCCGTCACCCCCGCGCTGCAGGAACTCGACCGGATCCGCGCCTGCTGCGAACAGCACCTGCCCAGCCACCAGCAGCCCGAGCTCGACGGCCTGCGCCAGCTGCTGCTGGCCCTCGGTCAATGGCTGCCCCAGTCCACAGGCGACGCCGACACGGCCGCTGAAACCGATCCGGCCGCACAGGCCGGCACCGGGGACGGCCTGGCATCCCAGCCCGCGCCCGGCACCCCCCACACCCCGGCACGCAACCGCGAACAGGCGATTGCCCAGTTGCTGGAAATCGCCGCCTTCGTGGAGCGCACCGAGCCCTCCAACCCCGCCCCCCTGCTCATCCGCCGCGCCGCCCGCTTCATGCGCATGGGCTTCATGGACATCCTGCGCGAACTGTCGCCCGACAGCCTGGCCCAGGTGGAAGTGATCACGGGCGCCCACCTGCAGGAGCAGCAGACATGAAGGCCAAATGCTGTTTCATGGCCCTGGGCGTGGGTCTCTCGACGCCAGCCTTCGCAGATGCCGGTGCACGGCATGCAAACGCCATCGAGCGCATCACGATCCGCGACGGCACCGCCAAAAGCGAAGACCCCCGCATCCATTGCGATTCACTGCGCATTGACGAAAAGCGCGCGCGCTACTTCCTGCGCCACGCCAAGTCCAGCAGCCAGTTCAATTACGCGCATGCCTATGAAACCGGTAGCTGCAGTGCCCGTGCCGTCGTGCGCTTCAAGGGCGGCCGCCAGGTCAATCTGACCATCGACAGCGGCACCGGCTGGGGGACGACGGAGAACAAGCGCTCCATCGCCTACCTCTACTGCGAGGAATGCACGGATCTGCTGGACCCGGACTTCGCTTTCAAGGAGCCGGCTGCCCCATGACACCCACCCCGTCCACCTGTTTCCACACGGCCTCTTGCGCCCTCAGCCCTTCGGTCCGCCGCAAGGCGGGACTCCAGGCTTTTTACTTCTGCGACCCATTTTTTTCTTGAAAGGAACACCCGCATGTCGCTCACCAAAACCGGCAAGAGTGGTCAGAAATTCATCGCGCGCAACCGTGCGCCGCGCGTGCAGATCGAGTACGACGTCGAGATCTACGGTTCGGAAAAGAAGGTGCAGATCCCCTTCGTGATGGGCGTGCTGGCCGATCTGTCGGGCAAGCCCGTCGATCCGCTGCCCGAGATCGCCGACCGCAAGTTCCTGGAAATCGACATCGACAACTTCGATGCGCGCATGAAGTCCATCAAGCCCCGCGTCGCCTTCCAGGTGGACAACACCCTGACGGGCGAGGGCAAGCTCAACATCGACCTGAGCTTCGAGAGCATGGAGGACTTCTCCCCCGCCGCCATCGCGCGGCGCGTGGGCGCGCTCAACTCGCTGCTGGAGGCACGCACCCAGCTGCACAACCTGCTGTCCTACATGGACGGCAAGCAGGGCGCCGAGGAGCTGATCGGCAAGGTGCTCAAGGACCCTGCGCTGCTCAAGTCGCTGGCCGCCGCGCCCAATATCACTGCCCCGCAGGCCTCGGGCCCTGCATCCGAGGCTTGAGGCAGCACATCAGGAAGGCAAGCACGTCATGAATACCGCAACCCAACTCGAACAATCGACCCAGGCGCTGGCCGGCAGCGAATTCGGCAGCCTGCTGCAAAAGGAATTCAAGCCCAAGACCGACCAGGCCCGCGAAGCCGTGGAAGCGGCCGTGCAGACGCTGGCCCAGCAGGCCCTGGGCTCGGCGATCACGCTGTCCAACGATGCCTACCAGACGGTGCAGGCCATCATTGCCGAGATCGACCGCAAGCTGTCCGAGCAGATCAACCGCATCATCCACCACGACGACTACCAGAAGCTCGAAGGCGCCTGGCGCGGCCTGCACCACCTGGTGACCAACACCGAGGTGGACGAGATGCTCAAGATCCGCGTCATGAACATCTCCAAGAAGGAGCTGCACCGCAACATGCGCCGCTTCAAGGGCGTGGGCTGGGACCAGAGCCCCGTCTTCAAAAAGGTGTACGAAGAGGAGTACGGCCAGTTCGGCGGCGAGCCCTTCGGCTGCCTGGTGGGCGACTACCACTTCGACCACAGCCCGCCGGACGTGGAGCTGCTCGGTGAAATGGCCAAGGTGGCTGCCGCGGCCCACTGCCCCTTCATCTCGGGCGCGGCGCCCGCCATCATGCAGATGGAATCCTGGCAGGAGCTGGCCAACCCGCGCGACCTGACCAAGATCTTCACCAACACCGAGTACGCCGCGTGGCGCAGTCTGCGCGAGTCCGACGACGCCAAGTACATCGGCCTGGCCATGCCCCGCTTCCTGGCACGCCTGCCCTACGGCGCGCGCACCAACCCGGTCGATGAATTCGATTTCGAGGAAGAAACCGACAGCGGCGACCACGGCAAGTACTGCTGGGCCAACTCGGCCTACGCCATGGCGGTCAACATCAACCGCTCGTTCAAGTACTACGGCTGGTGCACCTCCATCCGCGGCGTGGAATCGGGCGGCGCGGTGGACAACCTGCCGGCCCACACCTTCCCCACCGACGATGGTGGCGTGGACATGAAGTGCCCCACGGAAATCGCCATCAGCGACCGCCGCGAGGCCGAGCTCGCCAAGAACGGCTTCATGCCCCTGGTGCACCGCAAGAACTCGGACGTGGCCGCCTTCATCGGCGCCCAGTCGCTGGCCAAGCCCGCCGAGTACTACGACTCCGACGCCACGGCCAATGCCAACCTGTCGGCGCGCCTGCCCTACATGTTCGCCTGCTGCCGCTTCGCGCACTACCTCAAGTGCATCGTGCGCGACAAGATCGGCTCCTTCCGCGAGCGCACCGACATGGAGCGCTGGCTCAACGACTGGATCATGAACTACGTGGACGGCGACCCGGCCAACTCCTCGCAGGAAACCAAGGCCCGCAAGCCCCTGGCCGCCGCCGAGGTGCAGGTGCAGGAAGTCGAGGGCAACCCCGGCTACTACACCTCCAAGTTCTTCCTGCGCCCCCACTACCAGCTGGAAGGCCTGACGGTGTCGCTGCGCCTGGTGTCCAAGCTGCCTTCCGTGAAGCAGGGCGCGAAGTAAGAAGCTATTACCGGCCTGCAGGTGCGGGCCGGTCGTACCGCCACATGGTAGATGCAGGACAAAAGCGACGTCATTGGACGCCTGCATCCTCCAATCCGCCTTGTTTGATTGAAAGAGACTTTTTCCTCCAAAGATATCTCCAGAATGCAAGAATTGCCCGCCATTGAAAAAAGAAAATCTTCCCCTGAGAAAATCAGGAAAAAAGTATTCAAATACTTTCTCTGGGTATTTATCTCGGTGCTTGCCGTGAGCCTGGCACTGTGGATGCCACATGGCCTGACGCCCAAGCTCCGGGGCAGCTACACCAGTCCGCGGGGTGTCTACAGGTTGGACTATTACGATGCCGCCCCGCTGCAGCGTATGTGGCACTACAACATGAAGATGCCGTCTTTTGTCCGATTGCACCGAATTCATCCGGAGACTCTGATGGCAGAAAGCAAGATTGTTGATATGTGGATCAATGGCCAGTTGTATTGGTATTTAAATCCACCAATGAACACCATTCAAGTTGGAAGAGATATCGTTTTTGAAGACATTCCACCGGAATGCACGAATTGCCCACCCTTGACAGATGGCCAGATCATGCCTTGACCGGCCGCATTAGCACTACATCCATTTTCAAAAATCATCATGGGGCGCACTCTTCAAATAGATCAGGACACCATCCGAAACGAGATGCTCAAGCACCTCGAACGGATCAACGCGCCAAAGCACCAAACGCCAATTTTCCAACTGCGCGACATACCCAAGGTCATGCACACACGTTTGGCATGGCCTGTGGCGGCCAAGCTCATGGAGCGATGGTTCAATGGGGCGGCGTTCAAGATGCCTGCACCCATGAAGACAAGCGAAGGGGCATACCGTTTGAGCAAACTTGCTGCAGCGCATCTCGACGAAACCACCGTCAACATGAAATGGGCATTGGGATTCGAGCGAGTCAAGAAAGCCCAGGACACCCTGAAAAACAAATGGAGCAGCGATGCTGGAATCGCGCAACTGAAACGTCGAGTGGAAAATCAGGAGAATGCCCATTCCGGCCAGAAAACATGGCGCTTCGGTGACCTGAACCAGCCCGCAAAAATTCTTGAAGACACCTGCCAGGTGAATTTCCTGGTCTTCGGCAAGATGACGGACCCTATGGATGATTTCTACGGTGCCATGGGTGAGTCGCAGCTCAACATAGCCGCTTCCGGCATGGTCACTCCCCAGGGGAATGGAAAAATTTCCTTGGAAATAGACGAACTCGGTTTCTACCTCCGCGACTCCTATGACTTCAACGACAGTGACTCATTCATTTCCCAGCCCCTGGGATGCTGGGGCTTTGAAGGCGTGGATTGCTGGAGAGGCGCGCGGCCGGGCATAAACGTCGACGACGAGATGGCAGATGTTCCGCCAGACGAAGCCCGGAGAAGAAAGTACATCGTCCAGAACAAGCATTTCCTGGAATGGAGAGCGAAGAATGGCCGTGGTGGAGATTTCATGGTGCTGTCTGATGTATATCGCATTCGCCTACCCACTCCCCTCGCATTCTCATGGTGAGCAGTTCCCATCCATAACCCAAGAATAGCCAAAAGGATATTTGCATATGCCCTGGAATGTAGACAACGCCGTCGCCACCCTGCAGACCAATGCGCGCGCCAGCTCCGCCGGCTACTGCGCGCGCTATGTGCGCGATGCGATCGGCGCTGGTGGCATCGCACTGCAGCGCACGCGCGATGCCAAGGACTACGGCACCAGCCTGGTGGCCGCCGGCTTCACACGCTACGACGCCATGCCTGAAGGTGGCTACAAGAAAGGCGATGTGGCCGTGATGCAGGGCTTCACCTCCTCGCCTGCAGGTCACATGCAGATGTTCGATGGAAGCGTCTGGATCTCGGACTTCAAGCAGAACGGTTTCTGGGCAGGCCCCGGCTACCGCACCCACAAGCCCGCTTTCAAGATCTACCGCCATCCCTGATGCGCCCATTGAGCCACGCCATGAACGCCTGTTCCAAAGCTTTCTTCACCCTGCTGCTGGCCGGCACGGCCTGCGCCACGGTGCAGGCCGCCCCCGCCACGGCAGCGGACATCACCACCCTGTTCACCGACGCCCTGCATTGCCGCATCGAGTTTCCCGATGGCCGCGACGAAGCGCTGGCCCAGCGCCTGCGCGCGCAGGGCGTGACCGTGGTGGACCGCGCGCCCGGCGAAAGCCTGGACCTGCTCTACCTGTTTGCCACGCCGCTGGAGATCGATGGCACGCAGGTGTCCTCCATCACCGTGCGCGGCGGCAGTGGCAGCATTGTCGCGGCGCGCGCCACGGGCAGCCTGCAGGCGCTGGTCCAGCGCACCAAGGCCCGGCCGCAGGCGCGCAGCAGCTGGGATCTTGAAGGCTTTGGCGAGCTGCCCGCCCAGTACGCACGCGCCATGCCGCTCAGAAAGGGCCTGGACGAGACGCCACCGCGCATCGTCATCGGCCATGTGGCCGGCGAGGCGCCCGACGCCGTGCGCTGGGGCTGCCGCTCCTACGACGACTGACCGGGGCGCAGCCGCACCCCGCCCCTCTCTTTTTCCTGCGTTTTCACCATGCCCCTGCCCAGCTTCACCTCACAGCTTTCCCTGGACGAGCAACTCAAGGCCCTGAAGGACCAGATCCGCCAGGCCCCGGCCTCGGCGCCCCTGCGCGTCTACTACTTCCAGCTGCTGTGCGTGCTGGGCGAATGGCAAAAGGCGCTGGAGCAGTTGCAGCTGTGCGCGCAGCTCGACCCTTCGTGCGAGCCCATGGCGCGCGCCTACCGCGAGGCCATCCGCTGCGAGGTGCTGCGCGCCGAGGTCTTCGCCGGCAAGAAAAAGCCCTTTCTCATGGGCGAGCCCGCGCAATGGCTGGCCTGCCTGATCGACGCCCTGGCCCATGAAGGAGCAGCTGCCCAGGACCTGCGCGCCCGCGCCCTGGACGAGGCGCCCGCCACCGCAGGCCACATGGGCGAGCACCGCTTCGAATGGCTGGCCGACAGCGATACCCGCCTCGGCCCTGTCTGCGAGCTGCTGGCCCACGGCAGCTACTACTGGCTGCCCTTCGACGCCATTGCACAGATCGGCTTCGAGCCCGTGCAGGACTTGCGCGACCTGATCTGGCTGCCCTGCGAGGTCACGCTGCGCGAGGGTGGCGCACTGCAGGGCTTCATGCCTGCGCGCTATCCGCTGGCGCCCGGCGATGACGACGCCGTCCGCATGTCGCGCCGCACGCAATGGAGCCCGCTGGACACAGGCTCCTCCGATCCTGACGAATCCGCAGGCCACGTGGCCGGCCACGGCCAGCGCACCTGGGTCACCGACTCCGAGGACTTTCCCATGCTGCAGGTGCGCCAGCTGGCGCTGGACACCGCCACGCGATGACGGAGCAAGCCATGCACGGAACAGTCGCCCCCGCGTCCCCGCAAGCCCTGCGCTGCCCGTTCTTGCTGCTGGCTGCCTTGCTGTGTCTGGGCCCGTGGCCTGCATCGGCCTCCAGCCACGGCCCGGCCAATGCCCTGCGCTGCGGCTGGTTCGACAATCCCACGCCCGCCAATGCCTCGCTGACCGATCGCGATACCGACTGGACCGTTGGCGTGCAGGGCGGCCATCAGGCCCAGGGTGACTGGCCCCGCTTTGCAAACCGTGACTGGGTGCGTACCGGCCATGGCAGCCACGGCTATGGCTGCGCCTGCATGAAGGTGTCCACCGATGACAAGGAGCAGATCGTTCAGATCTTCTCTGCCCGTTCGCGCCCTCTTTCCGCCTGCCGCCAAGACCCGGCGTTGAAGGCGAAGGAGCCCGTGAACCCCCTGGCGGCTGCCCGGCCGGCCGGTTCCTGAAGAAACAAGCCATGCGCCCCAGTCCCCTCAACCCCATGCCCACGCTGCGCACACGCCAGAACCAGGCGACCGCAGCCAAGGACCGGCTGCAGCCCGCCCTGCTGGACCGGCTGACCGACCATGAGCCCCATCTGCGCACCGAGCGGCCCGATGCGGTCTTCGTGAACGAATCCCGCCTGCGCGAGGCCCTGCTGCGCGACCTGGGCTGGCTGCTCAATGCGCGCGATGCCTGGGACCACGTGGAGATGGAGGGGCTGGAGCATGTGCAGCGCTCGGTCATCAACTACGGCATGCCGCCGCTGGCCGGCCAGCTGCTGTCCGAGCTGGACTGGGGCCATGTGGAACGCAGCATCCGCGAAAGCATCCTGGCCTTCGAGCCGCGCATCCTGCCCAAGACGCTGGCCGTGACGCTGCTGGCCTCCACCGAGCAGCTCAACCACCACAACACGCTGCAGTTCGAGATCCGCTGCCAGTTCTGGTCCATGCCCTATCCGCTGGAGCTGCTGCTCAAGACCAGCCTGGACCTGGAGACGGGCCAGGTCTCGCTGCAAAACCTCAGGGCCTGAGCCCGGACGCCGCCACACACACCATGAATCCCCGCCTCGTCGAGTACTACAACCGCGAACTGGCCTATCTGCGCGAGCTGGGCGCCGAGTTCGCTGCCGCCTTTCCCAAGGTTGCGGGCCGTCTGTCGCTGCACGACACCGATGTGGCCGACCCCTATGTGGAGCGCCTGCTGGAGGGCTTCAGCTTTCTGAGCGCACGCATCCAGCTGAAGATGGACGCGGAGTTCCCGCGCCTGTCCCAGCGCATGCTGGAAATGGTCTGCCCCCATTACCTGGCGCCCACGCCATCCATGGTGGTGGTCCAGCTCAAGCCCAGTGCCAAGGAAGGCAACCTGGTCGATGGATTCACCCTGCCCTCGGGCAGCGTGCTGCGCACCCACAAGGTGCAGGAAGAGCAGACCATCTGCGATTTCCGCACCGGCGGGCCGCTGACGCTGTGGCCGCTGGAGATACGCCAGGCCCGCCTGGGCGGCCCGGCGCTGGACCTGCCCCATGCGCTGGTGCCCCAGCTGGGCGAGGCCGGCGGCCACCTGCGGCTGCAGCTGGCCACGCTGGATGCCTCGCAGTGCATGCAGGTGGCGCTGGACCAGCTGTGGGTGTACATCCATGCGGGCGACGTCGTCGCTTCCCATCTGCAGGAGCTCATCCACACGCAGACGCTGGCCATCGTGGTCCACCACCCGCAGGACCCGCGCCAGGTCTGGGACGTGCTCCCGCCCGATGCGCTGCGCGCCGAGGGCCATGACAGCGAACAGGCCCTGATTCCCTATTCGCACCGCGCCTTCCAGGGCCACCGGCTGCTGCACGAGTACTTCGCGTTTCCCGCGCGGCAGCGGTTCTTCTCGATCAACGGCCTGTCGCGCAGCATGCGCCGCATTGCCCACGACGGCGTGGGCATCACGCTGCTGCTGCGCCGCGCCGCGCCCACGCTGGAGCCGCAGATCGACGCGGCCAAGCTGCTGATGCACTGCATTCCAGCCATCAACCTGTTCGAGTACACGGCGGACCGCCTGCACGTGGCCTCCAACGTGCACGAATACCACGTTGTTGCCGACCGCATGCGGCCGCTGGACTTCGAGGTCTACGGCGTGCAGGCCGTCACCGGCCACCACGAAGGCAAGACGCAGGACCGTGAATTTGCGCCGCTGTACGCATCCACTCACGGCCTGCACTCCACCGAGCAGGCCTACTTCACCACGCGGCGCGAGCCCCGGCTGTTTTCCGAACGCAGCCTGCGCAGCGGCCCGCGCACGCAGTACCTGGGCTCGGAAGTCTTCATCTCGCTGGTGGACCAGCGCGAGGCGCCGTTCTCCGACGAGCTCAAGCAGCTGTCCATGCATACCCTGTGCACCAACCGCGACCTGCCCCTGCTCATGCGCGTCAACCAGCCGGGCGGCGACTTTGCCCTTCAGGAGTCGGCACCGGTGGACTGGGCCCGCGTCATCGCCGGCCCCAGCGCCCCGATACCGGCCGTGGCCGATGGCGGCCTCACCTGGCGGCTGATCTCCCACCTGAGCCTGAACTACCTGGCCATGACCGACCTGTCCGACGAGGAAGGCGCGGCCACGCTGCAAGAGCTGCTGCGCCTGTACCTGGACCTGGGCAACCACCAACTGGCCGGACAGATCGCCGCCATCCAGGGCATGCGCATCGAACCCATCACGCGCCGCCTGCCCCAGCACCGCCAGCTCGTCTACGGGCGCGGCGTGGGCGTGCACCTGAGCGTGGACGAGCCGGCCATGGCCGGTGTCAGCCCCTGGCCCCTGGCCAACATGCTGGAGCGGTTCTTTGCCCGCCACGTGGGCGTCAACAGCTTCACCGAGCTGCAGCTGCACTCTCGCCAGCGCGGCCCCGTCGCGCACTGGGCGCCACGCCCCGGACAACGGCCCGGCATATGAGCAACGCCGCGCACGCTCCCCTTGCCCAGCCGGTGCCCGATCAGGACCCGGAGCTGCCCACCGTGCAGGCGAACGCGTCCGAGGACGCTCGGGCGCGCCTGTTCTGGCAGCGCCTGAGCGCCAGGCCCTACCAGTTCGACCTGATGCACAGCCTGCGCTACCTGCAGGCGCGCCACCCCGGCCTGCCGCGCCTGGGCCAGGCCACGCGCCCCAAGGACGAACCGCTGCGCCTGGGCCAGGACCCGTCGCTGGCCTTCGCGCCCGCCACCATCGCCGAGATCCTGCCCTCGCGCGCCGGCGAGCCCGAGCGCATGACGGTCTGGAACTTCGGCCTCTACGGCCCCAACGGACCGCTGCCCACGCACATCACCGAATACGTGCGCGAGCGCCTGCGCCAGCATGACGACGCCACGCTGGCGCGTTTTTCCGACATCTTTCACCACCGCATGCTGCTGCTGCTGTTCCGCGCCTGGTCGGACGCCCAGCCCACGGCATCGCTGGACCGCCCCGGCGAGGACCCCTTCGGCCGCTACATAGACAGCTTCATCGGCACCGGCCTGCCCAGCCAGCGCACACGCGACGACGTGCCCGACCACGCCAAGCGCTTCATGGCCGGCCACCTGACCCGCTGGACACGCAATCCCGAAGGCCTGTGCCAGGCCCTGTCGCACTACTTCCAGATCCCCGTGCGGCTGGAAGAAAACTGCCTGCACCACCTGGAGCTGGAACCCGGGCAGCAGACCCGGCTGCAAAGCCGCCCCTGCAACTCGCGCCTGGGAGTGGATGCCGTCGTGGGCTCGCGCGTGCCCGATGCGCAAAGCAAGTTCCGCCTGGTGCTCGGCCCGCTGGGCCTGGAGCAGTACCAGCAGCTGCTGCCCCAGGCCGCACTGTTCCAGACCCTGGTGGACTGGGTGCGCAACTACCTGGGCATCGAATACGCCTGGGACTATGTGCTGGTACTGCGCCGCCAGGAAGTGCCTGCCGCCCGGCTGGGCAGCAGCACCCAGCTCGGCTGGACCACCTGGCTCACGCATGCCGAGCCCGCACAGGACGCGCGCGACTTCCGCATGGACCCCGAAGCCTGGCTGCGCCAGCGCCGCCAGCCCGTGCGGGGCCGGCGCCCCGGCCCCGGCCCCAGTCCTCGAGCCACTGAATCACCGAACCACTGAATCACCACTTCCCTGCTCGCACACATGCCCACCGTACAGATCAAGTTCCCGCACAACGCACCGGTTCCTTCCACGCTGACGCTGGTCGAGGGCAACCGCCTGCGCGTCAAGATCGAGGCCGTCGCAAAGGCCTACAAGCTGGGTGCCAGGATCGATGCGCCCAGCATTCTTGCGGCCCAGCCCCCCGTACACAACGCCCGCGCCGACAGCTGGCAATTCGACTTCGTGGCGCAGCAGCCCGGGCTCACCAAGCTCAGCATCGTGGCGGTGCAGGGAAGCGGGCTCAGCGTCATGCCCGCAGCCATCACCGTGCAGGTGGAGAAGAGCATTTCGCTGCCTGCGGAGAGCACGACGGAGGGGATGCTGGCAAGGCTGTTCCTGGCGGAAAGCGTCTCGCCGGGCGACACCTCACTGGCCTGGAATCTCGACAACGTGAAAACCGGAATGCAATGGATGCGCCGAGTCATCGAGAACCGCTTGAAAAGCGGAAAGCCTGAAGACTTCATGGCCCGCGGTGCCACCAGCGTCGAGGACATCGTCATGGCGGATGACCGGGGATCGGTCCAATTCCATGGCTTCAACGTCTATCCGAAGCTGGGTCCCGACATTGCCAAGAACCTCCGCGACTATGTGGACAACGCCAACAACGGCCTGCATCCCAAACGCAAGGCCTATCTGGACTTTGTGCAGGCGGCCCTGGACGTTGCCACCGGCGCGGTGCCGCCAGACCCTACCCCCACAGGCCTGTTCGCCTGGAGAACTGCGAAATCCAGCTCTCCCGGTGCCGACTTCATTCAGCACGCCGCGCTGGCTAGAAACATGTTCTACACACATGCCCGGCTGCGCAAACGCGACTGATCCCCAAACACATCGAAAACCAAGGAGGGCACTCCATGTCACCAACCCATACCGGATCAAGCGCTTTGAAACCGCATCGCCATTTCCCAATGGCCAGCCTTGCCACTGCCATTGCAGTGAGCGCCTGCTTGATAGGTGCCCAAGCCTCCGAATCATCGCCGCCACCAGCATCGCCGGCTGAAATCAGCAGCCAGCAAACCCAGCCGACGGCTGCCGACTACTCTCGGCCTGCGCAGGAAAGAGTCGCGTCCATGACTGCGCTGCGGCAATACCTGAAGTTCAAGGATGAAGTCTGGGAAACCCAAAGAGCCCGCCAGAGCAATACCTTTTGCTTCGTGCAGCAGCGTCCCGACCATCCGTCCGATCCCGAGCCGAACGTGTGGATGGTCTGGCTCAATGGCGGCGAGATCGTCAATATGGGCTGGCATCTCTATTCGCCCAAAACGCTGACGAAAGAAGACGCCAAAGCGGATGGTGAAAGCCTGGCAAGAATGAAATCCATCAAGCTCGCGACCGACGTGCGAGAAACGGCCCAGGAAATCTACGGCAGCAGCTTCCTCGTCGAACGCGCCTGGGTGGACATGCTGCTGGCGCAATGCAAGGCCAAGGGCCGCACCATCAAAGTGACTCCTGCCCGATAGCCGCATGCCGCATATCGGACGCAACCGCTTTCCCGGCCCATGCCGTGTCAGGCAAGGCCGTCGCCTGCTCGCAAGGTGTCTGCTGGCCACCCTGGCGGGGTCGGCCCTGCCTTTGCTGGCAGCGCCTGAAAGCGGGCGGGCTTCCGATTTCTCGCGTCCGGCGCAATCCCTGATTCCTTCTCCAGCCGCCCTGCGTATCTATTTGAAGAGCCGCCAGGCATCGACTGGCCCCGGAAAGCCTTCAGCCCTCCAGCGCTTTTGCTTCGTGCAACAGCACAACCGCAGCGCAGTCCCTGCGCGCTCGTCGGTCTGGATGGTCTGGCTGGAAGGCGGCCAGATCGCCAATCTGGGGCAGCGCCGCTTCACCGCCAAACCATCGCCGGATGAAGCGCAATGGGATGGCGATGCCTTGTCCGAAGCCAAGGCCATCCACCTCGCCGCCGACGTCCGTGAAACGGCGCAGGAAATCACCGGCAGCAGCTTCCTCGTCGAACGCGCCTGGGTCGACCGGCTGCTGGCGCAGTGCCAGGCCAAGGGCCGCAAGGTCGAAGTCCGCCCCCAACGCTAGCCGGCAATTCCTACCGCCCATTGATCCCTTCTTTTTAAGCACCCAAGACCCATGACAGAAATCAGCCGCCAATCCCTCTTCGGCAAGCTCAACCCGCTGCTGTTCAAGTCGCTGGAAGGCGCCACCGTGTTCTGCAAGCTGCGCGGCAATCCCTATGTGGAGCTGGTGCACTGGCTGCACCAGCTGCTGCAGGAAAACGATTGCGACCTGATCCGCATCCTGCGCCACTTCGACATCGCCTCCGACCGCCTGGCCGCCGATGTGCTGCGCCGCCTGGACCAGCTGCCGCGCGGCGCCACCTCGATCAGCGACTTCTCCGAGCACATAGAGACCGCCATCGAGCGCGGCTGGGTCTATGCCACGCTGATGTTCAACGACAGCCAGATCCGCAGCGCCTATCTGCTGTCGGGCATGGTGCGCACGCGCTCGCTGGCCAATGAGCTGCGCTCCATCTCGCGCGAATTCGACAAGATCTCCGAGCCCGCGCTCAGCGACGCCTTCGCCCGCCTGCTGCCCGACTCGCCCGAGGCACGCATGCGCGCGGCCGATGGCAGCGGGCTGGAAGGCACGCCGGGCGAAGCCAGCCAGGCCACGGGCACCGCGCCCGGCCAGGGCGGTGCGCTGCAGCAGTACACGGTGGACCTGACGGCCCGCGCCAAGGCGGGCGAACTGGACCCCGTCACGGGCCGCGATGACGAAGTGCGCCAGATGGTGGACATCCTGCTGCGCCGCCGCCAGAACAACCCCATCCTGGTGGGCGAGGCCGGCGTGGGCAAGACCGCCGTGGTCGAAGGCCTGGCCCTGCGCATCGCCCAGGGCGATGTGCCGCCGCCGCTGCAGGGCGTGGAGCTGCGCGTGCTGGACGTGGGCCTGCTGCAGGCCGGCGCCAGCATGAAGGGCGAGTTCGAGAACCGCCTGCGCGGCCTGCTGGACGCCGTGCAGTCCAGCACCACGCCCATCGTGCTCTTCATCGACGAAGTCCACACCCTGGTGGGCGCGGGCGGCCAGGCCGGCACCGGCGATGCCGCCAACCTGCTCAAGCCCGCCCTGGCGCGCGGCACGCTGCGCACCATCGGCGCCACCACCTGGGCCGAGTACAAGAAATACATCGAAAAAGACCCGGCCCTGACCCGCCGCTTCCAGCTGGTGCAGGTGCACGAGCCCGACGAGCCCCGCGCCGTGGACATGCTGCGCGGCGTGGCCGCCAAGCTGGAAAACCACCACCAGGTGCGCATTGCCGCAGACGCCGTGGCCGCGGCCGTCAGCCTGTCGCACCGCTACATTCCCTCGCGCCAGCTGCCCGACAAGGCCGTCAGCCTGCTGGACACGGCCTGCTCGCGCGTGGCCATGGCCCTGCATGCCACGCCCGCCCAGCTGGAAGCCGTGCAGCGCCGCATCGAGGCCCTGGGCGTGGAGCAGGAAGTGCTGCTGCGCGAGGCCGCCCTCGGCCTGCCCACGGCCGAGCGCCTGCAGGCGCTGGAAACCGACCTGGCCAGCCTGCGCGAGCGCCAGGCCACGCTGGCCGAGCGCTTTGGCCAGGAAAGCGCGCTGGCCCGCCGCATCCTGGAAACCGAGGCCGCCCTCATGGGCCTGAAGCCGCCCGTCTTCTCCACCGGCGCCGCCGCAGACCCGTCCGCTGCGGCGCCGGAAACGGCCGCCGAAGCCACCGCAACCGAACCTGCCGAGCCACCCAGCGTGGCCTCGCTGGAAGCGCTGCGCCGCCAGCTCGCCGAGCTGCAGGGCGATTCCCCGCTGCTGCAGCCCGTGGTCGATGCCGGCGTGGTCGCCGCCGTCGTGGCCGAGTGGACCGGCATTCCCGTGGGCCGCATGGTGCGTGACGAGGTGCAGTCCGTGCTCTCGCTGGCAGACACGCTGGAGAAGCGCGTCATCGGCCAGCGCCACGGCCTGGAGGCCATCACGCGCCGCATCCAGACCTCCCGCGCGCGGCTGGACGATCCGGGCAAGCCCATCGGCGTCTTCCTGCTCGCCGGCCCCTCGGGCGTGGGCAAGACGGAAACCGCCCTCTCCCTGGCCGAAGCCCTGTATGGCGGCGAGCAAAACCTCATCACCATCAACATGAGCGAGTTCCAGGAGGCGCACACCGTCTCCACCCTCAAGGGCGCGCCGCCCGGCTACGTGGGCTACGGCGAAGGCGGCGTGCTGACCGAGGCCGTGCGCCGCCGCCCCTACAGCGTGGTCCTGCTCGACGAAATCGAAAAGGCCCACTCCGACGTGCACGAGATGTTCTTCCAGGTCTTCGACAAAGGCTGGATGGAAGACGGCGAGGGCCGCTACATCGACTTCAAGAACACCGTCATCATCCTGACCTCCAACGTGGGCTCGGACCTGATCGCCAGCATGTGCCGCGACCCGGACCTGGCGCCCACGCCCGAAGGCCTGGCCCAGGCCGTGCGCCAGCCGCTGCTGCAGACCTTCCCTGCCGCGCTGCTGGGCCGCCTGACGGTGGTGCCCTACTACCCCATCTCCGACGCCATGCTGGAGCAGATCATCCGGCTGCAGATGCTGCGCATACAGCGGCGCATCGAGGAACGCCACGGCGCGCAGTTCAGCTTCGATGAAGCAGCCGTGGACCTGGTGCGCCGCCGCTGCAGCGAGGTCGAGTCCGGTGCGCGCATGGTGGACGGCATCCTTACCCAGAACCTGCTGCCGCGCATGGCTGCCCACTTCCTGCAGGCCACCGTGCAAGGCCAGGAACTGCAAAGCCTGCATGCCGGCGCCAGCGGCGACGACTTCACGCTGGACGTGCGCACCCGCGCTGCGGAGCCGGCATGAGAAGGCACCGCCTGCCACGCGCCGCCACGGCCGTGATCGCAGCCGCGCTGCTGGCCGCCCCGGCTGCGCAGGCGCTGGACCTGGGCGCCATCGGCCAGGCGGCCGACACCGTGCAGCGGGCCTCGGGCGCCGCCACGGCCGGCCAGCAGGCGCTGGAGGCCGGCCGCAGCGCGGCCACCGGTGCCGCCAGCGAGGCCCGTGCCTGGTGGGACCGCAACCAGGCCCAGCCCGAGGCGGCACAGTCGCCGCCCTCCGGCGCCGCCCCCGTGCAGGACGACCAGGGCGGCCCACGCCGCGTCATGGCCGTGCTGGGCGACGCCTGGACGGACAGCGCCCGGCGCGGCCAGGCCGTGGTCGCGCTCATGGACCAGGGGCCGTACCTCGTGCAGCGCCGGGCCGCCCATGTGGCGCCGGCCAAGTCGCAATGGCTGGCCCTGCCGCGCGGCGACAGCACCGGCGTGGCCATCGAACTGCCCGGCGACCCCGACGGCACGACCTATGACCTGTCCACCGGCCGTGCCCGCCCCGGGGGCCGGGGCGTGCGCATCTTCGCCCTGTCCGTCCATGCCGACGTGCCCCAGCGCGCGGGCCGGCGCAGCCTGGACGCCATAGAGCAGCACGCCATGCTGCGCGCCAGCTCGGTGCGCACCGAATGGCCGCGCCAAAGCGGCGACATCCTGGAGCCCACGGGCGGCAAGCTGCTGGTCTGGGCCAGCGATGCCACGCAGCGCTTCCCTTCCGGCTTTGGCGCCGACGGGCGCCTGTTCACCGCCGACGATCCCATGGTCACCCTGCCGCGCGGCTACACCGTGGTCACGCTGGAGCCGCAGGGCCTGCGCTTCGACCGCGCCCGGGAAATCGCCCTGGCCTTCCATGCCGTCCAGCCCGCGCAGGACATCGACCTGTCCCGCCTGGGCGCGGGCGATGCGGCCCAGGCCCTCATCGGCCTCATTGCCGAGCGCCACCCGCTGGCCGCTGCCAGCGGCTTTGATGCCGGCAAGCTGCGTGCCGACTACGGCCAGCGCCTGCAGACCGCCGCCGAGCGCGGCGACAGCGCCGCACAGGCCCAGGCCCTGGCAGAAATGGGCCAGCGCCTGGGCGATGGCCAATACCGCGTTCTGCTGCCCGGCGGCCAGGCCTGGCCTGCCCGCACAGACCGGGGCCTGTCCCCGCAGCTGCTGGCACGCGGCAGCGTCAACATGCCCATGCCGCGCACCTGGCTGCGCGAGGACGGCCGCATCGCCATCACCGGCGTGGCGCCAGGCTCTGCCGCCGCCAAGGCGGGCCTGCAGCCCGGCAGCGACATCCTCGCCATCGAAGGGGAAAGCCCGACCCGCTACCTGGACCGCATTGCCCCCGCCTCGCTGCGCGCCGGTGCCGACGCCCGCCGCGCCGACCTGCTGGCGCTGGACCTGGGCACGCCCGCCACGCTGAGCCTGCGCACCGCAGCCGGCGCGCCCCCGGCCAGCCAGGAACAGACCCTGCGCCTGGACGCCGCCCCCGCCGCAACCACGGCCCTGCCTGCGGCCGAGCCCGCCCTCGCCTCCTTCCTGCTGCGCAGCGCCCAGGGCGGCAACCTGGCCTACATCGCCCTCGACAGCTTTGCCGACGGCGCCACCGGCCAGCTCAGCCGCTGGGAAAGCGCCCTGGCCGCCGCCACCCAGGCCAGGGTCACGGGCCTGGTCATCGACCTGCGCGCCCACCGGGGCGACGACGCCTACCAGCTGCTGCCCCACATGCTGGCCTCGCTCTACACACGCGACAAGCCGCTGCGCATGCAGGACGCCGCCCAGCGCCTGTTCGACCCCGCCGCCCGCGTCTGGCGCAGCCGTGGCGGCCTGGGCCTGCCGGCCCAGCTGCCGCTGGCCGCCACGGGCGCGCCCTTCACGGCCCCCGTCGCCGTGCTCACCGGCCCCGGCTGCGCCGGCCCCTGCGAACTGTTCGCCGCCTGGCTGCAGCACAGCCAACGTGCCGACATCGTCGCCACCAGTGCCACGGCTGGCGCCACCGGCCCCGCCACGCGCGTGCACCTGCCGGCCGGCTTCATCGTGCAAGTCCCCCTGCTCGCAGAAACCGGCCCCTCTGGCGGCAACAACCCCGCCGCACAGGCCCAAGGCGTGACCCCGCGCCTGCGCGTGCCCGTGGACGCGGCCTTCACCGCCTCCCTCCAGGCCAGCGGCGACCCGCTGCTGGATGCCGCCGTGCTGCACCTGGATCGCGCCCGCGCTGTGCAGGCATCGCGCTAGGACCAGCCATCCATCGTCTTACGGAGACCCCTGAACATGCCACTTGCCATTACCAGCCAGCCCGCAGGACCGCAGTTCGCCATCACGGCCGATGCCCAAATGCCCACCATCACGGTGACTGCCGTCCTGCAGAACGAAGCGCTGCCTGCAGGGAGCACGCCCATCTTCGAATGGTCGGCCACGCTGACGTTCGAAGGCGGCACACCGCCTACCAACACCGCGTATGGAAGTGGCCGAAGCACTGCACACAGCCCTCTGCCACCGCAGACCAGCGCCAGCCCGAGCTGGCGCATCCCGTTCACCGAAGTCCGTGGAGGCCTGCTGACCGTGCAGGTCACGATGCGGGCGGCCGGTGTGGAGCGCCGGGCGCGCGCCACCTGGACCATCGTCGGCACCAATCCCACGAGCACCGCCATCCGTGCCTTTGCCAACAGCATTGGCGCCGACAGGATCGTGTTTCGAAAAAAAATGCGGCAGGAAAGCTCGCTGCAACAATTCCGCACTCCCGGCAATTGGCCGAAATACAGCAGCGATGGCCTGGGTGGCGTGGGCCTGTGCCAACTCACCCGACCGGCACCGACCGCCAATCAGACCTGGAACTGGAAGGACAACGTGCGCGGCGGCTGGAAGCTCTTCCTGGAAAAGGAGGCCTTCGCAAGGGCATATCCTGGCAAGCAGCGCAAGGGCGAGCGGTTCAAAGGTCTGGTCAGAGCCTGGAACCAGGCCCGAACCGCACAAGGATTGCCAGCCATTCCCGTGGAACTGCCGGACTACACGGCCGAGCAGCTCGAACTCGACACCCTGCGCGGCTTCAACGGCTATGCCAACAATCTGCATGAGTACCGCATACGCATGCAAGGCGATCAACTGTGGGTGACGGTCAGCGCCGACGGCAATACGGCCCGCGCCGAATGGGAAAGGATTCCCGCCGCCGAGCGCGGCGCCGTGGGCGATCGCAACTATGTCGACAACGTGCTTGCCCGCGAGGACTTCTAGCCATGCCCTGGAGTGCTACTTCCCGCCGCTTCGCGACCATTGGCGTAATGCTGGCCAGCGCTTTGCTGTCGGTCGCATGCACGCGCAATGCGGATGACAGCCCTGCCGTCTCGTCCGGGCAGGCGAAGCCGGCCAGCTTCGCCTCGTCGAACGACCAGGACCCGTACCGCTATCTCTATACCGTTTACTGCAACGGCACCGTTGATCGCCTGGACCTCGTCCAACGATCCAAAGTGGGCAGTTTCCAGCTGTCCGAGCGCAGCGGCAGCCCCCCTGCCGTTGCGGCGCTTGCACAGCCGGGAGTGCGCCCCGGCGGTTGCCTGGCCCGCTCCGTGGCCACGGACGATGCGCAGGATCGCACTGCCGCAATGGTCCACATCGTTGCCAGCAGCCATGTGGATCCCGATGCCGACGGCCGCAAGCCGTATCAGTTGCTGACATTCGAGCTGCCCCAATGGACACTGCAGCAGACCCGCAACCTGGGCAGCCTGGATGCACCGCCCCGTCTGACCATCTCCGCCAACGCAAGCCTGACCGTGCAGCCCCGGGACGAGGACCCGGCTGCAGCCATGGCCGCGCAGGTTCAGTCCTGGGCGGGAGCCGATGCGATGACCTGGGCCAATGCCATCGAATGGTCAGCAGGCAATGTGCTGTTGACCTATGCCTTGCCCGATCAGCGCGGCACGGGCGCAGCGCTGGCGCTGCGCACGGGTGCGCGCATCGTGCGCCTGGCCGAATTCCGCCATGGCTCCGGCGACATCCCCCCGGACCTGCGTTTGGCGCCGGGCGGCCAGTTCGTGCTGGCCACCATGAAGCGATCCGTCCCCCTTGGCGAGGGCCTCAGCAAGGTCGAAGCCACCGGAGAGCTACGGCTGTATGGCGCTGACGGCCGCCAGCTCAGCGTTCTGAACCTGGAAAGCCTGGCAGGCAGCGTGCTTGCACTGAGCCAGTCCGGCAAGCTGGACCTGGACCAACCGCGCACCGACAACGACTGGTTCAACGTGGCCTTGACGCCTGGCGGCCTGGCTGTTTTCACCGACCGGCGCGGCAACTACCAGTTCATCGCGCTGGGGCACACCTTTCGCCCCGATCCCGTCATCGATCCAGCCCTGGATGACGCAGACGGCGCCCGTCCAGGGCTGGTGTACGCAGCCCGATAGCAGCAAAGGCACCTCTCCACCCGATCCACCGCCGGCGCACGCAGGTCCGCCCACCCGGACCTGACGCCCCCGCCCCTTGTCTACATCCAAGCACCGCGAGAACCGACACCATGACACGCAGAGTCACCATCAACACCCCCCTGGCAGACCAGCTGCAGCTGCGCCGGCTGCAGGGGCGCGAGGAAATCAGCCATCTGTTCGCCCTGGAGATCGACCTGCTCAGCGAGGACGACAGCATCGACCCCAAGGCCCTGCTGGGCAAGGGCGCCACCGTGGTGGTGGAGACCCAGGACGGCGGCAAGCGCTACATCGACGGCCTGGTCACGGCCTTCGGCATGCGCGGCCAGGACGAGCACCGCAACTTCCTGTACCGCGCACGCCTGTCGCCCTGGCTGTGGCTGGCCACGCGCCGCAGCGACTTCCGCATCTTCCAGAACAAGACGGTGCCGGACATCATCAACGAGGTCCTGGGCATCTACGGCCACCCCATGCAGCAGCGCCTGACGCGCTCCTACCGCACCTGGGAGTACTGCGTGCAGTACAACGAGACGGACTTCCAGTTCGTCTCGCGCCTCATGGAGCACGAGGGCATCTGCTACTACCACCAGCACAGCGCGGGCCAGCATGTGCTGACATTGGGCGACGATGTCATCGCCTCGCACGACCCGCTGCAGGGCGGCGCCGTCATCCCCTTCCACCCGCCGGGCAAGGCCGCCGTGGCGCGCGAGGAATGCATACACGCCTGGGAACTGCACCAGCGCGTCAAGCCCGGCCGGCACTACAACGACGACTACGACTTCAAGAAGCCCCGCGCCGAGCTGTCCAACATGCGCCGCAACCCGCCCGGCCACGCGCACGACGCCTACGAGATCTACGAATGGCCGGGCGGCTACACCGAGACCGGCGACGGCGAGGACTATATCCGCGTGCGCCTGCAGCAAAGCCTCACGCGCCAGAGCACGGTGCAGGGCCGCTCCAACCACCGCGCCATGGCGCCGGGCTACACCTTCACGCTGGACAACTATCCGCGCGGCGACCAGAACCAGGCCTACCTGGTCACGGCGGTCGACTATGCCTTCGAGGAGAACCCGCGCGTCAGCGACGGCGGCAGCGGCGAAGGCTCGGTGCAGAAATTCGTGCTCCAGGCCCAGCCCACCAGCCTTCCCTTCAAGCCCCAGCGCATCACCGCCAAACCACGTACCACGGGCCCGCAGACCGCCGTCGTCGTGGGCCCCGCAGGCGAAGAGATCTGGTGCGACCAGTACGGCCGCGTCAAGGTGCAGTTCCACTGGGACCGCATCGGCGGCATGAACGAGAACTCCAGCTGCTGGATGCGCGTGGCCACCAGCTGGGCCGGGCCGGGCTTTGGCGCCGTGCACATCCCGCGCATCGGCATGGAAGTCATCGTGGACTTCCTCAACGGGGATCCTGACCACCCCATCGTCATGGGCTGCGTCTACAACGCGGCCAACATGCCGCCCTGGGCACTGCCGGCCAACGCCACGCAATCGGGCATCAAGACCCGGTCGAGCAAGGGCGGCGCCCCAGGCGCGGGCATGAAGAACGGCCAGGGCGACGCCAACGCCATCCGCTTCGAGGACAAGGCGGGCGCCGAACAGCTGTGGCTGCACGCGCAAAAGGACCAGCTCACCGAAGTCGAGAACGACGAGGACAAATGGGTGGGCAACGACCGGCGCAAGACCATCGACCGGGACGAGACCAGCGTCATCCACCGCGACCGCACCGAGACCGTGGACCGCGACGAGACCATCACCGTGCACAACAACCGCACGGAGCGGGTGGACCACGACGAGAAGATCAGCATCGGCGACAACCGCAATGAAGACGTTGGCATCGACGAGAACATCTCCATCGGCAAGAACCGCAGCAAGACCATAGGCCGCAACGAGAAGGACAAGATCGGCAACAACTGGTCGATCAAGGTGGGCAAGATGAAGACCGAGACCATCGGCATCGCCTACATGCAGAACGTGGGCGTGGGGCGCATGGAAAACGTCGGCGTCGCCTACAACCTGAACGTGGGCGCCATCATGGCCACCATCGTTGGCAGCACCCAGACCACCAGCGTGGGCAGCAGCCAGTCCACCACGGTCGGCAGCACCAAGACAACCACGGTCGGCTCCACGTATTCGCTGACCGTTGGGGGCGGCGGTGGCGGCGGATCTTCCGCAGGCGGCGGCGGTCTCGCAAGCAATGTGGTTGCGCCGTCCGAAAGCGGCTCGGGTGGTGGCGGCGGCGGCTCCAACATCACCATGGACGCGCAAAGCGTCGCCATCACCGTGGGCAGCAGCAGCCTCGTGCTCAAGGCAGACGGAACCATCACCGTCAATGGCAACAGCATCCAGCTCATCGGTGCCAACGATGTCACCACCAGTTCCGGCGGCATCCATGAAAACTGATCCACGCCACGGCCCCGGCCACACCCAACAGCACCCCAGTCTTCAAGGAGCACACCCATGACCGCACTCCAACGCCCGGCCCAGGCACAGGCCATCCCCACGGCATCTGGCCTGCAGCCCGCACAGGTTCTGCAACCCCAGCAAGACGATGGAAGCATCACCATCGAGTGCCTTGGCCAGCAGTGGCAGGCGGTCGCGTCCACCCACCTGCCCAGACTGGTGAGCGGACAGCACGTACTGGTCGCAATGCCCAGTCCCGAGGAGGGGCAGCACGACCTTGCCCCCTTGATCGTCGCCGCCTGGCCCGCAGCGCAGGCACCGGCCTGCCCGCCCTGGGAATTCGACCGCGCCAGCGGTGCCCTGAGCCTGCGCGTGGCCAGCCTGGAGCTGCAAGCCGTGCAAAGCGTGCTCATCCATTGCGCCGACACGCGACTGCAGTTCACCCGTGATGGGCAAGTACAGATCCGGGGCCAGACCATCACGGCTGCCGCCGTCGAAACCCACCGTCTCGAAGGTGGCTCCATCGAACTCAACTGACCAGGCCGCCGAAGGCAACGCCCCTGCGAACGCGGCATGCGCCGCAAGCCCTTCCCTTCGCTTCGACCGAATGAACACGTCAACTCCCCTTTTCCGCGCTCCTGCCGCTCCGCCGCTGCCCGCAATGCTGTCACGCCAGTTGGCGACAGCCATCCGTGCCTATGGCCGCCGCGCCGCATTGCTGCGGACCGAACACACACTCAGGGCATTGAAGGCCACCGACCAGCGGCTGGACATGCTGATGGCGGCATGCCGCTACTACGGCGGCACAGTGGCCCAGGAAGAAGCTGCCGCGTCCCACGCACAGGCACTGCCGGTTGACCGGGCAGGCTCGGCGCATGTCCGCATCGCCCTTTCAGAAGCGCATGAGGCCGATGCCGCAGCACGGCTTGCCTTGATTGCGCAATTGCTCCCGGAGCATCCCGTTGCCGTGCGCGATGGCCTGTGGTTCCACGCCGCTGAAGACACCTGCGTCCACCTGCTGGCATCGGGCGACGACCGCCTGCAGGCCCTGGGCGTGGAGCTGGCCGGCCTGCTGGCCCTGCCAAGCCACCTTGACGCGGTACACGCAGCGGCCAGGCGGGGTGCGGACACTGAAGCCTGCCTGCTGGCCTGCGCCCGCATGGGCCAGTTGCCCGATCAGGCCGCGCCCCGGCTGGCCGCCGTACTGCAAGGCCATGACCTGGCGCTGCAGCGCCGTGCGCTGGAGATCCTGTGCGTAGCCGGTGGGAGCCTGCTGCAGCGGGAGCTTGCGCGCTACATCGAGCGACTCACCGCCAACGATGGCCCCACGGAGGAATCCCACCCAGGACTCTGGGCCTCGACAACGGACACCGCCATGGCGCTGTGGACCGCGCGCCAGCCTGAGCAGGCGCTTTCGGCCGTCACCCAGGGCCTGCGTCTGCCCCCCGACACCGTACTGCGCACGGTGGCCCTTGCCGGCCGTCTTCAAGGCCTGCTGCCGACACTGCGCTTCATCGAGCAACAGGACAGGCCGGTCACACCCGCAGAGCGCGATCTGCTGCGGCTGGTGTTTGGCAAAGTGCCAGGCGAGCTCACCCATACACACGGGCAGGCTCCCGCCCGCACCGCCGCGCTGCGCACCCTGGCCTGCGAGGTCTTTGCCGCCAATGGTTGCCAGGCGCTGGAGCCCGGGCAGATCGGCGATTGGACAGATCCCGCGCTCAAGGAGCTTCTCTGGCCGCTGGACGGTATCCGGCTGCGTGCGGGTCGGCCACTGCACACCGTGCTGCCGCTCGAGGAAGCCTTTGACGTAGGCCACGGCCTGCGCCGCTGGCTGTATGTGGAGCATGCGGCCCGCACCGGCCGGCCGTTCCCGTTGTCCCACGAAGACCATGCCCGGCGGCAGATGACTGCCGTAGAGACGATCCAGCTCATCAGCAGCCTGGAAGACGACGGGACGGCGCAATGAACTGCAGCATCCTCAACAACACCCCGTTCGCTGCCCAGGCCTTTCCCCATACGGACGCGCAGGGCGTGCACTCGCTGGCCCTCGTCGCCAAGGGAACCTGGGAGCTGGCCGCCGGCGCCACGAACCTGCCCAGGCTGCGGCCGGCCGAGCGCCAGCGCCCCATCCACCGCGCCGGCCTGCTGCGCCCCCTGGGCAGTCTTGCCAGGGACGAGTTCCAGGCCCAGGTGCTTCAGCCGCGTGCACAGCAACCCTGGCCGATCTGCGAACCGGAGCATGTGCCTCCCAAACCTTGGTTCGACCTGCTGCTCGACGCCTGCGCCGTATCGCCGAACGGGCGCCCGGCCTCCAGCATCGACGTCGCCGTGGACTATGAGCGCCAGGGCCGCCAGCACCGCCTGGCCGCACTGAGGGCATTCAGCCCACGGATATGGATCAAGGACTTTGGCCAGTTGAAGGCCAGTGAGCTGGGGCCCTCATTGCGCATCCCGCTGCTGCGGCCGTTTGCCTTTGGAGGACAAACGCTGGACGCCAGGGGCAACAGCCTGGTGGACGAGCACAACCCGGACGGCATGGGTTTCTACGGCACGGCGGCGCAGGCCGCCTCGGCGCCCCTGCCATGGATGCAGGCGCTGGACAAACCGCTCAGGTACTGGGATGACACCGTGGCGGAACAGGCCCTTGGCCTGGGCCTGGTGCCTGCCCACCACCAGCCGCGCCGCGCGCTGCAGGGCAGCTTCGACGACGCCTGGCGCCAGAGCCGCGCACCGCTGTTGCCCCTGGACCATGATCCACGCCACCGCAACGCCGCACCGCAATCGCTGCAGCTGGCCGAGTCGCCGCGGCCCGGAGACGTACTGGCACTGCACCACATGGGCACCGAGCCGCTGATGCGTTTCGTCTGGCCACGGGTGGCCCTTGTGGCACAGGCTGAGACTGCGGGCGGCACGCTTTTGCCGCCCCAGGAGCTGCGTTGGGACACGCTGGCCGTGGACACGGAGCAAGCCGATGCCTCGCTGGTCTGGCGCGCCCTGCTGCCCCTTGCCGCGCAGGAACGCATCGCCGTGGTCCATCTCTGGGCCCATGAAAACGCCCCCGCGGTTCCCGCCGCCCCGCAATGAGTTCCCGCATGGCCTCCTCGAACACACCACCCTCATCCCCCTGCCTGTGGCGCATCCAGCATGCCGGGGCAGTCACCTGCATCGGCACCAGCGCCTGGCAGTCGGCCGCCTCATGGGTCGGCATGCAAAAGCGCATGCGCAAACTCGTCGTTGCAGCCGTCAGCCCCCATCCCGTCACCATCGCCCCCTGTCCTGAGATCACCGAAGGCGAGCAGCAGACGGCACGCCTGGCCAAGCTGCTGGGCGCGGCACTGGCCGACCTCATTGCGGACGTGCAAAGCCGGCCCGCCGACGCCCCGGTCGCACTGCCACGCCGCATCGTGCTGGCATTGCCCATGCGCGTGTCCGGTGACGAGGCCGCTGCACTGTGGCGCCAGACACTTGCCGCGCTGGAACGCTGGGCAGGCCCCAAAGCGTCGGCCCCCCTGATCAGCATTCCCCTGACCCCCGTCTTCGGAGGACATGGCGCCGGCTATGACGCCCTGCAGACCCTGGGCCGGCCCACCGCAGCCGATGACCATGCCTTGCTGCTGGCGGTAGACAGCCTGCTGGACGAAGCCACCCTGGTGCAAGCCCATGCCCAGGCAGGCCTGTTGACCGACAGCCGCCCACAGGGCTGCATTGCCGGAGAGGCGGCTGCCGCCCTGCTGCTGCAGGCCGCGCCAGACACGACCTACCGGGATGACCGCCATCTGGTGCTGCATGTCCCCTCCCTGGCACGCGGCGCCGGCCCCCATCGCCTGCCACACCAGCGGGCCGATGCAGCGCCTTTGGCCGAGGTGCTGCGCGGCGCCCTCGACGGCGCGGGCTGGAAGGAGGAACACGTGGGCTGCGCCGTTTCCGATTTCGACGGATCGGACTGGCGCGCGGCCATCCAGGTCATGGCACGGGCTCGGCTGGACGGCAGCTTCCAGCCAGATACCTGGGAGCCTGCAGCCATGACCGGCCAGGTCGGCGCCGCCACCGGCCCCTTGCACTGGGCCCTGGCCGCCCAGCGCCTTCGCCACGATGCACGCCCGCCCAACTCCATCCTCAGTTGGGCGCTGGATGAAGGCGAGGAAGTGGCCGCCGTGGCGCTGGAACGCACCATTCGCACCCTCCGTACCGGGCCCACGGGCAAAGCACACCCTCTCAACAGCAGCAACGGCGCGGCAACGCAGACCTTCTCGGCCCGCTTTCTGCAAAGCAAGGAGTCCTGAACACCATGGGCACGCACATCTTCAGCGGCGGCGATGGCGCCATCACCCAGACAGCCAACGCCTGGACCTTTGACCCGGCCACCCCGGTCCACCTCAAGCCCAAGGGCGACCCCGGCGTGGCCTGGCACTCCAACAACAGCAGCGCCATCAAGGTCCCGCTGGGCACCGTCAAGGAATACGGCACCGACATGGCCAACCGCTACGGCGCCATGGATACCGGCAAACACGATCCGGTCAGTGTCATCGTGGGCCTGTTCACCAAGGTCAAGGACCACGTCAACCAGCACGTCACCTACGTCAAGTCTGTCGTCCATGAAGCGGGCGAAATGGTGGTCAACGGCGTCACCACGCTGACCAATGCCATCCTGATCAAACTGGCGCCTGAAACCGCCAAGATGATCGAGAACGGCGGAAAGGTCCTCAAAGGTCTGGAAGCCCGCCACTTCGGGGCAGCAGCCGAAGCCGAAGCCCAGGCGGTGATGGAAATGCTGAAGGACCCCGAAACGTACATGGGGCTTGCCGTATCCGTCGCAGCAACGGCCGTTCAAGGCGTGCCCGTGCTGGGTCAAGCCGCAGGAGGAGCCGTGCTGGTCAATCGGGCCGTAGGCACCGGACAGGCAGCGGTACAGGCTGCAGAAGAAATTCGCAACATCACTGCCAACTGGGGATCCGAGATGACTCCAGCTCAGCTGGAAAATGCCCGCATGCAGCTTGCCCGTTGGCTCATGGGCAGCGGCGCGGCCCTGCTGGCGGCCCTGGCAGGCAAACGCTATAAGCGCAAAACCCAGAGTGAGGGCAGCAACGACAAGCACCCCACCACCGAGCACAGCGACACCAAGAAGCCCGATGGCAAGGGCCCCTGCTCGCAGTGCGCCACACGTTTTCCCGTCATCCTTTCCACCGGCCAGAAGCACCTGGACGAAACCGATTTCACCCTGGCAGGCCCCATCCCCATCGTCTGGCGGCGCCGCTACATCTCGGGCCTTGCCGAAGAAAGCCCCTGGGGCCGGGGCTGGAGCCATGAATTCACGCAGGAACTGCGCCTGTCGGCCGATGGCTGCGTGCTGGCAGACGACACAGGCCTGTACGTCACATTGCCCTCCCTGGCCGTGGGAGCCGAGCATTTCGACATCTATGAAAAGTTCACGCTCAGCCACCCCGAACCCGACCTCTGGGCCATCACCTACAAGGAAGGCCTGTCCCGCCTCTTCCGCCGCGAAGCACCCGAGCAATGGCGCCTGCCGCTGGCCGCGCTCCAGGACCGCGACGGCAACACCGTGCAATTGCATTGGAAATACGCCCTGGGCTCGGACGAACCCGCCACAACGCAGACCTGGAGCGCACGCTACGCCGCAGGGCAAGGCACGGCCCCGGCCACGCAGGTCAAGCCCCCTGCCCCCTTTGCCCGCCCACTGCTCGCTGGCCTGAGTGACACCGCAGGCCGCCGCCTGCATCTGCACTGGAGCGCGCCAGGCACCTTGCCGCAGGACGCCTTTGCCGGCGCCCGTCTGACTGCCGTGGTCCTGCATGCCCCGGAGCACGCCCCGCAGACCCTGGCCCAGTACGCCTACGACGCCCAGGGCCAGCTCATCTCCACGCACCACGGCAGCCAGCCCTACCGCCAATACGCCTGGCGCTCCGGCGTGCTGGTGGGCTACCGCAAATCCAGCGGGCATCGCTACTTCGCCCAGTACGACATCGAAGGACCCCAGGGCCGCGTGCTGCGCTCCTGGTGCGCCGACACGCCGGTACCCGGCCAGGACGACGACCGCTTCACTTACCTGCCCCATGAGCGCGTCACGCGCCACACCGACGGCCTGGGCCGTACCACCGCCTACCACTGGGATGCGCGCTTCAACATCATCGCCACCGTCATCGCGGAAGGCACACCCGAACAGATCATCGAGCAGACTCCCACCGATGCCACCGGCGCCTCCACAGGCCGCATAGACCCCCTGGGCCGCCGCACCACCCTGCGCCGCGATGCACGCGGCAACCTGGTCCAGATCATCGACGCCATGGGCCATGCCACCACGCTGGAATACAACCCGCTGGACCTGGTCACCGCGCTGCGCGACGCCCTGGGCCATGAATGGCATCAGGAATACGACGGCCGCGGCCACCTTGTGCAGGCCACCGACCCGCTGGGCCGCACCACGCGCTACCGCCATGACACCCGGGGCCGCACCGTGGAAGTCATTGACGCCAAGGGCGGCTCCAAGCACTTGGCCTGGGATGAGGCCGACCGCCTTGTGGCCTACACCGACTGCTCGGGCCAGACCACGCGCTTCGCCTACGACGCCCTGGGCCAGCCCGTGCTGCGCACCGATGCGCTGGGCCAGCAGACCCGCTACGAATACAACGATGCGGGCCAGCTGATACGTGTCATCGAGCCATCCAGCCCCGCAGGCCCCAGCAGCCAGCCCGCCAGCCCCACCCACCTCTACGTCTGGAACGGCGAAGGCCACCTGCTGGCCTACACCGACCCCATGGGCCAGAGCACCCGCTACACCTACGACGGCATGGGCCGCCCGCTCACCCGGATTGACGCCGCAGGCCGCAGCCTCACCTACCACTACGACCGCGCCGGCCGCCTCATCGCCCTGGACAACGAGAACCACGCCCGCACCCACTTCCGCTACGACCTGCGCGACCAACTCACCGACGAAGTCGGCTTCGACGGCCGCTGGCAGCGCTACATCTACAACGCCGCCGGTGAACTGACCCACGTCATCGAAGCCGGCGGCAGCGACGCCGGGCCCGGCAAGGTCACCTGCTTCGAGCGCGATGCCCTGGGCCGTCTGCTGGCCAAGCGCGCTATGGGCCACACCGGCCCCGTGGAAGAAACCACATACCGCTACGACGCCCTGGGCCGCCTGACCCAGGCCGGCAACGCCGCCTCCCACCTGGCCTTTGCCTATGACCCCGTGGGCCAGTTGCTCAGCGAGACCCAGACCCTGCAGGCTCTCGGCAATGCCACAGGCCAGGCCCGCCAGAAACTGCAGCGCAGCCTCTCGCACGGCTATGACGAACTGGGCAACCGCATCCACACCCGCATGCCGGATGGCCGCACCCTGCACTGGCTGTTCTATGGCTCGGGCCACCTGCACCAGATCAACATCGCTCCGGCGCAAGGCCCTGACCAGCCTCCGGCCGCGCACCAGGTCATCGCCGACATGGAACGCGACGCCCTGCACCGCGAAGTGCGCCGCAGCCAGGGTGCCCTGTCCAGCCGCTACGACTGGGACCCGGCCGGGCGCCTGCTGCGCCACCGCGCAGCGCTGCAAGGCAGCGGCCACGTGGCCAGGCCCGGCAACTCCAACGCCACGCTGGAGCGTGGCTACGCCTACGACGCCGCAGGCCAGCTCATCGCCCGAGCCGACTCCCTGCGCGGCCGCCAAGACTTCCGCTACGACCCCACGGGCCGCATCCTCGCCAGCCTCCCGGCACAAGGCAGCCCGCTGGCCCGCGAACTGTTTGCCTTCGACCCCGCCGGCAACCTGCTGGACTCCCTACCCGGCAAAGACGGCCAGCCCGTGGACACCACCCTGGGCGTCGTCGGCGACAACCGCCTGCGCTTCTACCAGGACCTGCACTTTGAATACGACGTGCACGGCAACGTCACAAAGCGCACCCGGGGCAACCAGAAGGCCGGCACCCAGGAAGTGCTGGACCTGACCTGGAACGCAGACCACCAGCTCATCGAATCGAACACCACGCGCCATGGCGTCACCCAGGCCACGCGCTACGCCTACGACCCCCTGGGCCGGCGTGTCGCCAAAAGCGATGCCTTCGGCAGCACCCACTACCTGTGGGATGGCGACCTCATGGTGCACAGCCAGCGGGGCGCAAGACAGGCGCTCTACATCTACGAGCCAGGCAGCTTTGTACCGCTGGCCACCATCCAGGGAGCGGGCGAGGAACACAGCACCTACTGGTACCAATGCGACCAGATCGGCGCGCCGCTGGAGCTGACCGACGAACAAGGCCAGGTAGCCTGGGCGGCGGACTACAAGGTCTGGGGTGAGGCGGTCATGCGCACCGTGTTGCGGACCGGGACCGATGATCGGCCGATCAGCGCGCGGGCTTGGGGCTCCAAGCCCGTTGCACCGCCTCCACCACCGCCCATTGAGCAACCCTTCCGATTTCAGGGGCAGCAGTTTGATGAAGAGACGGGGCTGCATTACAACCGGTTTCGGTACTACGATCCGGTGGTTGGTAAGTTTATATCTCAAGATCCAATCAGATTTTTAGGCGATCATAATTTTTATACGTTTGCACCGAACACCACAGAATGGATTGATCCTCTAGGTCTAGTTAACTCTTGTGCCACAGGCTCATACAAAACCGTTGGTGGCCACCATGTTCATGCGAAAGCTGCCTGGAATGATCTATCAAATTACAAACAAATAATGAATGATATGTTCTGCCTTGGCAATGATTGGATGAAAAACAATGGCATAGATCATGACAAAATTACCGCTTGCCAACGTCGAGAGTTTGATAGACTTAGTTGTGATTGCAAATCTGGGAAGTCAAAAAACACCATATCGGAGCATACAAAAATCGCTGTAGAATGTCTTAAAGAAGGTGGTGCAGATGAGAAAACCGCAAGATCACTGGCTGCGCAGAGCTTGAGAAAACTTAGAAGTCTTGGCGCTACTACACCGAGCAGAATTCCTTGGAATAAATAATATGCAAGATTCAACACTAGATAAATTTGGCGAAGACATTATTCACACAGTTAGAGACTCATCTATAGAAAGAGTCACCGACTGTGCAAACGGGAAATATAAAACAGATGAAGCAAAGAGGTTGCAAGAATTTTATGCATCACTTTCAGAAAATCAGAAATCTCATTTTGATTTCCTAATCGCTTTCGCAGTCGACTCTGCTTTATTCAGAATTCTACGAATGGCAGAACAAGAAGTCATTGGAATAAGCTATCAAGGAGTTGAAGATATATCAGAAATAAGTGACGGATTAACTGGCGAAATTTATGGCAATAATGGCTGGATTAAAAAATACAGTAAATTCATAAATTCAATGGAATAAATTTCAAATACGCTATCGATATATAGAGCAATGACGCAAAAATTGACGCTGCGGCAACCTTTTGTGCAAGACGAAAATCGAATCCCAATACTCAAGCAGTTTATATTTATGATCTAAAATTCCATAATACATCCGTATATACGGCCACACGGGCCGCATCCTCGCCAGCCTGCCCGCACAAGGCAGCCCTCTGGCCCGCGAACTGTTTGCCTTCGACCCCGCCGGCAACCTGCTGGACTCCATCCCCGGCAAAGACAGCCAGCCCGTGGACACCACTCTTGGCGTGGTGGGCGACAACCGCCTGCGCTTCTACCAAGACCTGCACTTTGAATACGACGTGCACGGCAACGTCACAAAGCGCACCCGGGGCAACCAGAAGGCCGGCACCCAGGAAGTGCTGGACCTGACCTGGAACGCAGACCACCAGCTCATCGAATCGAACACCACGCGCCATGGCGTCACCCAGGCCACGCGCTACGCCTACGACCCCCTGGGCCGGCGTGTCCCCAAGAGTGATGCATTTGGCAGTACCCACTACCTGTGGGATGGCGGCCTCATGGTGCACAGCCAGCGGGGTCAAAGCGGTGGGCAGCAGGAGCTGTACATCTACGAGCCGGGGAGCTTTGTGCCGTTGGCAACCATTCAGGGAGCGGGCGAGGAGCACAGCACCTACTGGTACCAGTGCGACCAGATCGGCGCCCCGCTGGAGCTGACCGACGAACAAGGCCAGGTAGCCTGGGCAGCGGACTACAAGGTCTGGGGTGAGGCGGTCATGCGCAGCGTGTTGCGAACCGGCACCGATGATCGGCCCGTCAGCGCACGGGCTTGGGGCTCAAAGCCTGTTGCACCACCTTCACCGCCGCCCATTGAGCAACCCTTCCGGTTACAGGGGCAGCAGTTTGATGAGGAGACGGGGCTGCATTACAACCGGTTTCGGTATTACGATCCGGTGGTTGGGCGGTTTGTTAGTCAGGATCCGATTGGATTAATAGGAGGAATCAATTTATATATATATGCTTCCACCCCTACGATATGGGCAGACATTCTTGGCCTAAGTTCTGTAAAACTTGGGAGAAGCCTTAGAAAAGCCGGGCGTCCTGCTCTACCTGACCAAAGTCCACATCATATTGTTCAAGAAAAATGCAATAAAAATGAACATGTAAAAAACTCGCGCGCAATATTAGCCAGGAACAACATTGGAATTGACGATGCGGCTAATGGCGCAAGATTATGGGGAACGAGACCATCTCAAATTGCAATGGCAAATCATCCAGGCCAGATTGCAAGCATTGGAGCCGGCACTTATCACGCCGGATCTCATGTACATAGTGATATGAATGATAAACTTATATACCAAATATTGAAAGGCGTGGAGAAGCGTGGTGGCAACGTTGAAGCGGCCCTAGAGGATATTGGAAGACGATTAGAGAGCGGAAGTTGGAAGGCAACTTTTGCTTGCTGCTGCTCATGAAGGAATAAATATGTTGATAGATAATCCAGAAATTAAGCAACGGCTAGAGATTTTGCTAAATAATTACCAAGACACAGCCGCCAGAATTCTAAAAAATGCAGAAATTAAAAACCTACCAATAGTCAATGAGTGGAAATACTCAAAGGGTGATTTATACAACCCCATTCCATATCGCAGTGAAATGGATGGATTCAGGACGCCAAGATCTTTGAACAAAAAATATGAATCACCTGAAGAGGCAAGTGAGAAAGGATATTTTGCAAGCGGATTCAGCAATGGTCAATTGAAAATCATCAGATCGCCGCGAGAGAATCAGTGTAACTTCGTCTCTATAAGTATATATGATGAAAATCTATTTTCCGAACTAAGTAACGTATATCACATTGATTTTTCAATAAATCCCCCTGGAAAAAATCTTCCTCGTTTAAATGGATATGGTCATATTTCAAAAAAAGACGATGACACGATATTAAATATAACAGTCGGCAGAGGAAAAAATTACTCAATAAATTCAATAGAATTGAAAGATGGTATCCCCATCAGAGAATTGGCCTATGCGTCTGGATGGGATAATGAGGTGGAATATCAATTTAACTACAAAAACAATGAACTAACCAATATAACCACTCTGGCAAAAGAAGGTGGATTTGCAATTGTTTGGAATAAAATTAATTTACAATGACGCATCATTAATATATAATGAGATATTTTGAAGATCATTAGATCTGATTAAGTATTTCTAAACTTTATTTTACCAATAAATATCTTATTTATAGAAATTCATAGAATGAAATGTATTTTTAGCGATAGCCTATGAGCTATCACACCCACAATACGATTTGTAGTAGGTGATAAATCTTTGGGAAAGATATTTATTTTTCTTAGAAAAGAAAAATTCTAATTTTGCAAAATTATCCGCGAATGCATTTTCTAAAAAATGCAACTTCTAATAATTCATAGCACACTCCAAAATATAATTATTCAAAAATGAGAGAATAATATAAAACTATTTTTTAAATCACCAGAACTCCGCCCGAGCCGACACCCTCCGCGGCCGCCAAGACTCCCGCTACGCCCCCCTGGACCGACGCGTCGCAAAGAGCGATGCCTTCGGCTGCACCCACTACCTGTGGGATGGCGACCTCATGGCGCACAGCCAGCGGGGTGCAAGACAGGCGCTCTATATCTAGGAGCTAGGCAGCTTTGTGCCGCTGGCCACCATTCAGGGCGCAGGCGAGGAACAGAGCACCTACTGGTACCAGTGCGACCAGATCGGCGCGCCGCTGGAACCGACCGACGAGCAAGGCCAGGTAGCCTGGGCTGCGGACTACAAGGTCTGGGGTGAGGCTGTCTGCGCAGCGTGTTGCGAAACGGCACCGATGATCGGCCGGTCAGCGCGCGGGCGTGGGGTTCAAAGCGCGCAGCATCACCTCCGCCCCCCCATCGAACAGCCCTTCCGGTTTCAGGGGCAGCAGTTTGATGAAGAGACGGGGCTGCACTACAACCGGTTTCGGTACTACGATCCGGTGGTTGGGCGGTTTGTTAGTCAGGATCCGATTGGAGTATTAGGTGAATCCAATCTCTTCCAATATGCATCCAACCCTGCTGACTGGATTGATCCTTTGGGGCTTTCTAATGGAAAATCTGGATGCCCTTGCGATTGCGAAATTAATCCTGTCACAGGAAAACCAAAAGGAACACTTCAAAAACTAGCGCAAAAATTCGAGAAGCAGGCAAGCATAAGCTAGCTATCAACCAAAGAACGATTGCAGTCGGCCAAGATGAATCTGGCAACCTTCTAGCAGGGAGCAGCAATGGATTTGATGCCGGACAAAGAGAGATGGCTGATAAACTTGGTATCCGGCGTTTTCCAACATCAAAAGGATTGCATGCAGAAGAGAATTTAATGAAATGTGTCACTGGTTTGAAGTCTGTCGGAACGTCTAAGCGTGATCCTTGTGGACCATCTGAACATGATTGTGCCGGGCGACTAAATAGCTCTGGAATTGATGTTGACAATATTCATTAAGGAAAATTAAATGAATGAGAATAATTTTGAAATTTCCATTGATCATGCATTCGATGGAAATGGAGATACCGCATTTCTAATAAAAATAACAAATCAATTTATTGAAATTAATGTTTATATCCCATCCTATCAAGCTGAAGAGTTAAAGAAATTAAATCTAGATTCTACTGAATATATAAAATTAGGTGAATGCGCCAACAGCCCAGTTCATTGGAAAAAAGGAGATGACAGAGATCTTTATCTTTTGATCGGGGAAGATTGTGAATCTTGGGATATAGCATTGACTATTAGCACCGAACTAATTACCGAAATTATTAATGGCATTGACGATCTTGCATAAAACAGGTCTTTCAAAAAGTAAAGCCACCTAAGAGTGGCTAACACCACTTCGTCACAGGCCCCCGCAGAGCAGTTATGCTCGCTGCCCTCATGGCACGACGACCTGTAAGCAAA
>NZ_JCABYI010000005.1:0-121498 GCF_059499305.1 Delftia sp.
GGCAGCGGCGATCATCTGTGCACGCTTCGTGGATCGGTGGTGTTAGCCACTCTTATCTCCCTCGTCGCCATCCCGCTCTCGCTGGCGGTGACGGCGGTAGTCTTCAAGCTGCTCGGACAGTCCATCAATGTGATGACATTGGGAGGCCTGGCCATCGCCATTGGCGAGCTGGTCGACGATGCTGTCGTGGACGTGGAAAACATCCTGCGACGGCTGAAGCAGAACCGCCAGTTGCCCAGGCCACTGTCGACCATGGAGGTGGTACGCCACGCCAGTATCGAAGTGCGCTCAGGCATCGTTTACGCCACCATCATCGTGTGTCTGGTGTTCGTTCCTCTGTTCGCTCTTCCCGGCATCGAAGGGCGGCTCTTCACACCGCTGGGCATTGCCTACATCGTCTCCATCCTGGCATCGATGCTGGTGTCCATGACCGTCACGCCGGTGATGAGCTCCTACCTGCTGCCAAAGATGCGCCGTATTGACCATGGTGACAGCACATTGGTCACGCATTTGAAGCGCTGGGATGAGGCGCTGCTGAGCTGGTCCTTTCCGCGCACCAAGATACTGCTTTGCGCGGCAGCTTTGGCCGTTGCCGGTGCAGCAGCGAGCGTGCCATTCTTCCCGAGGGCGTTTCTGCCGGCTTTCAACGAAGGCTCCCTGGTTCTCGGAATGGTCTTCAACCCCGGGACATCACTGGCAGAGGCTAACCGGATGGGCTCACTGGCTGAAACACTCATCAAGGAGGTTCCAGAGGTAACGCAGGTGGGGCGTCGTACCGGACGTGCGGAGCTGGACGAGCATGCGGAGGGTGTGCACTCTGCAGAAATCGATGTCGACCTTCGCCGTAGTCAGCGGGACCGAGAAGCCATCATGGCTGACATCCGCGGCAAGCTTTCCGTCTTGCCCGCGCAAGTTGCCGTTGGCCAGCCCATCTCACACCGGTTGGACCATCTCTTGTCGGGCGTTCGCGCGCAGATTGCAGTCAAAGTTTTCGGTGACGACACTGACACCCTACGTGGTTTGGCGGAGCAACTACGCCTGGGGATGTCGACCATTCCTGGCGTGGTGGACTTGTCTGTTGAGAAACAGGTGCTTATTCCCCAAATCACGGTGCGCATCGACCAGCGCAAGGCAGCGCAGGCAGGCATCTCTCCCGGGGAAGCCGTCCGTATCCTCCAAGCCCTGACAGATGGAGCACACAGCGCGCAAATTGTCGATGGCGTAAAGCGGTACGAGTTGGTGCTGCGTTTGCCAGATGGGGCTCGAACGCCCCAGGACCTGGAGCGTACCCTCATCGATACTCCGTCGGGACGTATCCCTGTGTCTTCCATCGCGACGGTCGAGCAGAACGACGGCCCAAACCAGATTGGCAGGGAGAACGGGAGGCGCCGCATTGTTGTCTACGCGAACACGGATGGCAACGATATGAGCTCCATCGTGAGCAATATCCGGAGCGTGATTGGCGGGGTGACGCTGCCGGCTGGCGCGTTCATCAGCCTTGAGGGACAGTTCCAAGCTCAGGAGCAGGCCGCGCAACTGATTGCCAGTCTATCCGTGCTGTCCCTGTTGCTGGTGTTCCTGGTCCTGTACTCCCGGTACAAGTCTGTCACGCTGGCGGCCATCATCATGGCGAACATCCCCCTCGCCTTGATAGGCAGTGTGGTCGCCATGTGGATTGGAGACATCAGCCTCTCTGTTGCCTCAATGGTGGGCTTCATCACGCTGGCCGGCATCGCGACGCGCAACGGCATCCTCAAGGTCAGCCATTACATCAACCTCTGCAAGTTCGAGGGGGAGACGTTTGACCAGGCCATGGTTGTACGCGGCTCACTGGAACGATTGACTCCAGTCCTGATGACTGCGCTCGTTGCCGCGTTTGCTCTGACTCCTTTGCTGCTGTCTGCCGACGCACCCGGCAAGGAAATTCTGCACCCAGTGGCTGTCGTCATCTTCGGCGGTTTGGTGAGTTCAACGCTACTCGACACATTGATGACACCGCTGATGTACCTGCGGTTCGGTCGCAAGGCGACAGAGCGTCTCATCACCGACCAACCGGAAGAATCTCACGACGTTCAACACGCGTACTGACGCGTGCACTCAGATAGGCGACACCGCAGCCTCAACTTGCGGTCAACTTGAAACTTGGAGATGGAAATGATGAATCGTAAAACTGCCCTGGCCGTCATGCTCGGCTTGTCTGCGTTGGCCTTCAATGCTTCCGCCCATGGCCCTAGCAAGGCCCAATATGGAGGCGTGGTTCAGACCGCTAGCGACCTGTCGTTTGAGCTTGCGAACGAAGGCGATAAGGCTGCGCTGTACATCGTGGACCACGATGCGCCTGCAGACGCCAGCAAAATGAGTGGCAAGCTGGCCATTCTGAATGGCACCGAGAAGAGCGAGGTCGAACTCAAACCGGTCGGGGGCAACAAGCTCGAGGCTACGACGAAGTTGGTGTCTGGTGCTCGCGTCGTTGCGACGGTGACCACGGCTGAAGGCAAGGTCATCACGGTCCGATTCAAAGCCAAGTAAGCTGGGCGCATCGGGGCAGAAGTCCACAGCCCGAAATCAGTTTTTTTGCACTTCTGTGCCAGATGCGTTTCTAGGGGAGTCTTGCAAGGAGCGGACAAGACCATTGAGCGAGCCAACTATCCAGGCATACCGCCAGAATTTCCCATCAGCGAGATGACTTCCGCAGTTGCCGGTGCTCGCCCCAAGCTAGGCCTGATCGAGGAAGGCGGGAAGTTCTATACACCCGGCACCTCACCCTCTGAGGTGTTGAATGCTTTCGAGGTTTGTAAAGATCTCATCGCGCAGATGGTTCCATACTGCAAACGCAAGCTCGCTCAGGCCGTAGCAGAGCCTGAGGGTGTTTGAGGCGTTTGTTTCCATGGGGCGCCTCAGGCCAGTTCCAGCTCAGTCTGCAGATTTTGCGACGTCGCGGGCCTGCCGTGAAGAGCTTGGCTCATCACGTGCAGTAAAGGTCCATCATTTGCGACATTGGCGAAGAACTGTGGTGGGTGAAAGCCTCCCGACACGTCGCGCAGCTTGCTCAGCGGGATGGGGGACGTGAGCTCAGTAGGCTCACTCAGGCCCAATGCAAAGGCTTTCGAAATACCTGAAAAGTATTCGAAAAATTCTTGGCGCTTGAGGCCCGATACGGTGCCAAATCGCCTCCACAGTGTGCTGGGGGCGAGCGTGTGCAGGCCTGTGACAGTGGCGCAGCCGACGATGCTGCCGACCGGCATCTTTACGTAGAACCAGACCGTTGATCCAAGGGCTACGTGCATAGGCCGACGACGGAGCTCAACGGTTTTGGTGCCCTGCAGAATCCTGTTCGCATGCCGTTCTTCAAGAGAGATCAGGAAGTTATGCGGGGCGTTCATGCGGAAATCCTTCGAGGAGAATGTTTTCGATCTGCTCGGATGTGAGCGATCGACTTGTCAGCAGTTGGGTAGGCTCGCCACAACCGAGCCTCTTAAGGCGCGCCAGCGGCACAGGGTTTGGCAGTTTTCTAAGGTTGCTGAAGGCCACGACGGCCTTGATTTTTGACTTGCCGATGGTTGATAGATCGACTTCCTCAAGCGCCGATCGGTCCAAGTCCCCTTTGTCGACCATCCCCTCAGCACTCAGGTAAGCGTTTGTCACCCGTGCAACAGCCACCACGGCTTTGAGTCCTTTGTGGCGCCCAGATTCGTAGAAGAACATCAAGCTCCCACGTCGGAACGCCTTTAGGGTCTGCGGCGAACTCAAATAGTGGCGTTGCTGGTAGAGCAGAGCTTTGGCGCTCGGCAGCAGCTGCATCTGATCTAGGTGATCCAGCAAATGTTCTGCATAGTCTCGCAGGATAGGCACGAGCACCCCAGGTCGGCCAGGCATGCAAATCAGCGCTGGCGAGAGCAAAGTTTCCAAAGCGAAAGCTGTCAGCTGGGTGCGTTGACCATCGGGCCGAGTGAGTTCGATGTATTGGTCTGGATCTCGGAAAATCGGCATCGACGTTGGCAGGCCGATTTCGCTCGCGCTTTGAAGTTTCGAGCGGTGTGTAGACCAGTTCTGGGCAAGGACCACGCTGTAGAGCGATACCTTGTGCAGCTCCTGCGCCTTGTTCGTGCCGGTGAAGCCGATCTCAAGTGCAACCTCCCTGACAGACGCCTGCTGGGGAGCGAGGTTCAGCCGAATGCGTTGAACCTCTTTTTCAGCCCTTCCCATCAAGTGAACGAGCATCAGGCGTGCTGCGTCATGTGCGCACGTAACCCGTTCATCGACCGCGAGGTAGGCATCGCAAGTGCCTCCTCTGAGACCACTGGGCCACATCAGATACCCAATAGTTTGATCCTCTTGCACAACGATGTAGCGATGGCGGGCCCGGCTGTTGCCATCATCTGCAGCCCAGGCAGTGGACTGATCAACCAGAGCTACGCCCAGGCGCGCAAGGAGTTCGCGGACCGCAACCTCGTTGCCACAGGTGAGCTCCTTCAGCTCCAGCGTGTCACGTGTGCTGGCTGTGATGGCGCCAAGCTCCGGGTCAATCTCCCCCAAAATCTGAAACGCAGATGGGGAGAGCACTTCGATTCCATACCGCAGGCGAAGCATGGCCGATGCATCGCGAATGGAACCATCGCTGGTCACCAACCCTGCTAACTTGTGATGTATCACTGTGCCAAGGTGCCGCAGGTCAGAGAGGTCGTTTGCTGTCAGGGCACCTGCTGCGAAACGCTCCGCAAAAATAACGGGAGCAAGTTCGTTGGTGAGCTGCGTCATGACATCGCCAGGGGGCACTGCGAACTTCGGGAAAACTTGTCCTAGACCCTGCATGGGGTCGGTCTTTCCGCTTGTTGCCGACCGCTTGAGCTCTGTATCAAACTCGGTGCTCAATGCGAGGCGGCACACGCCCAAGCGCTCTAGCGCAAACAGGTCGACAACATCCTGATGCCGTGCTCTGCGCGGACCCAGGTCGAACATGACGTTAAGGTCCAGCAGATAGAGTTTGGTGGCTGCAGAGGGCTCGACAGCAAGGCCCAGAGGATCTCGATGGTTCAGTCCACTGGGCGCAAAAAGCTGCTGGGTCGGTAGTTCGTGGCTGCGCACCACCAGCGTCCGGCCCCTTGTCTTCCCTCCTGGCGTGGTGCGATATGCATAGAACTCCTGGCTTTGCCAAAACTCCTGGGAGGAGCGAAGGTCTTCAGCGACCCGAGCATCAATGGCGATGTAGTTCAACGCGCTCAAATGTGCCTTGAGCGAGTCGAGCATTGTCTTTGCGACGTTGTGGCGGCGGCACCTCGAATCGACATGGATCTGCATGACGTAGCCCCGCGGAAACCGCGTAGCAAACAGAAGGTGCCCCGCATAACGTGCCTCATTAGCTTGGCGAGCAACCGCCACGATAAGCCGTTCACCGGTTGCAGCTTCGTTGTAGACCTTGAACGGGAACCAACCCAACGCATCACGGACAGTTTCAGCGGCCTCAACCACCTGAGCAACATATGGCAGGACATCTTGGCGTTTCGAAAGTAAGTCGATCGTGAGCTTTTGGGTTTCCATGCAGTCAACGCTCCACCTTTTTAAGTCGATGGGCAGGACTGTATCAAAGCTGTTACGTATGAAAGCCGCCAGTAGAGCAAGGGGCGCTAAGCTGCAATGAATCAAAGTCGGGAGGCGATAGATGCGCTTGCCTTTAGAAGCTCTCACCTTATGCTTGCATGTGGGTACCTCCAACGCCTGATTGAGACCGCGCTGGCGGCCTGTCACGCATACAGATCCCGGAGAGGGTTTTGGTATGGGTGATGCTTCCATAGAGGTAACTGTATATAAATACAGTACATTGGTCAAGTCCGAAGAGCATCAAGCTGGTGCAGAGCTCCCGCTTAAAGGCGGCGCGACCGGGACAGGGGCGCCCCATCGCCAAGCCGAAGACCTCATTGCTGTGTTGCGGGAGCTTCATCAGGACGGCGAGCTCTCGAGCTTGGTTGCCGATGGAGCGATGCACACCAAACCCAGCCCCTAGACTCTGCCGCTACGAAGGCGTTCTTCTGCGGAGCGGGAGCGGGGTTGAACGGGCATGGCCCCTATGCCTCTACCTGAAGGACGTGCTCACGCGCCTGCCCACACACGTGCCAGCCGGACCGAAGAATTGCTGCTGTATCGCTGGCAGGCTGAGGGCGCCGCCTGATCAATGCCTGTGTTGCCTGCGACGGTCAACATGGGATTGCCGCGCTGTTACCATAGACCTGCTCCGTGCGTAGGCTATAGTGCTTGTTACGAATTCGCTCGCAGATCTTATTCAACAACTACGTGGTGCGTAACATAGGAGATGCGGTGGGTTTTATGGCTGCGTTTGGTACTGTATTTTCATTCAGCACACCTGCAACAAGGCCAGGCTACAAGCCCCTTGCTGCTTCTTTTAAGTGCCGATTTAGATCGCAAGCATCAGATATGATCTGCGTTTTTTGCGATCCATAATCCGTTATGCCGCAGGATAAATTCATGACTGGCCTAAGCATTCTCTTCGCCTCAAAAGATGGCGGCTCAATCACGGCAGACGATGCAAGGATCATCGATTCAGCCCTCTCGGAAGTTTGCTCATCAGGCATTCCGGATGACCAGGTCGAGAATGTAGTGGGTTACCTAGATACGAATTTGTTGTATAACAGCGCAGCAATGCCAGCCCACTAGGTGGCTGCGCTTGATGCCTTGAGGGCAAATCTTGAGGCTCGTCGTTGAAGCGGCTTCACTCAAGCGTTAGGTACTCGAGATCAGATCGGCGACACCGCAAACAGGAGGTGGATGCAAGATGACCAAATATGCAGGCGCGCAAGACACTTATCGCGAACTCGTCGAAGAATCAAATGAGAGTTGGCTTTTGGGTCTCGTAGCTTTTGCTGTCGTTGAAGAGCAGCGCGTTGAATGGATGCGACACTACGAGAAGAGCCACGGCGCTCTGCCGACTGCGGATCAGGTTCATGGCTGGTACGAGCAGCAACCACCGGGCGCCCTGTTGCGTGCAAAGGGTACTGCAGAGAATGCCTTGCTTGCATACTCAGAACAGGTTTCCGCCGAGTTAGATGCGGAGTATCGGAAAGAAATCGAAAACGGAATCGTGGTCGGCGAGATCAAAGAGCTGAAGCAGTTCTGGCCGCAGTTCGGAGTAAACGTGGCGGGCGGTCTTACTAGCGCACTATTGTTTGCAGCCATCCTCACCGTGGTCGCATTCCTGGTGTTCAATGACACATCTCCAGTCGAAATGGTGAAGAAGTCAAATCAATCTTCCGTAGGAGTGGAACATGGCAATTAGGCCCGAAGTCACCGGCAAGCGTGCCGCTACGGCCGCTTCCAAAGTGCTACGAAGCAGCGATTCAAGTAAATCTGCGAAATCCGCTGCCGGATCTGCCTTGTCTCAGCACAAAGCACCACCAAAGGTCACATCCACAAAGGCAGCGACTGCCGCATCTGCCGCGTTGCGTAGCGCGGGATCAAGCAAGTCGACAAAGACTGCTGCGGGTTCGGCACTGACACAACGTGCAATTCAAAAGAAGTAGGCGGGGCACATTGAGCGGCGTGGCACGGGCACCTTGTCCTTCCATTAAGACTGGCTAACACCACCGATCCACGAAGCGTGTGCAGATGATCGCTGCCGCCAATTTCAGCAGTGCTTCGTGGACAACCAGCCCTGCCAAGTAGAGACGTACGTGAAGTCGCTGACCCATAGCTGGTTGGGCCGCTCGACAAGAAACTGCCGGTTCATCCGGCCCAGTGGGCATGGGGCCTTGGCATCGCCGATGGTGGTACGCACGACCTTGCCGCGCGTCACGCCGCGCAGTCCCATGCTGCGCATCAACCGCTCGACTGTGCAGCGGGCCACGACGACGCCTTCGCGTGCCATCTGTCGCCACACCTTATCGGCACCTTAGACCTGCATGTTGGCCCGCCAGACGCGCTGAATTTGCGGCATCAGCAGTAGTTCTTCGCGTTTGGCTCGGGCACAGCGCCTGTGGGGCTCGCGCAGCAGCGCGGCATGCCGCCGATATGCCGACGGAGCAACCTGCAGAACCTTGCAGAGCGGCTTGACCCCGAAGGCGTGGCGGTGCTGGTCGATGAAAGCCTTTACGACTTCAGTCGGCGTAGGGGGCTTGCCAGTCGAGCTCCGCCTGGGCGAAAAACGTTCAATATCTCGTTGGCCCCGCGTAGTTCCTTGTTCTCACGCTCCAGTTCCCTCATCCGCTGCGTCTCGCCGGTCGTGATGCCTTCACGCGCGCCGGCATCGACCTCGGCGCGCTTGACCCATTCGTTCAGGGTCTGCGGCACGCAGCCAATCTTGAGAGCGATGGACTCGATGGTCGCTCACAGCGACGGGTATTCCCCACGGTGCTCCCGAACCATCCTCCCCGGACGCTCACGGACCTCGGGCGAGAACTTGTTCGATTTGCTCGTGGCTCAATCCTCTCAGAGTGTTGAGCATCTGCGAAAACCGGGGCGGTTCAGTTCTTTGCTTACCGGTCGTCGTGCTATGAGGGCATTGAGCATAACCACTCTGACGGACCCTCTGGGGCAGTGGTGTTAGCCACTCTTAGTTGAGCGCGCGACTAACCATGTTCAGCTCGCTTCGGGATGTTGCGCCACGAAGAGGTCGGTCGTATTCGTAGTGAGCGGTTTGGTGCCGCTCACCGGCTTGACCAAGACAACTATTCCTTCGCTGGAGAGGCGGGTCTGCGTAGGATCAATCCATAATCCTCGCGCAGTTCACGATCAACTAGGTGGAATCGTTCCAACCCCAGGCCTGTCCAATGAGTCTCTTCGATATGTTCCAGCACGATGATTTGAAAGCCTCCATGCGCGTCCATTTCCTTGACGAAGCCGTTGAGTTCGCTTAGCACGACGTCAAGGCTGACGATATCGTCGGTCGGCTTTCCGTCGGTCCAATACGGCGTACTGGGTTGGTCCAGCACCAAGAACGATGGCATCCAGGGTACGCGCTGAAGCTTGGCGATCTCGTGCAGTGCAAGAAAATAGGCGACATGTAGGTAGAGGTAGTTCGACGCACTGCCAATGTCCGGCATTTTCTCTGTCTGCGAGAGATCCGGGGAGTACAGGGTGATCAGGCGTTCCCGCTCGGCAAGATGCGCGAAAAAGCCCTCGTAACCCTTGAGTTTCAGCCGCGTCAAACGTGCGTTGATGCGTCGGTTGAGTTCTTCCTTGGTGTGGGCAGTCTTCTGCAGGTTAGCGTCGACTGCTTCCTGCAGTTCTCGGATCGGCGCATCGAGGTCGTCGTTGATAACTGGTTGGCGCAAGTCGTCGCGTCTGGCGTAGAGCTCAAGCTTCGACTCGAGCCGGCCAAGATACCGATGGTAGGTCTGCGGACTCCGGCGCATCGCCTGACTTTGCTGTAATTCCGCCTGTCTAGCACGTAGATCGACGATGCGCCTTTCGTTATCATCGATCAGCGTTTGCACCTCCTTGAGAAAGGGGAAGGTGTCGCGGCTGCGGATAGTTCGCTGAATATCGTTCAGTTCCCTCTGAAGGCGCGAAACCACCTGATGGGCCAGGAACGACGGAAACACCTGCTCTAAATCGGCGTCGAATATGCTGGCCGGTTTAAGCGCATCGGCCATGTTCCGGAGCGCACCTTTATGGTGGTCTCCGTTTTCGACGAAAGCCACCAACCGGCGGTTCTTCGTGCGTAGCTCAAAAATCTCGGCCTCAATTCGATCTTCTTCATAGAGTTGTGCTGGCAAGATATCGGCCATGTCGAGCGCTAGCCGGAGTGCATTGATCTGTTCCGTAGGCGTATCCGGGAAGTTGTCGACTAGGCCAAAAGACATGGCTTCCCGGCCGAGCTGCTCAAGCTCGTCGGAGAACGCGTGGACCGCCTTGTCATAAATCCCCTGCTTTCTCGCTTGCGCGGCCTTCTTGCGTTCGAGGTCAGCCAGTTGACTGCGCGCGAGCGCTGTCTTGACGTTCTCTGCACCGATGGCCATGCGAAAAGTCCGTTCGATCCCTTCCTGGTATCGGCCATCACTTGGACGAATGTACAGATAATCTGGGGCGATGATGGTCGTCTGATCCTGATAACAATGCGCCAGGAAGTTGCGAAACGAGACCTTCTGACCAGCCTGTATGAACTTGCCGCCGTAAGGAACCTTCAACTCGGGATCGATCCCGAAAGCCTTGTTGAGGACCCGCTTGAGGTTATCGATACGGATATTCGGTGTCGGCCGCTCTGGGATGATTCCATCCTCACTGAAGTAGGCGCGATCTCTGTCCTGTTGCGCCTCCGAAGGGCGGGCGATGACCAGTTCCTTGCCGTCGATGGTAAGCCTGATGCCATACCAGTCGACCTTGGAATCGATATTGGTCTTGGATATACCCTTGGTTTCACTGGCCAGCAGGCAATAATCGATGATGAACAGGATGGACGATTTTCCCTTGCCCGCATCACCGGTAATTACGTTGACGTGGTTGTGTCGAAATTCCAGATTTCTGAACTGCTGGTCTTTCTGCCAAAGGAGAATGTTCGATATCTGAATGTTGCTCACAGCGCTATCCGAAAGGTTTGATACAGATCAACGGCTGGCTCCCGCAATAGTGTGGCCAGGTGCGGACCGGCGCCCATGATGTCACTGGCAGTCTTGCCGACGCGTGCCGGCTTGTTATCGTCGAAAAAGACTTTCTCAAGCACAATTTCACTGTTAACCAGCTGGGTCATGCCCATCTCGCAGGCAAGCAATATAGTGTTGAGTGAGGTCAGAGACAGATCGCTGAAGCGTGCGCTGACGGTGGTGAAAGCTTCGGGGTGCGACAGGATTAGATCCTTGCAACTCACGATGGCGCTGCGCTGATCCTTGAGTATTTTGCGAATGCTGCGGTCGAACAGGAGAGGCAAGACGAGGAACGCTTTGGAGAGCGGGAGTCGCCTGTCTGGTGCGTACTGCAGAGCTGTCTGCAGTGCAACTGCACCGAGCAATTCGTTGGTGGACAGGGTACTCATGATTTGAATTTCGCCTCCCAGTCCTTCGTCCAGCCGATTCTCGGCTGATCCGACAGGCTAATGAACTTGCCACGGCTCATGGCGATCGGCAGCGAATTTTTATTGGCAGTCAGCGACTCCTTGATGGTTTGCTTGTAGCAGGCATAAGCCGCTTGGCGGTGTGCTGCCTCGTCGGCATGCGCATCGCGGTGAGTATCCCGATGGATCTCTGTCCAGATACCGTGCGCGCTGTTTTCCAGCCGAAGATTTTCAACTTGCCCAAAAAGTCCGCGGTCGCACAGTTCCTCGATGAAGTCTTCGGCGACCTTCATCTCAATGCCGCGATCGATGATTTCTTCGGATGCGATATTGAGCGCGGCAAGCTGCGCCTGGAACTTACTGTTCAAGAAGGACAGTTCTTGCGGACGGCGATAAGAATAATGGCGATCCACAAACTCCTCAAAATTTGCTTCGTCAGTCCTCGCGGCCGTCAGAATCAGCCTGAATCCCATCCGTTTTCGGAAATCATCGAAGGAAATGCTAACCTTCTCGTTGGCACAGATGGTCTTGAACTTGTACTCCTTGAAAGCCCCGATCAAGGCTTGGCGGGTCGCTAGGAGCCGGCTATCCGGCACTGAGAGGTAGGTCAGGAGCGAGTCGATTCGTGCGAGGATCCCGCTGTTGTCCGCATGGAACTCGAAGCGTTCGAAAAGAAAGCACAGGTCGACATCGGATGCTTGCGCCAGTGCCCTGGCGTAGCCCGCGATTGGATTGGGAGATGCCTCGGGGGCTTTCTGCGCGTCTGTAGCAGCGATGTCATGGTGTGTCTCACGAATATGCGTGATGATCGCTTCGATGTCTTTTTTGGGTGCCTTGAGCAGACTGATAAGTGTCTGGCTGTTCAACGCCTTATTCGTATATATTCGAAAACCGACCTCGCCGTGCTGCGGCAGTTCGGGTAACGCTTTAAGCCAGTTGGCGAGCGTTTTCCACAGGTCGCAGTCACGATCAGTGATGTTGCCTCCGGACAGGCTATGCTTGACCTGATACAGGAGGAACTTGCTGGATATCGTCTCGAGGTGGATGTCATCTAAGACTTCGAGCCCCAGTGATTCGCCAGGCTTGAGTTCCAGGAGTTTTTCGATAAACACTAGATCCTGGAATTCAAAGCCGAGTGAGGTTTTGTCTGCCGAAACTGCGTCTAGATGGCCCATATTTGTTATATCGTTGTACAGCAATTTTAATGAATGATGCCCATGCTGCGAACGCAGGCGCAATATCGCATGATCGATCATAACGTCCGGATCGACGCGTGGCTATGCATGATGACCACAGGTACCGTCCAGGCGTGCATTAGCCCCTCAGTGTCCGCTTCCCGTCGTGAAGCCGCCGCCTGGATGACCAGTTAGCGGTGGAATCAATCGGCCGCTCCTGGCTGCGAATTCAACCGGTCGATGCAACACAATGACTGCACCTGGCGCAAGGAGTGCTGGCCATGAAGCAACGACCTCGGATCTACTACACCGAAGCACAGAAGGCGATGATGTGGGATCGCTGGAGCAAGGGCGATACCCTGCACCAGATCGGCAAGCTGTTCGATCGGCCACATACCTCCATTCAGAACATCCTGGCCGCAACCGGCGGAATCCGCCCGCCAGCGCGCCATCGATCACGATTGGCACTGACTCTCGCTGAGCGCGAGGAGATCTCGCGGGCATTGGCTGCGGGCGAATCCATCCACTGCGTTGCCGCGCGCTTGGGGCGAGCTGCATCCACTGTCAGCCGTGAGCTTCACCGCAACGGTGGCAAGAGTTGCTACAGGGCTGCGCGCGCCGATGAAGCAGCCTGGGAGCGTGCGCACCGCCCCAAGCGTTGCAAGCTGGCGAGCAATCCAGCCCTGGCGCAGATCGTGGCTGGCAAACTGCAGCATCGATGGTCGCCTGAGCAGATCGCCGGTTGGCTCAAACGGACCTACCCAGAGCAAAGGAGCATGCAGGTGTCCCACGAAGCCATCTATCGCACGCTCTTTGTCCAGACGCGGGGCGCTTTGAAGAAGGAGCTTCTGGAGCATTTGCGGCGCACCAGAGGCATGCGTCGTTCACGGCACTACACGCAAAAGACCAGTATCCATGGCCGAATCGTCGGTGCCGTCCCCATCAGCGAACGTCCGGCCTGTATAGAAGATCGGGCCGTGCCAGGGCATTGGGAAGGAGACTTGCTGTTCGGCGATGCTCATAGCCAGATCGCGACCTTGGTGGAGCGACACACGCGCTATGTGATGCTGGTCAAGCTGGTGGACAAAGACTCGTACACCGTGGCTGCGGCCCTAGCCAGACATGCCAGGAGCCTGCCGCATGAGCTCTACCGCTCCTTGACCTGGGATCGCGGCTCGGAAATGGCGGGGCACAAGCGCTTCACGTTGGCGACCGACATCCAGGTCTACTTCTGCGACCCGCACCATCCATGGCAACGGGGCACCAACGAGAACACGAACGGGTTACTCAGGCAGTACCTTCCCAAAGGCCTGGATCTGTCGGGCTACTCACAGGAGAGCTTGGATGCGATTGCAAGGCAGTTGAACCAGCGTCCCAGGAAGACGCTGGGGTTCAGAACACCTGCTGAAATGTTTGATGAGTGTGTTGCGTTGACCGGTTGAATCCACCGCCGTCAGCAGTCTTTCGCCCCAAAGCCGCTACCGGCGGCCCCAGAACTGATTTCGGACACTCAGCCTAAGGCTTCAACGACTGCTGCGGATTACAGTGCGGACTGAAGATTTGTTTGGCGCGAGGGACTGCTGCCAACTAGGCGAACGGCAACGGCCGCCCGGGTTCAGCCTTGGATCAGCAGATGGCGCACCGATGCCATCGCGTCGTCCCAGGCCTCTGTAACCGCGGCCAGCACTCGCGCATCCGCCTCGCCATCGTGCTTGACGCAAAACCAGTCATGATTGCGCACATTGATTCGCTCCCGATAGCCTTTCCCCAGACCCCACTGGCTGCTGCAATCGCGCCAGAAGTCGGAGTCCCCTCGCATCTCGTCGGCGTGCACACTTTCGCCGACCAGTTGGGCCTTGCGGATCACTGCGTCAAAGCCGGCCTCCACGGACCTGATGGTCTGATGCACGAGGCCGTGTGCGTCGGCGAACTGATCGTCCTGGAGCAGGTTGTTCGCAATCGCCCGAAACTCGTTTAGCTTCGGCTCTGTGAGAATTGCGGCGAGCCGGCGTGCGCCGTGACTCAATTGATGCCCGTAGTGCAGGTTCAACCAATCCCCGTCGCGCACGATGGCAGCGTAGACCGTCCGCGGATGGGCGGCCTCGACCGCCTTGACGAGGCTGTCATGCACGTGCCGCGTTGTGCTCTTGGGCAGCGCGGCATTGTTTTCGAGCCAAGTTTGCAGTCTGCGCGCTGCGGCCTGCATCGCCTCGCGGGCCTGGGCCCGTTCATGGTTTTCTAGCAGCGCCTGCGCTCCCGAAATGATCTCCTCCAAGGCGTCGCGCTGCCACTGCCGGACTACGCGGATACGCCTGCAGACGAAGCTGCGTAGATCCTCCGGGTCATCCTCCGATGCGTTGAAGAACTCGATCGGTATTGTGCCAACGCCGAGTTGCTGGAGACGATCTGCAGCCTCGAAGCCCTTGACCTCGCGACCTTCCGCCGCGTCCTGGACCAAGACGCCGTTTTCCTTGACCATCGTCGCCTCGCCCGGCCGCGGCAGCGCCAGGATCGCTGCGTGGCTCTCCAGGGTGCGTACCCCGGCCTCCCTAGCGCGCGTCAGCAGCTGCCGGACCGGCAGAGCTGGGGTTTCATCGAACCGGCTGCACAGCACGACGACTGTATGCGGGTCGTCAAAGTGCTGCTCAAGGTCGCGACGCTCCGCCAACTCATCGATGCCGCGCGTGTCGATCAGAGTGAGATCGACCTCACTCTCCTGCAGGATGGTCTGCGGTACGAATAGTTCAATGCGCCGGGGCAGCGTGAAATCCGAGTGGCGGCCGTTGTTGATGCGCTCGAACGCGTCCTGTAGCCACTCCAGCGGGTTTGTGCCGCTGTCGGCGCTGTGCCACATATCGCGCTCTGCGCGCCGGTGCAGCTCCATGCGCGAGAGGATTTCGACCGCGAGCGCCTTCGAGTCTGTCAGCGTTGCTGCCAGCGCCCGGGCTTCGTCGCTGGCGGGCACGACCGTGCCGTCCTGCTTCCGCTCCGCTCGGCGGCGGCGCAGGCCTGCCATATTGCGGATGGCGCGCTCAATCTCGCCGGACACGCCAGGTGAAGCGGATTCACTTTCGTCGTCATCCTGCGGCACCGGTTGCGTCGGTCGGAGCAGGAAACTCGCAAAGTCAGAAACGTGGCGGCGGATTTCGTCATCGCTGCAGGGCTCGACCATCAGGCCGTAGCCTGGACCCTGCCGGACGTGAACCTCGCAAAGCGTGATGCGCCCGGTGCCGGTCTCAAGCACCGCTTTTGGCAAGCCCTTTCCCGTCGAAATCTCGAGGCCCTGCGCACTGCAGATTGCTGTCGACTTGCCGACGGCGATGGTGCCGATGAAGGCGGCGCGGAAGCGTTTGTCGGCCACGCGCGCGGCGGCTGTTTTCAGCTCGTCCTGATAACGTACCAGGCGGCGCTCGAAGAACTGCTTGACGTCCGGCCGCTCGGCCAGGTCATGAACCTGTTGGGCCGTCTGCTCAGCGCTCCATAGGAGGTCGGCATCCGGGTCGCCGAGCGGAGGTTCAGAAAGGATCTTCCATTCACGGGCGAGCATTTCCTGTAGTTTGAGAGCTTCGGGAGTGCCGATGCCGTTGAGGATCGTAGCCAGCTCGTCGCCGCCGAGCGTGCGCTCACCGCTCTCGACGCGGGACAGTACGGCGGGGCTCCAGGTGAGCTTGCGTGCGAGTTCGGCTTGCTTCAGTCTCGCCTGCTCGCGCAGGGTGGCGATTGGGCTGCTGCCGGTCTCGTTGACACCGACCTAAGCTTCTTGAGCTTGCTCGAACTGTACGGGACTGAGATATCCGAGCGTCGAATGCCGACGCGTCGGGTTGTAGAAGCACTCGATGTAATCGAACACATCTGAGCGGGCCTGCCCTCGTGTCCTGTACACCTTACGGGCCGTGCGCTCGGTCTTCAGAGAACTGAAGAAGCTCTCCATGGCCGAGTTGTCCCAGACCTCACCAGCCCGACTCATACTGCAAGTGATGCCCTGTTCGTCCAGCAGCCTCTGGAAGTGCTCGCTTGTGTATTGGCTACCCTGGTCCGAGTGGTGCAGCAGTGCCACTGGCCTGCCCCGGCGCCACACAGCCATCATCAGCGCGTCCACCACGAGCTGCGAGGTCATGCTCTCCTGCATCGACCAGCCCACGATTCGACGGGAGTACAGGTCCAGTACCGCAGCTACGTAAAGCCAGCCTTCTGCCGTCCAGATATAGGTGAAGTCGGCCACCCATTTCTGGTTCGGACCATCTGCCTGGAACTGACGGTCCAGCACGTTGTCAGCCACAGCACCACGCGCGCCACGGTCCTTGGGTAGTCCACGCCTTCGCGGTCTCGCACGCAGCGCCTGCTCCCGCATGAGCCGCTCAATACGATGCAGCCCACAGGTCTGGCCTTGCTCCAGCACGTCGTGCCACACACGGCGTGCGCCGTAGGTGCGGTCGCTGCGTACAAAGCTCTGATGCACTTGCGCACCCAGCACCTCGTCGCTGAGGCTACGCCGGCTCCTGGGTCGTGTGAGCCAGGCGTAGAAGCCGCCTCGCGAGACACCGAGCGCCTCGCACATCAGATTGACCGGCCAGGCCCCTCGGTGTTTCGCCACGAAGCCGAACTTCACATCGACTCCTTCGCGAAGTAGGCCGCGGCTTTTTTCAATATGTCGCGCTCCATCTTGAGCTTGGCCACTTCCTTGTGCAGCCGTGCTATCTCAGCATCCTGCGCCTTTTGTTTGCCGTTGCCAGGGAACGCCTCCTGAGGCTCCTGCCTCAGCTCACGCACCCACTTGCGCAGCACGTTCTCGTGAACGTCCAAGTCTTTGGCCGCCTGGGCCACAGACACGCCACGCTCAACGACCAGTTTGACCGCCTCGAGTTTGAACTCGCGACTGAATGTCCTTCTTCTCTCCATTAACCACCTCCGGTTTCATCTGCCACCTTAACAAGGTGTCATCGAAACCGGCAGCAGCCCAGATGTATTTTCCAACGGCGATGTCGCGTGTCATGGATGCCCTCCGAAATTGTTTGGAAATCATCCTGCAACATTGCTGCAATGTCAATGGCAACGTTTCTATGTCTTCGGGCTCGCATACATACATGCCGCCGGCTGCGCTCTGCGCCATGACTTGCGAGCGTAGAGCTGCCGCACCACTACCAGGTAAAGCCAAGCGCTATCGACGAGAACGAAAAGACTGACGTCAGTATTCGGTGAAGGAAGAATTCAAAACTTAGTGAAAAACTTCTGGTGAAGTTCAAAACTGAGCGATCCGGGAGTTCAAAACTATGCTGCTCGAGGTAAGCCAAGTGGTTGATCTACCTTGATTCAAGGTTCAAGCCTCGAAGAGACTCGACAGTCGCGGTGCCCAGCGGCTATTTGAACCGTGGCTGCACGATGATCTTCACCGCCGACTCGTTGTTGTGGATCAGCGTGTCAAAGCCCTGGGCCACCAGGTCATCGAGCTGGATGCGCTGGGTGATGAAGGGCTCGAGGTTGATCTTGCCCTCCTCGACCAGCTTGATGGTTTCCTGGTGGTCGTTGCAGTAGGCGATGGTGCCGCGCACGTCCAGCTCCTTCATGACCACGCTGTGCACGTTGATGGTGGCCGGATGGCTCCAGATGGACACGATCACCACCACGCCCGTGGCCTTCGTCGCGGCCACCAGCGTGTCCAGCACCTTGTTCACGCTGGTGCATTCGAACGACACATCCACGCCCTTGCCGCCGGTGAGCTTCATCACCTCGGCCACCACGTCCACCTCGGAGGGGTCCAGGATGTGATCGGCCACGCCCGATTCACGCGCCTTTTGCTTGCGCTTGGCACTGAGCTCGGTGATGACGACGGTCAGGCCCTTGGCCTTGAGGATGGCCGACAGCAGCAGGCCGATGGGGCCGGCGCCGCCCACCAGTGCCACATCGCCGGCCTTCGCTCCGCTGCGGGTGTAGGCATGGTGGCCCACGGACAGCGGCTCGATCAGCGCGGCCTGGTCCAGTGGAATGGCATCGGAGATGGGATGCACCCAGCGGCGCTTGACGGCAATCCGCTCGGACAGCCCGCCACCGCGCCCGCCCAGGCCGATGAAGTTCATGTCCTTGGACAGGTGGTAGTTGTCGCCCGGCCCCGTGGGCACATCGTCGGCCACGATGTAGGGCTCCACCACCACATGCTGGCCGACCTGGATATCGTCCACCCCTGCGCCCACGGCGTACACCACGCCCGAGAACTCATGCCCCATGGTGATGGGTGCGGACTCGCCCGAGATGGGATGCGGGTGGCCGCAGGGCGGGATGAAGATCGGCCCTTCCATGAACTCATGCAGATCCGTGCCGCAGATGCCGCACCAGGCCACTTCGATGCCCACGGTGCCGGGCTCCACCACGGGTTCGGGGATGTCCTCGATGCGGATGTCGCCCCGGTCGTGGAAACGTGCTGCTTTCATGATTGAACTTTCTGTTTTGCAAGGCTGGGTTGGCGGGCGGCACAGCCGCCCCATGGCGATTATTCGGCCTTACCGCAGGTGATGAACTTGCTGCAGGTCATAGACACGCACCGGCAGGCCTTCCTGCCGCGCCTTGAGCTGCAGCGCCAGGTACAGCGAGTAGTGGCGCGACTGGTGCAGGTTGCCGCCGTGGAACCACAGCGCCTCTTGCTGCGTGGGCTTCCACATGTTGCGCTGCTCGCCCTCCCACGGTCCCGGGTCCTTGGTGGTGTCCGAGCCCAGGCCCCAGACCTTGCCTACCTTGTCCGCCACCTCCTGGCTGATCAGGTCGGCCACCCAGCCGTTCATGGAGCCATAGCCGGTCGCGTAGACCACCAGGTCCGCCGGCAGCTCGGTGCCATCGGCCAGCACCACCGCGTTTTCCGACAGGTGGCTGATCTGCTTGCCCGCCTGCAGCTTGATGCTGCCGTCGATCACCAGATCGCAGGCCCCCACGTCGATGTAGTAGCCCGAGGCGCGGCGCAGGTACTTCATGAAAAGGCCCGAGTCGTCATCCCCGAAGTCCAGCATGAAGCCGGTCGCCTCCAGCTGGCGGTAGAACTGAGCGTCGCGCTCGCGGATGCGGTTGTACACCGGCACCTGGAAGTCGGCCATGATGCGGTAGGGCAGCGAGGCAAAGATCAGGTCCGCCTTCCTGGTCGTCACGCCGCTGGCCACGGCGCGCTCCGAGTACAGGTCGCCCAGGCCGATGTCCATCAGCGAATCGGAGCGCACGATGTGCGTGGACGAGCGCTGTACCATGGTCACATCGGCGCCGTGCTCCCACAGGGCCGCGCAGATGTCGTGGGCGGAATTGTTGGCGCCGATCACCACCACCTTCTTGCCCGCGTAGGCGTCCGGGCCATGGTGCTGGGACGAGTGCTGCTGCTCGCCCTTGAAGATGTCCTGGCCCTTGATCTTGGGCACATTCGCCTTGCCCGACATGCCGGTGGCGAACACCACATGCCTGGGGCGCAGCACCTGCGTCTCGCCATTGCGCTCCAAGGTGACTTCCCATTCCTGCCGTTCCTCATCGAAGCGGGCGTTCAGGCAGTTGGTGGACGGCCAGTAGTTGACCTCCATCACCTTGGTGTACATCTCCAGCCAGTCGCCGATCTTGTCCTTGGGCGCGAACACGGGCCAGTTGTCCGGGAAAGGCATGTACGGCAGGTGGTCGTACCAGACCGGGTCGTGCAGGCACAGCGATTTATAGCGGTTGCGCCACTGGTCGCCAGGGCGCGCCTGGCGGTCGATGACGATGTGCGATACCCCCAGCTGGCGCAGCCGCGCGCCCAGCGCAATGCCGCCCTGGCCGCCGCCGATGACGAGCACGAAAGGCTGCCTGTCGCGGCCCAGTTCCTGGGCCTCCTGCTGGCGGCGCTCCAGCCAGGTCTGGCGGCCACGCCGGATGCCGTGCTCGGCCCCCATCGGGCGGCGCGTGCCCATGGGTTCCTCATGGCCCTTGAGCTCCTGGGCGGCCGTCAGCAGCGTCCAGATACGCCCGTCCCTGATGCGGACATGGCCGCCGCCGCGCGCATGGCGCGTGTCGATCACGATCCAGGCGGACACCACGCCATCGGCCTCCTCCACCGTCTCGCGCTCGTCCAGCGAAAAGCGCACGGGCGCCGCGGCGTCCAGCTGCGCAGCCAGCATGTCGGCGATCTGGCTGCGCCCTTCCATGGTCTTGATGTTCCAGGTCAGCAGCACCAGGTCGCGCCAGTAGCATTCGTCGGCGAACAGGCGGCTGGCGGCCGCGAAGTCGCGGTCTCCCAGGGCATGGTTGAGTTGGTCAAGCATCGCCTTGGCGCGGGCGTTGGGCGTCGTATCGGTCATGGTTGTCTCCTTGATGCGGTCATGCCCGCTGGTTTTTCTTCGGGCAGGCGCTCTTACGCAATCACCATGCCAGGCAGGCCCGGCGGCAGGATGCGCCAGGCAAATCAAGGGGTTGCCTGCGCGCCTCCGGTACAAACCCTGCGCCTTGCACCCCGCTGCCCGGCATTGCCGCCCGCCACAGGTGGGGCAGCCCTGCGACACCTGTCGCACCAGGCGTGCTGCAGCGCAGCAGGGGCAGTGGGTAAGTCTTGATTGGCGCTGCGCCGCACAGGGCACAGAATCGTCTGCGGCACGTTCAAAGCCCGCATCGACTCCACGCCATGCCCCTGCAGTCCTACGCCTCGCACATCCAGGAAATCGAAGCCTTCGGCCTGGGCTACTCCCACCGCGGGCAGGAGCGCGACCGCGCCGTGCTGCGCAGCTGGCGCCGCTGCATCGACTCCCACCGGCTCGACCCGGCGCATACCAGCGAAGCCCACATCGTCACCGAAGGCCAGCTGCGCGCGCACCGCGAGGAGTCCGAGCCGCTGATCCACATCGCCCGCCATGCGCTGGAGCGGCTGTACCAGCAGCTCAAGGGACTGGACTACGTGCTGCTGCTGGCGGACCGGCATGGCGTGGCCGTGGACTTTCTGGGGCATGAGGCCGACAAGGGCGACCTGCGCCGCGCGGGCCTGTATCTGGGCGCGCAATGGCGCGAGGACCACTCGGGCACCTCGGCCGTGGGTGCCTGCCTTGAGACGGGCGAGGCGCTGACGGTGCACCAGAGCGACCATTTCGACTTCACCCACACCGGCCTGTCCTGCACGGCCGCGCCCATCTACGACATGCGCGGCGAACTCGCGGCGGTGCTGGACCTGTCGCTGCTGCGCTCACCTGCCGAGCGGGCCAGCCAGAACCTGGCGCTCAACCTCGTCATGGCCGCGGCGCGGCGGGTGGAGCAGGCCAACCTGATGGCGCAGTCCGGCCAGGACTGGGTGGTGCGCCTGGCCCAGTCGCCCGATTTCCTCGACGTCGATCCCGACGCCTCCATCAGCGTCGATGCACGTGGCCGCATCCGCGCCATGACCCACGCGGGCGCGCGGCTGTTGGCAGCGGCCGCGCAACTGGACTGGCGCCAGCGCAAGAGCCTCATCGGCCAGCCGCTGGAGCGTTTCTTCGACGTGGACCTGCGCCACCTGTCCGAGCTGCGCCGCAATCGCCCGGCGCAGGAGCGCATCATCCGCGCCCGCGACGGCAGCATCCTCTTCGCCCATGCCATGGAGCCGCAGCGCCGGACACGCCGCCTGCAAGCGCAGGCAAGGCCGGCGCAGCCCCCGCTGCCTGCTGCGCTGCAGGCGCTGGACACGGGTGATGCCGCACTGCAGACGCTGCTGCGCAAGGCCGCGCGGCTCGCACCTCAAGAGCTGCCCGTGCTGGTGCAGGGAGAGACCGGCGCAGGCAAGGAATACCTGGCCCGCGCGCTGCATGCATCCAGCGGCCGCAGCGGCTCCTTCATTGCCATCAACTGCGCAGCCATTCCCGAGGCACTGCTGGAGAGCGAGCTGTTCGGCTACCTGCCCGGCACCTGGACCGGCGGCGCCAGCAAGGGCCGCGAAGGGCTGATTGCTGCGGCACACGAGGGCACGCTGTTCCTTGACGAGATCGGCGACATGCCCCTGGCCCTGCAGGCCAAGCTGCTGCGGGTGCTGTCCGAATCCGAAATCACCCCCTTGGGCGCACGCGCGCCACGGGCGGTGGCGGTGCGCTTCATCTCGGCCTCGCACCAGCCGCTGGCCGAGCTGGTGCGGCGTGGCAGCTTCCGGGAAGACCTGCTGTACCGCCTCAACGCGGCCGAGCTTCGCCTGCCTGCGCTGCGCCAGCGCAGCGACCTGCAGACCATTGCCGACCAGATGCTGGCCACCCTGGGCAGCCACCTGCACCTGAACGACGCAGCCCGCGCCGTGCTGGCCGCGCACGCCTGGCCCGGCAACCTGCGCGAGCTGCACAACGCGCTGCGCTACGCCGCAGCCCTGTGCGGCCACGATGGCGACGGCACCATCGAGCCCGACCACCTGCCTGACCACCTGCACGATGCGCTGCACCGCGCCCCAGCGCGCACCGCCTTGGCTGGCAATGCCGGCGAGCCCGCCGCACAGGCGCTGGAACAGCTGCTTGCGCAATGCCAGGGCAATGTCTCCGAGGCGGCGCGCCAGCTCGGCGTCAGCCGCTCCACCATCCACCGGCGCATCCAGCAACTGCAGCTTGGCGTGCGGCATGCCCATTGGCGCGGGACATAGCACGGCCTTCGCCCCAGGGCCCATGCGATGTCCATGGCGGCTGGCCGCGGCGATCGGCCCGTCGGTCGCAGCGCCAGGTCAGTCGCAGTGCAAGTCCAGTCGCAGTGCAATTTCAGTCGCAGCGTGCGGTCATGCCGCCGTCCACGACAAGCTCGGTTCCCGTCACGAAGCGGGCCTCGTCGCTGGCCAGGTACAGGGCGGCACTGGCGGTATCGCGGCCATCGCCCATGAAGCCCAGCGGGATGCGCCTGACCCGCGAGGCCAGCAGCGTCTCCACATCGCCGCCTGTGCGCTGCCTGGCCAGCCGCGCTTCCACCATGGGGGTGTGCAGCTGGCCCGGCACCACCGTGTTCACGCGAATGCCGTCAGGCGCATGCTGCACGGCCACCACGCGGGACAGGTGGATCACGCCGGCCTTGCTGGCCGCATAGGCGACCTGCGCGCTGCCGGTCCAGCGCAGGCCCGAGGTGGACGCCACGTTGACGATGGCGCCGCTGCCGCGTTCGACCATGTGCGGGAGCACATGCTTGCAGGTCAGAAAGACGCTCTTGAGGTTGATGTCGATCTGGCTGTCCCAGTCCTGCTCGCTCAGCTCAATGGGGCCGCCGGCTGCGGAGCCGCCCACGTTGTTGATCAGGATGTCCGGGACGCCCCAGGCCTGCAGGCAGGTCTGGACCATGGCCTTGACGCTGGACGAGTCGGTGACATCGCAGATGCAGGTCGTGATGGACGCTGCCGCCTCGCCGGCCAGGGACAGCGTTTCGTCAAGCCGCGCCTGGTCACGGTCCACCGCCAGCACCTTCGCGCCTTCCTCCGCCAGGCGCACGGCCATGGCCCTGCCGTTGCCCCAGCCTGCTGCCACGCATCCGGCCCCCGTAACGATGGCTATCTTGGACTTGAACCTGCTCATTGGCTTTCCTCATGTGACACGGTGGAGCCGCTGTGGCAAGCGGCGATGCAGGCCAGTTTGCGATCGATGCCGGCAAAGTTAAACTGGATGGCGCCTATACCAGCTATGTTGAATACCTATGGATCTGCGCCAACTGGAGTACTTCGTCGCCGTGGTGGAGCACGGCAGCATCAGCCGCGCGGCCGTGGCGCTGAATTTGGCGCAGCCGAGCGTGAGCCGCCAGATCGCACTGCTGGAAGAGGAGCTGGGGCAGCGGCTGCTGGACAGGACAGGGCGCGGCGTGGCAGCAACCGCGGCCGGGGAGACACTGCTGTCGCATGCACGCACGATGCTCAACTCGGCCAGCCAGGCGCTGTCCGATCTCAAGGAAATGCATGCCGAGCCCGTCGGCAGCGTGGTCGTGGGCCTGCCCCACCGGGTGGCGGCAAGCCTGGCCGTGCCGCTGATACGGGAGTTCCGGCGCCGGCTGCCGCATGCACTGCTTTCGGTGGTGGAGGGGCTGAGCCTGTCCTTGCGTGAGGGAATGATTGCGGGCCGCATCGACCTGGGTCTGATGTTCGACCCCGCTCCGACGCCCCTGCTGTCCTACGAACCCCTGATGCGCGAGTCCATGCTGCTGGTGGCTCCCAAGGGCTACCGGTTGCCGTCGCGCATCGGCCTTTCGGCCCTGGCGGACTTTCCGCTGGTGCTGCCGGGCACCCATAACCCGATACGCAGCCTCGTGGACGCCGTCCTGCTGCCGCGCAAGATTCGGCTGAACGTGGTGGCCGAGGTGGGGGCCGTGCACACGGCGCTGTCCGTGGTGGAGGAGGGACTGGCTTGCTCCATTCTTCCGGACAGTGCGTTGAATCTGGCCGGTGCCCGCACTGGAATCCAGTCTGCGCCCATCGGCCCGCCGGCCATACGCAACCAGCTCGTGCTGGCCATGCCCAGGGCGCGTCCCGCGAACCGGCTGATCGCGGAAACCGCCAAGTTGCTGCGCGAGCTTGACTTTCGCAAGGGCGCCCGCGCCGTGTAGGGCATGCCTCCCGGATCGGAAGCGGCAGGTCAGTCGATGCGGATGCCCGCTTCCCTGACGGCCTTGCCGATCTTGTTCAGGTCGTCAGCGATCAATTTCCGGAACTGCGCAGGACTGGACTTCGCGGGGACAAAGGACAGTTCGGCGAACCTGGATTTCAGCGACGGCGCCTCCACGGCCTTTGAAATTTCGGTGTTCAACCTGTGGGTGATGTCTGCGGGCAGGCCGGCCGGGCCCCAGATTCCGTACCAGGACAGGAGCTCGAACCCGGCAATGGTGTCCTCCGCCAGCGTCGGCACATCGGGCAGCGACGGGACGCGGGTCTTGCTGGTGACAGCAAGGGGCCGCAGACGGCCGGCCTGCACGAAGGGCATGACACCCGGCATGGGCGAGATGGCCGCGGAGACATGGCCGCCGATCACGTCCGTCAATTGGGGAACGGCACCCTTGTAGGCGACGATGTCCATCTGCAGGCCAAGGGCCCGGTTCAGCATCTCTTCGCTCAGGTGGCTGGTGGTACCCAGGCCGGAAGTTGCCCAGGTGTACTTGCCTGGATGGGCCCTGGCCAGTTGCACGAACTCTGCCACGGTCCTGACGGGCAACTCGTTGGTGACCGCCACGATCAGCGGCACGTACCCGATTTGCCCCACGGGCGTGAAGTCACGTTCGGCGTCATAGGTTTTCTTGGAACTGACCAGCGGCAGGTAGGCGTGGCTGGAGGCATTGAAGATGAGCGTGTATCCGTCAGGCTTGGCCTTCTTGACCTGCAGGGTTCCCAACAGGCCGGAAGCCCCCGGAACGTTCTCGATCACGATGGCCTGGCCCAGCTGCCTTTGCAGTTGGTCGGCCACCAGGCGGCCCACGGTGTCGATCGAGCCACCCGGCGTGTACGGAATCACCATGCGGATCGGCTTGCCCGGATAGTCTTGCGCGCCCACCAGGGTGCAGGTGGCCCAGGCAGCACAGGTCATGGCGAACTTCCAGGCTTTCCTGATGGCGGCTGCGGGCGTGTGGATGGTCATCGTTGTCTCCTGAGCACTGTTTCTGTCCGGCGCATCCCCGAAGGGGCCGGGTGTCTTGCGGGCAAGGGCTGGCCTAGGCGGCGTACACGCGGCGCGTGAATGCCGCAATGGCGTCTGCCATGGCAAGGGGCTGCTCGGGCGCCAGGGCGTGGCCCGCGTCGGCAATCACCTGTTCCGTCACCCGCTCGCCCAGGCAGGACTTCATCACATGGGGGATCACGACCGCGTCATGCTCGGCCCGAAGGTCCAGTATGGGAACGGTCGTTCCTGCGCTGAAGTAGTCATCGACGGGCGTGACGCGCCGTGCATGGCCTTGCGCTTCATGGGCCTGGGCGTTCCACCCGTCCAGCCAGGCGCTGGGGTCATGTCCCGGGGCAAAGAAGGCGCGGCGCAGGCAGTCCAGGCGCTGCTCCCTGGACAGCCGTGCATCGCCCGCGCCATCGATTGCGTCCCGCAGGCGGCCGTACGGCTTTTCGTCCGATCCCGGCGGCAGCTTGCCTGCCGAGGCGGCGGCCATGACGACGCCGCGCACCAGGTCCGGCCTGTCGGCCGCCAGCATGCGCGCCGGCTGGCTGCCCCAGGCATGACCCACGACCACGACAGGGCCGGTGGCTTCGTGGTCGATGACGGCGGCGACGTCGGCTGCGAAGTCATGCAGCGTCAGCCCCTGCATGGGGCCACGGCTTTGGCCTATGCCCCGAGGCTCGGGGCGCAGTACCCGCAGCCCTTGCGCCTGCAGATGGCGGGCAACGACGTCGTAGTCACGGCCGGAACGGGCCAGCGATGGCAGCATGCAGACGACCGGCCCTGCGCCCTGGTCCGCATACTCGATTTGAATCTCGTCCTTCGCAGCCTGCGGGCGGTAGCGCACGAGCCGGCGAGTGACGCTGGTTGTCTCCAGATGGGTGTTTGTCATGCCGCCAGTCTGGGTTTCGGGCGCCATTGCGATAAGGCAATGCAGCCTATATCAGCTATGTTTTTTCCCTATGCAAAGCGGGCCGCCCGCAGGTGCGCGGAACGGCGGCCAAACCTCACCGTTTCTCCAGCAGGCTCTGAATCTGGCGGCCCAGCTGCAGCAACGCCGGGTGCAGCTCCTGCACGATGGCTGGCACAGGCTCCGTCGTGGACACGCTGCAGTTCAGGACATAGATGGCATCGGGTGTCACCAGCGGCGTGGCCAGTGCAACCACTTCCGGCTGCCACGATGCAGCGCAGAAGCCTTGGCTTTTCACGGACCTGATGGCCGCCTGGATCTGTTTTTCCAGGTCGCGCCATTGGGCGCCTCTCTTGAGCCTGAAGCTGTCGAACAGTGCCTTGCGCCTGGCAGGCGGCGCCACGGCAAGGTAGGCACGGCCCAGCGACGTCAGCTCCATGGGCACGCGCTGACCCGACACCACATGCCTGAGCACAATCCGGCGGTTGTAGCGGATCGATTCCAGATAGACCATCTCGTCCCTGTCGGGACAGGCCAGGCCCACGTTGATCCTGCGTGTCTCGGCGAGGGTGCGCATCAGGGGGGCCGCCATCGACAGCACCGTCGATCCGGTACGCATGGCGTGCGCCAGGCTCAGGACAGCGGGAGCCAGGCGAAAGGCGCGGCTTTGGTGATCGACCTGCAGCATGCCGCAGCCCACCAGGGTCTGCGTCAGCCGGCTCACGGTGGCCTTGGACAGTCCGGTGCGTTCCACCAGGTCGCCGTTGCCCAGCAGTTCCGACCCGGGCCTGAACGCACGGAGTATTTCGATGCCTCTTTCCAGGGAGCGGTTGCTCGGGGACTGACCGGGCTTGTCATGGAGTATGGGGGATCGCCTGTGGGTCATGTTGCTGCCGCCTGCGGGAGGACCGGTTCATCCTCGGTTGAAAGCCTGGTTCTTGCTGCACAGGCGCGGGCGCCTGATGGCGTGGAGTATTCCACCGAAAGGATGGCAGATGAAAACGCAAGTCCTGGCGCGCTCGCTGTGCGGTTTCACTGGTTGGAACATGGGGGATCACAACTGCGGTGCGTTTCCCTAAGCTTTCACCAATCCGTCGCCAGCGTCATCGCAACGCTTGCGCATGGAACGGACCTCTGCCCATAGAACCAGGAGACACACCATGCTTCGTTTCGCCGCCCGCCGTTGCGCCAGGGCCATTGCGCTCTTTGCCGTGCTCGCGACTGCCTGCAACGCAGTCTTTGCAGCCTTCCCGGAAAAGCCCGTGCGCCTCGTCGTGCCCTTCGCGCCCGGTGGCGGAACCGACCTGATCGCACGCACGCTGGGCGCCGAGATGGCCAAGGACCTGGGCCAGCCCGTCATCGTGGACAACAAGCCCGGTGCCGGCACGATCATCGGCACCGACAACGTTGCCAAGAGCGCGCCGGACGGCTACTCCGTGGTCGTGGCTTCCTTCGCGCACGCCGTCAATCCGGCGCTGCAGGCCAAGCTGCCGTACGGGAGCAACAAGGCCTTCGCGCCGGTGATCCTGATCGGCCGCGGCCCCAACGTGCTGGTGGTGCCCGCCGCCAGCCCGTACAAGACGGTGGCGGACGTGATGGCCGCCGCCAAGGCCAGTCCCGACAAGCTGACCTATGCCTCGCAGGGCGCCGGGACGTCGGCGCATCTGGCCGGGGAGCTGTTTGCCAACCTGGCCAAGGTCAGGATCACCCATGTGCCCTACCGTGGCGCAGGCCCGGCACTCACCGATCTGATGGGTGGCCAGGTGGACATGATGTTTGCCACCGCGGCGGCGGTATCCACCTTCATCGACAACGGCAAGCTGCGCGTGCTGGGTGTGACCACGGCCGAGCCGTCTGCGGCCTTCAAGGATGCGCCGCCCATCGCCGTCACCGTCCCGGGCTACCGCGTCGAGAGCTGGTACGGCCTGTACGTGCCGGCCGCCACGCCCGCTGCCGTGATCGAGCGCCTGAACACTGCGGCCCGCAAGGCGGCCCGTTCGCCGGACTTTGTTCGCAAGCTGGAACACGAAGGCCTGGTGGTCAATGCCGGGCCGGCGGCGGAACTGGACACCTATGTGCAGGCCGAGGAAAAGCGCTGGGCCCAGATCGTCAGGCAAAACAACATCCATCCCGATTGATCGCATTGCCCGCGATCGCCTTGAGAGCACGCCATGAACTACGAACTGATCCAACTGAATGTCGCCGATGCGGTGGCGACCGTGACCCTGAACCGCCCCGACAAGCGCAACGCCATGAGTGACGACATGCGCACCGAGTTCATCGATGCCCTGGAGCGCGTGGCGGCAGACAAGGCCATCAAGGCCCTGGTGCTGACAGGCGCGGGCAAGGGCTTTTGCGCCGGCGGGGACATTGCCGGAATGCAAAGGCGCATGAATGCGCCTGCGGGCGAGGTGGGCTTCAACGGCTGGCAGCGCCAGCAGCGCGTGCACCACGTCCAGGCCCTGTTGCACACCATGCCCAAGCCCGTGATCGCCGCCGTCAACGGCGCAGCGTCGGGCCTGGGCGCGGACACGGCGCTGGCCTGTGATTTCGTCATCGCCAGCGAGTGGGCCAGCTTCGCGTGGAGCTATGTGCTGCGCGGCATCATCCCCGACGGCGGCGGCATGTACTTCCTGCCGCGCCGCGTGGGCCTGGCCAAGGCCAAGGAGCTGATCTTCACGGGCCGCCAGGTCAAGCTGCCGGAAGCCCTGGCGCTGGGCATCGTGGACCGCCAGGCCAGCGCCGAGACCTTGGTGGCAGAGGCCCAGGCCTGGGCGCGCGAGCTGTCCTCGGCTTCTTCCACCGCGCTGGCGTTGACCAAGACCATCCTGAACCAGAGCTTCGAGCTGTCTTCGCACGATGTCTTCGCCCAGGGCAGCCAGGCCCAGGGCATCTGCTACACCAGCAGTGAACACCGCGCATCGGTGGAGGCCTTCCTGGCCAAGACGGCCGCCAAGGAGTGATGCCATGAGCCAAGCCATTGCCAAGCTGCTGTCGCCGCGCAGTGTCGCCGTCATAGGCGCCTCTGCCGACCTGAAGAAAACCACGGGCCGCCCGGTGGCCTACCTGCAAAAGCACGGGTTTGCCGGCCGCATTCTTCCCGTCAATCCGCGCGTGGAGCGCATCGGCGATTTGCCTTGCTATCCCGATGTGGCCTCGTTGCCTGAAGTGCCCGATGTGGCCGTGGTGCTGCTGGGCGCCGAGCGTGCGCACCAGGCCGTCAGGGAACTGTCGGCGCTGGGCTGCGCGGCAGCCATCGTGCTGGCCAGCGGCTATACGGAAACGGGCGAGGACGGGGCGCACCGCCAGCGGCAGCTGATCGAGGCGGCCGGCAGCATGCGCCTGCTGGGGCCCAACACCATCGGCCTGGTCAACCTGACCGACCGGATCGTGCTGTCGCCCTCGGGCGCGCTGGAGATGGACGAGTTCCCCGTCGGAGGCATCGGCGTCGTCTCGCAAAGCGGCGGCATCCTGGGCTCGCTGCTGTCGCGCGCGGCCGCGCGTGGCATCGGGCTGTCCAAGCTCATTTCCACCAGCAACGAAGTGGATCTGGAACTGGCCGACTTCATCGATCACCTGGCCGATGACCCGGCCACCAAGGTGATCGCGCTGTATGTGGAGACGGTGCGCCATCCCGCCAGGTTCCGTGCCGCCTGCCTGAAGGCCGCGCGTGCCGGCAAGCCCGTGGTGGCCTTCAAGATCGGCCGCTCCGAGGCCGGCGCCAAGGCCGCCGTATCGCACACGGGCGCCATGGCCGGAGCCGATCGCATGTACGACGCGCTGTTCCGCCAGGTCGGCGTGATCCGTGCGCACAGCTTTGCCGACCTGCTGGACGTGCCCGCTGCGCTGGCCACGGGCCGCAGGCTGCGCGGCAGGCGTATCGCCATCCTGACTTCCACCGGCGGTGCGGGCACCCTGGTGTCGGACGATCTGGGCGTGGCCGGATTCGACACGCCTGCGCCGGACGAGGCGACGGCCGATGCACTGCGCGCGCTGCAGACCGGCAGCGAAGCCGTGCTGGACCGCAACCCCATCGACGTGACCCTGGCGGGCCTGCGTCCCGACCTGCTGCGCGGCGCCATCAATGCCCTGCTGGCAAGCCCCAGCTACGACGCGCTGGTGATCATCGTCGGCTCCTCCAGCCTGGCCATGCCCGAGCTGCTGGCCGGTGCCATCCAGGACTGCCTGCCCCACTCCGACAAGCCGGTGCTGGCCTACGTCAGCCCGCATGCGCCGGAAATCGGCGCGCTGCTCACGCAACGCGGCGTGCCGGCCTTCGCTGCGGCGGAAAGCTGCACGGCCGCGCTGGCGGGCATGCTGCGAGTCAACGGCTTCCAGGGTGCGCCTTCCGAGCTGGTCGTCGGCAAGCACACCCTGCAGGAACCGGATCTGCCCGTCGGCTGCCTCGATGAAGCGCAGGCCAAGTCCGTTTTCCGCCGCTTCGGCGTGCCGTGCGCGGCCGAGCGCGTGGTGCATACCGCCGAAGAGGCCGAAGCCGCCGCGCGCGAACTGGGCGGCCGGGTGGTGCTCAAGATCCTTTCGTCCCGGATCACGCACAAGAGCGATGTGGGCGGTGTCGCCGTCGGCCTGACGACGCAGACCATAGGTGCCCGGTTGGGTGCGATGGTGGCCGACGTGCAGGCCAGGGCGGGCGTGCGCCCGGACCGGTTCCTGGTGCAGCAGATGGTGGCCGGCGGCACCGAGCTGATCCTGGGCCTGCACAAGGATGCGCTGGGCACCGCCGTGATGCTGGGCATGGGGGGCGTTGCGGCCGAATTGTTCCAGGACACCACGCTGCGCCTGCTGCCGGACGATGGGACACAACTGGGTGTGCTGAGCCGCTCAGAAGCGCTGGACATGGCCAGGGAGCTCAAGACCTGGCCGCTGCTGGACGGCTTTCGCGGCCGCCCCAAGGCGGATGTCGATGCCCTGGCCGATGCCATCGTCGCGTTCTCTGCGATGGCCGCCCAACTGGGCGACCGCGTGATCGAGGCGGAGATCAACCCGGTGTTCGTGCTGCCGCAGGGCCAGGGCGTGTGCGCTGCGGATGGTGTGCTGGTTCTGGCCTGAGGGGCCGGCCACTGCACATTTGTGCCAAAAAAAGTGAGACTGCCCCGGCCAGTGTTCATCCAGGAGACCACGCATGCATGCGACCGAAGTGTTCGGACAATTTGCCTCTCGATACCAACGCACCGAGCTTCCCGACACCGTCATCCACCACGCCAAGCGGGCCGTGATCGACTGGTATGCCTCCTTGTTCCCGGGCCTGGGCTGCGCGCCTCTTGCACAGTTGGAACAGGTGCTTGCCGAGGATCTGGACCGTGGGTCCTGCCGGCTTGGAAACGGCCGCATGGCCACGGCGCGGGCGGCGGCATTTTTCAACGGCTCGGCGGCCCATGCCGCCGAGGTGGACGACAGCTTCCGCGATGCCATGTACCACCCCGGGGCAGCAACCATTGCAGCGGCGTTGGCGGCAAGCCAGCAGGCAGGGGCCAGTGGCCTGGAATTCCTGCGTGCCGTGGTGCTGGGCTATGAGGTCTCCACCCGCATCGGAGTGACCCTGGGCCGGGCCCACTACCGCTTCTGGCACAACACCGGCACCGTGGGCGTCTTCGGGGCAGCGGCGGCCGCAGGGTATGCGCTGCGGCTGGATGCAGGGCCATTCGCCCATGCACTGGCCACGGCGGCCACCTTCTCTGCGGGTCTGCAGCAGGCATTCCGCATGGATTCGATGTCCAAGCCCCTGCATGCCGGGCGCGCAGCGGAGGCCGGCCTGCTGGCTGCGCAACTCGCGCACAGGGGGGTGACGGGATCGCTGGATGTGCTGGAGGGGGAGTCGGGCCTGGGCCGCGCTGTCAGCGACGGACCGGACTGGTCAGGCATCGGGGACACGCTGGGCAGGGACTTCCACATCACCCGGCTCACCTTCAAGAACCATGTCGGCTGCGGCCATACCTTTGCGGCCATCGACGCCGCGCTGGCTCTGCGCAGCCAGCATGCCCTGCGGGCGGACGACATCTGCAGCGTGGCCGTGGCCACCTATGGCCCGGCCCTGGATATCGCCTGCTACACCGATCCCGTGACCGAAAACGAAGCGCGCTTCAGTCTCCGGTTCGTGGTGGCGACGGCCTTGGTCCATGGCAGCGTGCGAATGTCCGCGTACACCCCCGAGCGCCTGGCCGATCCCGCCGTGCGCGCGATGCTCGAGCGCGTCCAGGTCTCGGTGGACCCGCAAATCGATAGGGCCTTCCCGGGAAAGAGATCGGCGCGACTGGAAATCGTTGCCAGGGATGGACGCCGCCATGTCTGGTTGCAGCCCGATCGCAAGGGCGATCCCGAACTGCCGTTGTCGGATGGGGAGCTGGAGGACAAGTTCATGGAGCTTGCCGCTCCCGTCGCCGGCGCGGGACGTGCCCGGCAGCTGCTGTCAAACATCTGGGGGCTTGAGCGGGCGAGCTGCCTGCGGGGTCTTGCGGTCTGACAAGGCGCAAGCCCGGGGGCGGCTCACGATGCAGACTGCCGGCGCTGGATGCTGCGGATGTCGAACGCGCCGCCGGTCTGGGCCTGGTCGCTGGTGGTGACGGCCCGCTTGCCGAGCAGGGGGAAGACCAGCTCGGCAAAGCGGATGGACTCCTCCAGGTGCGGGTAGCCTGAGAGCACGAAGCTGTCCGCACCCAGCGCGGCGTATTCGCGCAGGCGCTCGGCCACTGTGGCGGCATCGCCGACCAGGGCCGTGCCCGCGCCGCCGCGCACCAGGCCCACGCCGGCCCAGAGGTTGGGCGCCACCTCCAGCCGGTCGCGCCGCCCGCCGTGCAGCGCGGCCATGCGCGACTGGCCCACGGAGTCCATGCGCGCATAGCCGGCCTGGGCGCGGGCGATGTCCTCGTCGGTGAGCTTGCTGATCAGGCGCTCGGCATCGGCCCAGGCCTCCTCGTTGGTCTCGCGCACGATGACGTGCAGCCGCACGCCCAGGCGGACCTGGCGGCCCTGCTGCGCGGCGCGGCGGCGGATGTCGGCGAACTTTTCGGCCACGGCGGCGGGGGGCTCGCCCCAGGTGAGGTAGGCGTCCACCTGGCGCGCGGCCAGGTCATGGGCAGCGTCCGAGGAGCCGCCGAAGTACAGCGGCGGATGCGGCTTTTGCACCGGGGGAAAGAAGTTGCGGCCCTGCTTGACCTTGAAGTATTTGCCGTCGAAATCCACGGCCTCGCCGGCCAGCAGGCGGCGCCAGATGGTCAGGAATTCATCGGCATAGGCATAGCGTTCGTCGTGGGCCAGGAAGATGCCGTCGGCCTCCAGCTCGGTGGCATCGCCCCCGGGCACCACGTTGAGCAGCAGGCGCCCGCCCAGGGCCTGGTCCAGCGTGGCGGCCTGGCGTGCGCTTGACACGGGCGCGCCCAGCGAGGTGCGCAGGGCCACCAGCAGCTTGATGCGCTGCGTGACGGGCACCAGGCTGGAGGCGACCACCCAGGGGTCCAGGCAGGAGCTGCCGGTGGGGATCAGCAGGCCGTCGTAGCCCAGCTCCTCGGCCGTGACGGCGATCTGGCGCATGTAGGCGTTGGTGGGTGCGCGGCCGAAGTCGGAGGTGCCGAGGTAGCGCGTGTCGCCCGAGGTGGGCAGGAACCAGAAGATGTCTGGCGATGCGTGGGGGTCTTGGCTCATGAGATCTCCGGGGACGATGGAAAAGACGGTGGCGCGGCCTCGCCCGGCACCTGGCCCAGGCGCTGCAGCCGCGCGCGCACCACGCTGCGGCTGATGCCCAGCTGGCGCGCGGTCTGCACCTGGTTGCCGCGGTTGCGCTGCCAGGCCTTGAGCAGCAGGGCGCCCAGCACGTGCTGCTCCAGGCCTTCGGCATGCACGTCGCACAGGCTGTCCAGCGCTTCGCCCAGGGCCAGTTCGGCGGCGGCGGCCTGGGCGCCGTGTTCGGCCTCGCGTGTGGGGACGGGATCGGGCTCGCCCTGGCTGCTGGCGATGTGCAGGTCGCCCGCGCCGATGTGCATGCCCTGGGTCAGCAGCAGGCTGCGGTGGATGACGTTCTCCAGCTCGCGGCTGTTGCCGGGCCAGTCGTGCTCCAGCAGCTTGCGCTGCGCGTCCTGGCTCAGTGCCATGGGCGCGTAGCGCATGCGCTGGCAGTAGCTCGCGATGAAGTGGCGCGCCAGCGGCAGGATGTCGGCCGGGCGCTGGCGCAGCGGCAGCACGGTGAGGGTGACGACATCAAGCAGGTAGTACAGGTCTTCGCGAAAGCGCCGCGCCGCCACCTTGGTGTGCAGCGGCGCGCTGCTGGCCGCGAGCACGCGCACATCGGCCGGCGTGCGCTGGCTGGCGCCGATGCGGGTGACCGCCTTGTCCTGCAGCACGCGCACCAGCTTGCTCTGGACGTGCAGGGGCAGGTCGTCGATCTCGTCCAGCAGCAGGGTGCCGCCGTGGGCGTCCTCGAAGCGGCCGGGCAGGTTGCCGAAGGCACCCGTCAGCGCACCGCTTTCGTGGCCGAAGAGCTCGGCGTTGATCAGGGCCTCGGACAGCGCGCCGCAGTTGACGGCGACAAAGGGGCCGTGGCGGCGCGGGCTCAGGCGGTGGATGTGGCGGGCCACCATTTCCTTGTCGGCGCCGCTGTCGCCCAGGATGAGGACTCCGGCCTCGCTGGCGGCCACCTGTCCCATGGTCTTGAGCAGGGCCTGCGAGGCCGGGTCTTGCAGTATCCACGGCGCGGGCGCGGCGCCGTCATCGTGCGCGGCAGAGGCTGCGGGCGCATGCACGGTTGCAGGTACGGGCGCAGGTGTTGCCGAGGACTTGCCGGGCGGCCAGGTGGGCAGACGGGTGTTCATGGCGCGGCGTCACGAATAGAAGCTGGGCTGCGGATGGGTTCCGTTGAGCACCCAGTCGCCCAGCTCCTGCAGCTTGTAGTGCAGCGGGTCGTGCAGCGTCTGCGTGCGCAGGTTGCGCCAGAAGCGGTCAAAGCGCAGCGCCGCGTGCGTGGCGCGCGCGCCCGTGGCCTCGAAGATGCGGCTGGACAGGTCCAGCCCCGAGCGCGTGGTGGCAATCTTGGCGGCCGTCACGGCCACGGCGACTTCGCCGCGCTCGTGGGCGGTCAGCGCCGGGCCCCGGCGCCAGGCGGCGTCAAAGCGCTGCGCGGCCTGCAGGGTCAGCAGGCGCGCGCCTTCCAGCGCGGCCCATAGCTCGCCATACAGCGCCTGGATGTGGGGGTCTGCGCCGGCCGCATCGGCAGGGGACTTGAACCAGGGCCGCGCCTCGTTCAGCGTGTAGCCGCGCGCCTGCTCCAGCGCACCCTGGGCAATGCCCAGGAACAGATGGGCCAGGATGAGCTGGGCCAGCAGCGGGCGCAGCGCGGCATGCGGCGTGGACAGCGGGCCGGGGTCCAGCAGCAGCTCTGCCGCCTCCACGCGCACGCGCTCGAACAGGGCCGAGCCGCTGTCGGTCTGGCGCTGCCCCATGTTGTCCCAGTCGCGCAGCAAGGTGATGCCCGTGCGCTCCGTGGGCACCACGCCGATCAGCAGCTGGCCGCTGTCGGCATCGATGGCCGAGGCCACCAGCATCTGCGAGTCCAGCGCGCCCGAGGTGAAGCTCTTCTTGCCCGAAAACTCCCAGTGGCCGGGCTGGCGCGTGGCCGTGGTGCGACGGTCCAGAGGGTTCAGCGTATTGCCCCAGAACCAGCGGTGGCGTGCCGTCTGCAGCAGCCAGGGCCGCCACTGGGCGGGCTGGCCGAACAGTTGCACGGTGGCCAGGTGCAGGTGCTGGAAGCCGTAGACATGGGCCAGCGAGCCGTCTGCCGTGGCGAGGATGCGCACCGTCTCCAGCGTCTGCACCCAGTCCGCGCCCAGGCCGCCCAGCTCGCGCGGAATGCTCAGTGCCAGCAGGCCGCTGGCGCGCAGCGCATCGCGCTCGGCCTTGGGCGTGCCGCCTGCGGCATCGCGCAGGGCCGCCGTGGCGGCAAGGCGCTGCGCCAGATCCTGCGCAGTGGCTATCGGGTCCGCAGGGACGGCCTGTGCCTGGCTCACGCGGGCTGCCCGGCCAGGGCCAGGTCGGCGGCTTCGGGAACAGGCGGCTGTGCCTCGGCCTGGATTTGGGCCTGCACCAGCTGCTGCAGCGCACCGCGCAGCACCGGGGCCGACAGCTGCACGGTCAGCTCGATGCGCTGGCGCAGCGATTCGCTGTGGACCTGGCCGTCCTGGATGTCCTCGGGCGTGGAGTACACGCCAATGGGCAGGGTGAGGGCCGAGAAAAAGCCGAACAGCGGGCGCAGCTGGTGGTCCAGGATGAGGGCGTGGCGCGGGCTGCCGCCGGTGGCGGCCAGCAGCACGGGCGTGCCCTGCAGCGCGTCCAGGTCGATGAGGTCGAACAGGTGCTTGAGCAGGCCCGGCAGGCTGGCGCGGAAGACCGGGGCGCCGACGATGAGGAAGTCGGCCTGCTCGATGGCTTCGATGGCCTGCAGCGTGGCCGGCGGCAGGTCGTTCTTGGACAGGGCCGCGCCCAGGTGGGGCTGCAGGTCCAGCAGGTCGATGACCTGTGCCTGCAGCGGCAGCTCCTGGCCCAGGCGGGCATGCAGGGCGTCCAGCAGGACACGGGTGCGGGAGGGGCGGCTCAGGCTGCCATTGACGATGACAGTCTTCAGCGATCGGCTCATGGAAACTCCTTGGCGTGGGTTCCAGGAGGCAGCGCGGCATGCGGTTTGCGAAGACTGCCAGCCCGGATGAGGTGGGATGGATGCCTTCATTACAGGGCCGAACGCCGGTATGGCGAAAGAAACTTAACGCATTTGCTTATCGGTTTGGGTGCCTTGGCAAGTGCTTGTTTCTGAAAGGGATTTTGTGGCGCATGGCATGTGCTAATGCGTTCTGGCGATATGCGCACGGCCGCTGCGCCCGTCCCTGCGCAGCGCGGCCTGCGCGGTGCCTTCAACGCCGCCAGCGCGCGGCGGCGTGGCTGGCGGGCAGGCGGTCGCCCTGGCCGAACAGGCGCTGGCGCAGCGTGGCGTCGTCGCCGTAGCTGGTGCGGTAGCGCCCCCGGTTCTGCAGCTCGGGCACGACCAGGCGGGCGAAGTCTTCCCAGGTCTCGGGCGCGACGATGCGCGTCAGGTTGAAGCCGTCGATCTCGCCCACGTCGATCCAGCGCTCCAGCTCGTCGGCCACCTGGGACGGGTCGCCCACGATGGTGGCGTAGCGGCTGCCCAGCGTGAACTGCTCCAGCAGCTTGCGCCGCGTGGTCCAGCCCTGTTTCTGCGCGGCCTGGGCCGCCGACTGGATGGCGTTGGTGTTGCCGAAGGAGATGGGGTCGTCCAGCCCGTACTGCGCAAAGTCCACGCCGGTGCTGGCGGCAAAGTGGGCCAGCCCGCTTTCCGCGCTGGCGTGGGACAGGTAGTCGGCGTATTTCTCGCGGGCCTCGGCCTCGGTGCGGCCGGGCACCACGGCCACGCCGGCGTAGATCTTGATGTCCTCGGGGCGCCGGCCCGCGTCCACGGCGGCCTGGCGCAGCTGGCGCGAGGCCTCGCGCGCGGCCTCGGGCGTGCGCGCGCCGATGAAGATGCCCTCGGCATGCCGGCCTGCAAAGCGCAGCCCGCGCGGCGAGGTGCCGGCCTGGAACAGCACGGGCGTGCGCTGGGGCGAGGGCGCGCTCATGTGGATGGCGTTGGCACGGTAGAACGGCCCCTCATGCACCACCGGGTGCACCTTGCCGGGCAGGGCGTGGATGCGCCGCGCCTTGTCGGCGATCACGGCACCCTCTTCCCAGCTGCCTTCCCAGAGCTTGTAGGAAAGCTCCAGGAAGTCGTCGGCGCGGTCGTAGCGGCTGTCGTGCTCGGCCAGGCCGTCCTGGCCCAGTCCGCGCGCGCCGCTGTCCACATAGCCGGTGACGATGTTCCAGCCGATGCGGCCGTTGGTCAGCTGGTCCAGCGTGGTCACGTCGCGCGCAAAGGTATAGGGCTGGTGCGCGCCCACGGTGGCCGTGAGGCCGAAACCGATGTGCCGCGTCACCGCCGCCATGGCCGAGACCAGCAGCCAGGGGTTGTTGACGGGCAGCTGTATGCCTTCGCGCAGGGTCAGGTCCACGCCGCCCTGGTAGACGTCGTAGTAGCCGACCACGTCGGCGATGAAGATGCCGTCGAACAGTCCTTCCTCCAGCACCCTGGCGATGTGGGTCCAGTAGGCCAGCGTGCCGTACTCGGTGGAGCGGTCGCGCGGATGGGTCCACAGCCCGTGGTGTATGTGGCCCACGCAGTTCATGTTGAAGGCGTTGACGTGGATGTGGCGCTTGGCTTGCGTCATGGGGCGGGTCCTGCAGTCCGTTGCGTCAGTTCTTCAACCAGGCCAGGCGGTAGAGCTTCTGGTCGTTCAGGTAGAAGGCGTGGATGGTCTTGCGCACCACGTCGGAGTTTTTGTAGATGTCCAGGAAGCGGGCGATGCGCGGGTCGGCCGCGCGGTCGCTGCGGGCCACGAACTGGATGGCCCAGGAGTCGTCCTCGTAGCTGGTGTAGGCCAGGCCCTTGCTGGCATCGAAGGCCTTGGAGGCGATGATGAAATACGGAAAGCCCTGGGCCAGGTCCACGTCGGGCGTGGTGCGGGCCAGCTGCGGGCCCTCGATCTCCACGAACTGCAGCTTCCTGGGGTTGGAGACGATGTCCGCCTGGGTGCCCAGCAGCCCGGTGTCGGGGCGCAGCGTGATCAGGCCCGCGTGCTGCAGCAGGCGCAGGCCGCGGCCCACGTTGACGGGGTCGCTGGCAATGGCCACCTTGGCGCCCGTGGGCAGGTCGGCCAGGGATTTGTGGCGCGTGGAGTACAGGCCCAGGTAGGACAGGATGCCCGCCTGCACGCTGGTGAACTTGAAGCCCTTGCTGCGCGCTGCATTGGCCAGGTAGTTGCTGTTCTGGTAGTAGTTGAGGTCGATATCGCCCGCGTCCAGCGCCACGTTGGGCGTGGCCCAGTCGGTGAATTCCACCACCTGCACGTCCAGGCCCTGCTTCTTGGCCTCCTTGGCGGCGGCTTCCACCGAGTCCGCGAAGATGCCTGGCACCACGCCGATCTTCAGGGGCGCGGCCAGGGCGCTGCCCGCGAGCAGGGCAGCGCCCAGGAAGGCGGCCAGCCGGGGCCAGAGTGTGGGGGAGGTCGTTGTCATCATTGCATTCCTGTGTCGTTGATAAAGGTCAGAGCGCGCCATGGCGCGGCGGGCGTATGCCGTTGAGCACGTAGTTGCCCACGGCGTGGTATTTCCAGCGCACGGGGTCGTGCAGGGTGTGGGTGCGCGCGTTGCGCCAGAAGCGGTCCAGGCCCTGTCCCGCCAGGGTGGAGGCCGTGCCTGCCAGCTCGAACAGCTTGCTGCCGGCCAGCAGGCTGGCGCTGGTGCTCAGCGCCTTGGCCTGGGCCACGGCCACCGAGGCGGCGGCCACGCTGTCGTCCGTGGGCGCACGCTGGGCGGCGTCCACGGCCAGGGCCGCGCGGGCCACCAGGGCATCGGCGGCGCGCAGGCGCACGTGGACATTGCCCAGTTGCTGCAGCAGCAGCGGGTCCTGCGTGGCGCTGGCCACGCCCGCGTCCACCCAGGGCCGCGCATGCTCGCGGATGAAGGGCAGGGCGGCCTGCAGCGCGCCGTGGCCAATGCCCGCGTCCAGGGCGGCATGGATGATCTGGGCAAAGGGGCCGATGGTGGTGGGCCGCTCGAAGGAACTGGTGAAGGGCACCACCCATTCGGGCTCCACGCGCACGCGGTCGAACTGCACGGAGCCGCTGCCCGTCACGCGCTGGCCGAAGCCGTCCCAGTCGTCGGTGACGGTGACGCCGGCCGCATCGCGCGGGATGAAGACCAGATACATGCGCTCGCCGTGCCCCGGCGCCTCTTCCTGCGCGCTGACCAGGGTGGGAATCCAGTGCGCGAACAGGGCGCCCGTGCAATAGAACTTGCGCCCCTGCACGAACCAGCCGCCGCTGTCGCGCAGCAGCCGGGTGCGGCGCTGGAAGTCGCGGTGGCCGATCTCGGCCAGCGCATTGCCCAGGCGCTCGCCGCGCAGCACACGGTCATAGAAGAAGGCCTTTTGCGCGGGTGATCCGCCCACGCGCAGCACTTCCAGCGAGTAGTAGTGGTTCTGCGGAATGTGGCCGAAGTTGCCATCGGCCGCCGCAATCAGGGCAATGGCCCGCGTCAGCGTGGCCGTGGACACGCCCGCGCCGCCGTACTCCCGGGGAATGGTGATGCCCCACAGGCCGCTCTGGCTGAACTGCTCCACCTCCTGCCAGGGCAGCAGGCGGTCGCGGTCGCGCGCCAGCGCGCCGGGGGCGATGAGGGCGGCAAAACTGCGGGCCGCTTCCAGCGCCTCGGCCTCGCTGCCGATGATGTGGGCGGGCCGGGCCGCAGGCGCTGCGGGAGCGGGCTGGCTGCCCGGCGTGGAGGCCAGGGCCTGCAGCTCTTGGGTCGATGTCTGTGTCATGGCGGTCAGTTCCACTGGTGGCGGCGCGGCAGGGCGCCGTTGAGCAGGTAGTTGCCCAGCAGGTGGTATTTCCAGCGCACGGGGTCGTGCAGCGTGTGCACGCGGGCGTTGCGCCAGTGGCGGTCCAGGTGGTGGGCAGCGCGGCTGGCCGAGGAGCCGGCCAGCGCGAACAGGTGCTCGCCGGCCTGCAGCGCGGCCTCGGTGGTGAGGATCTTGGCCTCGGCCACGGCCACCGAGGCCTGGGCGCTGGCCTGCTCGTCCACCGCGCCACCCGCCGCTGCAGCCAGCGCATCCAGCGTGCGCGCGGCCTCCAGCAGCACGGCATAGGCCGCATCCACCTCGATCTGCAGCTGGCCGACCTCGTGGATGAGGTGGGGATCGTCGCTGGCACGCGCCACGCCCGAGTCCATCCAGGGCCGGCTCTTGTCGCGCACGAAGTCCACCGCGTCGCGCAGCGCGCCCTGGGCAATGCCCGCGTCGATGGAGGCCTGGATCAGCTGCGACACCGGGCCGGACAGCGAGGGCGTGGCCTCGAACTGCCAGGCAGGCACCACGTCCTCGGGCTGTACCTGCACCTGGTCCAGCTGCACGCTGCCGCTGGCCGTGGTGCGCTGGCCGAAGGAGTCCCAGTCGTCGAACACGGTCACGCCCGGCGCATCGCGCCGCACCCAGACCTGCACGATGCGGCCTTCCTCGTCCTGGGCACGAAACGGCACCCAGTGCGCGAAGGCCGAGCCCGTGGAGTAAAAGCGCGTGCCGCTGACGCGCAGGCCGCCTGCCGCATCGCGCGACAGGCGCGCGGTGGCCTCCAGCACATGGGCCGCGCGGCCCTTGCGTTCCGGCCCGGCATTGCCCAGGCGGTGGCCGGCCAGCACGTCGGCGAACCATCGGCGCTTCTGGGAATCGCTGCCCATGTCCCGCAGGTTCTGCAGCACGGCGAAATGGTTCTGCGGAATCTGGCCCAGCGAAGGGTCGGCCGCGCACAGCGTGACGAAGACCTGGGCCAGCGTCTCGTAGGAAGCGCCCAGGCCGCCGTAGGCGCGGGGCACGGTGATGGCGCCCAGCCCGCTGGCCGTGTAGCGCTCGATTTCCTGCCAGGGCAGGCGCCGCTCGTGGTCGCGGGCCGCTGCGTCCACGCGCCATTCATCGGCCAGGGCCTGGGCGGCCTGCAGGGCCTCGGCCTCCCTGGTGATGCGGTGCGGGGTGGAGGGCGGCAGGGGCAGGCGCCGCAGCGCCCCGCCCGGGGTGTGGTGTGTGTTGCCGGGCAAGGCTGCGCCCAGGGCATCCGGTGTGGTCATTCCGTGCCTCGTTGCTGAGTCGGTGGGGAGAGGGCCGCCAGGCGGCGGCCCCGGAGGGAAAGGCGTGGTGCCTGTTTTCAGCGTCAGCGGCTGCGCAGCCGGCGCACGTAGCGGTCGCCCAGCACCTGGACCACGGTGACCAGCGCGATCAGCACGGCAATCACCAGCAGCATCACCTGGGTGTCGAAGCGCTGGTAGCCGTAGCGGATGGCCAGGTCGCCCAGGCCGCCCGCGCCCACGGCGCCAGCCATGGCCGAGGAGCTGATCAGCGCCACCAGGGTGATGGTGAAGCCGCCCACGATGCCGGGCAGGGCCTCGGGCAGGTAGACGTGGCGCACGATGTCCCACTTGCGGCAGCCCATGGCCTGGGCGGCTTCGATGAGGCCGGGATCGACCTCGCGCAGGCTGACCTCGACGATGCGCGCGAAGAACGGCGTGGCGCTGATGGCCAGCGGCACGATGGCCGCCCACACGCCGATGGTGGTGCCCGTCACCAGCCGCGTGAACGGGATCAGCGCCACCAGCAGCACGATGAAGGGCGTGGCACGGAAGCCGTTGATCACGCTGCCCAGCGCGCGGTGCGTGCGCGGCGAGGCCAGGAAGCCGCCGGGCGCGGTGACGATGAGCAGCACCGCCAGCGGAATGCCCGCCGCCAGCGCGATGCCGCCCGAGACGCCGACCATCATCAGCGTGTCGGCCAGCGCGTTGCCGTAGCGCTCAATGGGAATGGACAGATTCAGCGACATATCCGAGATCCTTGATGTCATGCGCAATGGCCGCCGGGCCCTGCGTCAATGTGTGCCAGTCATGCGCGGCCGTGCCGCCGCCCAGCGCGATCAGCAGCTGCCCCTGGGCATGGCCCTGGATGCGGTCCACGCCGCCATGCAGCAGGCGCACCCGGCCGCCCAGGGCCTGGGCGATGCGCGGGAAGTCGGGCTCCAGCCCGTCCTCGCCGCGGTAGGTCAGCTGCAGGATGCGTTCGTGGCGGCCTGCGGGCGCGTCGGGCAGCAGGCGCTGGCGCAGGTCGTCGGGCAGGCCATGCTGCAGCGGTGCCAGCAGGGCGCGCGTGGCCGGGTGCTGCGGGTTGCCGAAGACCTTCCAGACTTCGCCCAGCTCGGCGATGCGGCCCTGCTCCAGCACCAGCACGCGGTCGGCGATCTCGCGGATCACGCTCATCTCATGCGTGATCAGGACGATGGTGATGCCCAGCTTGCGGTTGATGGTGCGCAGCAGCTCCAGGATGGACTGCGTGGTCTCGGGGTCCAGGGCCGAGGTGGCCTCGTCGCACAGCAGGATCTCGGGGTCGGTGGCCAGGGCGCGGGCAATGCCCACGCGCTGCTTTTGCCCGCCCGACAGCCGGCTCGGATAGGTGCCAGCCTTCTCCTGCAGGCCCACCAGGGCCAGCAGCTCATTGACCCGCGCATTGATGCGTGCGCGCGGCAGGCCCGCCACCTGCAGGGGCAGGGCCACGTTGTCATGCACCGTCTTGGCCGACAGCAGGTTGAAGTGCTGGAAGATCATGCCGATGCGCCGGCGCAGCTGCACCAGCTGCGATTCGTCCAGCGTGCCGATGTCCACGCCGTCGACCCGCACCTGGCCGCTGCTGGGCTGCTCCAGCCGGTTGATGGTGCGCAGCAGGCTGGACTTGCCCGCGCCGCTGCGCCCGATGATGCCGAAGATGCTGCCCGGCGCGATCTCCAGGCTGATCGCGTCCAGCGCCTGTACGGGTCCTGCCGAAGACTGGTAGGTCTTGGCCACGCCGCTGAAGGCCACGGCGCCGGGTCCGCGGATGGATTCCCGCGCGGTGCCGGCCGCTGCCGATGAGCGCCTGCCCGCGTCATGGGCCGGCCTGTCCGCCTCGTGGGCCGGCCTGTCCGCCAGGGGCTGCCTGGCTGCAATGCTGGTTGACATGGCTGAAGTCCTCCCCGTGCCGCTCAGGGCTTGACCCAGGCCAGGTTGTACAGGCGCTTGTCGTTGGAGAAGGCGCGCTGGGCCTCGGCCTTCACCGCATCGGAGTTCTGGTAGATGCGGATGAACTTCTGCACCACGGGGTCCTGCGTGCGGCTGGCCTTGACCACGAACTGGATGGAAAAGCGCGCGTCCTCGATACCGGAATATGCAAGCCCGCTGGACGGATCGAAGGCCTTGGCCGCCACGATGAAGTGCGGGTAGCCCTGGGCGAGGTCCACGTCGCCCGTGATGCGCACCAGCTGCGGCCCCTCGACCTCGACGAAGCTGAGCTTCTTGGGGTTCTCGACGATGTCATTCAGGCTGCCCAGGTAGCCCACGCCGGGCTTGAGCTTGACCAGCCCCACCTTCTGCAGCAAGAGCAGGCCGCGCCCCTGGTTCACGGGGTCGTTGGCAATGCCCACCTTGCCGCCCTGCGGCACCTGGGCGATGGCCTTGTGCTTGAGCGAGTACAGGCCCACGTTGGCCAGGATGCCCGTGCCCGCGCTGGCCAGCTTGTAGCCGTTCTTCTGGATGGCGTTGTCCAGGAAGGGCTGGTGCTGGAAGTAGTTGATGTCCAGGTCGCCCGAGTCCACGGCCACGTTGGGCGTGGTCCAGTCGGTGAACTCCACCACCTGCACATCGATGCCCTGGGCCTTGGCCTCCCTGGCGGCCACGGCCACCGAGTCGGCGTAGGCGCCGGGCACCACGCCGATGCGCAGCTTGTCGGCAGCGTGGGCGGAGAACAGGGCCAGGGCGGCCAGCGGGGCGATCAGGGCACGGGAAAGCTTCATCGGGATCTCCGGAAAAAAAGGGTTCGAAAAGGCAGGAAGGGGCCGCGTCACGGCTTGCGCCACGGCAGGCTGTACAGCCTGTCGTTGGCGGCGAAGGACTTGTGGATCTGCGCCTGCACGGCGCCCGAGGTCTGGTAGATGCGCACGAACTGCGCAATGCGCGGGTCCCGGGCGTTGTCCTGGCGCGAGACGAAGCGGATGGCGTAGTACAGGTCGTCAATGCCCGAATACAGCAGCGCATTGCCGGCCACCTGGGGCCGCCCGGCGTTGACGAAGTGGGCCGGGTAGCCCTGGGCCAGGTCCACATCGTCCAGCGCGCGCACCAGCTGCGGCCCCTCGATCTCGACAAAGCGCAGCTTGCGCGGGTTGGACACGATGTCGTCCAGCCCCGCGCGCGGGCCCTTGCCTTCGCGCAGCTGGATCAGGCCGGCCTTCTCCAGCAGCAGCAGGCCGCGCCCCTGGTTGACGGGGTCGTTGGCCACGCCGACGCGCGCTCCCTCCTTCAGGTCGGCAAAGCGCTGGGTCTTGAGCGAGTACAGGCCGATGTTGGGCAGCAGGCCCGTGGCCACGCTGGCGAAGGCATAGCCGCGCTCGCGGATGGCGTTGTCCAGGAAGGCCTGGTGCTGGAAGTAGTTGAGGTCGATGTCGCCGGCCGCCAGCGCCGTGTTGGGCGTGGTCCAGTCGGTGAACTCGATGACCTGCACGTCCAGCCCCTGGGCGCGCGCCTCCTTGGCGGCGACCTCCACGGAGTCGGCCAGCGAGCCGGGCGTGACGCCTATCTTCAGCGCGGCGGCCGCCGCAAGGCCGGGCAGCGCCAGCGTGGCGGCGAGCGACCAGAGCAATGTGTTTCTGCGCGTGGGCAAGGCGTGGTTCCTCCAGCTCGGCCAGGCCCGGCGCCGGCGCCCACATGGCGCCTGCCGGCATGGCCTCTGAAGGCATTGCAACACCCGGCCCCGGCGCGCACCACGACGGAATTCACATTTCCTTATAGCGAGCCATGCACGGCGCAAGGCATTGATCGCAAAGGAAATTTTGCACAGGCAAGATTGAGCTTATGCCCGCGCGAAATATGGCACCGTGCCGGCTGCGCAGGCTTGCGGCAGCCAGGGCGGCCTGCCGCGCTCCCAGGCTCAAGCGCCCTGTTGCGCCTTCATCCTCGTCCAGGCCTTGAAGAGGATGGACTGCAGGCTGGCGCGCTCGCCCTCGTCCAGGTAGTCGACCAGGGACTCGCACATGCGCCAGAAGGCCGGCAGCGCGCGGGCCAGTACCTCACGGCCTTGGTCGGTGAGCGCCAGGTCGAAGCTGCGGCGGTCTTCCTGGCTGAGGCTGCGCGCCAGCAGCGAGCGCTTTTCCAGCCAGTCCAGCAGGCCCGTCACCGACGAGCGCGTCACGCCGACGTAGCTGGCGATATAGGACGGCGTGACCACCGTGTCGCCCAGCAGCCCGCGCTCGGCCAGGCCGAAGATCATGAGCACGTCGAGCTTGCTCTCGGACAGGCCGAACGCCTGCAGCGATGCGTTGGCGCGCTGCTCCACATCGTCGGCCAGCCACAGCAGCAGCAGGCCCAGGCCGGCGGCCGGCGTGTCGGTGCCGGGCTGCGCGGTCTCGGCCATCAGGGCCAGGTGCGGGCGCAGCGCTTCGGGGGCGTTGGCGAGGGGGGTGGAGTCGGGGGCCGGTGCGGCAGCGGTCTTGCGCGGACTCATGGGAGTGGATGGAAGCGGGTGAAACCGGGTTGAAGCCGGGTTGAAGCCGGTAGAAGAAAGGGCGGTTGATTTTACGGCTTTCATATATTACGCTTTGTGTATAGTACGTTAAGCGTATTATTTGGCGGCACACAAATCTGCAAGGACATCCCATGCCCATCAAAGTTCTGGAACTCCACCATGTCGGATTCGGCGTCAACCACGCCCAGGCCGACGCCATGCTCGACTTCTACCGCGAAGTGCTGAACCTGCCCCAGGACGCCGCGCGCTGGAAGATCCCCGGCATCTACGGCTCCTGGATCAACCTGCCCAACGGCAGCCAGTTGCACATCCTCGGCAGCGAGGGGCCGTCGCGCTATGCGCAGGGCCCGGGCAAGGACCCCGTGTCCAACCACATCGCGCTGGCCGTGGACGACATCCTCGGCGCCGAGCAGGAGCTGCTGGCGCGCGGCGTCGATTACTTCACGCTGGACAACGTGGCATCGCCCAGCCTCAAGCAGCTGTTCCTGCGCGACCCGGCCGGCAACCTGGTGGAACTGCACCAGTCCAATGCGCGCGCCCCCGGCATCGCCCAGGCCGAGCAGGACGCGGCGCGCGCCGGCAACGAGTGACGCGACGCCCTCCCTTTTTCCCTTCCCCTCCGGAATCCCATGTACTTTGAAATGCAATCGCTCAACAGCGAGCAGCGCAGCAACATCCTGCACTCCCTGGTTCTGCCCCGTCCCATCGCCTGGATCAGCTCGGTGGACGGGGACGGCACGGTCAACGTCGCGCCGTTTTCCTTCTTCAACGCCATGTCGGGCGATCCGCCGCTGCTGTGCGTGTGCATCGGCTCGCGCCAGGGGGTGCTCAAGGACACGGCGCGCAACATCGCGGCCACGGGCGAGTTCGTGGTGAACCTGGTGTCCGAGCCGCTGGCGCGCCGCATGGCGGTGACGGCCATAGAGTTCGGCGCGCAGGTGGACGAGTCGGCCCAGGCCGGCCTGGTCCTGGGCGATGCCCGGCGCGTCAAGGCGCCGCGCATCGCGGACAGCCCTGCGTCCTTCGAGTGCCGCGTGCGCCAGATCATCGATATCGACGGCGTGCGCAGCCTGGTGCTGGCCGACGTGCTGGCCGCCCACGTCATGGATGCGGCCGTGGTCGATGGCGAGCTCATGTACTTCGACCCCGCGCCCATGGAGCTGATCGCGCGGCTGCAGAACCCCGGCTGGTATGGCCGCGTGGGCGATGCCTTCCAGATGCCCACGCCTTCGGTGGCGCATTGGGATGCCATGCAGCGCCAGGGCGTGTCCGACGGCTACCTGGCCTGGGCCGACGATGGCGCCGCCGCGCGCTGAAGGGCCGCCCATGCTTGCGCAACACACCATAGACAGCCTGGCGGCCGAGCTGCACGCCAGCGAAAAAAGCCGGGTGCAGGTCCGGCACTTTTCCCGCCGCCATCCGGACATGACGGTGCAGGACGGCTACGCCATCTCGCGCGCCTGGATGCGGCTCAAGCGCGCCGAGGGCCGCACGGTCAGGGGCCACAAGATCGGCCTGACCTCGCGTGCCATGCAGCAGGCCGTGCAGATCACCGAGCCCGACTACGGCACCCTGCTGGACGACATGTTCTTCGAGCCCGGCGGCGACATTCCCTTTGCGCGCTTCATCGCTCCGCGCGTGGAGGTGGAGCTGGCCTTCGTGCTGGGCCGCGCGCTCAAGGGGCCGGGCGTCACCCTGTGCGATGTGCTGGCCGCCACCGACTGGGTGGTGCCCGCCGTGGAAATCATCGACGCCCGCATCGAGCAAAAGGACCGCGATACCCAGGCCATGCGCACGGTGCGCGACACCATCGCCGACAACGCGGCCAATGCCGGCATCGTCATGGGCGGGCGGCCCGTGCGCCCCGACGCGGTGGACCTGCGCTGGGTGTCGGCGCTGTTGCAGCGCAACGGCGTGATCGAGGAGTCCGGCGTGGCGGCCGCCGTGCTCAACCATCCGGCCACGGGCGTGGCCTGGCTGGCTAACCGGCTCGCGCAATGGGATGAGCAGCTGGACGCAGGCCAGGTGGTGCTGGCAGGCTCGTTCACGCGGCCCGTCACGGCCCAGGCCGGCGACAGCTTCCATGTGGACTACGGGCCGCTGGGCTCCATTGCCTGGCGCTTTGCCTGAGCTTCGTCCGCAGTGTGGCGATGGTGTCGCCTGCGGCACAGTCCGCAGGCCCGGCGCGTCGCCGACAATGCAGCGGCGCCGCCCGCCACCGGTGCGCGGGCGGCGGCTGCAATACATGCACTACAGGATGGACAAGCAATGGAGATGAAGAACGCAAAGACGGCCGTGGTCACGGGCGGAGGAACCGGCGTGGGCAAGGCCGTGGCGCTGGCCCTGGCGGGCGCCGGCTACCAGGTGGTGGTGGCGGGCCGCCGCCAGGCGCCGCTGGATGAGACCTGCGCCGAGGCTCAGGCAAAGTACGGCGCGGGCGAGCGCATGCTGGGCATTGCCACCGATGTCAGCGACCCGGCTGCCGTGGAGCAGCTGTTCGCGCGCACGGTGCAGCGCTTTGGTCGCGTGGACCTGCTGTTCAACAACGCCGGCCGGGGCAATCCGCCCGGCTCCTTCCTGGACTGGACGCCCGAGCAGTGGCGCGAGGTGGTCGATGTCAACCTCAACGGCATGTTCTATTGCCTGCAGCAGGCCTTCCGCACCATGCGCGACCAGTCGCCGCGCGGCGGCCGCATCATCAACAACGGCTCCATCTCCGCGCATGCGCCGCGCCCCAATTCCAGTGCCTACACGGCCACCAAGCATGCCGTCATGGGCCTGACCAAGACCGCTGCGCTCGACGGCCGTGCCTACGACATCGCCGTGGGCCAGATCGACATCGGCAATGCCATGACCGAGCTGGCATCGCGCATGGCCAAGGGCGTGCCCCAGGCCAATGGCGAGATCGCGGTGGAGCCGCTGATCGACGCGGATGTGGTGGGCCAGTCCGTGCTCTACATGGCCAGCCTGCCGCTGGAGGCCAACGTGCTGTTCCACACGGTGATGGCCACCAAGATGCCCTTCGTGGGCCGGGGCTGAACCGGCAAGGGCAGGTCTTCAGGCCTGCACGCGGCGGCTCGCCGTCTCGGACGGGAGCTCGCCGAAGCGGCTGCGGTACTGGGCCGCGAAGTGGCCCAGGTGCAGGAAGCCGTATTTCTGCGCCACGTCGCGCACGCCGGAGCCGGCTGCGACGCCCGGGCCCTTGGCTGCCTGGAGTTCGGCGCGCACCCGGTCCAGCCGCAGCTGGCGCAGGAAATCCATGGGCCCCATGCCCGCGTGCTGGCGGAAGGCGGCCTGCAGCGTGCGCGCGCTGCAGCCGGCCTCGCGGCAGACATCGGCCAGCGACAGGGGCTGGTCGGCATGGGCCTGCATGTACTCCTGGGCCTTGCGCACGCCGCGCGGCAGCAGGCTGCGCCGGCTGTCTCCGGCCAGTGCGCGGCTGTGGCTGTGCGTGGCCGACATCAGCAGGCTGGTCAGCAGGTATTCCTCCGCATGCTGGGCCAGTGCCTGCGTGGCCTGCAGGGCGTTGCCCGCATCCAGCGTGTGCCGCAGGCAGTCGATGAAATGCACCAGCGGTGCCAGTGCCGGCTGGTCCAGCGGCACGCCCAGATCGAACACCAGCGGCCGGCCTGCGGGCGCCTGCAGCAGCGCCTCCAGCCGCGCCACCAGGGCCGGGCGGGCCATGCGCACGATCAGGTGCGGGCTGTCGTCGGCCCAGCGCATGGACAGCGGCTCGGTCGGCGAGGGCAGGGAGGCCAGGCGCGGCGTGGTATCCACCTGCTGCGCGCCGCAGCGGATCTCGGCACTGCCGCGCAGGGGAATCTGCAGCAGGAAGAAGTCCCGCAGGTAGCCGGGCTCGATGTGCACGCCGGGACCGTACTGCACATAGTTCAAGCTGACGTTGCGGGAAAGCGGCGCGCTGTGGTGGCAGGCGTCCAGCTCGGCGCGCGGGCGCAGCATGCCCAGGCCATGCGGACAGAAGACGCGCGCCACGCTTTCGCGGGCCTCGTCCATGTCGTGGCTCTCGAAAAGCCGGTAGCGCTGCAGCGGCAGCGGTGTGTGCATGGCGTGTTCCATAGGCTGGGCAGAACGTAGCAAAAACCACCCGCTCCCACAATTCGGACCATTCCCCGGGAGCCGATTTCTGCGCGCCAGGGACAGTGCCTGCGCTTGCCGGATGCCTGCGCGGCCCGGCCCCCCGTAACGTGTGCTGCACAGGCCAGCCCGGCCTGGCATCCACACGGGAGAACAAGCGTCATGTTCAAGGGACTCGAAGGCAAAAGCGCCATCGTCACCGGCGGCTCCACCCTGATAGGCGCCGGCGTGGTGCGTGCGCTGCACGCGGCCGGCGTGAAGGTGGTCATTGCCGACATCGATGCCGACAACGGCCAGGTGCTGGCCGATGCGCTGGGCGAGGGCGCGCTTTTCGTGCGCACCGACATCACCGACGACGCGCAGGTCGCCGCCTGCGTGCAGCAGGCATGCAGCCGGCACGGCGGCGTGCACATCCTGGTCAACCTGGCCTGCTCGTATGTAGACGAAGGCCTGCAGTCGCCGCGCGCGGACTGGCTGGCCTCGTTCAACGTGAACGTGGCCAGCGCCGTGGCCATGCTGCAGGCCGTGCACCCGCACATGGTGGCCGCCGGTGGCGGGGCCGTGGTGAATTTCACCAGCATCTCTTCGGAAGCGGCGCAGACGGGTCGCTGGCTCTACCCGGCCAGCAAGGCGGCCATGAAGCAGCTCACGCGCAGCATGGCCATGGACCTGGCGGCCGATGGCATCCGCGTCAACAGCGTCTGCCCGGGCTGGACCTGGTCGGCGGTGATGGACCGGCTCAGTGGCGGCGACCGCGCCAAGACCGACCGCGTGGCCGCGCCCTTTCACCTGCTGGGCCGCGTGGGTGATCCGCACGAGGTGGCGCAGGTGGTGCTGTTCCTGTGCTCGGACCATGCCAGCTTCGTGACCGGCGCCGACTACGCGGTGGACGGCGGCTACGGCGCCATGGGGCCCGAGCGCGCCGTGGCCGCCATTCCCCAATTGATGGACTAGTACGCAGTACGGACACGGAGCCGCAAGGAGACAGCCATGAAGAAAATCGCCATCGTCGGAGCCGGCCAGTCGGGCCTGCAACTGGGCCTGGGCCTGCTGGCCGCGGGCCATCAGGTCACGATACTGAGCAACCGCACGGCGCAGGACATCGCCCAGGGTCGGGTCATGTCCAGCCAGTGCATGTTCGACAGCGCGCTGCAGATAGAGCGCGGCCTGGGCCTGGACCACTGGTCGCGCGAATGCCCGGTGGTCGAGGGCATCGGCCTGTGCGTGCCGCATCCGGCGCAGCACGGCGGGAAAGCGGCCGACAAGGCCATCGACTGGGCGGCGCGGCTGAACGCGGGCGCGCAGTCCGTGGACCAGCGCCTGAAGATCCCCGCATGGATGGACGACTTCCGCCGCCAGGGCGGCGAGCTGGTGCTCAAGGACGCGGGCATCGCCGAGCTGGAGGAATGCACGCGCAGCCATGACCTGACCCTGGTCGCCAGCGGCAAGGGCGAGATATCGAGGCTGTTCGAGCGCGATGCCCATCGCTCGCGCTTCGACCAGCCCCAGCGCGCGCTGGCGCTGACCTATGTGACGGGCATGAAGCCGCGCGAGCCGTTCTCCGCCGTCTCCTTCAACCTGCTGCCGGGCGTGGGCGAGTATTTCGTGTTCCCGGCGCTGACGACCACGGGCCCCTGCGAGATCATGGTGTTCGAGGGCGTGCCCGGCGGCCCCATGGACTGCTGGGGCGATGTGAAGACACCGGAGCAGCACCTGGAGCGCAGCCGCTGGATCCTCGACACCTTCGTGCCCTGGGAGGCCGAGCGCTGCCGCGACATTGCGCTGACCGATGACAACGGCATCCTCGCGGGCCGCTTCGCCCCCACGGTGCGCAAGCCCGTGGCCACGCTGCCGTCGGGGCGCAAGGTGCTGGGCATGGGCGACGTGGTGGTGCTCAACGACCCCATTACGGGCCAGGGCTCCAACAACGCGGCCAAGTGCGCCGACACCTATCTGCGCAGCATCCTGGCGCGCGGCAATGATGACGGAAATCGTGACGGCAATGGCGCCTTCGACGCCGCCTGGATGCAGCAGACCTTCGACCGCTACTGGTTCGGCTATGCGCAATGGGTCACGCAGTGGACCAACATGCTGCTGGCGCCACCGCCACCCCATGTGCTCAAGCTGCTGGCCAGCGCGGGCACGCTGGCACCGCTGGCCAGCGCCCTTGCCAACGGCTTCGATGACCCGCGCACCTTCTTCCCCTGGTTCGCGGACGCGGGCGAGGCGGACCACTACATCGACAGCTGCGCGGCCATCGCCGCCATGGCAGCCGTCCCCGCCTAGCCGCAGAGGCCGCCATGAGCACATGCGAAACCCCGGCCGCCGCCACGGCCTGCTCCTTCGATCCGCGCGAGCTGCGCAAGGCCTTCGGCCAGTTCACCACGGGCGTGACCGTCATCACCACGCGCGCGCCGGACGGGCGGCGCGTGGGCATGACGGCCAACTCGTTCTCCTCGGTCTCGCTGGACCCGCCGCTGGTGCTGTGGAGCCTGGCGCGCCAGGCGCCCAGCGTCTGCGATTTCCAGGGCGCCAGCCATTTCGCCATCCACGTGCTGGCTGCGGGCCAGCACCTTCTGTCGCGGCGCTTTTCCACGCCGCAGCAAGACAAGTTTGTCGGCCTGGACTGCGCGGAAGGCCCGGCCGGCGTGCCCCTGATCGATGGCGTGCTGGCCCGCTTCGTCTGCCGCAACGTCCGGCAATACGATGGCGGCGACCACCTCATCTTCATCGGCCAGGTCGAGCGCTGCGAACGCTTCGACGGCGAGCCCCTGGCCTTTCACGCGGGCTACTATCAGGTGACGGTGCGGCACCCCGAGTGCGTATGACGGGCCATGAAAAAAGCGGCACCGCAGCTTTCCCCACCCTTTGAAACGGAGACAGACCCATGCAGCAGAAAGAACCCCCGGCCAGCCGCCATGTGCGCATCAACGCGCTGGACGGCAGCGGCAGCTTCAACGCCTACCTGGCCGTGCCGGCCTCGGGCAGCGGCCCCGGCCTGGTGCTGGCGCAGGAGATCTTCGGCGTCAACGCCACCATGCGCGAGGTGGCCGACTACTACGCCGAAGAAGGCTACGTGGTGCTGGTGCCCGACCTGTTCTGGCGCCAGCAGCCCGATGTGGAGCTGGGCTACACGCCGGCGGACTGGGAGCGCGCCTTCGGCTTCTACAAGGGATTCGACGAGGCCCTGGGCGTGCAGGATATCCAGGCCTGCCTGAACGCCTTGCGCCAGCGCCCCGACGTCACGGACGGCAAGGCCGGCGTTCTGGGCTTTTGCCTGGGCGGCAAGCTGGCCTACCTGGCCGCCTGCCGCACCGATGCCGATGCGGTGGTCGGCTACTACGGCGTGGGCATCGAGGCGGCGCTGGACGAGGCCGAGCGCATCCGCTGCCCGCTCACCCTGCATGTGGCCGAGCTCGACGCCTTCTGCCCGCCCGAGGCGCGCCAGCGCATCGTCCAGGCGCTGGGCGGGCGTCCCGGCGTGGCCGTGCATGTCTATCCGGGCGTGGACCATGCCTTTGCGCGCAAGGGCGGCGACCATTTCCACCGCGCCTCGGCCCTGATGGCGCACGAACGCAGCATTGCCACGCTCAAGTCCGCCATCGGCCCGCATTTCGACCTGGCCGCGCTGTGGGACAAGCACTGCGAGTACGAATTCGCCACTCGCAACGTGGACGACACCATGGCCACCATGGTGGCCGAGCCCTATGTGAACCACATCCCGACCATGACCGGCGGCGTGGGCTTCAGCAACCTGCACGCCTTCTATACGAACCACTTCGTCAACAGCAATCCGCCCGACACGTCGCTGACCCCGATTTCACGCACGGTGGGGGCCTCGCAGGTGGTGGACGAGATGCTGTTCTGCTTCACGCACACCACCGAGATCCCGTGGATGCTGCCCGGCGTGCGGCCCACGGGGCGGCGCGTGGAGATCCCGCTGCTGGCCGTGGTCAAGTTCCGGGGCGACAAGCTCTACCACGAGCACATCTACTGGGACCAGGCCAGCGTGCTGGTGCAGGTGGGCCTGCTGGACCCGGCGCTGCTGCCCGTGGCGGGCGTGGAGACGGCCCGCAAGCTGCTGGACGAGACCCTGCCTTCCAACGAACTGCTCAAGCGTTGAGCGCGGCGCGGGCGCATGGGTTTCACCCTGCGCCCGCTGGCGGCCTGCAGGCCGCCAGGGCTCTCAGGGTTGCCACCAATGTTGATATGTCAACATTGATGGATCATGCGGCCATCGCAATCGAAATCGCAATCGCCGCCCGGTTTCCTCCGCCCAATGCCCCGCCCACGCCCATCCACCATCCCTGCCGCCGATGCCACCACCGGCCCTGCACCGGACACGCAGGTCTGCAGCCAGACGCTGGCGCTGGAGGACTTCATCACCTTCCGCCTGGGCGCGCTGTCCAATGCGCTGCAGACCCAGGTGACGCGCCACTACATCGCGCCGGCATCGCCCGTGGGGCTGACCGAGTGGCGGCTCATGGGCCAGATCCAGCGCCACGGCGAGCTGCATGCCAGCGCGCTGTCGCGCCTGAGCCTGATGGACAAGGCCCAGATCAGCCGCGCGCTGCAGCCGCTGATCGACCGGGGCTGGGTGCTGCGCCGCGCCGACCCGCAGCACGCGCGGCGTCACCTGCTGCAGCTGAGCGAAGCAGGGCAGGCGCTCTTCGACGAAGTGCTGTCCCGCGCACGCCCCTACCAGGCGGCCCTGCTCAATGCCCTGACGGCAGATGAGCGCGCCATGCTGGACCGCATCCTGGACAAGCTGGGCCGTGCCTCCCAAGCGCTGGACCAAGGGCTGGACCAGGGGCTGGACCAGGGGCTGGATGCCTGATTTCCCCACAAGCCACTGCACAACCCGCCTCAAGACCCACCTCAGAACCCACCCCACGAGCCACACCATGAATTGCTCCATGCACCCTGAAGAGCGGGCCGCCCGCATCGAACTGGCCGCCTGCTACCGCGTCTTCGCCATGCTGGGCTGGGACGAACTGATCTACAACCACATCACGGTGCGCCTGCCCGACAGCGTGACGGGCGGTGAAAAGCAGTTCCTGATCAACCCCTTCGGCCTGCATTACGAAGAGGTCACGGCCAGCAACCTGGTACGCATCAATGTGCGCGGCGAGGTGCTGGACGGCTCGCGGCATCCGGTGAATCCGGCCGGCTTCGTGGTGCATGCGGCCATCCACGACGGGCTGCCGGGCGCGCACTGCGTGATGCACACGCACACCACCTCGGGCATGGGCGTGGCCTGCCTGGAGCAGGGCCTGTCGCAAAGCAACTTCTACAGCGCCCAGCTGCACGGCATGGTGGCCTACCATGACTTCGAGGGCATCACCATCCATGCCGACGAAGGGCCGCGCCTGCTGGCCAGCATCGGCCACCGCAAGGCCGTGATCCTGCGCAACCATGGCCTGCTCAGCTGGGGCAGCGACCTGCCCCAGGCCTTCGTGGTGCTGTGGACGCTGCAGCGCGCCTGCGACGTGCAGATGGCCACCCTGTCCATGGGCGCGCCGCGCATGGTCTCCGACGCCATGGCCCAGCGCTGCAACGAGGACTCGCTGACCTTCAACGCCAGCCACGGCGGTGCCCGCGATGTGTTCGACCACCTGGTGCGCCGTGTGAACCGGCGCGACAGCAGCTATCTCGATCTTTGAACCCGGAGCTTCCCGCGCATGACCATGGAACAGACAAGCATTTCATTCGACAAGGCCTGCATCTTCGGCGCCGGTGCCATCGGCGGCTGGATGGGCGCGGCCCTGGCCCGCGCCGGCTGCCAACTCAGCGCCGTGGCGCGCGGCGCCGCGCTGCAGGCCCTGCGCACCCAGGGCCTGACCCTGGTGCACGGCGAGCAGCGCGAGCACTTCGCGCTGCGTGCCGAACAGGACCCGGCCGCCCTGGGCGTGCAGGACCTGGTCATCATCTCCGTCAAGGCGCCGGGCATGCCCGATGTGGCCGAGCGCATCGCCCCGCTGATCGGCCCGCACACCGTGGTGCTCACGGCCATGAACGGCGTGCCCTGGTGGTTTCTGCAAGGCGGTGTCGATGCCAGCGTGCGAGGCAAGCAGCTGAAAGCCGTGGACCCTGAAGGCCGCATTGCGCAAGCCATCCCGCTGGGTCAGGTGCTGGGCTCGGTGGTCCATGCCAGCTGCTCCAACGATGCGCCCGGCGTGGTGCGCCGCCACTTCGGCAACAGCCTCATCCTGGGCGAGCCCCTGGCCACAGGGCCCGGCCAGCCGCCCACGCCGCGCCTGGCGGCACTGGCCCAACTGCTGCAGCGTGGCGGCATCGAGGCCAAGGTCTCCGACAACATCCAGCGCGACGCCTGGTACAAGCTCTGGGGCAACATGACCGTCAACCCCGTCAGCGCGCTGACGGGGGCCACCTCGGACCGCATCCTGGGCGACGACCTGGTGCGCGGCCTGATCACGCGCGTGATGCTGGAGGCCAAGGAGATCGGCGCGCGCATCGGCCTGCCCATCAACGAATCGCCCGAGGACCGCCATGCGGTCACGCTCAAGCTGGGCGCCTTCAAGACCTCCATGCTGCAGGACGTGGAAGCGGGCAAGCCCGTGGAACTCGATGCCCTGGTGGGCGCGGTGCGCGAAATGGGGCAGCTGTGCGGCGTGGACACGCCCTTCACCGATGCGCTGCTGGGCCTGGCGCGGCTGCAGGCGCGGCAAAAGGGGCTGATGGCCTGACGCCGCAAAGGCCAGTACCGGCCTGCAGCGCGCAACCGTAGACTACGCCTCCATGACTTCCGCCAAGAACCCCGCCTCGCCCTGGTCCACGCTGTGCGTGGTGGCCACCACCGTCCCCAGCGCCGAGGAGGCCGCCCATCTGGCGCGCAGCCTGGTGCAGCAGCAGGCCGCGGCCTGCGTGCAGGTGGAGGCCATCACCTCGCACTACGTGTGGGAGGGCGAGATGCACGCCACGCCCGAGTGGCGGCTGGTCTGCAAGACCCTGCCCGACGTGCTGGAGCGCCTGGCCCGGCTGCTGCGCGCCGAGCACAGCTACAGCGTGCCGCAGATCACCATGCGCACCGAGCGCTGCATGGCCGACTATGCGCAGTGGCTGCGCTCCCAGGTCTCGACCCGGGACGTGGCGGACACTGCAGAAAGGGCCGCCGCGCCCCGCATCACTGCGGCGTGACGTTGGCGGCCTTGATCACGGGCACCCAGGTCGCTGTCTCCTTGCGGATCAGCTCGCCGAAGGCGCTGCCCGTGACCACCCAGGGCTCGATCCCCTGCAGGTCCAGCTGCCTGACCACGGCCGGCGTGCTGAAGATCTCCTGAATATCCTTTTCCAGCTGCTTGAGCACGGCCGGCGGCGTCTTCCTGGGCGCCATCACGCCGTACCAGGACGAGATGGCAATGCCCGGCACGCCCGCCTGGGCCAGCGTGGGCACCTCGGGCAGGTACTTGCTGCGCGCCGGGTCGGTCACGGCCAGCGCGCGCAGCTTGCCCGACTGCACATGCGGCAGCAGCGCGGGCACATTGCCCACGATCATCGGCACCGTGCCGCCCAGCACATCGTTGAGGCCGGGCGCCGTGCCCTTGTAGGCCACGTGCAGGATGTCGGCGCCGGTCTGCTGCTTGAACAGCTCGCCGGCCAGATGCAGGCTGGAGCCCACGCCGGGCGAGGCATAGCTGATGGTGGCCGGCCTGGCCTTGGACAGGGCCACCAGCTCCTGCACCGTTTTGGCGGGCACGCCGGGGTGCACGGCGATCACATTGGCCGCCTTGGCCAGCGAAGCCACGGGAGCGAAGTCCGTCTCCACGCTGTAGCCGGGCCTGGCCAGCAGCGTGGGATTGATGGTCAGGTTGCCCTGGGGCACGACCAGCAGCGCATGGCCGTCCGGCGCGGCACGCTTGACCATGTCGATGCCGATATTGCCGTTGGCCCCGGGCTTGTTCTCCACCACCGAAGTCTGCTTGTAGCGCTCGGCCAACCCCGTGGACAGCAGGCGGGCCAGCGCATCGACCGGGCCTCCGGGCGGAAAGGGCGCGACGATGGTGAAAGGCTTGGCGGCCAGCTGCTGCTGCGCGGCGGCATCCTGGGCCAGGGCGCTCTGGCATGCGGCTGCGGCCAGCAAGGCGGCAGCGCCGAGCAAGGTGGGGGCTTTCATGGGGAACTCCGGGGAACAAGGCAAGGCAGGTACAAGCAAAAGAAATGCCTGAGGGCTATCGATTGTTTCTTGTATAAAACAACGTTCTTCTTATAAATCAATGCAAAGCATAAAACCTGCGGCTTGATTCGAATCAAGGGAAAACCCTTGCCTGCATGCCTGGGCCTTCGCTGCGCTCGCATGCCCATGAAAAAAGGAGCGCAGCGCGCTCCCGTAGGTCCACTCCAGAGAATGGGTCAAAGCGCATCAACAGGGGAGCTGATGCAGTCGATGCCAAGCCGCAGGACGACAGCTCCACGAGCAGGTCTTGCTGCCACCGCATGTCAGGCCTGTAGGCAAGTCACCACTAAGCCCAACAGCATCAGGCCCATGCCTATCTTCTCTGCTCGACTGAAGCTTTCGCTGAACACGCGGCGCGAAACCAGGTAGCTGAAAACGACCTCGATCATTCCCAAAGTGCGCACAGGTGATGCTCCTTGCATGGCGTAGGCCGTGAACCAGGCAATTGAAGCGGCTGCCCCCATGCAACCGGCAAGCAGCGAGATGCGCCAAGCTCGAAAAATAGGTGCCAGACCTTGAGCTGTGCGCAACTGGATCCAAAGTCCCATGCCGACGGTTTGCATCGACTGTGCGATCAGCACGCCCCAGGCGCCAGATAACCATGCCGTTTCGGCGCCAAGTGCCAGCGACCCTCCTCGAAATCCTACTGTTGCAACTGCAAAGCAGGAGCCGCAAGCCAGGCCATAAAGTGCAGATCGGTTGAGCCACGCGGACGGTGAGAGCAACTGTTCGCGTGGCGGCAGGGACAGCAGCAGCATACCGATTGTGGCTACGATCATTGCGGCCAACGCCAGCGGTGTTGGAAGTTCATGGAGAAAAACCGATGCGAACAGAGCTAGCTGCAGCACCTCTGTCTTTGTCAGAGTGACAGCCACGGCAAAGTTGCGCTCCTTCATCGCCAGCAGCAAAGCGACCGTTCCAGCCAATTGGAAAAAAGCGCCCAATGCAATCCAGCCAAGGTAAATCGGCGTGATCGAAGGTACAGCGTATGGCTTTGCTGGTACCAGATACAGCAGTGCCAGCCACAACATGGCAAAAGGTAGGCCATACAGAAAACGCACCAGCGTGGCCGATAGCGCGCCCAGCTCCTGTGTCAGGCTGCGCTGCGCTGTGTTTCGTACCGTTTGAGCGAGAGCGGCGAACAGGGTTATGGGAACCCATAACCAAGAAAAACCTTGAATGGATTCAAGCATGAATATGGAGGAGGGATGGGTAAATGGGGCGTAGAGTAAATTCTTACATTGTTGTGGATTATTTGGTAATGCACAGCAATGCTCATTTGCTGATTAGAGAAATTTTGCTCTCTTGAAGATTTATTGAACGGTTGAAGACAGAGACTCGAGATAGAACATGAGGCCTGCGTAGAGCGTTTCTTCTGGGGTGCCCGCGCGAGGAGAGCTCGGCATCATCCAGGTATCCTTGCTGCCGTTTATCCGCATGCTGCGGAGAAAGCAGTATGTGGTCAATGCGTAGAATTTGCAACTCGAAAAATACTCTTAAGATAAAGATTTTCTTAAATACAGAGATATTGAAATCGATTTGCAGAATGCGCAATTCCAGTAAGCAATTCAGAGAAAGAACTGATTTTCTCAACAAGCACGCATAGCGTGATTGTTATGAAAAGGTGATGCTGGGTCTTTATTTCCTGATGCTATCTGAGAATAGTATGGCTATAGATGGTGGCTTATCTTGCGTGCCAGTTTTGAAAGAGCGATTTCATAGGCCCCTGCGTATAGCCGCCAGCAGGCTTCTCGAAGAATTCCAGATATGCTGCTCGGCAAGGGCCTGGGCCTTCTTTGGGTCGCGATTGCGGATGGCGGCGAGGATGCCGCGTTTTTCTTCTGTGCTTTCTGAGGCCCGTGAGCTGTGAGAAAGTGAGAGTCTCCGCAGGCGTGCGAGGCGGCTCCTTTGTGAAGAAAGATAGCTTGCCATCAGCGAATTTTGGGCTGCATCCAGGAGAACTTCGTAGAACTCCTCGATGGTCTCGATCTGAGCCCCGACATCGCCCGAAATCTGCGCTTCACTCATCGCTTTCACTGTGACATCCAGGCGCTCGATTTGCTCTATGGTGGCTCGCTCTGCGCACAGTGCCGCCACATAGCCTTCAACGGCTGCACGCATTTCAAAGATCTGGCGAATGCCGTCTTCATCGATAACGGCGACTATCGGGCCTTTATAGGGCTGCTTTGTGATCCACCCTTCTGCCTCCAATTGCCCCAGGGTTTCACGAACTATCGTTCTGCTCACATCAAGGAGATCGCACAGCTTGCGTTCTACCAAGCGTGATCCAGGTGGAAGTTGGCCTTCCACAATGGCGCGCTTCAATTGCTCAAGTGCCAGCTGTCGGAGCGTTGGATTCACACGCTCTACGGCCATACTGCCTCGCGGAATTCCCATGTCTGTCAATGCAGGTCTGTCTGTGTCTGTACCTGCTTTAGAGGCTTGCCGTTTCATGTCTGTTGGACTTTCTTGCGAATTGAGTGATGGTATACCAACATACAATCTTGGGTCAAGATATGGAAGGGTGCGAAAAATTGAGAGGCATCTGGTTGGGAAGGCAGCAGGAAGACAGTGACCAAGCCATCTCCGCCATCGATGGTTTGTTTCTGATTGGTTTGCAAGCCACATAAATTGGCCTGAACTTGCCATCTGCAGCCAGCAAGTAGCCTAATCGGCTGGTTTAAAACACTTATGTGCTTTTACGAGCCCCGAAAAGTGGGGGGTGGCAGAGCGGGAGAATATGCTTGAAATGATGCGCGGCACACGCCGTAGTTGGCATATCGAAGGCAGGTCGCACTGAAGAGTCTGTTGCCGAGTTTTCGCACAGGCACTCAACAGAGTTGGTGCGCTTGCCGAGGCATGGGCCGTACGCTCACCCGCACGCAAAGGTGGAGCGACGGGAAAAAATGCGTTCTCCACATCGGAGGCCAGAGATGAGTGCGGTGGTGCACCGCAAGGCCTGCCAGCCGGCGTCAGTGAGGAAGAGCTAGGATTTCTGACCGTCCGAAGCAAGGACGGGCTTGTCGGTGCTACCGAGCACTGGCGGAAGTGCTGCTTTGACTGGCCGAAGAGATTCGTCAATTGCCACGTGACGATGAGTGGCTGCTTCGGTGATTGAAGGGCATGCCCTTTCTGGTCTTTGCCGCGCCCACGCTGTCGCCTGTGGCGAAGTTACTGGGCTTTTGCGGCAAGTCACATGAGCTAACCCGGTAGGGCCTGGCCTGATCAGTCCCGAAGCGGTTGAGTGCGTCAGAGGTTGAGGCTGGAGAGCTCTTCGTTGAGCGGTCACTCCCCAATGGATGAGCGGAGAGCGGCTTGAGCGCCAGCCCGCAATTCATCCATTCCGCCTTCCTGTGGCGCCTGTCGAGAAAACTCTGAACAGATTGTCAGGACAGCAGCGCCTGCGCGAATTCCCTGGCGTTGAAGGTCTCCAGGTCCTCGACCTTTTCGCCCACGCCGATGAAGTACACGGGGATCGGCCGTTCCTGGGCAATGGCGGCCAGCACGCCGCCCTTGGCCGTGCCGTCGAGCTTGGTGACGATCAGGCCCGTGAGCTGCAGTGCATCGTCGAAGGCGCGCACCTGGGCCAGCGCGTTCTGGCCGGTGTTGCCGTCGATGACCAGCAGCACCTCGTGCGGTGCCGTGGCATCGGCCTTGGTGACCACGCGGCGGATCTTGCGCAGCTCTTCCATCAGGTGCAGCTGGGTGGGCAGGCGGCCCGCCGTGTCCACCAGCACCACATCTTTCTTGCGGGCGCGGCCGGCGGTGACGGCATCAAAGCTCACGGCTGCAGGATCACCGCCTTCCTGGCTGACGATCTCCACCGTGTTGCGGTTGGCCCAGACGCCGAGCTGCTCGCGCGCGGCGGCGCGGAAGGTGTCGGCGGCAGCCAGCAGCACGCTCTGGCCTTCGTCGGCCAGATGCTTGGTCAGCTTGCCGATGGAGGTGGTCTTGCCTGCGCCGTTGACGCCAGCGACCATGACCACGGTAGGCTGGTGCTCGCCGATGATCAGCGGCTTTTCCAGCGGGCGCAGCAGGTCGGCCAGTGCATCGGCCAGCAGCGCCTTGACGGCGGCGGGGTCGGTGGCCTTGGCTTCCTTGACGCGGCGACGCAGGTCGGTGAGCAGGTGCTCGGTGGCCTTGACGCCGGTGTCGGCCATCAGCAGGGCGTCTTCCAGCTCTTCGTACAGCGCATCGTTGATCTGCGTGCCGGTGAAGACCGTGGCGATGCTGCTGCCGGTCTTGCGCAGTCCGGCCTTGAGGCGCTGCATCCAGTTCTGGCGGCTGGCGCCTTCGGCTTCGGGCTTGGCCGTGGGCTCGGGTGCGGCAATGAAGTCGGCAGGCGCGAGCGTGGAAGCAGCAGCAGTGGGTGCAGTGGGTGCGGCAGGCGGGGCGGCATCGCCCTTGCCGCCGCCGAAGGGCTTGCGCCACCAGGCGCTGCCGGTGTCGGCTGCGGCCGGTGGGGCAGGCGTGCCAGGGGGCAGGTCTGGGGCGCGGTCCTGCGGCGGGGTTGCGGGAATGCCGGCCTCTTCAGGCGCGGCGCTGCTGTCCGCCGGGGAAATCTCGGCGGAGGAGGGGGTGGGCTTTTTCTTGAAAAAACTGAACATCGGCAGGTTCTTAGAATCACAGCATTCTATGAAACATGCACTCACCCTCCTGGGCTTAATGGCCTGCATGGGCACCGGGGCTGCTTTGGCAGCCCCGGATGCATCCTCTTCCTCCCCTTCGTCACTGCTGCAGACGGTGGCCAGCCAGGCCGCAGGCGGCCAGCGGTCCGCCACAGCAGCGCAGCAATTCACCCTGAAGAACGGCATGCAGCTCATCGTGCAGCCCGACCGGCGCGCGCCCACGGCCGTGCACATGGTCTGGGTGCGCGTGGGCGCCATCGACGAGGTGGACGGCACCTCGGGCGTGGCCCACGCGCTCGAGCACATGATGTTCAAGGGCTCGCGCAAGGTGGCGCCCGGCGAGTTCTCACGCCGGGTGGCGGCCCTGGGCGGCCAGGAGAACGCTTTCACCAGCCGCGACTACACGGGCTACTACCAGCAGATCCCGTCCAGCCGGCTGGAGGAAGTGATGAAGCTCGAATCCGACCGCTTCGCCAACAACCACTGGCCCGACAGCGAGTTCAAGAAGGAGATCGAGGTCATCAAGGAAGAGCGCCGCATGCGCACCGAGGACCAGCCGCGCGCCGTGCTCATGGAGCAACTGATGGCGGCGACCTTCATGGCCTCGCCCTACCACCGGCCCGTGATCGGCTGGATGAGCGATCTGGACGCCCTGACGCCCGGCGACGTGCGCGATTTCCACAGCCGCTGGTATGTGCCCGGCAATGCCACCGTCGTCATTGCCGGTGATGTGGACGTTGCCAAGGTCCGCGCCTGGGCAGAGAAGTACTACGGCAGCATTCCCGCACGCGCCGTGCCGGTGCGCAAGCCGCGCACCGAGCCTGCGCAGATCGGCATCCGCCGCATCGAGGTCAAGCAGCCGGCCGAGCAGGCCCTGGTGGCACTGGCCTTCCGTGCGCCCTCGCTGACGCGCGTCAGCGATCTGCAGGCCGATGACCGCGATGCGCTGGCGCTGCTGGTGCTCTCGGCCGTGCTCGACGGCTATGACGGCGCCCGCCTGGAGCGGGCCCTGGTCCAGGGCGAAGGCCGCGTGGCCGACGGCGCGGGCAGCTCCATGTCGCTCATGAGCCGCGGCCCCGGCCTGTTCATGCTGACGGGCGTGCCCGCCACGGGCAAGACTGCGGCCGAGGTCGAGGCCGCGCTGCGCGCCGAAGTGGCCAAGGTCGCCAGGGACGGCGTCGAGCCTGCCGAACTGGAGCGCGTGAAGACGCAATGGATGGCCTCCAATGTCTATGAGCGCGACTCGGTCATGGGCCAGGCCCAGAGCCTGGGCAATTACTGGATACAGGGCATGCCGCTGGATGCGGAAGACCAGTTGCTGGCCCAGCTTCGCACCATCACGCCCGATGACGTCAAGCGCGTGGCGGCCAAGTACTTTGGCGATGACCAGCTCACGGTGGGCACCCTGGTGCCGCAGCCCCTGCCTGAAGGCGGCAAGCCCCGCCGCACCGACGCGGGTGCCGGCATTGGCGGACCCCTGCATTGATGCCCCCGAAGCACGCTGGAGTGAAGATGAAGAACATGAAAAAGATGGTGGCCAGCTCCGTGCTGGCAAGCGTGGGCCTGGGCTTTGGCGCCACGTCCGCATGGGCCTTGCTGCCCATCCAGCACTGGACCCAGCCCAGCGGGGCGCAGGTCTGGCTGGTGGACAGCCCGGGCATTCCCATGGTCGATGTGCAGATGGATTTCGACGCCGGCAGCCGGCGCGATCCCGCCAACCAGGTCGGCCTGGCCAGCGCCGTGGCGCTGATGGCGTCCAAGGGCGTCACGGCCCAGGGCAGCGCGTCTGCTCTCGATGAAAACGGCCTGGGCCAGGCCTGGGCCGATCTGGGTGCCAGCTTTGGCGCCCAGGCGGGCCGCGACAGCTTCAGCTACGGGCTGCGCTCCCTGACCGAGCCTGCGCTGCTGCAGCGCGCCGTGGCCCTGGCCGCGCGCCAGATCGCCAGCCCCAGCTGGCCGCAGGATGTGTGGCTGCGCGAGCGCGAGCGCTGGACTGCGGCCATCAAGGAATCGGACACGCGCCCCGGAACGGTGGCCGGCAAGGCCCTGAGCCAGGGCGTGTTCGGTACCCACCCCTACGGTGCGCGTGCCACGGCCGAGAGCCTGTCGCGCATCGACCTGTCGGACATGCAGTCCTTCCACCGCCGGCTGATCGCCGCCTGCCGTGCCAAGGTCAGCATCGTCGGCGCCGTCAGCCGCGAGCAGGCCGACCAGCTGGTGCAGCAACTGCTGGCTCCGCTGCAGGCGGCGCAGGGCCAGGATGCGGGCGCCTGCGCTCCGCTGCCCGACGTGCCCAAGGTGCAGGCGCTCAAGGCGCCGGTCAACGAGAACATCCCCTTCGCCTCGGCCCAGGCGCAGGTGCTGATCGCCCAGCCCGGCATTGCACGCAACAGCCCGGACTTCATGGCCGTGCTCGTGGGCAACCACATCCTGGGCGGCGGAGGCTTCACCTCACGGCTGACCGAGGAAGTGCGCGAAAAGCGCGGCCTGAGCTACAGCGTCTACAGCGACTTCTCGCCGGGCCTGGACGCGGGTGCCTTCACGATCGCCCTGCAGACACGCCCCGACCAGGCGGCCGAGGCCTTGAAGGTGTCGCAGGACACGCTGCGCCGCTTTGTCGCCGACGGCCCGACCGAGAAGGAGCTCAAGGCCGCCAAGGACAATCTGATCGGCGGCTTTGCGCTGCGCATAGACAGCAACCGCAAGCTGCTGGGCAATGTGGCCAACATCGCGTGGAACGGCCTGCCGCTGGACTATCTGGAGCACTGGACCGAGCGCGTGCAGGCGCTGACCGTGCGTGATGTGCGCGAGGCCATGCAGCGAATGCTGCAGCCCGATCGCATGGTGACCGTCGTCGTGGGAGGCAAGCAATGAGCCGCAACAGCATCAAACTGCATACCCCTGCCGGCAAGCGCTGGCTGGAAAAGGCCACGGCCGAGGCCGCGGCGCCCAAGGCGCCTGCCGCAGCGCCGGCCGCAAAGGCAAAGGCGGGCAAGCCGGCACCCTCGGGTGCGGGCGAGGTCCGCATCATCGGCGGCCAGTGGCGCCGCACGCGTCTGCCCGTGGCGCAGCGCCCGGGCCTGCGCCCCACGCCGGACCGCGTGCGCGAGACCCTGTTCAACTGGCTGGGCCAGGACCTGACGGGCTGGCACTGCCTGGACGCCTTCGCGGGCACGGGTGCGCTGGGCTTCGAGGCCGCATCGCGCGGCGCGACCAGCGTGCTGATGAACGAGCAGGACGCCGCCCTGGTGCTGCAGCTGCAGCGCCTGCGCGAGCGCCTGGACGCCCAGTCCGTGCGCGTGCTGCGCGGCGATGGCATCGGCTGCCTGCGCCAGGTGGCGCCGGGCACGCTGGACCTGGCGCTGATCGATCCGCCGTTCGACCATGCCGAGCTGTTCGAGCCTGCGCTGAAGGCCGCTGCGCTGGCCGTCTCCGCCCAGGGCTATGTCTATCTGGAGGCGCCCCAGGCCTGGACCGAGGAGCAACTGGCCGAGGCTGGCGGCCTGCAGCTGTTCCGCCATCTCAAGGCGGGTGCCGTCCACGCCCATCTGCTGCGCAAGGCCGCGCAGGACGAGTAGGCTGGCGCCGCAGCCGTGTTCCAGCGCAGGAATGCGGCTGTCGCGCAGCCGACGGGCCATGCTGCAGTGCAATGCATAATGCGCCATCCGTGCCGGACCAGGGCACGCGCAGCCAAGGAAAGTGAACGCCATGAGCCACGACGTGATTGCCGTCTACCCCGGAACCTTCGATCCGATCACGCTGGGCCACGAAGACGTGGTGCGCCGTGCGACCCAGCTGTTCAGCCACGTCATCGTGGCCGTGGCGGCCGGCCACCACAAGAAGACCATGTTCAATCTCGAGGAACGCATGGAGATGGTGCGCGAGGCCGTGTCCATCTATCCCCATGTCCAGGTCGAGAGCTTTCATGGCCTGCTGCGCGACTTCGTGGTCGAGCGCGGCGGCAAGGCCATGGTGCGCGGCCTGCGTGCGGTCACCGACTTCGACTACGAGTTTCAGCTTGCCGGCATGAACCGCACGCTGATGCCCGAGGTGGAAACCGTCTTCCTCACGCCCAGCGACCGCTACCAGTTCATCAGCAGCACCTTCGTGCGCGAGATCGCCACGCTGGATGGCGAGATCGACAAGTTCGTCTCGCCCAACGTGCGCACGCGACTGCTTGAGAAGGTGCAGGCCAATCGCGCTCCTTGAGAGAGGGAGGTCGGCCAGGCGCCTTGGCCCGCCCCCATGACGAGTTCACGGTATCAGGCGCTCTGCGTGGCGGCACTTGCATTCACGGCCGCATGCACGAATTCCAGCTTGCGCCGCGCGCCCATTGAAAGAGCGAACGGATAGGCATCCCCGTGGCCCAGGCTGCGGTTGAGGCTGTTGGTCAGCAGCGTCAGCGGCACCCACTGGTCCAGCATGGTGCCGAAGTCCGGCCGGGCAGGGACCGCGAACGGGTCCTGCACGCACAGCGCGGCCGGCGTTCCCATGCCCGCCGCCGTGCCTGCGCCTCCTGGCAAGGTGATGCAGGTGCCATAGCTGGCCGCAGTCTCCAGCAGATCCACCATGTGCAGGTAGTGGGCCCAGCTTTCGGCCCAGTCTTCCCACGGGTGGGAGGTGGCATAGGCGCTGACGAAGTTGTCGCGCCACTGCCCATCCAGCGGGCTGCGTGCGTAGTAGTTCTGCAGGGCCTGGCCATAGTCCTGGCGCTCGTCGCCGAACAGGCGGCGGAATTCCTCGATACGGCCCGCGCCCACCACCAGCCTGTCCCAGAAGAAGTGGCCGGACTCATGGCGCAGATGGCCCACCAGCGTCCGGTAGGGCTCATGCAGCGCCTGGCGGCGCCGGGCACGCTCGGTATCGTCGGCCTCCACCACGTTCAGCGTGATGGTGCCGTTGGCATGGCCGGTCATCACCGGCGCCTGCCCGGGCAGGTCGGCCAGCAGCTCGAAGCGCGGCCCGTCCTCTCCAGGCCTGGGGCCCAGGCCCAGGCGGGCCAGCGTATAGAACAGCTGGCGCTTGGCCGCCTCGATCTTGGTCCAGCGCAAGGCATTGGCCGGGTCTGACAGATCGGGCAGCCAGCGTGTCTGGCGGCAGGATTCGCACAGCGCGTGGGGGTCGTCGGCGGGCAGGGCGAAGTTGCACTGGCCCACAGGTCCCCGGTGGCTGCACATCTTGTAGAGGCGGCCTGGCGGCTTGCCTGCGCCCAGGGAGGACAGGCTCTCCCACAGCGCGCTGTCCCGCGCGCCGAAAACCGGTCGCAGGCAGGCCACATGCAGTCGCTCTGGCAGGAAGGCCAGGGTGGCGCCGCAGTGCACGCATTGAACGCTGTCGAAGAAAACCGGGTGGCCGCAGGCATCGCAGTTGAAAACTCGCATGTCGGTCACTTTACGCCGTATGCCCTGGCGTCATGAAAAATGATTCCCATGTCGCCCTGGCGCTGCAAGGTCAGATTCCCCCAAGGGTGGTTTTCACCGGGGTGGCCCTGCAATGAAAAAAGGCCGGATGACACCGGCCTTTCGATGGCCCCATGGGGGCCTGCATCAGGGGCGAACCACGATGCTGTTGCGCACTTCGCGCACGTTCTTGGTGGTGCGTGCGATCTCGGCAGCGCGGGCCTTTTCCGACTCCGACTTGGCAAAGCCCGACAGTTGCACCGTGCCGTTCAGGGTCTCGACGCTGATGGAGGTGGCCGAGACGCTCTTGTCCTCTGCCATCTTGGCCTTCACGGCAGTGGTGATGCCGGCGTCATCCACATACGAACCCACGGTCTGCTGGTCGCGGGCCACGGAGCAGGCGGTGGTGCCGAGCACGGTGGCGCCGGCGACGAGAGCGAAAGCGATGGCACGGGTGTACTTTTGCATGGTCAGTTCTTTCTTGGACAAGAAATTGAGGGAAACGGTAGTCGAGGGAACTCGGGGGGCTGGGCTGCAGCTCACTTGCGCGAGCGGGAACTCATGAAGAACGCGGTGGCCAGGGCTGCGCCCGTGGCTGCTGCCAGCAGCATGGAGCGGCCAGGCTGCTCGATGACGTAGCGCGTGGTGGCTTCCGTGGCAGATTGCAGCTGGCGGCGGGCGCGGTCGGAGCTGTCGGCGCAGAAGTTGATTCCGCGCGTGGCCAGTTCCTGGGCACGTGCCGCGAGGTCGTCGATGACGGGATTCAGTTCACGCTCGATGGACTTCACGCCTTCCTCGGCCTTGTCCAGAGCATTTGCTGCAGTGCGGCGCGTGGTGTTGACGGCTTCCTTGGCAGTGTCTGCTACGTCCTGGGCAACGTCCTTGGCGGTATCGGCGGCTTTGTTCACGGCTTTCTCGGCTTGGCTCATTGGTTCTATCTCCTCAAAACTTGCATGAATGGGAAAGGCGGTCGGGCTGCCGGGCTGGCTGCCCGCCGGAGGCGGGCTTGGGCTGGCAGGTGGCTGAAGGCGGCGCCGCCGCTACTTCTTGATCAGGCTCATCACAAAGGTGACTACAGCCATGATCACGAAAATATAGAACAGGATCTTGGCGATGCCTACAGCACCTGCCGCAATTCCGCCAAAGCCGAAGATGGCGGCGACGAGAGCGATCACGAAAAACACGATGGCGTAGTGCAGCATGTAGAACTCCTTGGTTGTTCGTTGCCAAGAAACGGCATCTGGCTGTCAGGAGCCGAGTGCTGTTCCCATGCGATTGACTGTACCGAGCCGCCCGAGGCCGGATTGACGGTGCCCGGCGTGGCATGGCGTCAGGGTTAGGCAGGGGGCGGGTGTAGGAAAAGCGCCGGCCCGCAGTGCCCATCAAGAAAAACCCCTGCCAGGGCGGTGCCGGGCAGGGGTTGTGCGTGCAGGCGATGCGTCGTGGTCAGGCGGATGCCGGGCTCAGTGGAATGACGGCGGAGATGGCCGTGCCCTTGCCCAGTTCGGAGGAGACGGTCAGCCGCCCGCCTGCCGCCTCCACGCGATGGCGCATGCCGGCCAGCCCGTGGGAGTTGGGGCGCATGGCCGAGGTCTCGAAGCCCTCGCCATCGTCCTGGATCTGCACCGTCACATAGGTCGGGTAGTTGTGCACGGAGACCAGTACGTGGCTGGCCTTGGCGTATTTGCCGATATTGGTCAGCGACTCCTGCACGATGCGGTAGACCGTGAGCTGGGTCGACTCCGGCAGCTCCACCTGCTCCAGGTTCGCTGTGACCTCGATGCCGCTGCGCTCGCCGAATTCGCGTGCCAGGATTTCCAGCGCCGTGGTCAGGCCCAGGTTGGACAGGGACGAAGGACGCAGGTCCTCGATGATGCGGCGCTTGAGGGCAATGCCGCTGTTGAGCGTCTCCACCAGATGGCTGACGCGCTCTCCCACGTCGGGGGCGCTGAGGTCGATCTTGGATTTGAGCCGGGCCACATCGAGCTTGGCCGCCGTCAGCAGCGAGCCCAGTTCATCGTGCAGCTCGCGCGCCAGGTGGCCGCGCTCATCCTCGCGCACCTGCTGCAAGTGGTTGGCCAGCTCCGTCAGCGTGGCCGTGCGTTCGCGCACCAGGGCTTCAAGGCGGTTGCGCTCGTCACGCTGGATTTCCTGCTCGCGCTGATGGGCCTGCTGCAGCGCGTGGGCCTGGCGCAGGTACATGAAAAAGCCCAGCACGCCCAGCGCGGTCACCGTGGCAATGCCTATGCGCGACAGCGACAGCGTGTGCTCGATATCCTGCAGGTTCTTGGCCGAGCGCTCGTCTATGCCTGACAGCAGCTTGCCTGTGTAGTCCCGGATGGCATCCATGTTCTCCATGCCCACGTCCGTGAACATGACGAAGCGCCAGGCTTCCTCGTTGCCCTGGCGGTACAGGCGCAGGCTCAACTCCATCTCGCTCATCTTGCGCTCGACCTGGCGGGCCAGCGGCGTGAAGATGGCCAGTTCCTGGGGGTCGTAGATGAAGATCTGGCGCAACTCGTCCATGTTGTAGTTGATGGCCGTGATCGCCTTGCTGTAGGGCTCCAGGTAGCGCTCCTCCCCCGTGAGCAGGTAGCCGCGCAGGCCGGTCTCTGCATCGAGCATCAACCGCAGCAGTTGGCTGATTTCCGAGCGGGTCGCCTGGGTCTGGGTCATGGCCTCCAGCGCCTTGGTCGAGCGCTTGTAGCTGGCCTCGTTAATGCTGACAAGCAGCACGGCCGCAACGATGGCAAATGCCAGGCTGATCGCAATTCTTCGGAAATTTATCCAACGCATAAGCATCCTCTCACCTACAAGATCTTCGCCGATATTCTGCATAATTCGTGTTATCGGCAGCCGGAGCAGTTCCTGCCCCGGCCGTTACCATATATTGTTTGCACGACCGGCGTTCCTGCTGGTCCCCCGAAAAAGAGGTATTCATGATCAGAATCGGCATTGTGGACGACCATGCAATTGTGCGCTCGGGTCTGCGTCAGTTTCTCTCGGAACATGTGGACCTGCGTGTAGTCGGTGAGGCCGCCAATGGCCGTGAGGCCATCGACCTGGTCCGAGCCCACGAGATCGACGTGCTGCTGATGGACCTGTCCATGCCCGGGCAAAGCGGCATCGATGCGCTGGCCATGCTGCGGGCCAAGGCCCCTGACATGGGCATCCTGATCCTGAGCGGATATCCCGAGGAGCACTACGCGATCAACCTGATCCGCCAGGGCGCCAGCGGCTACCTGAACAAGGAATGCGATCCCCAGGAGATTGCCGAAGCGATCCGCACCGTGGCCCTGGGCCGCCGCTACCTGACGCCGGCCGTGGCCGACCTGCTGGCCCAGCAGCTCAACCGCAAGGATGACGCGCCAGCGCATGAACAGCTGTCCGAGCGTGAGTTCCAGGTCTTCCTCAAACTCGCGCGCGGCGAAACGGCAGGTGATATTGCGAAATCGCTCTCGCTGAGCGTGAAGACGGTCAGTACCTATCGCACGCGGCTTATGGAGAAAATGGGATTGTCATCCAACAGCGATCTCACGTATTACGCGCTGAAAAACCGGCTGATCGACTGATTCCCAGTCAATAGAAAATACGGGCTGCACGATTATCAAGTCGTGCAGCCTTTTTCTTTGATGGAGAGTAAAAATGCCGTGTTTTGGGTTCAGGCTGTTTTGAGTTGATTGAGCGATGCGGCGTCGATATTCATGCAATAGTCCATGAGTGCATCGATCTCATTGGACTTGTCGAAGACCGCATCCACGCCGAGCTGGGCGCAGCGGCTGCGGATGTCAGGGGTGGCGTAGTTGCTGAGCACCACGATCTTCTGGTGCGGCTGGCGCTCGCGGCAGGCGGTGAGCACACCCAGGCCGCTGCCCTGGCGCAGGAACAGATCGACGATGGCCAGATCCCATGCGTCGGGGTTCTGCTGAAGCCAGTCCGTCCCCGCGCTTTCCGTCTCGGCGATGCCCACGGCCTCGACATCGGCGAGTTCCTCGAGCGTGGCGATCAGGTTCTCGCGGATCGTAGGGTTGTCTTCAACAAGATAGGTGCGCAATTTCACGGCTGTATCCAATAGGGACGCGGATGGCAATCGGAGTCCGGCGGAACCCGGCCTTCATTGTCCTGCGCGACAGCGGGCGATTGTGCCAGTGGGGGATCGGCCTGGAAGTCAGTCGATTCCTACGCCTTGTTGCCGCAAACGGGACAGTCCGGCACACGGGTGGTTTGCATGCTACTCCAATCGAGGCTGCGGCTGTCGAACATGGTCAGGCGGTTTGTTGCAGGCGTGCCAAAACCCGCGATCAGCTTGAGGGCTTCGGCCGCCTGCAGCGTGCCCATGACGCCGACCACGGGGGCGAAGACGCCCATGGTCGAGCACTGCACTTCCTCGAACTGCGCCTCCGGCGGGAATACGCAGGCATAGCAGGCGCAGTTCTCGTCGCGTGGGTCCATCACCATGAGCTGGCCGTCCAGGCGGATGGCCGCCCCCGCCACCAGGGGCACCTTGTGCCGCACGCAGGCCGCGTTGATCATGTGGCGCGTGCGGTAGTTGTCCGTGCAGTCCAGCACCACCGTGGCTTGGGGCACGAGCTCGTCGAGCAGGGCATCGTCTGCGCGCTGCTGGCGGCAATCGATGCGGATGCCGGGGTTGATGGCATGCACGGCCGTGCGTATGGATTGCACCTTGGGCTGGCCCACGCGATCGGTGGTGTGGGCAATCTGGCGCTGCAGGTTGGTCATGTCCACGGCATCGTCGTCCACCAGGGTGATGCGGCCGATGCCGGCCGAGCCCAGGTACAGCGAGGCAGGCGCGCCCAGGCCGCCTGCGCCGATGATGAGCACATGCGCTGCCAGGATGCGCTCCTGGCCTTCGATGCCGATCTCGTCCAGCAGGATGTGGCGCGAGTAGCGCAGCAGTTGATCGTCGTTCATTCGCGTCTCCAGACGTGAAAAAGCCGGGCGCGGGCCCGGCTTGGTGGGAGCGCGGACCCGGTCCGAGCTCTTCAGTTTTCCTTCTTTTCGGGCTCGCGCTCGGTCAGGGTCTTGCTGACCATGACGGGCTGGCCCTTGAGGCGGTTGAGCGCCTGCTGCAGCTGGAAGTCCTTTTCGGTGCCGAACTCGGGCAGGCGACGCTCGGCCAGGGGCTTCTTGGCCTCTTCCTCCAGGCGCTTGCGGGCTTCCTCGCGGGCCTTCTCGCGTACTTCGTCCTTGACTTCGGCGCCCTGTCCGCTGGACAGGTGCTTTTCCAGGTCGGCCTCGCGCATGCGCAGGGCAGCGAACAGATCGCCTTCAGGGGTCTCGTCCACCATCACGTCAGGAACGATGCCCTTGGCCTGGATGGATTTGCCGCTGGGCGTGTAGTAGCGGGCCGTGGTCAGCTTCAGGCCCGTGTCGGGACCCAGCGGGCGAACGGTCTGCACCGAGCCCTTGCCGAAGGTCTGGCTGCCCATGATGACCGCACGCTTGTGGTCCTGCAGGGCGCCGGCCACGATTTCGCTGGCCGAGGCCGAGCCTTCGTTGACCAGAACCACCAGCGGCAGCTTCTTGAGCGAGGCGGGCAGGCGCTGCAGCGGGTCTCCCATGCCGCGGCGGGCATAGAAGCTGGGAGAGGCCTTGTAGGTTTCCTTGCTCTCGGCCAGCTGGCCGTTGGTGGACACCACGGTCACATCGGGCGGCAGGAAGGCTGCCGAGATGGCGACGGCCGCGTCCAGCAGGCCGCCCGGGTCGTTGCGCAGGTCCAGCACCAGGCCCTTCATGTTGGGTTCCTGCTTGTACAGCTCTTCGACCTTGCGCACGAAGTCGTCCACCGTGCGTTCCTGGAACTGGCTCAGACGAATCCAGCCGTAGCCGGGCTCGATGACCTTGCCCTTGACGGATTGCGTCTTGATTTCCTCGCGCGTGATGGTCACGGGGAAGCTGCGGCTTTCATCCTTGCGCAGGATGGTCAGCTGCACCTTGGTGTTGGGCTCGCCGCGCATGCGCTTGACGGCGTCGTTGAGCGACAGGCCCTTGACGGCCGTGTCGTCGATCTTGGTGATCAGGTCGCCGGTCTTCAGGCCCGCGCGGAAGGCGGGGGAGCCTTCGATGGGCGAGACGACCTTGATCAGGCCGTCTTCCTGCGTGATCTCGATGCCTACGCCGACGAAGCGGCCCGAGGTGCCTTCGCGGAATTCCTTGTAGGACTTCTTGTCGAAGTACTGCGAATGCGGATCGAGGCTGGACACCATGCCGGAGATGGCATCGGTGATCAGCTTCTTGTCATCGACCGACTCGACATAGTCGGTCTTGATCAGGCCGAAGACGGCGGACAGCTGCTGGATCTCTTCCAGCGGCAGCGGGGTCATGGCACCGCGGGCCACGGTCTGCAAGGAAACCGTGGTCAGTGCTCCGGCGATTACGCCTACGGAAACCCAGCCGGCAATTTTGATTTTCTGGCCCATATCACCCCTTTAACCGCGTCAATATACACCCGCTTGGAAAGGCAAGCGCCCGCGTGGTTCCCTAAAAACGGCGCAGCAAGCGCAATTTCCGTAGCAGGCGCTCACCTCAGGCGGGTCAGGCTCAAGCCTTGCCCTGTGCGGCCACGGCGGCAGCCGCCTTGGCGGCAGCCTCGGCATCGCCCAGGTAGTAGTGGCGAATGGGCTTGAGATTGGCATCCAGCTCGTAGACCAGCGGAATGCCGTTGGGCACGTTGACGCCGACGATGGCGTCATCCGAGATGCCGTCCAGGTACTTGATCAGCGCGCGGATGGAGTTGCCATGCGCGGCAACCACGACGCGCTTGCCGGACAGGATGGCGGGCGCGATGGACTCGTTCCAGAACGGCAGCACGCGCGCGACCGTGTCCTTCAGGCATTCGGTCAGCGGCACCTGGCTGGGGTCCAGCTGGGCGTAGCGCACGTCGCTGCGCTCGCTGCGCGGGTCCTGGGGCTCCAGGGCCGGCGGGGGAGTGTCGTAGCTGCGGCGCCAGACCAGCACCTGGGCGTCGCCGTACTGCTTGGCCATGTCGGCCTTGTTCAGGCCCTGCAGGCCGCCGTAGTGGCGCTCGTTCAGGCGCCAGCTGTGCTGCACGGGCAGCCAGGTGCGGTCCATTTCGTCCAGCGTGTGCCACAGCGTGCGCGTGGCGCGCTTGAGCACGCTGGTGAAGGCCAGGTCGAAGTCGTAGCCTTCGGCCTTGAGCAGGCGGCCGGCGTTCTTGGCCTGTTCGACGCCGGTGGCGGTCAGGTCCACATCGGTCCAGCCGGTGAAGCGGTTTTCGAGGTTCCAGGTGGATTCACCGTGGCGGATCAGCACGAGCTTGTACATGGCGGCTTTCTAAGTCTCTCGATGCGACAAAGCTGGGCTGTCGCGGGGGCAAAAGCCAGCATTCTAGAATTGACAGGTTTGCCAACCCAAGGAATGACGTGAAATTCATCATCGATAACTGGTATTTGATCCTGATCGCGCTGGCTTCCGGCGTGATGCTGCTGCTGCCCCTGGTGCGCGGCGCAGGCGGCGGCTCGCTGACGGCGGCGCAGGCCGTGCAACTGATCAACCGCCAAAAGGCCGTGGTCATCGATGTCTCCGAGCCCGAGGAGTACGCGGCCGCCCATGCCAATGGCGCCAAGAATGTGCCGCTGGGCCAGTTCGAGGAAAAGCTGCCTGCCACCGTGAAGAACAAGGCCCTGCCGCTGGTGCTGATCTGCACCAAGGGCAACCGCGCCTCGCGTGCCGAAGGCATTGCGAAGAAGCTGGGCTACGAAAACGCCCAGGCCCTGGCCGGTGGCCTGAAGGCCTGGCGCGATGCCGGCATGCCGGTTGAAAAGGCCTGAAGCGCCTCCAGTTGATCACGATGGAAGCCGCTGCGCCGCGTCCCCGGCGCCTGCAGCCGGCAAGCCGCCCACTCGAAGAAAGTCGCATATGCAAGCCGTGAAGATGTACACCACCGCTGTCTGCCCCTATTGCATTCGGGCCAAGCAGATCCTCAAGTCCAAGGGCGTGGAGCAGATCGAAGAGATCCGCATCGATACCGACCCTGCCGCGCGTGACGTGATGATGCAGAGCACGGGCCGCCGTACGGTGCCCCAGATCTTCATCGGCGACCACCATGTGGGCGGCTGCGACGACCTGATGGCGCTGGACGCCGACGGTGGCCTGGTGCCCATGCTGCAAAGCTGAAACACGGGCACTGCATAATGCAGGCCCAGGTGCCCGCTGCGCAACCTATTGGCAGCGGGCATTTTGTTGGTGATTTTTTTGATGCCCTGGCCGCCGTGCCAGGGTTTTTTGCCCAGAAAGACTGATTCCATGGCCGAACAGGACACTCCCGTCTTCCAGATCCAGCGCGTCTACCTCAAGGACCTGTCGCTGGAGCAGCCCAATTCGCCCGCCATCCTGCTGGAGCAGGAGCAGCCCAGCGTGGACATCCAGCTCGGCGTCGAGGCGACTCCCGTGGCCGAAGGCATCTACGAAGTGGCCGTGACGGCCACCGTGCAGACCAAGATCCAGGACAAGACCGTGTTCCTGGTCGAGGCCAAGCAGGCCGGCATCTTCGAGATCCGCAACGTGCCCGAAGACCAGATGGGTGGCGTGATCGGCATTGCCTGCCCCCAGATCATCTATCCCTACCTGCGCGGCAACGTGGCCGACGTGGTCACACGCGCCGGCTTCCCGCCCGTGCACCTGGCCGAGATCAACTTCCAGGCCATGTACGAGCAGCAGCAGGCAGCCGCCCAGGCGGACGGCAACTCGCTGCCGCAGTAAGCCGGTCCCATCCCGGCCGATGAGACTTGCGCCCAGGCGCGTCGCATCGCTGTGGTACAAGAAAAGAGGCCCGAGGGCCTCTTTTTTTCATCAACGTCGCTTCTTCAACGTCGGGCAGATATGAACATTGTGGTGATTGGTGCAGGCGCCTGGGGCACGGCGCTGGCAATGAGCGCGGCCTCGCGCGATGACGGACGTGTCGTGACGCTGTGGGCGCGCGACGCTGCCCAGGCGCAGGCCATGCGGGACAGCGGCGAGAACGCGCGCTACCTGCCGGGCGTGGCGCTGCCTGCCGCGCTGCAGGTGGTGCATGGCGAGATCGACGGCCATCTGGCTGCGGCAGACCTGATCGTGATCGGCACGCCCATGGCGGCCTTGCGCGAATGGCTGGGCCGCCTGCGCAATGTGGGGGCGCCCGTGGTGTGGCTGTGCAAGGGCTTCGAGGCCGTGCCCGCAGGCGCGTCGGCCGCCGCCCATGGACTGATGGCGCACGAGGTCTGCGCCCAGGTGGCGCCCGATCTGCTGTGCGGCGTGCTCAGCGGCCCCAGCTTTGCGGCCGAGGTGGCGCGCCACCAGCCCACGGCCCTGGTGGCGGCCAGCCGGCATGCCGAGGTCAATGACGCCCTGGTCGCGGCCTTCCATGGCGATGCCATGCGCGTCTACGCCAACGCCGACATCGTGGGCGTGGAAGTGGGCGGTGCCGTGAAGAACGTGCTGGCCATTGCCACCGGCCTGTGCGACGGCCTGCAGCTGGGCCTGAACGCCCGCGCCGCGCTGATCACGCGCGGCCTGGCCGAGATGACGCGACTGGGCCTGGCCCTGGGCGCGCGGGTGGAGACCTTCATGGGCCTGTCCGGCCTGGGCGATCTGGTGCTGACGGCCACGGGCGACCTGTCGCGCAATCGCAAGGTGGGCCTGCTGCTGGCCCAGGGCCGCACGCTGGAGCAGGCCGTGGCCTCGCTGGGCCATGTAGCCGAGGGCGTGTACAGCGCGCGCACCGTGCTGGCGCGCGCGCGGCTGCTGAATGTGGAGATGCCGATCACCGAAACCGTGGTCGAGCTGCTGGACGGCCGGCTGCAGGCGGCCGAAGCCGTGCAGCACCTGATGGCGCGCGATCCACGCGGCGAGTGATTCTTCGGTGTCCATGAAAAATGGCCCACACGCTCCCCTTGCTGCGCAAGGTCCACTGCCCCCCGAGGGGGCCGCTTTTCATCTTGGGGCGGCCCGGCGATGAAAAAGCCCCGGAGCTGGAAGGCCCCGGGGCTTTTTTGCGTCAGAAATCCTGGCGCTTGGCGCGCTACATGCCCAGTTACATGCCCAGTTACAGGCCCAGCTCCAGACCCAGCAGTTCCTCCACCGTCTGGCGGCGGCGGATGAGGCGCGCGCTGTCGCCGTCGACCAGCACCTCGGCGGCCAGCGGGCGCGTGTTGTAGTTGCTGGACATGGAGCTGCCATAGGCGCCCGTGTCATGGATGACCAGCAGGTCGCCCACCGAGGCGCCTGCCAGCGCGCGCGGCAGCACCACGCCGCCGTCGCCCTGGGTGAACACGTCGCCCGATTCGCACAGCGGGCCGGCGACCACGGCATCGCGCAGGGGCATGGCCTGGCCGTCGCGGCGCAGCACTTCCATGCCGTGCCAGCTGCCGTACATGGAGGGGCGCATCAGCTCGTTGAAGCCCGTATCGACCAGCACGAAATGGTTGCTGCCCGCATTCTTGGTGGCGCGCACCTGGCCCAGCAGCACGCCCGACTCGGCCACCAGGAAGCGGCCGGGTTCGATCTCCAGGCCCAGCGCATGGCCCACGATGGCCTCGGCGTCCTTGCGTGCCGCATCCCACAGGCCGTGGTAGTGGGCGGTGTCGATGGTGGCGTCGCCATCGCGGTAGGGAATGGACAGGCCGCCGCCGGCCGAGATGGCCTGCAGGTCATGGCCTGCCTGGCGGGTGGCGCGCACCAGCTCGACCATGGCGCCGCAGACCTGCTGCAGGTGGCCGTAGTCCACGCCCGAGCCGATGTGCATGTGCAGGCCGGCCAGCTTCAGGCCGCCGTCGCGGATGGCCTGCAGCGCCGCCAGCAGGTCGCTGTGCCAGATGCCGTGCTTGCTGTGCTCGCCGCCCGTGTTGGTCTTGTTGCTGTGGCCGTGGCCGAAGCCGGGGTTGATGCGCAGCCACACGGGATGGCCGGGCGAGGCCTGGGCCAGCTGGTGCAGCATGTCGATGGAGCCGGCGTTCACGGGCACCTTGTGCTCGGCCACGCAGGCCAGCGTGGCCTCGTCCATCACGTCGGCGGTGAACACGATGTCGCTGTGCAGGTCGTCGCCATGGCCGGCCGCGTAGCCGGCGGCTAGCGCACGCAGGATTTCGCCGCGCGAGACGGCGTCCACCTTCACGCCCTGCTCGCGCATCAGCCGCAGGATGTGGATGTTGGAGCAGGCCTTCTGCGCAAAGCGGATGGTGTCGAAGGCCTTGAGCTGGGCGATGCGCGCGCGGATGGTGGCGGCGTCATAGACCCACAGCGGCGTGCCGTGCTGGTCGGCCAGGGCCCAGAGCTGGGCGGGCGAGAAGGGATTGGACATGGTGTCTCTTTCAGGGGAACTGCCGCGCATGATGGCGGATGGGGGTCATTCAGTCCAATGCTTGTTCTTATGGTGTCTATTTGATTTGGATATGCTCTGCCCATGCAAGACCCCGCGCTGCCGCACACGTCCCCCGAGCCCCGCATCTCCCATCGCCACCTGGAGGTGTTTCGCGCGCTCATGCTCAGCGGCAGCGCCACGGCGGCGGCGCAGATGCTGTACAGCTCCCAGCCCACCGTCAGCCGCGAACTGGCGCGCCTGGAAAGCCTGCTGGGCTATGCGCTGTTCGAGCGCGCCCAGGGCCGGCTGCGGCCCACGGCACGCGCCCTGTCGCTGTGGGCCGAGGTGCAGCGCAGCTGGCAGGGGCTGGATCGGGTGGTGGAGCATGCGCTGGCCCTGGGGCGTCCGCACCAGGCGCGCATCAACGTGCTGTGCCTGCCCGCGCTCAGCCATGCGCTGCTGCCCGCAGCGCTGGCGCGGCTGCATGCGGAGCATGGCCCCGTGGCCGTCAGCGTGGCCACGCAGGAGGCGCCGCTGCTGCAGGAGTGGATGGCCGCCCAGCGCTACGACCTGGGCCTGGCCGAACTGGCCGAGGCGCCGCCCGGCACGCGTGCTCTGGCTTTGCCCGCCATGGACGAGGTGGCCGTGCTGCCGGCAGGGCATGCGCTGGCGGCCCGCCCGGTGCTGGAGGCGGGCGACTTTGCGGGGGAGGGCTTCATCAGCCTGGCGCGAGACGACCCCTATCGCCAGCAGATCGATGCCGTGTTCGAGCAGGCCGGCGTGCAGCGCCAGCTGCACCTGGAGACCCACAGCGCCGTGGCGGTCTGCGCCATGGTCCAGCATGGCCTGGGCGTGGCCATCGTCAATCCGCTGACGGCGCGTGCCTGCGCCGGGCCGCAGCTGGTGGTGCGGCCGCTGGCGTTTTCCATTCCCTTCCAGGTCCATGCGCTGCTGCCGCTGCACCGGCCGGCCGTGGCCGAGGTGCAGTGGCTGGTGGACGCGCTCGCCGCCGAGGTGGCCGCGGTCGCTTGAAGTGGGGTGGGCGACTTCAGCGCGCCGCGTCCTTCAGGCTGGCTGCGTTGTCTGCCGCCGGCTCGGGCGGCAGGCCCCACTCCATCCAGTCGTCGCCAAAGATCTCCACCGGGTGCTGTGTGCGGTCCGATCCGTTGCCGCAGGCCAGCTCGTCGCGGGCGCAGTAGCGGTCGCAACCCCAGCAGGTGCGCTCGGGATGGGCGGGGTGGATGGGGAATTTCCTGGCCATGGCATCCAGCTTGGACCGCCATGGCCGCCAGGGTTTTGCGCTGGATCAGAATTCCAGGTTGTCGATCAGGCGCGTCTTGCCCAGGCGCGCGGCGCCCAGGGCCACCAGGGGTGCACCGGCCAGTTGCGCGCCCTCGGCCGGCGGCTGCAGGTCACGGCGCAGGCGCACGGTCAGGTAATCGGGCTCCCAGCCCTGTGCGGCCAGGGACTGCATGGCCCATGCCTCCAGTTCGGCCAGCGGAGCCTGGCCTGCGCGCGTGGCGTCGGCCAGTTGCTTGAGTGCCTGCGACAGCGCCATGGCCTGCTGGCGTTCATCGGGGCTCAGGTAGCCGTTGCGCGAACTCAGCGCCAGGCCGTCGTCGGCGCGCGCCGTGTCGCCGGCCACGATGTTCACGGGCAGGGCGAACTGCTCGACCATGCGGCGGATCACCAGCAGCTGCTGGTAGTCCTTCTTGCCGAACACGGCCGTGCCGCCGCCGCTGGCGAAGAACACGGCCGAGAACAGCTTCATCACCACGGTGCACACGCCCGTGAAGAAGCCGGGGCGGAAATGGCCTTCGAGGATGTCGGCCAGCTGCGCGTCGGGCTGGATCTTGAAGGTCTGCGGCTCGGGGTAGAGATCGGCTTCGCGCGGGGCGAACAGCAGGTCGCAGCCTTCGCTCTCCAGCTTGGCGCAGTCCTGCGCCCAGGTGCGCGGATAGCTGTCGAAATCCTCGTGCGGCAGGAACTGCAGGCGGTTCACGAAGATGCTGGCCACGACGATGTCGCCGTGCTGGCGCGCGGCGCGCACCAGGGACAGGTGGCCATCGTGCAGGTTGCCCATGGTGGGCACGAAGGCAGGGCGGCCCTTGCTGGCCAGGATGGCGCGCAGGTCGGCGATGGAGTGGACGATTTGCATGGGAAAGCGGGGAAGCGGGAAAGCGGGGGAACGGGAAGCGGGAAGCGGAAAAACGGACCGTGCAGCCTGCCGGACTACCAGGCGTGCTTGCTGTCGTCGGGGAAGCTGCCGTTCTTCACGGCATGCACATAGGCCTCGAAGGCGCCCTTGACGCTGCCCGCATCGGCCATGAAGTTGTGCACGAAGCGGGCCATCTTGCCCAGGTTCACGCCCAGCATGTCGTGCAGCACCAGGACCTGTCCGGCCGTGCCGCTGCCCGCGCCGATGCCGATGGTGTGGCAGTGCGGCAGCTCGGCCGTGAGTTCGCGCGACAGCTGTGCCGGCACCATCTCCAGCACCAGCATGGAGGCGCCTGCATCCTGCAGTTCCAGCGCATGGCGGCGCAGCGTGGCCGCGCCCTCGTCGCTCTTGCCCTGGACGCGGTAGCCGCCCAGCGCATGCACGGTCTGCGGCGTCAGGCCCAGGTGGGCGCAGACGGGCACGCCGCGCTCGACCAGGAATTGCACGGTGGGCGCGGTCCAGCCGCCGCCTTCGAGCTTGACCATGTGGGCGCCGGCCTGCATCAGCTCGCAGGCGCTGCGCATGGCCTGCTCGCGGCTTTCGGCGTAGCTGCCATAGGGCATGTCGGCGATCAGCCAGGCCGTGCCCTGCACGCGGTGCAGGCCGCGCGCCACGCTGGCCGTGTGGTAGCACATGTCCTGCAGCGACACGCCCACGGTGCTGTGCAGGCCCTGGCAGACCATGCCCAGCGAATCGCCGACCAGGATGCACTCCACGCCGGCCGCATCGGCCACGGCCGCGAAGGTGGCGTCGTAGGCGGTGACCATGGTGATCTTCTCGCCGGCCTCGCGCATCTGCGCCAGGCGCGGAAGGCTCACGGGGCGGCGCTGGGGCAGCGGCGAGGCGGGAGGGATGGTGCCGTAGGGCGTGCCGGCGGTGACGGGGGCTTGGGTCATGGGGCGCTCGGAGGGGGATGGAATTGCCGCGAGTCTATGCGATGCGCGCCGGGGGGCACCTGTCCCTGAGCTGTCCTTTGCTGTTCCGTCACCTTTCGGGCAGGCCACGCCATCGGCGCCACAGCGGAGACAGCAGGGCCACGAGCAGGGCCGTGCTGGCTGCCACGGCAGGCGCTCCCATCAGCAGGTCCAGCCAGTGCTGGGTATCCGTCCAAGGGCCTGCGCTGCCGGTAGGGCGTGGCAACAGCAGTCTGGACCACTCAGACCAGGCGGCGGCGAGCCATATCAGGGCCAGCGACATGCCCAGGGCCAGCAGCACCGCGCCGGCCCAGGGGCGCTTGAGCAGACGGATGCGCATCCAGGCGACCGATATCAGCGCGGCGGGAAACAGCCCCCGCACATAGAGGTTGGTGATTCCCAGCATCCCGGCCAGCACGCTGCCAAGCAAGGTCAGGACCAGGCATGCGCCCCAGGCCACCAGCTGCATGGCGGGCATCAGGCGCACCAGCACCAGGGCCAAGGCGAGGAAGAAGCCAGCGCTGACTGCCGCCAGCAACTGGGACATCCTTGGCCATTCGTCGTCGCGGGACCTGTCAGCGCGCCGCAGATGGCTTTCCTGGTAGGCCGGCAGGGCCAGGCCGTAGCGCGGGTGCTGCCATTGCACATGCTGCGGCGGGCTCCACCGGCTGTCGAACCTCTCCAGCAGCATGAGCCACTCACGGTTGCTCTGGGCCAGATAGGTACCGAAGCATTTGCGCGGATCCGGCTCCAGATCCAAAGGCCTGCTGCGACCCAGGGCTGGTTTGCAGTTGGAGTTCTGCGCTCTGGATACCTTCTCGCCAGTCTCTGGTTGCGGGTTCGCTGCCAGGTAGGCGCGCCATTCCTGGGCCAGGGGGGATTGCAGCGCGCTGCGGTAGCTGGCCAGCAGGTGCTCAGCCTGGTCCTGCGCGGAGCTGGCAGACTGGCGCACATAGCCTCTGGCCTGCAATGGCTGGCCGTAGCGCTCGAGTGTCTGGGCAATCGCGGCCTGGTCTCCGCGCATCAACCAGACCAGGGCCTGGATGCCCGGGTACTTCGCCGGATCGACCTCTTCCTCGCGCAGCACACGTATCCATTCCACGAGCATGGCCGCCTGGCGTGGCGCGGCAAGCGCCTCCAGGGCGGCGACTTGCTCGACAGTCTGGATCTGTGCATTGACATCCGTGTCCGACCATTGGCGCTGAATCCGCATTTCATAGATGGGCGAAAAGGCGATCGCAGGCGCGAACAATAGCGATAGGAACAAGGCTCCCCACAGGTACTCCCACCACAGGCCCCAGCGGCCCACGGGGGCGTGTTCGCGCCAGCGGTTGTGGATGCGCACGCGCAGCAACCACCACAGCGCCAGGCCGATCGCCACGATCCAGGCCACGACGGAGCCGATGTCCAGTGCCAATTGCTCGGGCGTTTGCTGTGCCGTGGACGCAACGCCAGGCAGGGAGCCCATCCAGCGCGCGGGTTCGGCCATCCATTGCATCCAGATGCCCAGCACCAGCACGCACCACAGCAGCGCCAGCGGCAGATACCAGTGCAGCCGCAACTGCCACAGCAGGGGGCAGCGCATCAGCACCCATTGGTCCCAGCGGTTCGTCATATCGGAAAAACGTGGCATGGCTCAGTCCCTCACGAACAGGCGGCGGGTGGATGCGGTGATGTCGCGGAAATAGCGCACGGGCATCTGTGCCTGCACGGCCTGCGCCAGGAACTGCGCTGCCGTGAAGGGCACGTGAAAACTCACGATGTGGGTCTGGCCGCTGAGCTGGTGCGTATGGGATGGCAGCTGGTCCAGCCAGGGTTTCAGTTGCGCCATGGCCCAGCCGGTCTCGAACTCGATGGCGCAGCCTTGCATGGCGGCAAAGCTCTGCTGAACGCTGCGCGGCTGGCCTTGCTCCAGGAACAGCACCTGGTCGGCCACCTTTTCCACCTCGTACAGCTGCTGTGAACTCAGCACCAGGGCCATGGGTTGCCAGGGCGAGCGCGCCAGCGACTGCAGATCGGTCAACAGGGTCTGCTGGGCGTTGATGTCCAGGTTGGCCAGCGGCTCGTCCAGCAGCAGCACGCGCGGCCGGCACAGCAGGGCGCGCGCCAGCTCGAAGCGCATCTTGTAGCCCGAGGACAGCTGTTTCCACTGGTGGCCCCGGAAGGCGCGCAGCCCCAGCTGCGCGATGACCAGCTGTACCAGGCAGATGTTGCGTGGGCCCACGGCGCCATGGCTGCGCGCGGCGAATTGCAGATGGTCCATCAGGCGCCCGCTCCAGACGGCCGGGCGCTGGCGGATATAGGCGAGCTGTGTGCGCAGCAGGTAGGCATCGGCGGCGGGAACGCCCCAGTCCAGCTGCCCCGCGTCGGGCGCCAGATCGGCGGCCAGCAGGCGCAGCAACGTGGTCTTGCCGTTGCCGTTCTCGCCCACCAGTCCGAGGATGGTGCCGGGCTCCACGGCCACATCCACCGGCCCCAGCGCAAAGCCGCCGCGCCGGTAGCGCTTGACCAGTTGCCGTCCCAGTATGCGGTGCGCACGGTATGCACGGTGCGCGCTGGGAGGTGCGGAATCGGCCTGCAGCGCCTGGCCCGGGGCATGGGCGGCATGCAGGGCGTCGAAAACCTGCTGCACCAGCGCGCGGCGGGGCTCTGCGCCGGAATCAGCAGCGAGGCCATCCCAGGCGTCCAGCGCAGTCAGCAGGCTCTGCTGCACGGCGGTTTCGGCCGGCAGGGCGGCGTCTATGAGTGCACGCCAGGCCCCATGCCATTGCTGGCTGGCGATCGCCTGTTCCACGGATTGCGCCCAGGCCGCCACGGTGGCCTGCGGGCGCGCGGGTGGTCGTGCCGATTCGATGCTCGCTTCCATGAAGCCCTCCCTTTTTTCTGTGCTGCGCGGTGCGGCCATCCGGGGAGCCGGACAGTGCGATTCCCGGCGCGCGACGAGTCTATGCGATCCCGCTATGCTGTACTTCCCGCGACGGACGACAGGGCCCGCACAGGCCCTGCGGATGCGCTTCAACGGTGTTGCACCATGTCCGGTTCCTTACAGACATCTCCGCTTCTTCCCGCCGTGGCCTGGCAGGGCCTGCGCCAGGTCCATGTGCTGCAAAGCCTGTCCGACGAGCGCCTGGCCGAACTGGCCGCGCAGTGCCGCTGGCAGCATCTGGCGCTGCACCAGACGCTGGAGGGCGCGTACACCGATCAGCGTCTCTACATGCTCGTGCAGGGCGGCTTGCGCGTCAGCAGCTATGCCCCCAACGGGCGCGGGCTCACGCTGGGCGAGATTGCCCAGGGCGTGTTCTTCGGCGGTCTGCCGCAGCAGCAGGCGGGCTGCACGGCCATGCCCCTGGTGGTCGAGGCAGGCGTCCCCAGCCTGATTGCCTCGCTGGCCCATGAGGATGTGGAAGCCTTGCTCATGAACGAGCCCCAGGTCCTGCGCGCCTTCATCGGCCGGCTCAGCGATCTGGCCGTGGCGCTGGCGCGCCGCATGGTGGATCTGGGAACGCTGTCGGTGCGCAGCCGCCTGCATACCCAGTTGCTGGAACGTGCCGAGCGCGCGGGCATCGACCAGGGGCAGGCCCTGCTGGCGCCCGCACCCCGGCAGACCGACCTGGCGCTGATGCTGGGCTCCAGCCGCGAGGAAGTGGCGCGCGAGATGTCGCGCCTGGTGCGCCTGGGCCTGCTGCGGCGCGAAGGCCGCAACCTGCGCATCTGCCATGTCGAAGGCCTGCGCGTGCTGCTCGAGGAAGCGCGCTGAGCCTTGTCTGTCGCGGCTGTTTCAAGCCGCGAAAAACACTGTTTCTAGAACGCGTGAATCGGCCTTCTGTCGAGGGGAGCACGGGTGAAAAGGCAGCGGGCCGCCCGGGCTGGATGCCAAAACACGTGAGAAAACGCACAGACGAAGAATGCTGCAGCGCCGCATAGTACGTCCATGCCGTGAGGAAATGAATGCCGAGCGGCCTTTTGAAAGGATCTGACATGCGTACCCTCTCCGCTGCACTGGCCGCCCTGACCCTGGGCCTCGCCGGCACTGCAATGGCCCAAGAAGCCGTTTCCCCCTCGTCCTCCGCCACCGCAGGCCTGAGCCGCGCCGAAGTGCTGGCCGACCTCGAGATGTGGCACCAGGCAGGCATGACCTACCTGCCCTCGCCCTCGGCTGACCGCGAAATCGGCTACAACTCGGCCGAATACCAGCGCGGCCTGGCCCGCTACCAGCAACTGCGCAGCGGCCCCGCCTACCGCGAGGCCGTGGCCCGCCTGGAAGGCCAGCACACCGTCACCCAGAAGTGATGTGAATGGATATGGGTCCGGCATGGTGCCGGGCCTGTTGGTGGAAAGCGTCCTTTCGGGACGCTTGGTTTGGCGCCCTTCGGGGCGCTTTTTTGTTTCCCTCGCTCTACACTGGGCGGCCCCGTGTCAGTGGCTGCTATCGATAGCGAAGCTGCTGATGCAAGTACAGCATGCGTTGACGGCCGTTTTGTGAAGTTTCTGATCGATTTTCCCAACCCCCATGACGGCTCGGCCGCCCGGCTGCGCCATGGCTTCGGGCCGCCGCTGCGCAGCCTGGCAGCCCATGCGCCCGAGCAGGTGCGCGGTGTGCTTGACGCCGTGCAGCAGGCTGCCCAGGCCGGCCTGTGGTGCCTGGGCTGGGTGCGCTACGAGGCGGCGGCGGCGTTTGACGCGGCCTACGCCGGCGCCCTGCATGCCACGCCGCCAGGCGAGCCGCTGGCCTGGTTTGCCGTCTTCGACGGCCCCCGGCCCTGGCCTGAAGACGCGGACGCGGTCGAGACCGGCCCTCAGGTGCAATCTCAGGTGCAATGGCAGCCCGGCCTGGAGCGTGCCGATTTCGATGCCGCCATTGCGCGCATCCACGAGGCGATTGCGGCCGGTGACTGCTATCAGATCAATTACACGGCCCAGTTCATGGGCCGGCTGCTGGGCGACATCCCATCGCTGTTCGCCGCGCTGCGACGTGCCCAGCCCGGCGGCTACGTGGCCTGCATGGACAGCGGCGACGAGCAGGTGCTGTCCGTCTCGCCCGAGCTGTTCTTCGACTGGGATGGCGAGCGCATCCTCACGCGCCCCATGAAGGGCACGGCGCCGCGTGGCGCCACGCCTGCACAGGACGAGGCGAATGTCCAGGCCATGCGGTCCTCGCCCAAGGAGCGGGCCGAGAACGTGATGATCGTGGACCTGCTGCGCAACGATGTCTCGCGCATTGCCGAGCCTTTCAGCGTCCAGGTGCCGCGCCTGTTCCATGCCGAACCCCTGCCCACCGTGTGGCAGATGACGTCCGACGTGCAGGCGCGCACGCGGCCCGGCACCGGCCTGGCGGACGTGTTTGCGGCGCTGTTTCCCTGCGGCTCCATCACGGGCGCGCCCAAGCGCCAGGCCATGCGGCTCATCCACGAGCTGGAATCGGGTCCGCGCGGCGTCTACTGCGGGGCCGTGGGCGTGGTGCGGCCCGGCACCACCGCGGGGCGCGTGCACGCCACCTTCAATGTGCCCATACGCACGGTGGTGGCGCGTGGCACGGAACTGCGCTGCGGCATCGGCAGCGGCATCACCTCGGGCGCCGAGGCGCCTGCCGAATGGCAGGAATGGCGCCACAAGAGAGCTTTTCTGGACAAGGTGTGAAAGGGCGTGCAGCCATGGCGGATACGGACTTGGATTTCGACATTCTGGAAACCCTGGCCCTGCGGGATGGCGGTTTCATCCACCTGCAGCGCCATGTGACGCGCATGCAGGACGCGGCGCGGCATTTCGGCCGGCCCTGCACGGATGCCGTGCTGGAGCAGACATTGCAGCAACTGCGCCAGGCGCACGCCAGCGGCCACTGGCGCGTGCGCCTGGCGCTGGATGCCACGGGGCGGATACAGACCCAGGCGGCGCCGCTGCCGCCTTCCGCCACGCCTGTTCGGCTGGCGCTGGCAGACCGGCCCATCGCCAATGCGGTGGCGCGTGGCGACTGGGTGCGTTTCAAGACCTCGCGCCGCGCGCACTACGACAGCCTGCAGCCCACCGATGCCTCGGTGTTCGACACCGTGCTCCACAACGAGGACGGCGAGATCACCGAGGGTACGCGCGGCAACATCGCCGTGCTGCTGGCGGGCCGGTGGGTGACCCCGCCGCTGTCCAGCGGCCTGCTGCCCGGCGTGGGCCGCGCGGTGGCGCTGGACGAGGGCCGCGTGGTGGAGCACCCGGTACGGCTGGACGACCTGCCGCGCGTGCAGGCCTGGGCCTTCGTCAACAGCCTGCGCGGCTGGCTGCCGGCGGTCCTGCGCTGAATTGCAGGCCAGGGCCACGGGCGGAACTCATGGTTTTCAGGGATGGATTCCACAAGGCAATGTCAGACAATCGGTGAATATTGTTGAGCAATATCATTTTGATTGTTGGCTGATGCCTGCCTCCCCTGAGATCGATCCATGCATGAATTCCATATTTCCCGCCGCGCGCTGATCAGCGCCGCGGCTGTCCTGGCGGCGGGCCCGCTGTGCGCCCAGACCACCTATCCCAACAAGCCCATTCGCGTCGTCGTCGGCTACGCGGCAGGCGGCTCGGTCGACCTGGTGGGGCGCGTGGTGGGTGACATCCTGGCCAAGCACCTCAATGCGACCGTCGTGGTCGACAACGTGCCCGGTGCCGCCGGCGTGGTGGGCGCGCAGCGCGTGGTCGGTGCCAAGGCCGACGGCTATACCCTGCTCGCAGGCTCCAGCAACGAATTGGCGGGCACGAAGTTCGTCAACGCCGCGCAGAAGTACGATCCGGCCACGGACCTGACCGGCATCGCGCTGACCGGCGTGCTGCCCAACCTGTGGGTGGCCGGCACCAAGATGCCGGCCAAGACCCTCGACGAGTTCATCGCCCTGGCCAAGGCCCATCCCGGCAAGTACAGCTACGGCAGCCCGGGCATCGGGTCCACGCCGCATTTCTCGGGCGAGCTGATCAAGAAGATGGCCGGGGTGGACATCGTCCATGTGCCCTACAAGGGCTCGGCCGCGATGACCAGCGACCTGGCGGGCGGCAACCTGGACTTCGCCATCGTCTCTCCCTCGGTGGCGGCTCCGTTCATCCAGAGCGGCAAGATCAAGGCCCTGGGCGTGACCACGGCCCACCGCATCGCCATGATGAAGGACGTGCCCGCACTGGGCGAGAACGCAGCGCTCAAGGGCTACGCGCTGAGCGGCTGGTTCGGGCTGGCGGGTCCCAAGGACCTGCCTGCCGATGTGGTGGCCAGCCTGCAGAAGGCCTTGAAGGCGGGCCTGGCCGATCCGGCGATGCGCGCGCGCCTGGAAGGCGCGGGCATCATTGCCCCCACGGGCGACGAAAACCTGGCCCAGATCATCCGTACCGACATGGGCAAGTACGCCGAACTGGTCAAGTTCGCCAAGATCACGCCGGAAAACTGAAGCAGGGCCGGCCGCCATGAAAAACGCCTCGTTCCCCGAGGCGTTTTTTCATTCGGGCCTGTGCCGGGCATGCAGGGACAGCAGCCCCTCGAACGCATCGCGCAGCGGCTGCAGCGACGGGCCGGCAGGCGCCAGCCGTTGCAGCGCGCAGGATGCTGCCTCCAGCGTGGACAGCTGGCCCGGCGCATGGGCCTTGCGCAGCGCGCCGTAGCGCGACGCGGGAAGGTCGCCCTGCAGTGCCAGGCGCGGCAGGCCCTGCAGGCCGGGGTTGAGGTAGAGCATCTTGCGGCTCTTGCGCCAGGTGGCGTCCAGCACCACCAGGCGCAGGGCCTCGGGGCATGGCGCGGGCTGCGGCCAGGGCGCTTGCCTGGCCAGGCCCAGCTGGTCGCCGTGCGGTGTTTCCGGATAGAGCAGTACGGCCTGCCGCGGGGCGTCGCCGGCCTGCCAGGGCGCGTGCAGCAGTGCCTGCAACTGCGCTGGCTCGAAGGCCTCGCCCACCGCCAGGCGGCTGGCGGGCAGGCACAGGTGCAGCAGCCGGCCCGTGCCCTTGGCCTGCAGTTCTTCCTCGGGATGCTGGAGCACCAGCAACTGCACCGCATGCGGCACCGGCTGCACCAGGGGGCACAGGCAGGTGCGCTCAGGGCGCAGGCATTGTGCGCAGCGTGCGCGGGTGCTCACGGCGGACAAGGCCTGGCGCCTGCCTTACAGGCGACCCTTGTAGTAGCTGGGCTTGTCCATGTCGGCGATTTCCACGCTGAGCTGGACCATCATGCCGGCCGGCTGGGGCGTGAGGCGGCGCAGCACCGCGGCAATGCCTTCGGACAGTTCCTTCTTGGCCGTGTCGGTACGGCCCGCCAGCAGGCGCAGCTGCACGTGGACGAAGCCGCGATTGGCCGGTGCCGAGCCGATCTCGAACTGGCTGACCGGCAGCAGGCGGGCCTTGACGTCGGCCTCGTCCAGGATGCTGGGGTGGCCGCAGACGAAGGCGTTGAGTTCGGTCAGCAGTTGCTGGCCGGGCAGGCCGGCGAGGTTGTCGGTGTATTCGACGTAGAGATGGGGCATGGATGTCTCCGTTCCGGTGGTGAAGAGGGATTCAGGGCAGGGGTGGGGCCAGGCGCGAGACCTCGTCCAGCGCCGTCAGCAGCAGCTGCACGTCGATGCGCGTGTGGGAGGCCGACAGCGCGATGCGCAGCCGCGCCGTGCCTTCGGGCACGGTGGGCGGGCGGATGGCGGGCACCCACAGGCCGCGCTCGCGCAGGCCTTCCATCACCGCCAGGGCCGTGGCGTTGGAGCCTATGACCAGGGCCTGCACGGCGGTGCGCGAAGGCAGCAACTGCCAGCCCGTGCGCGCCAGCAGCGGCGTGAGGCCGGCGCGCAGCTCGGCAATGCGTTCGGCCAGGGCCTCGCGGCGCTCGTCCTCGGCCTCGATCAGGGCCACGCTGGCCTGCAGCGCGCTGGCCAGCATGGGCGGCGCGGCCGTGGCGAAGATGTAGCTGCGCGTCTTTTGCAGCAGCCACTCGACCAGCATGTCGCTGCCCGCGACAAAGGCGCCGGCCACGCCAGCGGCCTTGCCCAGGGTGGCCATGTAGAGCACGCGCGGCGAGGCATTTGCGCCCGTCAGTCCCGCCTCGGCCAGGCTGCCCCGGCCTTGTGGGCCGAGCACGCCGAAGCCATGCGCGTCGTCAAGCAGCAGCAGCGCGTCGTACTGCTCGCACAGCGCCAGCAGGCCGCGGATGTCGGCCACATTGCCGTCCATGCTGAACACGGCATCGCTGATGACCAGCTTGCGCCGGGCCGTGCTGGCGGCCAGTTGCGCGGCCAGGTCGCCCAGGTCGGCATGGGCATAGCGGTGGACCTGGGCGCGCGACAGGCGTGCGCCGTCGATCAGGCAGGCGTGGTTGAGCGCATCGGAGAACAGGGCATCGCCCGCGCCCACCAGGGCCGGCACGATGCCGGCATTGGTGGCGTAGCCCGCATAGAAGTAGAGCGCACGCGGCAGTTGCACGAAGTGCGCCAGCTGTTCCTCCAGCGCGGCGTTGGCCGTGCTGTGGCCGCTGACCAGGGGCGAGCCGCCCGAGCCCACGCCAAAGGCCTGGGCGCCCGCGCAGGCGGCGCGCACCAGGGTGGGGTGGCCGGCCAGGCCCAGGTAGTCGTTGCTGCAAAAGGCCAGCATGGGGTGGCCGTCCACCTCCATGTGGGCGCCGCTGGCGGCGCCCTGCAGCGGCGCCGTGGCGCGGCGGCGGCGGCGCAGGTGGGCTGCGTCGAGCTCGGCGATGCGCGCGGGGATGTCGTCCAGCCAGGAGCCGCTCATTGCCATTGCTCCGGCAGGGTGTAGGTGGTGGCGCGCGGGTCGGGGTGCTGCTGGAAGGGGATGTCGGCCAGCAGCGGCGCCTGCAGTTGCCGGTCCAGGTGCTGGCGCAGCCAGGCCATGTTTTCCTCGGGCACCAGCATGGCGGGGTCCACGCGGCTGGCAATCCAGCCGGCCAGGCGCAGGCCGCGTGCGCGGATGGCCTCGGCCGTGAGGGCGGCGTGGTTCAGGCAGCCCAGCCGCAGGCCCACGACCATGACCACGGGCAGGTCCAGCGCGCAGGCCAGGTCGGCGCCCGAGAGCTGGTCGGACAGCGGCACGAGAAAGCCGCCCGCGCCTTCCACCACCACGGCGTCGGCCTGTTCGGCCAGGCGCCGGTAGCTGTCCACGATGTGTGCGATCTCTATGGAGCGGCCCGCGCGCTGCGCGGCGATGTGCGGCGACATGGGATCGGGCAGCAGCACGGGGTTGTCGAGTTCGGGCGGCACGGCCAGGGTGGAGGCGGCGCGCAGCGCCAGCGTGTCCTCGTTGGCCCAGCCGCCGTGGCCGTCGGGCTCGGCGCCTGCGGCCACGGCCTTCATGCCCACCACGCGGGCATGGTGGCGGGCCAGCGCATGCAGCAGCCCGCAGGAGGCCAGGGTCTTGCCCACGCCCGTGTCGGTGCCGGTGACAAAGCAGCCAATGGTGCGGTGGGCGTTCACGAATGGTTCTCCTGGGCCAGGGTGTCTTCAAGGGCCGTCAGCGCGCTGGCGGCCAGGTGCTGCACGGCTTCTTCGTCCAGCAAATAGGGAGGCATGGCGTAGAGGGTGTTGCTGATAGGGCGCAGCAGCAGCCCGCGCTCCAGCGCGGCTGCGCTGTAGCGACGCGAGAAGTCGGGCAGGGAGGTCTGCACATCCCAGGCCCAGATCATTCCCTGGCGCCGTGCGTGGCGCACGCGGGCGTGCTGGTTCAAAGGGGCGAAGGCGCCGTCCAGCGTTTGCGCCAGCGCGAGGTTGGCGTTGATGGCATCGGTCTGCTCGAACAGCTCCAGCGTGGCCAGGGCCGCGCGGCAGGCCAGCGGGTTGCCGGTGTACGAGTGCGAGTGCAGGAAGCCGCGCGCCACGGAATCGTCGTAGAAGGCGGCGTAGACGGCCTCGGTGGTCAGCACGGCCGACAGGGCCAGCGTGCCGCCCGTCAGGCCCTTGGACAGGCAGATGAAATCCGGCCGGATGCCGGCCTGCTGGTGGGCGAACATGCTGCCCGTGCGGCCGAAGCCCACGGCGATCTCGTCCACCACCAGGTGCACCTCGTAGCGGTCGCACAGGGCGCGCGCCAGGCGCAGGTATTCGGGGTCGTGCATGGCCATGCCGGCCGCGCACTGCACCAGCGGCTCGACGATGAGGGCGGCCGTGGTCTCGTGGTGCTGCTCCAGCCACTGGCGCAGGCCTTCGGCGGCGCGCCGTGCCACATCGACCGGGCTTTCGCCGCCTTGCGCGCCGCGTGCATCGGGGCTGGGCACGGTGTCGGCCAGGCGCACCAGGGGGGCATAGGCTTCGCGGAAGATGGGAATATCGGTCACGGCCAGCGCGCCCACGGTTTCGCCGTGGTAGCCGCCGGCCAGGCCGGCAAAACGGCTCTTGGCGGGGCGGCCCAGGTTGCGCCAGTAGTGCGCGCTCATCTTGAGGGCGATCTCGGTGGCCGATGCGCCGTCGCTGCCGTAGAAGGCATGGCCCAGGCCGGTGAGCGTGGCCAGTCGTTCGGACAGCTCCACCACGGGCGCGTGCGTGAAGCCGGCCAGCATCACATGGTCCAGCCGGGCGAGCTGGTCGGTGAGCGCGGCCTGGATGTGCGGATGGCTGTGGCCGAAGAGGTTGACCCACCAGGAGCTGACGCCATCCAGGTAGCGGCGTCCTTCGGTGTCGTGGAGCCAGGGGCCCTGGGCACGCGCGATGGCGATGGGGGGCGCGGCCTCGTGCCGCTTCATCTGGGTGCAGGGGTGCCACACAGCCGCAAGGCTGCGGGCGGCAAGCGATTGAGTCATCGCGCGATTGTCACACCGCAGCGCAGCTCACAGCTGCTGCGTGGGCACGTGGTGGCGCAGCTCGACCTGGCGGTTGGCATCGTCCACGAAGACCAGCTGGGGCCGGTGCTCGGCCACGTCGGTCTCATGCACCTGGGCAAAGGACGCAATGATCAGCAGATCACCCACGGCAGCACGGCGCGCGGCCGAGCCGTTGACCGAGATCATGCCGCTGCCGCGCTGGCCCTTGATGGCATAGGTGACGAAGCGCTCGCCGTTGTCGATGTTCCAGATGTGCACCTGCTCGTTCTCGACGATGTTGGCGGCGTCCAGCAAGTCCTCGTCGATCGCGCAGGAGCCTTCATAGTGCAGCTCGCATTGCGTGGTCTTGACGCGGTGGATCTTGGATTTGAGCAGGGTGCGGAACATGTTTTGTCTCTCGAGGGGGCGCTTGGGCGCGATCTTGACGGTGGCGGGGACTGGCAAAAAAAAGCCACCAAGTCTATCTGCGAACCGCCAAACCCATGATGGCCGTGGAGTTGCTCTTCGGGGGCGGCTCTCTGGCAGGCCTGGCTTGAGGTCAGCCCAGATCCAGCACGCAGCCATCGCCGATGCTGTCGCGCCATACGCGGATGCGGCTGGGAGCGGGCTGCAGGTCGGCCAGGGAATCGGCAATGAACAGGCACAGGTTTTCCAGCGTGGGCTTGCCCAGGCCGGGGATTTCGTCGAGGAAGCGGTGGTCCAGCGCGTCGCCCAGGGTCTTCAGGCGCGAGCGCAGGTAGCCCAGGTCGATCACCATGCCGTTGTCCGGGTTGCGCGGGCCGGTGACGCTGACCTCGGCATAGTAGGTGTGGCCGTGGATGCGGCGGCTGCTCTCGGTCTCGATGGCACGCTCCAGCGTGTGGGCGGCGTCGAAGAAAAAGCGCTGGTGAACGGTGAACTGCATGGCAAAAATCAGCGGATGCCGGTGAGCTTGTGGGTCTGCAGGCTCAGGCGCCAGGCCGGGTGCTGCAGGCATTGCGCTATGCAGGCGGCCGTGTTGTCGGCCTGCAGGACGTTGTCCATGGGCTGCAGGAAATAGTGGTCGAAACGGGTGCCGGCCTCGATGGCCTGCAGATCGAAGCCGGGCTGCGGCCAGACCAGCTTGAGCTCCTGGCCGCTGCGCTGCACCCAGTCGGCGCCCGCCTTGGGGCTGATGCACAGCCAGTCGATGCCCTCGGGTGCGGCCACGGTGCCATTGCTTTCCACGGAAATGCGAAAGCCGCGCGCATGCAGGGCCGCGATCAGGGGCTCGTCCACCTGCAGCAGGGGCTCCCCCCCGGTCAGCACCACCATGCGGTGCCGGCTGTCGCCGGTCGGCCACTGAGACAGGATGCGTTCTGCCAGGGCGTCGGCCGTGGCGAACTTGCCGCCCAGCGTGCCGTCGGTGCCCACGAAGTCGGTGTCGCAGAACTGGCAGATGGCGCTGGCGCGGTCCTGCTCGCGGCCGGTCCAGAGGTTGCAGCCTGCAAAGCGGCAGAACACGGCCGGCGTGCCGGCCTGGCCGCCCTCGCCCTGCAGGGTGTAGAAGATTTCTTTGACGCTGTAAGTCATGGTGCATGGAGGCCGGTGGTGCCGGCCTGTCGGTGTGCGCGTGCCTGTATCCGTGCCCGCTAGACGGGCGTATAGGCCAGGCGCACGTAGATGGGCGCAAAGGCTTCGGCCTGGGTGATCTCGATCAGCGTTTCCTTGGCCAGCTCCAGCAGGGCGATGAAGGTCACGACCAGCACGGTCGATCCCTTCTCTGGCTGGAACAGGGTCTCGAACTCGACAAAGCGCCGGCCCTGCAGGGCCTTGAGCACCTGGCTCATGTACTCGCGCACCGAGAGTTCCTCGCGCGTGATCTTGTGGCTTTGCACAAGCTTGGCACGCTTGAGAATGTCGCGCCAGGCCGATTGCAGCTCGGCCACGTCCACATCGGGGAAACGCGGCTGCAGGCTCTGCTCGATATGGACCTGGGCCCGGAGGAAGTCGCGCCCGTAGTGCGGCACCTGGCCCAGCTGTTGGGCGGCCAGCTTGATCTGCTCGTACTCCAGCAGGCGGCGCACCAGTTCGGCGCGCGGGTCCTCGGCTTCCTCGCCATCGTCCTGCTTCTTGGGCGGCAGCAGCATGCGCGACTTGATCTCGATGAGCATGGCCGCCATCAGCAGGTACTCGGCCGCCAGCTCGAGGTTGCGGCTGCGGATTTCGTCGACATAGCGCATGTACTGGCGCGTCACGTCCAGCATGGGAATGTCGAGGATGTTGAAGTTCTGCTTGCGGATCAGGTACAGCAACAGGTCCAGCGGCCCTTCGAAGGCTTCGAGGAAGACCTCCAGCGCATCGGGCGGGATGTACAGGTCCTGCGGCAGGGCGAACAGCGGCTCGCCGTACAGGCGCGCCAAAGCCACCTGGTCGATCACGACCGGTGAATCGTCGCTAGGAGCGGGGGATGCGGCGCCGGCGCCCGCAGGCGCCAGTGCGGACTCAGCCTCGGCCATGCCTTGCTGCGCAGGCATCAGCTGCATGCGCACGGTGCCACAGCGAAACAGGCTGATGTGTCATTGCAGCCGAAATCAGGAGTTCGTCTGGTAGACGTAGGGCTTCTGGTCCACGCGGCCGGCGCGCAGGTCTTCCCAGACTTCGTGGTTCACGTCCTTGTCCCACAGCAGCGAGCGGCCGGCCAGCTGCTGGCTGGGCAGCTCGGGCTTTTGCTTCTTCAGCTCGTTGATGAAGTTCGTGGCGTCGGAACGGTAATCGGGGCGGCGAAAGAATGACATAGTCTGATAACCTCTTGAATCGCGTGATTTTACCGGGACACCGCCGATGAACCTAGTCTCCCGTCTTCTGGGCGTTGCCGTGGCCGTGATGGGCATGCTTGGGCTGCCCGGCTGCGATCCCCAAAACATCAAGGAACTCGAAGAAGGCCTGTCCACCGAGGCCGACGTCCGCGCCCGCTTTGGCGAGCCCGAACGCATCTGGACGGAGCCGGACGGCTCGCGCACCTTCGAGTACAACCGCCAGCCCGCCGGCAGCCGCAACTACATGATCACCATCGGCACCGATGGCCGCATGAGCGCGCTGCGCCAGGTGCTGGCGCCGCACAACTTCGAGAAAATCCGCCCCGGCATGGACGAGGAGCAGGTGCGCCGCATGCTGGGCAAGCCTGCCAAGGTCACCACCTACCAGCTCAAGCAGGAAACCGACTGGGACTGGAACTACATCGATCCCCCCACGCGCGACATGGAGTTCACCGTGACCTTCGGCCCCGACGGCCGCGTGCTGCGCAGCGCCGGCCGCGAGAAACTGCACGGCGGAGCCTGACAACAGGCCCTTGCAAGCTCCTGCAAGCCCCTGCGGCGCGCTGTACCCTGCACGCCACAGCGCGCCGGGGCAACAGTCTCTAGAATCCGGGTTTGTACCTATGACACCCCATGGGTACGGTGAAGGCCCCGAACCGGGGCCTTTGCGACGATAGATCTGTCATCACCCCGACAATGTCCACGCCCTCCCTACCCGCTGCCGCGCCCGCTGCGCCTGTTTCGGCCACCGCTTCGCTGCGCCATGGCCTCTTCGAGGATGTCCAGGCCCTCTTCACCGGAACCCTGTTCGTGGGCATCGCCATGATGATGTTCGCCCAGGCGGGGCTTTTGACGGGCAGCACGGCGGGCCTGGCCTTCGTGCTGCACTACGCCACGGGCTGGCCGTTCGGCCTCATCTTCTTCGCGATCAACATCCCGTTCTACTGGTTTGCCTGGACGCGCGTGGGCCGCACCTTCACGGTCAAGACCTTCATCTGCGTGGGCGCGCTGTCGCTGATCACCGAAATGGGGCCGCGCCTCATCCACATCGACTACCTGCACCCGGCCTTTGCCGCCATTGCGGGCGGCCTGCTCATGGGCTCGGGCCTGCTGTTCCTGGCGCGCCACCGCTCCAGCCTGGGCGGCGCCACCATCGCCTCGCTCTACCTGCAGGACCGCTACGGCATCCGCGCCGGCAAAGTGCAGATGGCCATCGACTGCTGCGTGGTGCTGCTGGCGCTGTGGGTCGTGCCCTTCGAGCGCGTGGCCTGGTCGGTGCTGGCGGCCGTGATCATGGGCGTGTTCCTGGCCGTGAGCCACCGGCCCGGGCGCTACGCCGGGCAGTAGCCTCAGGGCGTCAGAGGCTGCCCATCGGGCGTGCGGTAGCGGACCGTGATGCCGCTGTTGTCTGCGGCTGCCCCGTCATCGCTCATCGCATCGACGGCCTTGCCCACTCCCTTGCCGACGATTTTTGCCGTGCCCACGGCCGCATCCGCGGCCAGCCCTACGGCCGAGGCCGTGACGCTGACCGCCGTGGCCGTCACGGCCACCACGGTGCAGCCGGACAGCAGGGCGCTGGCGCACAGGCAAAGAAAAGCCCCCAGGGCCGGGGACCGTGAGGGCTTGCGGGACATGGATGGCTTGCTTCAGTGGATACGCATGCCGGGGGTGGCGCCTGGGAAAGGCTCCAGCACATAGATGCCGGGATTGCTTTTCTCATCGGCGTGGCTGGCGGCCAGCACCATGCCTTCGGAGATGCCGAACTTCATCTTGCGCGGCGCCAGGTTGGCCACCATCACGGTGAGCTTGCCCTGCAGCTGCTCGGGCTGGTACATGCTGGAGATGCCGGAGAACACGTTGCGTGTCTTGCCTTCGCCCACGTCCAGCGTGAGCTGCAGCAGCTTGGTCGAGCCTTCCACGGGCTTGCATTCCACGATCTTGGCGATGCGCAGGTCCACCTTGGCGAAGTCGTCGATGCTGATGGTTTCGGCAATTTCCTCGCCGCCGGGCAGGACCTTCTCGACCACGGGCTCGGGGGCCTCGAACAGGGCCTCCAGCTGCTTGACGTCCACGCGCTGCATCAGGTGCTTGTACAGGCCGATGGCATGGCCGGCGCCCAGCAGGTTCTGTGCGTCGGCGAACTGCAGCGGCGCCACGTTCAGGAAGCCTTCCACCTGTTCGGCCACGGCCGGCAGGATGGGCTTCAGGTAGATGGTCAGCAGGCGGAAGGCCTCGATGCAGGTGGTGCACACGTCCTGCAGGCGGGCGTCCATGCCTTCCTGCTTGGCCAGCTCCCAGGGCTTGTTGGCGTCCACGTATTCGTTGACGCGGTCGCACAGCTGCATGATTTCGCGCACGGCGCGGGCCGTGTCGCGGTTCTCGAAGGCCTGGACAACGGCCTCGCTCTGGCCGCGCAGCTGGGCCAGCAGGGCCTGGCCGTCTTCGCTGACCGTGCCCAGCTTGCCGTCGAAGCGCTTGGCGATGAAGCCGGCCGCGCGCGAGGCGATGTTCACGTACTTGCCGATCAGGTCGGAGTTGACGCGGGCCATGAAGTCATCGGGGTTGAAGTCGATGTCTTCATTCTTGCCGTTGAGCTTGGCGCCCAGGTAGTAGCGCAGCCACTCGGGGTTCATCTGCAGGCCCAGGTACTTGAGCGGGTCCAGGCCGGTGCCGCGGCTCTTGCTCATCTTCTCGCCGTTGTTCACGGTCATGAAGCCGTGCACGCAGATCTTGGTGGGCGTCTTGCGGCCGCTGAACTTGAGCATGGCGGGCCAGAACAGCGTGTGGAAGGTGATGATGTCCTTGCCGATGAAGTGGTACTGCTCCAGCGCGGGGTCGGCCATGTAGGCCTCGTAGTCCTCGCCACGGCGGTCCAGCAGGTTCTTGAGCGAGGCCAGGTAGCCCACGGGCGCGTCCAGCCAGACGTAGAAGTACTTGCCCGGCGCATCGGGGATCTCGATGCCGAAGTAGGGCGCGTCGCGCGAGATGTCCCAGTCGCCCAGGCCCTCGCTGGTCGTGCCGTCCGGATTGGTGCGCACGCTGAACCATTCCTTGATCTTGTTGGCCACCTCGGGCTGCACGTGCTGGCCGTCCTGGGTCCATTCGGTCAGGAATTCCACGCAGCGCGGGTCCGACAGCTTGAAGAAGAAATGCTCCGAGCTCTTGAGCACGGGCTTGGCGCCGGACAGCGCCGAGTAGGGGTTGATCAGGTCGGTGGGCGCGTAGACGGCGCTGCAGACCTCGCAGTTGTCGCCGTACTGGTCCTTGGCGTGGCAGCGCGGGCATTCGCCCTTGATGAAGCGGTCGGGCAGGAACATGTTCTTCTCGGGGTCGAAGAACTGCTCGATGGTGCGCGTCTCGATGAAGCCGGCAGCCTTCAGGTCCCTGTAGATCTGCTGGGCCAGCGCGTGGTTCTCTGGCGCGTCGGTGTTGTGCCAGTTGTCGAAGGCGATGTGGAAGCCGTCCAGGTACTGCTTGCGGCCTGCGGCGATGTCGGCCACGAACTGCTGGGGCGTCTTGCCGGCCTTCTCGGCCGCAATCATGATGGGCGCGCCGTGGGCGTCATCGGCGCCCACGAAGTTGACCGCGTTGCCCTGCATTCGCTGCGCACGCACCCAGGTGTCGGCCTGGATGTATTCCATGATGTGGCCGATGTGGAAATTGCCGTTGGCGTACGGCAGGGCGGTGGTGACAAAGAGTTTGCGTGCGGTCATGGATGGCGGCTTTCTCGGGGGAACCTGACATTCTAGAAGGGCTGGGCGGTTGTGGGGCGGCGATGGCTTTTCCGTGCAGGCGGACATACGGGGAGTTGTTGAGGGCCTTCGCTGCGCCAGGCCTGTTGGCTGCAGGCGTCAGCTGGCGACCAGCGGGCGCTGCCAGCCCAGGAACTGCTCTATGTCGCTGCGCCGCGCCAGCGCGTCGCGCCGGCCCAGGGCCATGAGTTCGCGGGTGAAGCTGCGCTCGAACAGCAGGTAGCTGGCCAGGGCGGCGCCGCGCGGGTCGCTGGCGTCCTGGCGCACGCCCAGGGCGCCCAGCAGGGTGCGCATGGGCAGCGGCAGCTGGCCCACATGGCGCGCGGCGATGGCGTCTATGCGTTCGGACGGCGAGATGACCAGCAACTGCAGCGGGCGCAGCCGGCTGCGTTCGCGGTCGGCGGGCGGGATCAGGGCCAGCGTCTGGTTGATGCGCTCGGCGCGCTCCACGTCCAGGGACAGGGCGTCCAGGAAGATGCTGGACAGCGTGTGGCCCGCGATGTGGGCCAGCGACGGGTAGCTTGCGCCTTCTGGCGGCGGCCTGGCCGGCGGCTCGGTGCGCCGGCCCGCGCCCACGACGAGGATGCGCTCGGCGCCCAGGTGGATGGCGGGCGCCAGCGGCGCGGTCTGGCGCATGGAGCCGTCGCCGAAGTATTCGGTGGCGCCGTCCAGCGGCAGCGGCGTGGCCGGAAAGATGAAGGGGATGGCCGAGGAGGCCAGCAGGTGCGCGTGCGTGATCTGGGCGGCGGCGGCCTTGCGCTGGTTGCGCACCCAGGGCTGGAGCTGGTCCTGCGCCTGGCAGAAAGTCACATGCTCGCTGGTGGTGTAGCTGGAGGCCGAGACCGCCAGCGCACGCAGGTGGCCGTCCGCGATCAATTGCGGCAGGCGTTCCAGCGGAACCAGGCCACACGACAGCAGGCGGCCCAGCGGCTGGTTGTCCAGCAGCGAGCGCGGGCGCATGCGGCCCCAGCGCGCCAGGGCCCAGCCCAGGGACAGCAGGGTCAGCCAGCGCGCGCCGCTGCGCAGCACGCTCAGCGAGTCGGACAGGTAGATGTCCTCGGGCCGCAGGTTGCGCCAGATGCGCGACATGCGGCGCACGGCCCGGTCGAAATGGTCGCTGCCGCAGGCCAGGGCGGCCGCGTTGATGGCGCCGGCAGAAGTGCCGACCAGGATGGGGAAGGGATTGGGGCCATGCTGCTGGCCGCAGGCGCGGCGTATCTCGGCAATGGCCTCCAGCACGCCGGCCTGGTAGGCGGCGCGGGCGCCGCCGCCGCTGAGCAGCAGTCCGGTGCTGGGGGGAGGGAGGCTGGAGTCGGGTGAGGGCGCGGCATCGGGCATGCCTGGAGTGTGCCGCGCGCCGGCCGTCATCAGATCAGGGGATGACCCCGAAGGGATCAGGCCTTGGCCAGCAGGGAGCCCAGGTCCTTGCCGGAGATCAGGGCGATGCCCTGCTGCTTGGCCCAGGCGGCTGCATTCTCGGCCGGCGGCTGCAGCGACAGGTAGCAGACCGTGGCCGCATCGCGCGCCTGGCCTGCGGCCAGCAGGGCGCGCAGCGGCTCCATGCCGTGCACGCCGGCCTTCCAGCGCCTGGCGCTGGCCACGGTGGTGCGGCCTTCGCGTTCCAGCACGAAGTCGGCGCCGTCCTTGTCGGACAGGCGGGTGACGGTGTAGCCCTCGGCCTGCCAGGCGCGATCGAGCCGATCGGCGAACTCGCGCCAGCTTTGCTGGGCGGCGATCTCCAGGGCCTGCTCCACCTTGGCGGGGCTGGGCGCGCGCAGCTGGCGCCAGGCGGCAACGCAGCCTATGCCGAAGAAGGGCAGGGCGGTGATGGCGGCGAACGGCGCGATGTCCTTGGGCAGCAGCGCCGTGGACACCAGGGTCACCAGCGCGGCCAGCGCGATGCTGATCCACCAGCGCGAGCGCAGCAGGATCGCGAACAGGGAGTTGTGGGCCATCTTGAATTTCACGGGGCGGATCTTTCGCGGAAAAAGGCGGGAGAAATGGGAACAAAGCCAGCGGGGCCTGCATTGTCTCGCGCGGGCGAGGGCTTGGGGCCTTGGATAGACTATCCGGCTCTAGGAGTAATCAAAGCAATGGCAGTCACAGAACAAGCGCTCTTGGCCGCGCTCTCCAGCGTGCTCGACCCCCACACCGGCAAGGACTATGTGAGCACCCGCGCCCTGCGCAACCTGCAGGTCACGGGGGCCGACGTGGCCTTCGACGTGGAGATGGGCTATCCGGCGCAAAGCCTGGTGCCGGCGCTGCGCGGCCAGTTCGTCGCGGCGGCCAAGACCGTCGAGGGCGTGGGCAATGTCTCGGTCAACATCACGTCCAAGGTCGCCGCGCATGCGGTGCAGCGCGGCGTGCAGTTGCTGCCGGGCGTCAAGAACATCATCGCCATCTCGTCCGGCAAGGGCGGCGTGGGCAAGAGCACGACCACGGCCAACCTGGCGCTGGCGCTGGCCGCCGAGGGCGCGCGCGTGGGCATCCTGGACGCCGACATCTACGGCCCCAGCCAGCCCATGATGATGGGCATCTCGGGCCGCCCCGAAAGCCCCGACGGCAAGACCATGGAGCCCATGGAAAGCCATGGCGTGCAGGTCATGTCCATCGGCTTCCTGGTCAACAACGACCAGGCCATGATCTGGCGCGGCCCCATGGCCACGCAGGCGCTGGAGCAGATGCTGCGCCAGACCAACTGGAAGGATCTGGACTACCTGCTGGTGGACATGCCGCCCGGCACCGGCGACATCCAGCTGACGCTGGCCCAGCGCGTGCCCATGACGGGCGCCGTGGTCGTCACCACGCCCCAGGACATCGCCCTGATCGACGCCAAGAAGGGCGTGAAGATGTTCGAGAAGGTGGGCGTGCCCATCCTGGGCCTGGTGGAGAACATGGCGGCCCACGTCTGCACCAACTGCGGCCATGTGGAGCACATCTTCGGCGCCGAGGGCGGCAAGCAGATGGCGGCCGAGTACGGCATCGACTACCTGGGCGCCCTGCCCCTGTCGCTGCAGATCCGCCTGCAGGCCGACAGCGGCAAGCCCACCGTGGTGGCCGAGCCCGACAGCGAAGCCGCGCAGATCTACAAGAAGGTGGCGCGCGACCTGGCCGTGAAGGTGGCGCTCAAGGCGCGCGATTTCACGAGCAAGTTCCCCACCATCACGGTGAGCCAGGGAACCTGACCCTTCTGGCGCCGCCGGCATGAACCTGCTGACCTCGATGCGGTATCTGGCGGCGCTCAACGAGCACCGCCATTTCGGCCGCGCGGCGCTGGCATGCCACATCACCCAGCCGGCGCTGTCCAATGCGCTGCGCGCGCTGGAGGAGGAGTTCGGCACGGTCATCGTGCGCCGGGGCCGCTCGTTCGCGGGCTTCACGCCCGAGGGCGATCAGGTGCTGGCCACGGCCCTGGCCATGCTGCGGGCCGAGGAAGGCCTGCGCCAGGAACTGAGCGCCGCCGCCGGCGCGCTGCGCGGGCAGCTGCGCATGGCGGCCGTGCCCACGGCCATGCCCATGCTCACGCGCTTTGCGGCCCTGCTGCGCGAGCACCATCCGGGCATCACGCCCGTGGTGCTGTCCATGAGCTCGGCCGAGATCGAGAGCGGGCTCGAAGACCTGTCCCTGGACCTGGCCCTGGGCTACAGCGCGCGCATGCCGCCGCGCGGACCGCGCCTGCAGTCCTGGCCCCAGTACGAGGAGCACTACTACCTGCTGTGCCGCGAGTGCCCCGAGTGCCGCGATGGGCAGGGCGAGGGCCGGCCCTTTGCCTTTGGTGCCGACATCGCCTGGCGCGAAGTGGCCGGCATGCCGCTGTGCCTGCTCACCCCCGACATGCACAACCGCACGGTGATCGACGAGGCCTTCGCCGCCGTGGACATTTCCGTGCAGCCCGCCATGGAAACCAACTCCGTGCTGACCCTGGTGATGGCCGTGGCGCAAGGAACGGATGGCATGACCACCGTGCTGCCGGGCGCCATGGTGGCAACGGTGCGCCACATGCCGGGCCTGGTGGCCCGGCCACTGCGCTCGCCCGAATTGGTCACCCCCATAGGCTTCATGGCCCAGCAGGGCGTGGCGCCCACGCGCGCGCTGCAGGCCGCGCTGCAACTGCAGGACGACGCCGGTTGGCGCGCGCAGTGCCTGCGGCATGCGGGGGCGCTGAAAGACTAGGCGGGTTGTGCAGTCTCTGGCGTGGCGTTCGGCGCGGCATTCAGTGCGGCGCGCACCACGTCGGGCGTGAAGGGCGCGGCGTAGAAGCGCCGGCCGGTGGCGTCGAACAGCGCATTGGCCAGCGCGGCCGGGCCGGGGACCGAGGCCGATTCGCCAGCGCCCATGGGGGGCTCGTCCTGGCGCGGCATCAGCACCACTTCGATGGGTGGCAGGTCGCGGAAGCCGATGATGGGGTAGCTGCCCCATTCGCGGCTGGCCACGCCTTGCTCGTTGAAGGCGACCTTCTCCATCAGGCTGCGGCTCAGGGTCTGGATGACATTGCCGTGGATCTGGTGGCGCACGCCGTCGGGGTTGACCATCATTCCCGTGTCCTGGCCCACGACCAGTCGCCGCACGGCGATGCGGCCGCTGGCGGGGTCCACGTCGATGTCGATGACCCAGGCGGCCCACGCCGCGCCGAAGCCGGGAAAGCGGCTGTGGATATAGCGCGCATAGGCCACGCCGCGCCCGTGCAGCAGGCCGTCGGCGCCGGGGCGGCCCCGGCTTCCCGGCTGGTTTTGCTGCCAGCCCGCGTGGCGGGCCGTGGCCTCGATCAGCTCGACGGCGCGCGGGTCATCGAGGTGGCGAACACGGTAGTCCACGGGGTCGGCACCGGCCGCATGGGCCAGCTCGTCGATCATGCAATCGTGGGCAAAGGAATTGGGCAGGGCCGAGACGCCGCGCAGCCAGGATGAGCGCACGATGGGCGCCATGTCATGGCAGGTGATGCGCTGGCTGGCGTAGCGGTAGGGCGGCACGGCGGTGCGGTCGCCCATCTCCAGCGTGCGCGGCTCGCCCGGGATGCGGCCCGTGAGCAGCAGGGCCAGCAGCGGCGCGTCGTTGGAGGGGTAGCGCACGGCAAAGTCGTAGGCCAGCAGTTCTCCCCGGGCATCGATGGCCGCGCTCACGTCCATGAGCTGGGCCGTGCCCTTGGGCTCCCACTGGTGTTCCTGCTCGCGCGTGAGCTGCACGCGCACGGGCGCGCCCACGGCCATGGACAGCAGTGCGGCGTCGGCGCAGACATCGTCGGCGCAGTTGCGGCCGTAGCAGCCGGCCGCCTCTAGGCGCACGATCTCGATGCGGTCCTCGCCCAGTTGCAGCAGGCGGTCCAGGTCGGTGCGCAGCATGTGGGGGTTCTGCGTGCCGGCCCAGAGCTTGAGACGGCCCACGCTGAAATCGGCCACGGCGCAGGACGGGCCGAGGGAGGCATGCATCTGGTAGGGCCAGACGTAGCTGCGGCGCAGTTCGGTGGCCGCACCCGTGCCGACGCCCGCGAAGGCATCGTCCACAGTGCCCTGGTCCACCAGCGCACGGTGTTGGGCAGGATTGGCGCGGATGGCTGCGGCCAAGTCAGACAGATCGGGCGCCGGCGGCACGGCCTGCCATTGCACGCGCAGCGCGCGCATGGCGGCAATGGCCTGTTCCTCGCGGTCGGCGACCACGCCGACGAAGTCGCCCTCGGTGACCACCTGCACGTTGCCGGGCAGGTGGGCCACGGAGTCGCGCTCCACGGCCACCAGGCAGCGGCCGATGAAATCGCCGCCGTCGCGGCCCGGGTGTGGAGGGCGGATGACGCGGCCATGGCGCATGCCGGGCACGCGCACATCGTGCACAAAGCTCAGCTCGCCCGTGGCCTTGGCAGGGATGTCCACGCGCGCAGCGCCGTGGCCGACGAGCCGGTATTCGCTGGCGGGCTTGAGCTTCACTTCCTGATCCGGCGGGGCCAGCGTCAGCTGCAGTTGCTGGCCGCGCAGCAGATCGCCATAGCCGAGTTCACGGGCATCGCGGCCATCGGCAAAGCGCACCACGCCTTCCCGTGCCTGGAGCCGGTCCGCCGCCACATTCCATTGCTGCGCGGCCAGCGCCAGCAACTGCTCGCGCGCCTGGGCGGCGGCGCGGCGCAGCGGCACGGCCGAGATCTGGATGCTGGCGCTGGCAATGGTCGGGCCCTGGTTGGGCGCGGCGGCCGTGTGGCCCAGCACCATGTCCAGGCGCGCCAAAGGCACTTCGAGTTCTTCCGCCACGATCTGCGCCAGGGCCGTGCGTATGCCCGTGCCCAGGTCCACATGGCCGTTGAAGGCCAGGGCGCGCCAGCCCTGGGGCGCGGCTTCGTCGGCCAGCACGGCCACGAAGACCTCGGGCGTGGATTGCACATAGTCGGTGGCCGTGCCGGGCTGGCCGGGCGCAGGGCGCGGCGGCGCCACGGGCTGGCGCACCACGAGCAGGGTGTCGGCGCGCGCGAGCAGCTGTGCGTGCAGGGCTTGGGGCTGGGGCAGGTTCATGGGGCGGTGTTCTTCGCGGGCACGCCTTCAGGCGTGCCCTGTGCATGTTATGCACTCCGGGGCCGGCTGCGCAGGGCCGGCCCCATAGGCGCGTTGGCGCGGTGGGATCAACCTGCGGCGAGGGCGTCGGTGTCGGCGATGGCCTGGCTCAGCGGCATCACGGCCGCGTACTTCTGGGCCATGTCGAACAGGTTGGCCTCGTGCGGGCCCAGGGCGCGGTCGCCGCAGCAGTCGGCCACGACCAGCGGGCGAAAGCCCGACTGCATGGCATCGACCACGCTGGCGCGCACGCAGCCGCTGGTCACGCAGCCGGCCACCAGCAGGGTCTGCACGCCGCGCTGGGCCAGCCAGGGTGCGAGCATGGTGCCGAAGAAGGCCGAGGGCGTGCTCTTGCGCACCACGTATTCGCCAGCGGCCGGGGCCAGCTGGGGCACGATGGCGCTGTTGGGGCTGTCTTCCTTCAGGGTCAGCATGCCGGGCACCTTCAGGCAGAAGATGTTGTGGTCGGCATCGTCGTCCGAGAACACGATGCGGCTGTGCGCCACGGGCCAGCCGCGCTCGCGCGCATGGGCCAGCAGGTGCTGCGTCTGCGCGATGGCTTCGGGGATGTTGCCGCCGCCGAAGACGGCCGGGTCGGCAAAGCCGTTGACGAAGTCGATGATGAGCAGGCCGAACGGGGCCTTGAGCGGCAGCGGCGTGCCGAAGCCCTGGCGTGCGTAGGCAGAGATGTCGCCCTGCACGCCCTCGGTGGGAACGCTCTGCGTGCTGGTGGTGGCGGTTGTCATGCGATGTCCTTTCCTTGCTTGGACCTTTTGGCGGCGCGCGCCAGTCCTTCCTCGTCCTGCACCACGCCGTCGATGACCGTGGGCTTGCCATCCAGCGCCACCGAGCAGTGGCGCATGGGGATGTCGATGTGGCAGGCCGTGGTGCGGCTGCCCCCGGCCTCGTTGTTGGGGCCCATGGACCACAGGAAGTTGCCCTCGAAGGCACGGGCGTCCATGCCGATGTGGGTTTCCTTGTTGTAGTGGGCCAGCATGGACCAGTGGGCGCGCGGCTGCAGCCCCCAGCCGATGTGGGAGACGGCATAGGCCTCGGGGTCCTCGTAGGAGGCCATGTACTCCTTGAGGATGTCGGCCTGCAGGCCGCCGCTGATGCGCGTGACGTAGCCCTTTTCGATGACGAGTTCGATGGGCTCGGTCACGTAGTCCTTCATGGGCAGCAGGATGTCGCCCCGGTCCAGCACCACGCGGCCGTTGCTCTCGCCCTCGTCGGGCCAGGTCAGCACGAAGCCGCTGGGCCAGTGGTCCCAGCGGCCGGGCTGGTCCACGAAGCCGTATTCGCAGATGGCCGGGAAGCTGCCCAGGCGGCAGCGCAGGTCGGTGCCCGCGGCCGAGGTGATGTGCATCTGCCCGGCCGCCTCGATCAGCTTGGATGCGGCCTGCACGCGTGCGCGGTCGCCCTCGGTGGGCACCAGGCGGCACAGCACCTCGGGCGGCTCCACGGCCAGCAGGATCTTGGTGCCGGTCTGCAGGATCTCGTGCTGCTCGGGCGAGAACAGCAGCGTCATCAGGTCCAGCACCAGGTCGCTGGCCTTGAGCGCGGCGATGGCGGCGGGGTTGCCGGTCAGTGGCGTGGTTCCCAGGTAGGCCAGCGAGTCGCGGCTCAGTGATTTTTCGGCATTGACGGGCGGCAGGTCCAGGCGGTTGACGCGCGCCCCCATTTCGCTGGAGGCGGCAATGGCGCAGCGCAGCGTCTGCGGGTGCGTGTCGGCGCCCGTGAGCACGGTGACGGTCTGGCCGGCTTCGAGCCGGGACAGCGTGAGCACCTGCTTCCAGGCGTGGATCAGATCGATATCGCTGACGGACATGGTCGGCTCCTTGGTGTCGCGATGGATGGGAGTGGGCTGCGGTTGGACATTCAGTCCACCCGCGCGCCGAGGAAATCGCCCAAGGCCACGTAGAACCCGGCCTCGTTGTCCCAGGGGATCATGTGGCCGGCGTTGGGCACGCGCACATGCTCGGTCTGGGGTGCCAGGCCTTGCCACTCGGCCACGTCCTCGCTGCGCACCACGTCGCCGCGCTCGGCCGTGACCAGCAGCAGCGGGTGCTGGATGCGGGGCAGGTCGGCATGGATGTCGTCACGGCCGAAGTCCTCGAAGCTCTGCACGATGGCCGGCTCGTGGCAGGTGTGCAGCCACTGGGCGCGCAGCTGGCGCTGCTCTTCGGTCCAGGTGGGGCAGAAGGCGCGCATGGCCTCGGCATCCATGCCCAGCGTGGCCTGGCGGATGGAGTCCACATACCAGGGCAGGGCGGCCGGGTAGGCGCGGCGGCCGGGGCCGGAGACCGGCGGATCGACGATGACCAGGCGCGTGAGCCCCACCGGCTGGCTGCGCGCGGCGCGCACGGCGATGCGCCCGCCCATGGAGTGGCCGACCAGCGCCCAGCGCTGCAGGCCCAGGGCCTGGGCGAAGGCGGCCACGTCGGCGGCCTGGGCATCGAGGCTGTAGTCCAGGCCCGGGCCGGAGGACGACAGGCCGCGCCCGCGCACGTCCAGCACATAGGTGTCGAACTGGCGGCCCAGGTGCTCGGCCACGAAGCCCCAGGTCACGGCCGGGCTGGTGATGCCGGGGATCAGGATGACGGCGTCGCGCTGCGCGCGTTCGCCCTCGGCGCCGCCGTAGCGCAGGTAGTGCTGGCGGATGCCGTTGGCATGGACGTTGCCGCCGTAGCGGAATGTGCTGGGGGTGCTGGAGGTGCTGGTCATGCGTGTGTTCCTCAGGCCTTGGCTGCGCTGTTGCCGGTGTCGTAGGGGTAGGCGCCCGACAGCAGCGCGCCCGCGCCCGGCACCACGGGGTCCAGCCCCAGTTCCTTGAGGATGGCATAGGTGGTGGCGATGGAGGCGGTCAGCACGGGCTTGCCGGTCTGGGCCTCGACCTGGGCCACGGCCGGCAGCGAGGGCATCTGCACGCAGGCCGACAGCACGATCACGTCGGCGTCGGCGTAGTTCATGCCGGCCACGATGCCGGGCAGCTTGGCGGGGTCGTGGCGGCCCACGTCCAGGTTGTCGGGGATCTCCAGCGCACGCCAGTCCACGATCTCGAAGCCTTCGGCGGCCACGTAGTCCATGACCAGCTGGGTCAGCGGAATCATGTAGGGCGCCACCAGGGCGATCTTCCTGGCGCCCATGACCTTGAGCGCTTCCACCAGCGCGCCGGCGCTGGTGATCACCGGGGCGGTGGCGCCATTGCTGGCCGTGCGCTCGGTCAGGCGCTGCTGCGAGACGCGGTGGTAGCCCTTGCCCATGGCCATGATGGCCACCAGGCAGGCATAGCCCAGCACGTCCACGCGCGCGTCGCTCAGCTCCAGCGCGCAGCGGTCGCTTTCGGCGTCCATGGCGGCCAGTTCCTCCTTTTGCACCTTCTTCATGCGCATGCGGCTGGAGTGGAAGGTGAAGCGGTCCTGCGGGCGCAGCGTGGAGTGGGCCTGCAGCATGGCCGGCACTTCGGTCTCCATGGTGGTGTTGGAGCTGGGGACGATCTGGCCGATGCGGAACGTTTTGGTCATGGACTTGCCTTTGCGAAGTTTCGAGGGTTTCTGATCAGAATCAACTGAGTGTGTACGCTTTATTCTTGCAAAAGACGTGCCGCCTTGCAAATGAGAATTTTCTCGGGGTTTGTACTGATTTGGTGCAGAAATTGCACCAAAAATGGCGAACTTCAATTTATTCTGCCGCCCTATGGTGCATGCGTCGATTTGAAAAATTCAAGCGCATACACCTGAATTAAGTGTTTTGTTGCCTGGCACGCTTCCTGCTCTACACCCTGCAAGGACGCGCCGAAGCAACGGTTGCCCCGTCTGGCTTTCAACATTCCTGCAAGGAGAAAACTGTGTCTCAATCCCCTCGAATCGCCGTTGTCGGCGCCGGTCTCGGCGGGGCTGCAGCTGCCAAGCTGCTGCTCCAGGAAGGCTTCAATGTCCGCGTCTATGAGCAGGCGCCCAGCTTCTCGCGCCTGGGAGCCGGCATCCACGTCGGGCCCAATGTGATGAAGATCCTGCGCCGCATCGGCATCGAGGACGCGCTCAACGAGCAGGGCTCGCATCCCGACTACTGGTACAGCCGCCACTGGCAGACGGGCGACGTGCTGGCCCAGATCCCGCTGGGCGACTACGCCGTCAAGGAATACGGCGCCAGCTACCTGACCGTGCACCGTGGCGACTTCCATGCGCTGCTGGTCGAGGCCCTGCCCGACAGCGTGATGGCCTACGGCAAGTTCCTGACCAAGGTGGAGGACCGCGGCAATGTGGTCGTCATGCACTTTGCCGACGGCACGACCGAGGAGGCCGACATCGTCATCGGCGCCGATGGCGTGAACTCCCGCATCCGCGAGGAACTGCTGGGCCCCGAGCTGCCCAAGTACGCGGGCTACCTGGCCCACCGCGCCGTGTTCCCCACGCCCGAAGTCAAGGCCGGCATGCTGCCCTTTGACGCCTGCGTGAAGTGGTGGAGCGATGACCGCCACATGATGACCTACTTCGTCACCGGCAAGGCCGACGAGCTGTACTACGTGACCGGCGTGCCCGTCGAGAAGTGGGACCTCAACGACCGCTGGCTGCCCAGCAGCAAGGAAGAGATGCGCGAGGCCTTCTCGGGCTGGCATCCCACCGTGCAGGCACTGATCGACGCCACCGTGGAAGTGACCAAGTGGTCGCTGCTCGAGCGCGATCCGCTGCCGCTGTGGAGCCGTGGCCGCCTGGTGCTGCTGGGCGATGCCTGCCACCCCATGAAGCCCCACATGGCCCAGGGCGCCGCCATGGCCATCGAGGACGGCGCCATGCTGGCGCGCTGCCTCAAGGAAGTCGGCGCGCACAACCATGAGCTGGCCTTCGCCCTGTACGAAGCCAACCGTGCCGAGCGCGCCAGCAAGGTGCAGCGCATCTCACACGACAACACCTGGCTGCGCACCAACGAAGATCCGTCCTGGTGCTTCGGCTACGACGTGTTCAACGTGCCCCTGGTCGAGCCCAAGGTCAAGGCAGCGGCCTGATACTCGCTGCCTTGCCGGACGAGGGGAGGGGAGGGAATCCCCCCACTCCTGTCCGGCCGCAGAACGCCGACATCCTGAACCGCAGCCAAGTTGCAAGAGCCTCGTCCCATGGGAACCCCAGTCCATCCAAGCAGTACCCCCCACCCCATCCGCCTGCAGGTCAATGCACGCGCATGCGAGGTGCCGGCAGCGCCCGGGACGGCGCTGCTGCATGTGCTGCGCAATGACCTGGAGCTGAACGGGCCCAAGTACGGCTGCGGCCTGGGCGAATGCGGCGCCTGCACGGTGCTGATCGATGGCGTGGCCGCGCGTTCCTGCGTGATCCCCGTGCGGGCGGCCGTGGGCCGCGAGGTCACCACGCTGGAAGGCCTGGGCTCGCGCCAGTGCCCCGGCCCCACGCAGCAGGCCTTCATCGACTGCCAGGCGGCCCAGTGCGGCTACTGCCTCAACGGCATGATCATGACCGTGGAGGCCCTGCTGCGCCGCAACCCCAATCCCACCGAGCAGGAACTGCGCAACGAGCTGCACCACAACCTGTGCCGCTGCGGCACGCATGTGGAAATCATGCAGGCCGCCCTGCGCGCCGTGCAGCTGCGTGCGCAACGCGCCGCGCTGCAGGCGCCCCCCGGTTTTCCATCTTCCAGCGCGGGCGAGGTCCAGCCATGAGCCCGGCCGGCCACACACCCGCCCTGCCTTCCGACCTGCTGCACGGCCTGGCGCTGCGCCCGCCCGTCGCGGCCTGGGACGGTCTGCGCTACCGGGGCAGCGTGCCCCTGCATGCACGGTTGCAGGACGCCCAGGCCATGGCTGGCGTGGTGGCCGCGGTGCAGCGCGGGCATTTTCTGGGTGTGGTGGCCGTGGCGCCTGTCCATGCCCGGCAGGCCGCTGCCGGCCTGGCCCCTGCCTGGGATGACCGGCAGGAAGCCAGGGCCGCCAGCGCGCCCCGTGCTGCCGACAGAGCCGACAAGGCTGACAAGGCCGACCTGCCCGATGCCGGCCGCTATGTCTGGCGCATGGCGGCGCCCGTGTCTTGCGAGGGTGCCGCACGCGCAGCCGTGTGGTGCCTGGACGGCCATGCCAGCGTCTGGCTGCCGCCCTGTGACGCGGATGTGCGGCAGATGATCGGCCGCGAACTGGCCGCATTGCTGCAATGTCCCGAGTCCGCGCTGCGGCTGTTCAGCCTGCCGGCCACGGCGGCCGGCACCCCGCATGTGCTGGATCTCATGGACGCAGCGGCCGATGCGGCCCTGCTGTCCCAGGCCGTGGGCCGGCCTGTCAGCGTGGCCTGCGAGGCCTGGACTGCTGCGGGCAGCGCAGACAGCCGGGAGCTGGTGCTGCGCGTGGATGCGCGGCCTTCGCAAGGGCTTGAAGCCGACACGGCGGTGCAGCCTCAGCCGGGCAATGCATCGCCGCAGCCAGACCTGCTGCTGTCCGACACGCCCTGGGCCGTGCGCCCCAGCATGGCGCGCCTGTTGAGCCAGCCCGAGCTGGCGCGCGCCGCGGCCCTGGCCACCGTGCTCGATGCCGGCGAAGTGCAAGAGCGCAGGCTGGCCGCCAGCCTGCGGCATGCCGGCGTCGATGATCTGAATGCCGCCCAGGTCTTTGCCCGCGAAAGCCACTGGCATGAGCAGGCGCTGGACCAGGGCCGTGATCCGCTGCAATGGCGGCTGCAGCACCTGCCCGAAGGCCCGGTGCGCGATCTGGCCCGGCAGGTGGCCGAGCGTGCGCAGGCATCGCAGCAGGCACCGTCCCACCAAGGTGCCGATGGCCGCCTGCTGGGCCGGGGCTTTGCCACCGCCCAGCTGCAGACCCTGGATGCGCAGGGCGCCGACCTCCATGCCTGGAGCGCCTGGGTGGCCGAGGTGGCCGTGCACCCGCAAACGGGCGAGATCGAAGTGACCCGCGTCGTGGCCGGCCATGACAGCCGCAGCCTGCAAGCGGCGCAGGCCGCCAGCACGCGGCCCGAGATCGTCCAGCAGGACCCGCAACTGCTGGCCGATGCGCGCCGGCTGCTGGGCACGGCGCCCGCTTTTGACGACTGGGCAGGGGCCACAGCCTCCGCTGCTTCTTTCGATGTGATCGCCAAGCCCGGCTCCGACCTGGCGCAACATGTGCCCGGCGATGTCGCGGTCATCCGCCAGGGCAATCTGGCGCTGGATGGCGTGGCCACGCTGCCCGCCGCCGCCGCCATTGCCAACGCCATTCACCATGCGACAGGCGTGCGCCTGCGCGAAGTGCCCTTCCAGCCCGAGCAGCTGCGCCTGGCCCTGGCGGGCGAGGGTGCCGGCAAGCCCGGTGCGGCGCGGCCCGGCCGTGGCTGGGGCTGGCTGGCCGCAGGCGCCGCAGGCCTTGCCGGCATGGCCGCCATGGCCTGGCCGCTGAAGCCGGCCCTGCCGCTGACCGACGGGCCCGACGTTTCCCTGTACTCGCCGCAGGCCCTGGAGCGCGGCCGCCTGGTGGCGGCTGCGGGCGACTGCGTGGTCTGCCACACGGCCCCGGGCGGCGCGGCCAATGCCGGCGGCTTCGGGCTGGAGACGCCGTTCGGCACCATCTACTCCACCAACATCACACCCGACAACGAAACCGGCATCGGCCGCTGGTCCTACGCGGCCTTCGAGCGCGCCATGCGCCACGGCATCCACCAGGATGGCAGGCAGCTGTACCCGGCCTTCCCGTACACGGCCTTCGCCAAGCTCAGCGATGGCGACCTGCAGGCCCTCTACGGCTACCTGATGTCCCAGCCTGCCGTGAAGGCCAAGGCGCCCGAGACGCAGCTGGCCTTCCCCTACAACCTGCGCCCGGCCATGGCGGGCTGGAACCTGCTGTTCCACGACGCCACGCCCTTCAAGGCCGACCCCGCGCGCAGCGCCGAATGGAACCGGGGCGCCTACCTGGTCGAAGGCGCGGGCCACTGCGCGGCCTGCCACTCGCCGCGCAATGCGCTGGGTGCCGAAAAGACCGGCATCCACTACCTGGGCGGCGGCGAGGCCGAAGGCTGGACGGCGCCCGCGCTCAATCAACTGGCCGGCGGCAAGCTGCCCTGGAGCCGCGAAGAGCTATACCAGTACCTGCGCACCGGCTTCTCGGCCCGCCACGGCGTGGCGGCCGGCCCCATGGCGCCCGTCATCCACGGCCTGGCCCAGTTGCCCGAAGCCGATGTGCGCGCCATGGCCACCTATCTGATGGAGTTGCCGGGCCAGGCCCCACAGGCACCACAGGCCGCCCAGGCCGCCCCGGCCATGCCGGCACCGGCGCCGGCCGCCGTGCAGGCGGCGGCGCCTGCGGCGCCACCTGCCATGGCCCTGGACCGCCACGCCAATGGCGAGCGCATCTACCAGAACGCCTGCGCCGTCTGCCATGAGGCGGGCAGCGGTCCCACATTGTTCGGCGTCAAGCCGCAGCTGGCCCTGAACACCAACCTGCATGCGGCCAGCCCCGACAACCTGGTCCAGGTGATCCTGAACGGCATACAGGCGCCGGCCGACGATGCGCTGGGCTACATGCCCGGCTTCGGGGACAGCCTGGACGACAGGCAGATCGCGGACCTGCTCGGATATTTGCGCGAACGATTTGCACCGGAGGAAAAAGCTTGGCCAGACGACACGAAGACGATTAACCGGCTGCGCATGCAGGCACAGGCGCATGCGCACTGAGGGCGGCAATGGGCAGCAATGGGCGGCGGCATGGGCGATGCCGCGGATATGGACACCTTGCCCTGGAATCTCTCCAGGGCCTGGGTCCTGACATCTGATGCTGGGGACGGGTGATGGGCAACAACGGACGGCGCTGTCGATGTGCAGCCTGTCCGCAATGCGCCCATCGCCCGGATGCAGAGACCGACATCCGGAAATTTTTCATCGGGCCATGGAGATGGCGCCGAGGGAGCGGTTCGCTCCGGATGTGTGAAGGGTGGAAGGCACGGCAGGAGACGGCAACACAAGCTGAACGGCCTTGCCTGGGAAAAGACAGATTCAACAATTGCGATGGCTAGAAAAGGAGTCCCTGCATGTCATCTACATACATTTCGGTGGAAAAAGGCATCCAGACAGCGGGTGTCGGCAAGTTCCAATATCGGCTGTTCGTCATCTTCGGGCTGGTCTGGCTGGCCGACGCCATGCAGGTGCTGTCCATCGGCTTCAGCGCGCCGTCCATTGCCAAGACCTTCGGCAAGACCGTGCCCGAGGCGCTGCAGACCGGCACCTTCTTCTTCATCGGCATGCTGATCGGTGCCTTCGTCTTCGGCCGCCTGGCCGACCGCATCGGGCGCCGCCCGGTGCTGATGATGGCCGTGGTGATCGATGCCTTTGCGGGCGTGGCCTCGGCCTTTGCGCCCGAGTTCGCCTGGCTGCTGGTGCTGCGCTTCATCACCGGCATCGGCGTGGGCGGCACGCTGCCCGTGGACTACACCATGATGGCCGAGTTCCTGCCCAGCGACCGCCGCGGCCGCTGGCTGGTGCTGCTGGAATCGTTCTGGGCCGTGGGCACCATCTTCCTGGCCATCCTGGCGCTGGTGGCCGTGTCCTGGGGTGACGATGCCTGGCGCGTGATCTTCTTCGTGACCGGACTGCCGGCGCTGATCGGCGTGGTGCTGCGCTTCTACATCCCCGAGTCGCCCATGTTCCTCAACCGCAACGGCAAGTCCGAGGAAGCGCGCAAGGTGCTGCAGCGGGTGGCCAAGGTCAACGGCACCACGGCGGACATCCCCGCCCTGCAGCCTGAAAAGCAGGAGCGCAAGTCCATCCTCGCGCTGTTCAACGGCGGCCTGCGCCGCCGCAGCCTCTCGCTGTTCCTGGCCTGGGCGCTGATCTCCATCGCCTACTACGGTGTCTTCGTCTACCTGCCCGTCAAGCTCAGCAGCGAGGGCTTCGCCTTCATGCGCGGCCAGGTCTTCCTGGTGGTGCTGGCCCTGGTGCAACTGCCCGGCTTTGCGCTGTCGGCCTATGGCGTGGAACGCTGGGGCCGCAAGCCCACGCTGATCGGCTTTTTGCTGCTCAGCGCCGTCGGCTGCATGTTCTACAGCCTGGGCTCGTCGCCCTTCGTGGTCATCGGCTCCACCCTGCTGATGAGCTTCTCGCTGCTGGGCACCTGGGGCGCGCTGTATGCCTTCACCCCCGAGGTCTACCCCACCGACCTGCGTGCCAGCGGCATGGGCATGGCCGGCGCCGTGGCGCGCTTCGGCGGCCTGTTCGCCCCGGCCATCATTGCGCCCATCATGGCCACCCACTTCACACTGGCCCTGGCCGTGCTGTCCGCCATGCTGGTGGGCGGCGCCCTGTCGATCTGGGCCGTGGATGTGGAATCGCGCAACCGGGCGCTGGATTGACGCCGAGAAAGAACTTCGAATGGAAAAGGCCTGCGCAAGCAGGCCTTTTTTCATGGCAAATATTCCAATCCAGATTCAGATCATTCCTAGAGACGCGGCTGTTTCTATCCTCTATGGTATGAGCCGGATCGAGGCCGGCAATCACGTCAAAATCGCCAAGCCCGCTCTGTAAATCCCATGCTTGTCTGTCATTCGGCTTGAATTGCTGGAGACCTTGCCATGGGCCAGAAAACTCGGAGGGATGCATGAAAGTTATTGAGAACGGACTTCTTGTCGATAGAAATGTCGAGGTGAAAATATTTCCTTCCATACAGCATGGCGATTTGCTGAAGGTGAATTCCATTGTGCTTCACAGGACGAATTCACCAACGGCAGCCAGTGTGTTGAACAGCTACAAGGCCGGCCAGAAGACGGGAGCCCATTTTCTGGTGGGGAAAGATGGAAAAATCCATCAGACAGCCAATCTGAAGAGAGTTTGCTGGCATGTGGGAATATTGCAGGTTCGCTGCCTCAACGAAAGCAATTGCGAAACTGCCGATTTTGAGAATATCAATGCCCTGCTGCATCAAAAGGGGATGGGATTCGGGCAAAGAGTGAGGAAGGTCTCGGAGCATGAAAAGCAAAAGCCCTACCCTTTGAGGTATCCTGTCAATGCAGAGTCGCTTGGGATTGAGGTGGTAGGCATGTTTCAGCGCCATACCCAGGACTACGAAGTGCCGACACAGGCGCAGTTGTACCAGACGCAATGGCTGGTACGCCTGCTGGTGGGTATCTATGGGTTGAGGATTCTGAGCGATGTCTACGCCCACGGAGCCATTGCAAGAAAGCAGCCCGCAGAAGGAAGCCAGTTGCTGCGCTATATATTCAGTGGAGCCTGATTCATATGTTCTTGAAAAATAGCCGACGGATGAAAATGAAATCAATCAGAGTGCTCATTGTTGCTCTGGGGCTTCTCATGTTGATCGTCTCTTTCGGTGCTGCATCAAGGCAGAAGAATTCTGTGACGCTGATCGGTGGAATTCAGCGATCCATTGGAGAAGGGCAAACAATGGGCTGCGAGAAAATTACGCTGCGGCCCAAGGATGTCATCCGTTATTTCTCCACGGCAACCGAGGTTTCCTTCTCCACCTTCCACTATGAATCGATCATTCTGCCTTGCGCCTTCAGTGGGAAGCTGCGGCGCAATGGCGTGGTCTATGGGTGGAGCATCAATGCAGCAGGCGCCGGGTATCTCTATCCGGAAGATGGGCGTGAGAATCTGTTTTTTCTTTGCTACAGGTCGTGCGCAAAGGCACTGCCTGGGTTGATGGGGCTTTGACGGCGAGGGCCCAAGCCCTTTGAGATCGCCTGGCAGCCATCCTCATGAAAACAGGGGCTCTTCAATCCGCCTCGCCACCTTCCAGCATCTTCTTGAGCAAAAAATCCAGCGCCAGGCGCTCGGCCGGATTGAGCTTGCCGTAGGTGCTTTCGGTGATCTGCTTGGCGAAGGGCTCCATGTCGCGCACCAGGTCCTGGCCGGCCTCGGTGAGGTTGATGACGACCTTGCGGCGGTCGATGCGGTCATGGTCCACCTGCACCAGTTCGCGCTGCTTGAGCCGGTCCACCACGCCGCGGATGGTGGCTTGGTCGATCACGGTGGCCTTGACGATGTCGGCCAGCGAGCTGCCGCTGTTGTCGCGCACGGAGCACAGCACCACGAATTGCGCGGCCGTGAGCTGCGAGTCGGGAATGTATTGCTGGAAGAGTGCAGTGTGGCGCTGATAGACACGCCGCAGCAGGTGGCCGATCTGGTCTGAAAAATGATAGCCATCCTGTGGCGTCATGGCTGATGGCGGGTGGTTCATGGTGCGCGTGAGCTTATCAAAATTCACACCAAATACCGTGTGATTTGCGACAAGCCGGGCGCATTTGCCAAGTGGCGCAAACCCGCGCTGGCTGCGGCATCCGCAAGACCCGGGGCAGCAGGCGCAGCACTGCCCGGCGGCTCATTTGCCGATTGAATGGCGCAATCATCCGTTTGAATTTGACGGCTTGCCCGGCAGGCCTTGAAATGGCATGAGAGACAAAGCGCCAGCGGACCGGACCGCGCCGCTCCCCACAACGAAAGCCAGCAGGGACACCCATGCCAGCCACACAAGGGAAGATCATTCCCATTGCCGTCCTCAATGCCGCTGTTGCCGGCAGCGCACTCGGCGTCCATGAGCGCGAGGCCGTCGAGCACGCCATTGCCGTCCATACCCGGCGCCCCGGCCCCCTGATCGAGTTGCTGCACGCCGTGCAGGACATGCTGGGCCATATCCCCGAAGCCGCCGTGCCGCGCATCGCCGATGCGCTGAACCTCTCGCGTGCCGAGGTGCATGGCGTCATCTCCTACTACCCCCATTTCCGCAGCACGCCAGCGGGCCGCCATGTGCTGCAGGTCTGCCGCGCCGAGGCCTGCCAGTCGCGCGGTGCCGACGCGCTGCTGGCCCACGCAGGCCAGGCGCTGGGCTGCGGATCGAGTGGGCACGGGCATGGGCATGGAACCATTGCCGATGGCGCCGTCACGCTGGAGCCGGTCTACTGCCTGGGCCTGTGCGCGTCATCGCCTGCCGTGATGCTCGATGGCCAGCCCCATGCGCATGTCACGGCCAACGGCCTGGATGCACTCATCGCGCAATGCCGCCAGCCGGAGCAGACTGGCGAGCCGGTGGCCCAGCCTGCGCATGCAGGGACAGGGACAGGGACAGGGACAGGGACAGGGACAGGGACAGGGACAGGGAC
>NZ_JCABYI010000005.1:121598-139319 GCF_059499305.1 Delftia sp.
CAGGGACAGGGACAGGGACAGGGACAGGGACAGGGACAGGGACAGGGACAGGGACTGGGGCAGGGGCAGGCCCCGGCGTGCGCGTCTATGTGCCCCGCGATGCCGCCGCGCTGGCCGTGGGCGCTGACGCCGTGGCCGGTGCCCTGCAGCGCGAGTGCGCGGCGCGCGGCCTTCAGGTGCAGATCGTGCGCAACGGCTCGCGCGGCCTGCTGTGGCTGGAGACCCTGGTGGAAGTCGAGACGCCCGAAGGCCGCATGGCCTACGGCCCGGTCACGGCCGATGCGGTGCCGGGCCTGATCGATGCCGGAATGCTGCAGGGCGGCAGCCATGCGCTGTGCCATGGACTGACCGAGGCCATTGCCTACCTGGCGCGCCAGGAGCGCCTGACCTTTGCGCGCGTGGGCGTCATCGACCCGCTGGACCTGTCCGACTACGCAGCCCATGGCGGCTGGCAGGGGCTGGAGCGCGCGGCGCGCATGGAGCCCGCGGCCATCGTGCAGGAGGTGCTGGATTCGGGCCTGCGCGGCCGTGGCGGTGCGGCGTTTCCGGCCGGCATCAAGTGGAAGACCGTGGCCGCCGCAGCGGGGCCGCAAAAGTACATTGCCTGCAACGCCGACGAGGGCGACTCGGGCACCTTTGCCGACCGGCTGCTGATGGAAGGCGATCCCTACACGCTGATCGAAGGCATGGCCATTGCTGGCCTGGCCGTGGGCGCCACGCAGGGCCTGGTCTATGTGCGCAGCGAGTATCCGCATGCCATCGCCACCGTGCGCGAAGCCATTGCGCGCGCCGAGGCCGCAGGCTGGCTGGGCCGCGACGTGGCCGGCAGCGGGCGTGCCTTCCACATGGAGGTGCGCAAGGGCGCGGGCAGCTATGTCTGCGGCGAGGAAACGGCCATGCTGGAGAGCATCGAGGGGCGGCGCGGCATTGTGCGCGCCAAGCCGCCGCTGCCGGCCATAGCGGGGCTGTGGGGCCGGCCCACGGTGATCAACAACGTGATCACGCTGGCCACGGTGCCGCTGATCCTGGCGCGCGGCGCGGCCTTCTACCAGGGCTTCGGCATGGGCCGCTCGCGCGGCACGCTGCCGTTCCAGCTGGCCGGCAACATTGCGCGCGGCGGCCTGGTGGAAAAGGCCTTCGGCCTGAGCCTGCGCGAGCTGGTGGAAGACTTCGGCGGCGGCACGGCCACCGGCCGCACCGTCAAGGCCGTGCAGGTGGGCGGCCCGCTGGGCAGCTATGTGGCGCCGGCCGACTGGGATGCGCCGCTGGACTACGAGGCCTATGCCGCCAAGGGCAACGTGGTGGGGCACGGCGGCATCGTCGTGCATGACGACACGGCCGACATGGCGCAGCTGGCGCGCTACGCCATGGAGTTCTGCGCCATCGAGTCCTGCGGCAAGTGCACGCCCTGCCGCATCGGCTCCACGCGCGGAGTGGAGGTCATCGACCGCATCGTGCGTGCCGGCGGCGACCCTGCCGCCCACGCCAGCCAGGTGGCCCTGCTGGAGAACCTGTGCGACACCATGCAGCACGGCTCCATGTGCGCCATGGGCGGGATGACGCCGTATCCCGTGCGCTCGGCGCTGACCCACTACCCCCAGGACTTCGGCATCGAGTCCACCACGGCCGCAGCGGCTGCCTGACCGGAGAACACCATGCTCGACCATTTGAAGCAAGCCGACTGGGGCACGCCCGCCAGCCCGTCCGAACGCCTGATCACCCTGGAGATCGACGGCCGCGAGGTCTGCGTTCCCGAGGGCACCTCGCTGATGCGCGCTGCCATGGAAGGCGGCGTCAGCGTGCCCAAGCTGTGCGCCACCGACAGCCTGGAGCCCTTCGGCTCCTGCCGCCTGTGCCTGGTGCAGATCGAAGGCCGCAAGGGCTTTCCGGCCTCGTGCACCACGCCGGCCGAGCCGGGCATGAAGGTGCGCACGCAAAGCCCGCAACTGCAGGAGCTGCGCCGCGGCGTGATGGAGCTGTACATCTCCGACCATCCGCTGGACTGCCTGACCTGCAGCGCCAACGGCGACTGCGAACTGCAGGACATGGCCGGCACCGTGGGCCTGCGCGAGGTGCGCTACGGCTTCGACGGCGCCAACCACTTCAAGGGCCAGGCGCGCGCCGAGGTCGATGTCTCCAACCCGTACTTCAGCTACGACCCCAGCAAGTGCATCGTCTGCAACCGCTGCGTGCGCGCCTGCGAGGAGACGCAGGGCAGCTTTGCGCTGACCATCTCGGGCCGGGGGTTCGACTCGCGCGTCACGGCGGGGCAGGGCGGCAGCTTCATGGACAGCGACTGCGTCAGCTGCGGCGCCTGCGTGCAGGCCTGCCCCACGGCCACGCTGCAGGAAAAGACCGTGACCGAGCTGGGCCAGGCCGGGCACAGCGCCATCACCACCTGCGCCTACTGCGGCGTGGGCTGCGGCTTCAAGGCCGAGATGAAGGGCGAGCAGGTCGTGCGCATGGTGCCCTGGAAGGACGGCCAGGCCAACGAGGGCCATGCCTGCGTCAAGGGCCGCTTTGCCTGGGGCTATGCCACGCACAAGGACCGCATCACCCGGCCCATGGTCCGCGCGAAGATCACCGACCCCTGGCGCGAAGTGAGCTGGGAAGAGGCCATTGCCCACACGGCCAGCGAGTTCCGCCGCATCCAGGCCAAGCATGGCAAGGATTCGATTGGCGGCATCACCTCCTCGCGCTGCACCAACGAAGAGGCCTACCTGGTGCAAAAGCTGGTGCGCACGGCCTTCGGCAACAACAACGTCGATACCTGCGCGCGCGTGTGCCACTCGCCCACGGGCTATGGCCTGGGCCAGACCTATGGCACCTCGGCCGGCACGCAGACCTTCAAGTCCATCGAGCACACGGACGTGGTCATGGTCATCGGCGCCAATCCCACGGCCGCGCACCCGGTGTTCGGCTCGCGCATGAAAAAGCGCCTGCGCGGCGACGGCCGGCGTGCGGGCGCCAAGCTCATCGTCATCGACCCGCGCGAGATCGAGCTCGTCAAGTCGCCCCACATCCGCGCCGACTACCACCTGCAACTGCGGCCCGGCACCAACGTGGCCATGATCACCTCGCTGGCCCATGTCATCGTCACCGAAGGCTGGCTGGCCGAGGACTACATCGCCGAGCGCTGCGATGCCAAGTCCTTCGCGCAGTGGAAGGAATTCGTGGCCCGGCCCGAGAACTCGCCCGAGGCCATGGCCGAGGTCACCGGGGTCGCTCCCGAACTCGTGCGCGGCGCCGCGCGCCTGTATGCGCTGGGCGCCGAGGACCACCCAGCGGGCCGCCCCGTCAACGCGGCCATCTACTACGGCCTGGGCGTGACCGAGCATGCGCAGGGCTCGACCATGGTCATGGGCATTGCCAACCTGGCCATGGCCACGGGCAACGTGGGCCGCGAGGGCGTGGGCGTGAACCCGCTGCGCGGCCAGAACAACGTGCAGGGCTCCTGCGACATGGGCTCCTTCCCGCATGAGCTGCCCGGCTACCGCCACATCTCGGACAGCACGGTGCGCGCCGAGTTCGAGGGGGCCTGGGGCGTGGCGCTCAGCCCCGAGCCCGGCCTGCGCATTCCCAACATGTTCGAGGCGGCCCTGGCCGGCAGCTTCATGGGCCTGTACTGCGAGGGCGAGGACATCGTGCAGTCCGACCCCAACACCCAGCATGTGACGGCCGCGCTCTCGGCCATGGAATGCGTGGTGGTGCAGGACATCTTCCTCAACGAAACCGCCAAGTACGCCCATGTCTTCCTGCCGGGCGCCTCTTTCCTCGAAAAGGACGGCACCTTCACCAATGCCGAGCGCCGCATCTCGCGCGTGCGCAAGGTCATGGCGCCGCTGGCCGGCCATGCCGATTGGGAGGTCACCCAGCTGCTGGCCAATGCGCTGGGCTACGCCATGCACTACACGCACCCGAGCGAGATCATGGCCGAGATCGCCGCGCTCACGCCCAGCTTCGCGGGCGTGAACTACGACAAGATCGACCGGCTGGGCAGCGTGCAATGGCCCTGCAATGACAGCACCGAAGAGGCCGGCACTTCCATCATGCACAGGGACCGCTTCGTGCGCGGCAAGGGCCGCTTCATCATCACCCAGTACGTGGCCACCGACGAGAAGGTCACCCAGCGCTTTCCGCTGCTGCTGACCACGGGCCGCATCCTGTCGCAATACAACGTGGGTGCCCAGACCCGGCGCACGCACAACAGCCACTGGCACAGCGAGGACCGGCTGGAAATCCATCCGCATGACGCCGAGGACCGCGGCATACGCGACGGAGACTGGGTCGGCATCGCCAGCCGCGCGGGCGAGACCGTGCTGCGCGCCACCGTCACCGAGCGCATACAGCCCGGCGTGGTCTACACCACCTTCCACTTTCCCGAATCGGGCGCCAACGTCATCACCACCGACAGCTCGGACTGGGCCACCAACTGCCCCGAATACAAGGTCACGGCCGTGCAGGTGCTGCCCGTCCCCCAGCACGCCCAGCCGTCCGACTGGCAGCGCGGCTTTGCGCGCATGCATGAAGAGCAGATCGGCCTGTTGCAAGCCGCGCAGGCGGGCAGCATGGCCGTGGCGGGAGGCAAGTGATGGACAGCGCCAACCTGGTCCGCATGGCCAACCGCATCGGCGAGTTCTTCGAGGCCATGCCCGAGCGCGACGAGGCCCTGCAGGGCATTGCCGAACACATCCGCAAATTCTGGGAGCCCCGCATGCGCGCCGAACTGGCCAGCGTGCTGGCCAGCCCCGACGAGGCCCAGGCGCTCAAGCCCATCGTGCGCGAGGCGCTGGTGCTGCATCCGCTGACCTTGCCGTCGGCGGCGCAGGCTTAGCCAAACCGCTTCGTCCTGGCCATCTCCCGCGCCAGCTCCACAAAGCCGGCAGCGGCCGGCGACAGCCGTTCCATGCTGCGCACGGCCAGGCCGGTGACGCGGCGCTGGCGGGGCGCGAGGCTGCGGTAGACCATGCCTTCGGGCGCCTGCTCGGGCACGGCCAGGCGTGCGGCAATGGCGATGGCGTGGCCCTGGGCCACGAAGCCCTGCATGGAGGACATCTGCTCGAAGTGGTAGATGGCCGCAGGCTGGGCGCCGGCCTCGGCCAGGAAGCGGTCGATGTGTGCGCCCGACCCGGCCGAGGTGCGCACAAAGGCCTCGCCCTGCAGGTCGGCGGCGCGGATGCTGCGCTGGGCCGCCAGCCGGTGCGCGGCGGGCAGCAGCGCCACCAGTTCGTCTTCCACCAGGGGCACGGTCTCGAAGCGCTCGTCGGGCAGCACGACGAAGCCGATCTCCACGCGCCGCTCCAGCAGCCACTTGACCACGGTGTCGTCGTTTTGCTCGTCGATCTGCACCAGCACGGCGGGCTGGCGGCGCCGGTACTCGGTGATCAGCGGGGGCAGCAGCCGCAGTGAAGAGGTGGCGCCGAACGAGGCCACGCGCAGCGTGCCGCGCGCCATGCCGCGCTCGGCATCGGCCTCCTGCCGCAAGGCCTCCTTTTGCTGGAGGATGTCGTTGGCGCGCTGCAGCAGCCGCGTGCCTGCGTCGGTCAGCGGGGAGTGGGGGCCTTCGCGCCGCACCAGCTGCACCTGCAGCTCGCCTTCCAGCGCGCGCAGGGCATGGCTGACGGCGCTCTGGGTAATGCCCAGCAGCGCGGCCGCGCGCGAGAAACTGCCGGCGCGGGCCAGTGCCGCGAACACTTCGAGCTGGGTGAAGGTCATGGGATCACGGTGTCCAGGTCATGAGCATTCGCTCATTTGTCTATGAATCGATATGAGCACATAGTACGCGCCATGAATTTTCAACGCTTCTTCGGTCCCCACCTGCGGCTTGTCGGCATGGCCCTGCTGTGGGGCGCTTCCTGGCCTGCGGGCCGCGTGGTGGCACAGAACATGCCGCCGCTGGCAGCCGCCAGCCTGCGCTTCCTGCTGGCCGCCGCCGTGCTGCTGCCGTGGCTGTACTGGGCCGGTGGCATGGCGGGCCTGCGGCAATGGAGTGCCAAACGCTGGCTGGGCATGGCGGCCGCCGGCGCCACGGGCGTGTTCGGCTATGCGGCCTTTTTCCTCATGGGGCTGCAGCATGTGCCGGCCGGCAAGGCGGCCCTGGTGATCACGCTCAACCCCGTGCTCACGCTGGCGCTGGCGGTCTGGCTGTTCGGCGAGCGGCTCAACCCCACCATTGCCCTGGGCATGGCGCTGGCGGCCTGCGGCGCCGTGGTGGTGATCTCGCATGGCCAGCCGCTGGCGCTGCTGCAGGGATCGGTGGGCGCGGGCGAGCTGCTGATCCTGGGCTGCGTGGTGTGCTGGGTGAGCTACACCCTGATCGGCCGCTGGCTGCTCACGGGCGTGGATGCGCTGTCGGCCACGGCCGTGACCTCGACCATGGGCGCGGCCATGCTGCTGGTGGCCAGCCTGGTGGTCGAGGGGCCGGCCGGCCTGCAGGCTGCCGTGCTTGGCAACGGCACTGCCTGGGGTGCGCTGGCCTTCCTGGCCTTCGGCGCCACGGCGCTTGCCTATGCCTGGTACTTCGACGGCGTCAAGGCGCTGGGCGCGGGCGCGGCCTCGGGCTACATCACCCTGGTGCCCGTGATCGGCGTGGCGCTGTCGGCGCTGTGGCTGGGCGAGAGCATCGATGCCAGCATCGTGCTGGGCGGCGGCATGGCCGTGGCCGGCACGGCGCTGATGAACTGGGGGCGCAGGCCTGCGGCTGCGGTGCACGTGGTTGCCAAGCGCACCGCAGTCCAGAGCTGAACGGACTCCGTCCGGATCAATCCAGCGAGGCGCCCGAGGTGCGCACGCGCTCGCCCTGCACCTGGTAGTCGCGCGCCAGGAAGTCGCGGTATTCGGCGGGGCTGGAGGCCACGGCCACGTAGGAGAACGCGTCCACCTGGGTCTTGCGGAATTCGGGCTCCAGCAGCACGCGGCGCACATCGGCGGCGATCTTCTCCACCAGGGGCGCCGGCGTTCCAGCCGGTGCCAGCAGACCGATGTTGAAGACAGCCTGGATGTCGCGCACGCCGGCTTCCTTGAAGGTGGGCACATCCGGCAGGGCGATGCTGCGTGTCTCCGAGGACACGGCCAGGGCCTTGAGCTTGCCCGACTTGATGTGCTGCTCGATCACCGACACGCCCAGCACCGCTGCGTCGATCTGGCCGGCGATGACTTCGGGGATCAGCGGTGCGGCGCCCTTGTAGGGCACGTGCACCATCTCCAGCCCTTCCTGCTTGGCGAACATGGCCAGCGGCAGGTGCACGATGCCGCCCGCGCCCGATGAGCCATAGGTCAGCGGTTTGGTCTTGCCTGCCTGGCGTGCCTGAGCGATGAACTCCTGCAGCGTGCCGGCCTTGGAGCTCTGGGGCACGAAGAAGACCATGGGCACGCTGATCAGGCGGGAGATGGGGGCGAAGTCCTTTTGCGGGTTGTAGGGCAGCTTCCGGTACAGGTGCGGGTTCATGGTCAGCGACGCTTCGGTCGCGGCGAACAGCGTGTAGCCGTCGGGTGCGCTCTTGGCCACGAACTCGGCTCCGATGATCTCGTTGGCGCCTGTGCGGTTGAGGATGACCACGGGTTGCGACCAGACCTTGTTCAGGCGCGTGGCCAGCGCGCGTGCCAGGTTGTCCACGGGGCCGCCGGCCGCGTAGGGCACGACGATGTTCACCGGCTTGGAAGGAAAGGCTGCCGGAGCCTGGGCGTGGCCCAGGGCGGGCACGAGGGCCACGGTGGCGGTCAGCAGGGTTGCGGCGATGCGATGCAGGCTGGACATGGTGTGGGAAGCGGATACGGTGAAGCAGGCCGCACTCCAAGGGGCGGCCTGCTGTGGAACGGACGAAGCGAAAAAAATGGCAGGCCGGAAGGCCCCGGAAGGTGGCGGAGCCTCAGGCGCGCACACGCTCCATGCGTGTCAGCGGCAAGGACTCGCCTTCGCTGACTGCGGGCTGCAGCACGAAGTCGAAGCGCGTGCGGACGAAAGGCGCGTTCACGCCCAGCGTCTCATAGCCGGCCGGCGCCACGCCGCGCTCCAGCTCGACGATCAGGCCGTCGCGCGTGGCGAAGGCGAAGTCGTCGTCCAGGTAGGTATCGCCGGGCAGGTTGACCTGGGTGGTCAGCGTGCGCATGCCGGGTGCAACCACGAGGAAGTGGATGTGGGCGGGTCGATGGCCGTGGCGTCCCAGCGCGTCGAACAGTTCCGAGGTGGGGCTGTTCGGCGGTATGGAGTAGCCGGGCGGCACATAGCTGCGAAAGCGGTAGCGGCCCTGGTCGTCAGCTTCTATGCGGCGGCGCAGCTCGTAGGGCTTCATGCCCGGGAAGAAGTGCGAGTAGCCGCCCTGGACATTGGCATGCCAGACGTCGATGAGCGCATGCGGCAGAGGCCGGCCGTCAAGATCCAGCACCCGTCCTTCCATCACGAAGACCTCGCCCTGGGGTTCGCCCTCGTCCAGGCGCGCTTCCGCTTGCGACAGCGGTGCACCGGCCACGAACAGCGGGCCTTCGATGGCGCGCGGCGTGCCGCCCGCACGGCCGGCACGCGCATCGGCCTCGTCGCTGCGGATGTCCAGCAGCCGGTCGAAGCCCAGGCCTGCCGTGATCAGGCCCAGCTGGCCGCTGCTCCCCAGGCGGCCCAGCCAGTCCACGGCGGCCCAGAACTCGTCGGGCGTGACATCCATCTCGTCGATGGTGTGGAACAGATCGCTGACGATGCGCTGGGTCAGCGCCCGCACGCGGTCGCTGCCAGGGGCGATCTGCTTGCTGTTGACCAGATTCAGCAGCTGGTCCTGGGACAGTTCGGACATGTTTGTCTCCTCGTGGTTTTATGGGATGTCCTGGAAAAGAGAAGCGCTCAATCCATGCTGATGTTGCGCTCCGTGATCACCTTGGTCCAGCGCACGGACTCGGCCTGCAGGTGCCTGGCCGCTTCCTCGGGCGTGGAGCCCACGACTTCGGCGCCGATGGCCTTGAAGCGTTCGAGCACGTCGGGCTGCTTCATCTCGGCCACGAAGACCTGGTTGAGCTTCTTGACGACGGCTGGCGGCGTGCTGGCGGGCATGAAGACGGCGAACCAGGGCGAGACCTCGTAGCCCTTGATGCCGGCCTCTTCCATGGTGGGCACGTCGGGCATGCTGGACGAACGCTTGGCCGTGGTCACGGCCAGGGCGCGCAGCTTGCCCGACTGGATGTGCGGGCGCGCCGAGGTGATGGAGTCGAACATGTAGTTGACCTGTCCGCCCAGCAGGTCGGACACGGCCGGGCCCGATCCCTTGTAGGGGATGTGCAGGATGTCCACGCCGGCCAGCGAGTTGAACACTTCGCCCGCCAGGTGGATGGAGGTGCCGTTGCCGGCCGAGGCATAGGTCAGCTTGCCGGGCGAGGCCTTGGCGGCGGCCACCACGTCGGCCACGCTCTTGACGTTGGGCTGGGTGGAGTTGGTGACCAGGATGTTGGGCACCACGGCCAGCACGCCCACGGGGGCGAAGTCCTTGATCGGGTCGTAGCTGAGCTTGCGGTACAGCGGCTTGTTGGTGGCCATGCCGATGGAGGTGATCATCAGCGTGTAGCCGTCGCCGGGCTGCTTGGCCACGAAGTCGGCGCCGATGTTGCCGCCGGCGCCGGGACGGTTCTCGATCACGAAGGGCTGGCCCAGCGTGCGGCCGGCCTTCTCGCCCAGGGTGCGCGCGATGGCGTCCATGGCGCCGCCCGGCGGGAAGGGCACGATCCAGCGGATGGGCTTGCTGGGCCAGTTGGCCTCGGGGGCCTGCGCATGGGCGGCGGGCATCACGGCGGACAGGCACAGGCTTGCGGCTGCGGCGGTCAGAAAACGGCGTTTCACATTCACTTCAGTTGTCTCCGAACAATTTGGTCTTGGTTTGGGCTGTGCTCAGGCGATGGCCGAGGGATGGCGGGCCAGCGGCGTGACCTGGATGTCCATGTAGGGGAACAGCGGCAGGCCCTGCAGCAGCTCGTGCAGCTCGTCGTTGGAGGCCACGTCGAACACGCTGTAGTTGGCGTACTCGCCCACCACGCGCCAGATGTGGGGCCAGCGTCCGTCGTGCTGCAGCTGCTGGGAATAGGCCTTCTCGCGGGCCTTGATCTCGGCTGCCACGTCGGCGGGCAGGTCGTGGGGGATCTTCACGTCCATGCGGACCAGGTAAAGCATGTTTGTCTCCAGGAGGAATGAAAGGAATTCAGGTCGCAGCCCCGGTCCGGGCCTGCCCCATGTCGAAGTGCTGCGGCTGGCTGCCGGCCAGCGCGCGGTCGAAGCGCGCCAACTGCTGCAGGTCGATCTCCAAGCCCAGGCCGGGCCCGTCGGGCAGTTGCAGCTCGAAGTCGCGGACGGCCATGCGCTCGGTGACGATGTCGTCCACCAGCAGCTGGGGGCCGAACAGCTCGCAGTTGTAGTGCTGCCCGCCCAGCGTGGCAAAGACATGGGCCGAGGCGGCCGAGCCGATCGAGGTCTCCAGCATGGTGCCGCCGTACCAGCCGATATCGGCCGCCTGGGCAATGGCCGCCACCTTGCGCGTGCGCAGCAGGCCGCCGTGCTTGGCCACCTTGAGCGAGAACACATGGCTGGCCTGCTCGCGCGCCAGGCGCATGGCGTCGTAGGGCGTGCACACGCTCTCGTCGGCCATGACCAGGGCGCCCTGCAGCGTAGCGGTCAGCTCGCGCAGCGCGGGCACGTTCCAGCCGGCCACGGGCTGCTCGATCAGGGTCACGCCGGCATCGATCAATTGCGGCAGAAAGCGCCGCGCCGTGGCGCCGTCCCAGGCCTGGTTGACGTCCACGGTCAGCGTGGCGCGTCCCTGCAGGCCGCGTGCGATCTCGCTCACATGGGCCACATCGGCCTCGGGCGTGCGCGCGCCGATCTTCATCTTGAAGATGCGGTGGCGCTTTTGCTCCAGGCGCAGCTGGGCCTCGGCCAGGTCGCGCTCGATGTCGCCGCTGGCCAGCGTCCAGGCCAGGGGCAGGCTGTCGCGCTGCTTGCCGCCCAGCAACTGCCAAATGGGCAACTGCAGGCTGCGCGCCACGGCGTCCAGCAGCGCGATTTCCACGGCGCTCTTGGCAAAGGCATTGCCCTTGCAGGCCAGGTCCATGCGCGAGAGGCAGGCCTCGAAGCGCGCGCCGTCCTGGCCGATCAGGCTGGGCGCCAGGTGGTTGGCGATGGCATGGTGGATGCTCTCGGGCGATTCCTCGTTCCACGACGGGCCGCCAATGGTGGCGGCCTCGCCAAAGCCCGTGGCCCCGTTGCGCAGCCACAGCTGCACGATCACCGGGCTTTGCCGGCTGATGGAGCCGAACGACAGCTTGTGCGGGCGGATGGTGGGAATGTCGAGGATCCGCGCCTCGATGCGCTCGATCAGAAAACGGTCTTGCATGCCACAAGCGTAGTGGCATGTATTGCACTGTTCCAGTGAATTATTTTCCAGGAATTGTTCGATGAAATCGATAAATTGAGTGCGTGCGGCAATCCGTCGTGCCGACGTTGTGCCGTCACTCTAGAGGCTGCCGGGCCGGTGGGATGTGGCAGGCTGCACTGGAGCGCTTGCGCCAGGGGAGGCAGCAGACAGCGGCAAACCCGCCTGACCCTGCAGCCAATGCAGGAGCGGATGAATTGCGGTGATGCAGTGCGCAGTCTGGCGCGATGATTCGGCGATGAAGTGCTGGCGGCCGATGTGACGGATTCCGATGGCGAGAAAAAGATCTCGGTCTATCTGAAAAGGCAATCCGGCAAGCAGATGGCCAAAAAACTGGGCGTGAGCAAGATCAATGAATTCGCGAGCACGGAAGAGGCTTCCTATTTCAAGGAGACCAGCAAGAAGACCACCTTGATGGTGTGCTCGGCCGATGAATTGCACATCGGCAATTCAGGAAAGAGCATCCGCTTCAATTCGGCAGTGGCTTGCCAGATGATCAAGTGAAGCGGCATCGGTATGCCACGCACCGGATCGTGAAGAAGAGGCCGCAACGCAGGAAACCAAGCGATGATGTGGACGGAGGGCACGTGCAATTGGCCGAGAATGCAGGAATGCAAAATACAAAGCGCTTCACATTCGGTATGCGTAGCTTGCACACCGCGTGTGCATCCCTGTATGCAGCGGCCATTGTGCCGCTGCTTTCTTGCCTGGTGGCAGCGAGTCCAGCGCAGGCCCAGGCACTGTCCGTTCAGGTTCCCCATGGCCTGGATGGCTCGGCTGCCATGCGGGAAAACATGGCGTACGGTGTAGATCTCTGGTTGATGGCCCACGACAATGCGCGCCGTGTACTGCTGCTGGATCGCTGCACCGCACTGGATCGGAAGTTTCCCCAGCAAGCTGCGCCAGCAATGGTTGCGGCAAGCACGGAAGTCCTGCGCTGGATGACAGGCGAAGCATATTCCGATCTGCCGCCGGAGCCCTATTCGGTAGCCGTGCGCGAAATGCTCCCGGTTCTGGCAAAGCACGCGTTCAGCGAAAAGGAGCTTGCATCGTGGGATACATTGCGCAATTCACCGCAGGGCCGTAGAGGGCGGGCCATACGAGAGGTCCAGTTGGCGCTGACAAAGGCGGCCGGCAGCCTGGTCGACGTGAGTTCAGGGCGCTATTGGAACTGGCCGTTGGCGCGAGCAGCGCGGCTTGCCGATGCCCATGGCCTGAGAGAGCAGGTCGATGCAGCATTCGAGGCGCTTGAGCCCGGAGCCGCCGCATGGCTGCGCGGTGTTAGTGTCGTTCCCGGGGAAACGCCGGCAGATGAAAAGTTCACGGGCCGCATCGCTGCTTCCGGCACGCTGTTGGCCCAGCATTTCATCGATGGCCTGGCACCCTTGGACAAGGAGGCGTATGAGCGCATCGAGCAAGTCAAGTTGCTGTATCGCTGGATAGATATCACGCAGGCGCTCAATCGTTTCGCCGCCAGGCCCAATCTGCCCTTCTTGCGCGGAGAGCCTATTCCCGAAACCGTGGCTGGCTTTTGTGACAGCGTGGGCTTGCCATCGTGCCAGCCCGGCGGTGAACTGCACACGGCCATCACCGGATACCAGGTGGCTACCGGCAATGCCGCACGCAGCGATGTGCCGATGAATACCACCCGTCGCATCGTGCATGGCCTGCCTGCCTCAGGTTGCGGCCCGATGTCCGGACCAGCCTATGGTGCCAGAGGCAGGCACTCGGCGAGCTCGGTGTCCGCGCCCTAGCCTTCTGTACCAGATGTCTGCCACCATGGAAATGCCCCGGGCGATGGCCAGCCCCAGGTGGGCAGGAGGCTCTGGCGCCGCGCGCCGCCCATGTTGCCACCTCCTTGCAGCGAGGCTTGGGCTGCATGGCGGGCTGACAGGGTGGCTCGGCGCGCGGCTGGGCACCTTCAGAAACTGCTGCGCAGCGTGACCATGATGCTGCGCGGCAGGCCGTAGTAGTTGCTGCGCGTGGCCGTGCCCACGCGCTCCCAGTAGACCCGGTCGAACAGGTTGTCGATGTTCACGGCCAGCTTGACCTGGGGGGTCAGCGGGTAGGCGGCGTAGACGGACCAGACGCCGTAGCCGCCCGCTCGCCAGCGCACGGTGCCCAGGGTGTCGTAGAACTCGCTGACGGCGCGCACGCCCGCGCCCAGCTCCAGCCCCTGGGCTACGGGGCCGGCCACGCGGTAGCGCGCCCACAGGTTCACGCTGTGGCGCGGCGACATGGTGCTGAAGTCGGTGCCCGTCTGCGTGACGGTGCCCTGCAGGTATTTGGAGCGCATGTAGGCGTAGCTGGCCGCCACGTCCCAGCGCGGCGACAGCGATCCGACCACTTCGGCCTCGAAGCCTTCGGAGCGCACCTTGCCTGCGGGGATGACGAAGGCGGCATCGGCGGGGTCGGCCAGCGCGCGGTTGGTGTCCTGCATGCGGTAGACGGCGGCGGTGGCATTCAGGCGTCCGTCCAGCAGGCTGCCCTTGATGCCGGCTTCCACCTGCCGGCCCTCGCGCGGGGCGATCTGGCCGCCACCGGCCAGGCGCCCGCTTTGCGGCTGGAAGATGCGCGACTGGCTGGCGTAGAGCGTCCAGCTGTCGTTCAGATCGAAGAGCACGGCGGCGAAGGGCGTGAACTGGCCATCGACCTCGTAGCCCGAGCGCGTGTTCTGCAGCCGATCCGAGGTTTCTGTCTTCCACCAGCTCTTGCGCGCGCCCGCCACCAGGGTGAGGGCCTGCGTGGGCTTGATGCGCAACTGGCCGTAGACGCCGCGCAGGCTGGTGCGCGTAATGTCGTCGGCAAAGGGCTTGAAGCTGGGCTCGGGGATGGAGGAGGGGTCGTAGTGGAACAGGTCGGCCGGCGTGTTCATGGCGCCGCGCAGCATGCGCAGGTGCATGTTGGAGCTGCGGTAGTCCGCGCCCGCGATGAAATGGTGCGTCTGCCCGGCCCATTGCCAGGGCGTGCTGTAGTAGATGTCGGCCGTGGTGTCGGCGTAGTCGCGGTCCACGGTCTGGGCCTGGGTGAAGCGGCTGATGCCGGTGTCCGATACGGCCGAGTAGCCGTTGATGTACTTGTCGCGCTGCTGGCGCAGCACACGGCGCGCGGCCAGCTTGAACAGGCCGCCGCCGTCGAGCCGCGTCTCCGACTCGATGAAGCCGGCCAGCGATTCGGGCGCGGCGCGGCCCCAGTCGGCGGCAATGGCCACGTCGCGCGGAATGGGGGCCAGCCTGCCGTCGGCGTGGGCGGGCAGGCCGGTGTCGTAGTTGCCCCGGCCGCGCTGCCAGGTGGCGCCCACCGAGACCGTGCTCTGGGAAGTGACGTCCAGCTCCACCGTGCCGTACAGCGCCTGCTTGTGGCCGTCCATGGCCATCACGGGGCTGCCGAAGTTCTCGTGCAGCGCCACCACCCGGCCACGCAGGCGGCCATCTTCGGACAGCGCTCCGGTGACATCCACCTCGGCCCGCTTGCGCCCCCGCGAACCCAGGCCGATGGCGCCCTGGCCCTGGTAGTCCGGCAGGGCGCGCTTGCGCACCAGGTTGAGCATGACGCTGGGCTCGCCCGCGCCCGAGAACAGCCCGGCCGGCCCGCGCAGGGCCTCGACCCGGTCGAACAGGGCCAGGTCCAGCGTTTCCTGGGTGGCCGGGTTGCCGCTGACGGTGAGACCGTCCAATTGGTAGGTGGAGGACTGGTAGCCGCGCGAGAGGATGTCGCTGCGCCCGCCCGTGCTGCTTTGCCGGCGCACGACGATGCCGGGCACCACCTTGGCGGCTTCGGTGAGCTCCACGAAGTTCTGGTCATTGAGCCGTGCGCGCGAGATCACGGATACGGACTGCGGCGTCTCCCGGGCCGTCAGCTCGATCTTGGTGGCCGCGCTGGCATAGGGCGCCCGGTAGCTGCCCGTGCCTTCCGTGCGGCCGTCGCGCAGGGCCGTGGCCGTCACCCGCACTTCGTCCAGCGCGGTCTGCGGGCGCGCCGGGGCGGGGCGCAGCAGCCAGCCGCCCTGGGGCTGGGCAGAGGCTTGCAGGCCGCTTCCGGCCAGCAGGCGCTGCAGTGCCTCGGCCGGCTCCAGGCGGCCCTGGACGGCGGGCGCGGTCTTGCCTGCGAGCAGGGAGCTGTCGGCCGCGATGCTGGTGCCGGTGGCGCGCGCCAGGGCCTTGATGGCGTCGGACAGCGGCTGGGCCGGCAGGTCGATGTCGGCAGGGGCGGCCAGGGCTGGCGTGCAGGCCAGTGCCGCCGCGCAGGCGAGCAGGGACAGGCAGGCGCGTGCCGGGCGGGAGGAAAGAGGGCGGGCGGGCATGGCGGGAACGTTCTCCTGGGTATCGGTTGTGCTCGCCTGTATGACGGGGCAGCCCGCCGGATCCCTGATGTGCGTTGGCCGCTTTTTTTCAGTTTTTCCGGATTTTTTCCGGCGCCGTGCTGCGCGGGGCCAGCCAGGTGGCGCCGTCGCGCTCCTGCACGCGCACGGCGGCGATGCGCGGCAGCGCGTCCAGGAAGCTCTCCACATCGGCGCGCTGCACGGCGGCCGTGATGTGCGGCCCGCCCGTGCCGTCGGCGACGGCCGCACGCACGGGCTGGCGGCGCCAGCGCGACAGCGTGGCCGCGATCTCGCCCAGCCCGGCGCTGTCGAAGACGATGAGGCCGCGTTCGATGGACGAGAAGCTGTCGCGCGCATCGCGTTGCACGCGGCGGGGGAGGGGGCTGGCGTGGGCGCCATCGGCTCCGGGTGCGGCACCGGGGGCGGCACCGGCGCTTTCGTCCGGCAGTTCCCCCACTTCGCCAGCCTGCAGCAGCAAGGACGGTTCTCCGTCACCACCTTTCACCGCCAAACGCACCGTTCCATGCTCCACGCCCACCCGCACCAGTCCCGGCAGGCGGTTGACGGTGAAGCGCGTGCCCAGCACGGTGATGCGGGCCTGGCCGGCGGCGATGGTGAAGGGGCGGCCTGCATCCCTGGCCACGTCGAACAGGGCCTCTCCCTGCTCCAGCACCACGGCGCGCTGGCGGCGCGTGTAGCGCGTGGCGATGCGGCTGGCCGGTCCCAGGGTCAGCACGCTGGCGTCGGGCAGGTTCAGCACGATGCGTTCGCCAATCGCACTGTCGCGGGCCAGGGCGAACACGGTGGCGTCCTGCCATTCAAGCCAGCCGCGCCATGCCAGCAGGCCCGCCGTGCCCAGGCCGGCAACGCCCAGCACGCCGCGGGTGATGATCGCGCGGCGCGCGTTGCTGCGTGTGTTGCGGCGCTGGCGTGCGGCGGTGTCCACCGCCGTGGCCAGGGCCTCGGTGCGGGGCGTGGAGTCGAAGTCCTGCCACAGCGCCTCGAAGGCGGCGTATTCGGCGGCGTGGCGCGGGTCGGCGTCCATCCAGCGGCGCCAGGCAGCGGCAGCGGCATCGGCGGCGCCCGGCCGCGCTCCCGCATCCCGGTGCATTCGTATGAACCAGCGCGCGGCTTCCTCGCGCGGCGTGCTCATGGCGCGAGCAGCTCGCGTGCGGCGCGCAGGTCCAGCAGGGCGCGCATCAGGTGGCGCTCCACCATGTTCAGGCTGATGCCCAGCATGGCGGCAATCTGGGGCTGGGAGTGGCCTTCCACCTTGCACAGCCAGAACACCTCGCGGCAGCGCGCAGGCAATCCCTGGATGACACGCTGCACGGCGCCCAGGCGCTGCTGCAGGTCGGCCAGCATCTCGGCCGAAGGCGCCGTGAAGGCTTCCTGCAAGGCGATTTCGTCCGCGCGTGCCACCGGGTGCTGCGCGGCGCCGGCCTCGCCTGCCAGCTCGGGCAGGGGCACGAAGCGGCGCTCATGCGCCATCTGGTCGGCCAGCACGGTGCGCGCCACCACGCGCAGGTAGGCATGCGGCTGGGCGATGCCTTCGTGCCGGCCGCTGAGGGCGTAGCGCACGAAGGCGTCATGCAGCACATCCTGCGCGCGGTGGATGCAGCGCGTGCTGCGCCAGATGGCGGGCAGCAGGCTGCCATAGGCCCAGTGCAGGTCCAGGCCCAGCCAGGCGGCAGGAGTCGGATGGCGTGTCATACAAGCAAGCGGGGAGGAAAGGCAGGCGGGCAGGGCGGGACGAAGTGCTGGCATTCTAAATGAGACTTTTTCTCATTTGTTGCCACCCGTTTGCCACTTGTTCACCACCAGTTTGCCGGCCGCAGGCGCGCCGGCCGGCGGTGCCGCTACAGCAGCTCCGCCGGGCGCGTCTCCGATGCGCTGCGGCAGGGAAGGGTGATGCGAAACAGCGAGCCGCCCTCGGGCCGGTTGCTGGCCACGATGGTGCCGTCCATGGCGTCGATGATCTTGCGGCAGATGGCCAGCCCC
>NZ_JCABYI010000006.1:0-7272 GCF_059499305.1 Delftia sp.
TCACGCCGGGGGTCGCGGGTTCGAGTCCCGTCCACTCCGCCAGATTCCTTGTGCAGACCCTCGTGTTTGCGCAGACAAGAAGCCACCGCAAGGTGGCTTTTTTGTTTCTGGTTGTTGCAGTTTTCGGTGTGACTTCTTCACATGGAAAGCCTTTGTGCACAAAACACGATCTATTGCCCAGATTTTTTAAGGGCAAACCCGGAACTTTCCCTCAACATTCGTAACAATAGACGGTGTCCTGTTTGCAGGGCGTCCATCTTTCACCGACTCGTCTGCCCCGCTCCATGCGCCTTGCGCCATCGTTTGTCTTTTCGTTGCTGATGCTGCTGTCCATCTTCTGCGGGCAGGTGGCAGCTTCGGCATCTTCCGATGGGTTGGAAGGCGATGGCCTGCTGGCGCACCATCCCGTCGTGACCATCGATGAGGAATTCCTCGAGGAACTCGCGGAAGTGGAGGAAGACGACGAGACCGAGTTTGCCGAGCTGACGGCACACAGCGGCAACAAGCGCCAGCTGCTGGCCCTGCTGGCCTGCGGCGAGGACCGTTCCGCCGAGATGTACTGGCCGCCCGAGCCCATCGCCGTACAGGTGGTGTCGCTGTGGGCCCCGCCTTCGACCTATTCCCAGGCGCACCTGTCGCCCGCCCCGGGCCAGTTGCTGCGCCCTCCAAGACCTTCCCTGCTCGGCTGACCGCATATTGCGGCGCAGGCATGCCTTGTGCCCCTTGCGCCCCTTGTCGGCTGACGCATCCCACTGCCTGATCACTGCTCGTGCGCGCCTTGCTGGCGTGCACGCCATGCCGTCGTCCGCGCGCTGACTGCGCACGGCGCGGCCATGCCCGTTCCCGCGTGGTCCGCAGGGAAGGGCCCATCTCTTACTCAACCCCTCGACTGTCGCTTTGCGGCAGATGCATGCCATGGTGAATCCAACGGTATTGGCGGGAATGGCCCCCGCCCGTTTTCCATCCTGTTCGCGCAAGGTCCTGCAAGGCGCGATCTGCAGCCTGCTGGTGGGCTGGGGTGCTGGCGCTTCGGCGCAGGCCCATCCCCCTGGCAAGCCCCAGGCGTCCCAGGCGCCCCTGACGCAGGCGGCTCCGGCCGCCGCCGAGGCCGCCGAGGCCGCCGAGGCCGCCGAGGCCGCGGCGTCCCGTACGCCGATCGTGCCGAAGGCCGGTTCGGCCGCAGAGGCGCCTTCGGTGGCTTCGGCCGCCGCACAGCGCCTGCCCCAGCTGAGCCTGAACGAGGTCGTTCGCGCCGTGCTGGACCACAACCCCGATCTGCGCGCTGTCGAGCAGTCCCGGACCACGGCGCGCGCAGGCGTGGTCAGCGCCTCGGCGCTGCCCAATCCCAAGCTCGAATGGAACCAGGGCCGCAACAGCGCCCGCGTTCCGGGCGCGGCAGCCGGCACGGTGCAGGGCTGGGCCGTGGCCTTGCCCATCGAGAACCCCGCCGTGCGAGGTGCGCGCGTGGAGGCCGCGAGGGCAGGCGAGCAGGGCTCGGTGCACTTCGTGGCGACCACGCGCAATGCGCTGGTGGCCCAGGTGCGGCTGCGCGCCTACGAAATGGTGCTGCGCGAGGCGGAGGTCGAGGCCGCCAAGGAGGCGGTGCGCCTTCTGGAGCAGGCCCATGAGCGCGTCCGCGTCCGCGTGGACAGCGGCGAGGCGGCCCGCTACGAAATCATCAAGGCCGATGCCGAAATCATCCAGGCGCGCCAGCAGGAGCAGACCGCAAGGCTGCGTGCCGAGCAGGCGCAGCTGGCGCTGGGCCGCCTGGCCGCAGGCCAGCTGCCCGTGCGCTTCCGCCTGGATGTGTCGCTGGAGGATCCGCTGCGCATCGAGGACATGGGCGAGATCGATCCCATGGAGCATCCCGAACTGCGCCAGCTCAAGGCGGAGGTCGAGCGTGCCCAGGCGCGGCTTGACGGTGCCAAGGCCTCGCGCTGGCCGGGCGTGGAGCTGCGCTACGGCCAGACGCGCGAGCCCGACGTGCGCCTGAACACGGTGGGCGTGAGCATCCAGATCCCCTTGCTCGACCAGCACCGCGGCCCGATCGACGAGGCGGCCTCCGAGCTGGAGCGCGCGCGTCTGCAGCTGGAAGGCCGGCAGATCGAGCTGCGCCAGCAGACGCTGCAGGCCTGGAAGGAACTGGAGATGGCGCGACTGCGCACCCAGGCACTGAGCCAGGGTTCGGTGCGCGAGGCCGAGTCGGCCCTGCGCGTGGCCGAGGCCGCCTACCGCTTCGGCGAGCGCGGCATTCTCGATGTGCTCGATGCGCAGCGCGTGCTGCGCTCCATCCGTGCAGACCTGCTCGACGCGCGCTACCAGCTGCAGGCGGCGCGCATACAGCTCGAATACCTGGCGGGCCGCTACGACGATCCGTCCGCGCTGTGAAGCGCGCCGTCCCTGCCTCACACCCGAAATCAGAAACGAACATGTCCTTGAATATGCATCCGCAACCCATCGCCGCCCGCGCAGGCAGCCGCACCTTGGTGAACTCCCTGGCCCTGGCCGGCCTGCTGGCCGCAACGCTGGCGCTGAGCGCCTGCGGCAAGAACGAAGAGGCCGAAGCCAAGGCGGCGCCCGCAGCGGCCGCTGCGCAGGAGCAGGACCCGATGGAGGTCCGCGTCACCGCCGAGATGGCGCCCAACTTCGCCGTCAAGCCCGTGGCGCAGGCGCAGATCGCGTTGCTGCAGGAGGTGTCCGGCCGCATCGAGGCCAATGAGCGCCAGGTCACCCGCATTGGCGCGGCCGCCACGGGACGCGTGACCGAAGTGCTGGTCGAAGTGGGCGACCGCGTGCGCGCGGGCCAGGTGCTGGCCCGCGTGGCCAGCCCCGAGCTGACCACCGCCCAGCTGGCCTATCTGCGTGCACACTCCGCCGCCACGCTGGCCGAGCGCGGCGTGGAGCGCGCGCGCCAGCTGATCGCCGCCGACGTCATCGGCTCGGCCGAGCTGCAGCGCCGCGAGTCCGAGCTGTCGATTGCGCGCGCCGAGCAGCGCGCTGCCGGCGACCAGTTGCGCCTGATCGGCATTCCCGACAGCGCCATCGCCCAGCTGCGCGACAAGGGCACGCTGCAGTCGCATGCGGCCGTGCTGTCCACAGGGGCCGGCGTGGTGATCGAGCGCAAGGTCAGCTCCGGCCAGGTGACCCAGCCCGGCGATCCGCTGTTCACCGTGGCCGACCTGAGCAGCGTCTGGGTGGTGGGCGCGATCCCCGAGCAGATGGCCAGCGGCGTGCGTGCCGGCCAGGCCGTGGAGATCGCCGTGCCCGCCCTGGGCGAGCGCGTGCTGTCCGGCCAAATCGTGCATGTGGGCGACACCGTGACGCCCGAGACCCGCACCGTCACCATCCGCACCCAGGTGGACAACCCCGAGCGCGACCTCAAGCCCCAGATGCTGGCCACCATGCGCATCCAGGGCGAGGTGCGCCAGCTGCTGGCCGTGCCGGCCGAGGCCGTGGTGCGCGAGAACGACCGCGACCATGTCTTCGTCAAGAAGGGCGAGAACCACTACCGCCTCACGCCCGTCGAGCTGGGCACCGCCAGCGGCGGCATGCGCCCCGTGAACAAGGGCGTGGCCGATGGCACGGTCATCGTCACCACGGGTGCCTTCCACCTGAACAACGAGCGCAAGCGCGCAGAGCTGGAGTAAGCCCATGATCGCTTCCATGATCCGGGCCGCACTGAGCCAGCGGCTCATCGTGATCGTGCTCTCGCTGGTGCTGTGCGGCTTCGGCCTGCGCGCCGCCATGAATCTGTCGGTGGATGCCTTTCCTGACGTGACCAACGTCCAGGTTCAGGTGGCCACCGAGGCGCCAGGCCGTTCGCCCGAGGAAATCGAGCGCTTCGTGACCGTGCCGCTGGAAATCGCCATGACCGGCATGCCGGGCCTGGTGGAGATGCGCTCGCTCAACAAGAGCGGCCTGTCCATCATCACCCTGGTCTTCACCGATGCCACCGACGTGTACTTTGCACGCCAGCTCGTCACCGAGCGGCTGATGGAGGTCACGCCGCGCATGCCCGCAGGCATCATCCCCGTGCTGGGGCCGGTGTCCACGGGCCTGGGCGAGGTCTACCAGTACACGCTGGACCATCCCGACGACGGCAAGCGGGCCCTCACGCCCGAGGAGCTGACCGAGCGCCGCACCATCCAGGACTGGGTGGCGCGCCCGCTGCTGCGCTCCATTCCCGGCGTGGCCGAAATCAACTCGCAGGGCGGCTACGTCAAGCAGTACCAGGTGGAGGTCGATCCCGGCCGGCTGCGCCACTACGGCCTGTCCGTGCGCCATGTGGTCCAGGCCATCGCCGACAACAACGCCAATGCCAGCGGCGGCATCCTGCCCCAGGTCACCGAGCAGTACCTGATCCGCGCCGTGGGCCTGGTCCAGTCGCTGGATGACATCGGCAACATCGTTCTCAAGCAGGAAGGCGGCGTGCCGGTCTTCGTGCGCGATGTGGCCGAGGTCCAGCTGGGCCAGGAAGTGCGCCAGGGCGCCATCATCAAGGGCGGCTATACCGAAGGCGTCTCCGGCATCGTGCTGATGATGCGCGGCGGCAATGCCAAGGAGGTGGTCACCCGCGTGAAGGAGCGCGTGCAGGAGATCAACTCCAAGGGCATGCTCCCCGGCGGCCTGCAGATCGTTCCCTACTACGACCGTACCGACCTGGTCGACTCGGCGCTGTGGACCGTGGGCAAGGTGCTGATCGAGGGCATCCTGCTCGTGGTCGTGGTGCTCTTCATCTTCCTGGGTGACGTGCGCTCCAGCCTGATCGTGGTGGCCACGCTGATCATCACGCCGCTGACCACCTTCATCATGATGAACCGCTGGGGCATCTCGGCCAACCTCATGTCGCTGGGGGGGCTGGCGATCGCCATCGGCCTCATGGTCGATGCCACCGTGGTGGTGGTGGAGAACGTGTTCCACAAGCTCGGCCAGGCCGGCGACAGCATGGGCGCACGCGTGCGCACCGTGCTGTCGGCCACCACCGAGGTGGCCACGCCCACCATCTTCGGCATCGCCATCATCATCCTGGTGTTCCTGCCGCTGATGACGCTGCAAGGCATCGAAGGCAAGATGTTCGGCCCGCTGGCGCTGACCATCGCGATCTCGCTGGCCGTCTCGCTGGCCGTGTCGCTGTTCCTGTCGCCCGTGCTGTGCTCGTACTTCCTCAAGGGCGGCGCGGACCATGACACGCGCCTGATCGCCTTCCTCAAGCGCCACTACCTGCGCCTGCTGGACCTGGCCACCGCGCGCAACCGCGCCACGCTGGCCGTGGCCGTGGCGCTGCTGCTGGGCTCGCTGGGACTGTTCCCGCTGCTGGGCAAGTCCTTCATGCCCACCATGAAGGAGGGGGCGCTGACGCCGCAGATCAACCGCGTGCCCAGCATCTCGCTGGACGAGTCCATCCGCATGGAAATGGCGGCGATGAAGTCCGTGGCCGAAGTGCCCGGCGTGCTCAGCGTGGTCTCCAAGCTCGGGCGCGGCGAATCGCCGGCCGATCCCGCAGGCCCCAACGAGTCCGACCCCATCGTGCTGCTGGACCCCGAGTCCGACCGCACCCAGGACGAGATCGACGAAGACATCCGCCAGCGCCTGTCCTCGATCCCGGGCGTGCAGATCGTGCTGTCCCAGCCGATCTCCGAGCGCGTGGACGAAATGGTCACGGGCGTGCGCTCGCAACTGGCCATCAAGGTCTTCGGCGACGAGCTGAGCGAGCTGCGCGACGTGTCCGAGCAGGTCGCACGCATCCTCAAGAGCGTGCCGGGCAGCACGGACATCCGCGTCGAGCGCCTGTCAGGCCAGCAGGCGCTGACCGTGGATATCGACCGCAAGGCGATCGCCCGCCACGGCCTGAACGTCACCGACGTGCAGGGCGTGATCGAGTCGGCCATCGGCGGCAAGGAAGTGACCACGGTCTACGAGGGCGAGCGCCGCTACAACGTGGTGGTTCGCTTCCCCGAGCCGTTCCGCGGCTCGCCCGCCGCCATCGGCGCCACCTTGCTGACCACGGCCACGGGCGCCCAGGTGCCGCTGAGCAGCGTGGCCCGCATCGAGCTGGTGGACGGCCCCGCGCAGATCAGCCGCGAAGGCGGCAAGCGCCGCGTGGTGGTGGGAGCCAACGTGGAAGGGCGCGACCTGGGCGGCTTCGTGACCGAAGTGCAGCAGCGCATCGACAGTGAAGTGCAGTTGCCCGATGGCTACTACTTCAAGTACGGTGGCCAGTTCGAGAACATGGAGCGCGCCATGGGCACGCTGCAGATCATCGTGCCGCTGACCATCGTGGCCATCTTCTTCCTGCTGTTCCTGCTGTTCAACTCGGTCAAGCTGGCCGGGCTGATCATCCTGGTGCTGCCCTTCGCCTCCATCGGGGGACTGATAGGCCTGTTCGTCACGGGCGAATACGTGAGCGTGCCGGCTTCGGTGGGCTTCATCGCGCTGTGGGGCATTGCGGTGCTCAACGGCGTGGTGCTGGTCTCCTGCATCCGCAAGCTGCGCGAAGATGGCATGAACGTGGCCGAGGCCGTGCGCGAAGGCTGCGTGCAGCGCTTCCGCCCCGTGATGATGACGGCCACCGTCGCGCTGCTGGGCCTGGTGCCCTTCCTGTTCGCCACCGGCCCCGGCTCGGAGGTGCAACGCCCGCTGGCCATCGTGGTGATCGGTGGCCTGATCTCGTCCACCCTGCTCACGCTGGTGGTGTTGCCGACCCTGTACCGCTGGTTTGACGAAAAACCGCTGGAAGCCTGATGAAGGAGACACTGCAATGACCATGAAGGAAATCCGGGCCATCGTGCGCCCCAGCCGCCTGGAGCGCCTGCGCGACGCGCTGCGCGCCATTCCCAACTTCCCCGGCGTGACGCTGTTCCGTGCCGAGGGCTTCACGGCCCCGGCCGCCATCGACAAGCGCAGCGTGAAGGAGGAGTTGACCGACTTCTCCGACAAGATCATGGTCTGCGTGCTGGCCGAGGCATCCATGGTCGAGCCCATCCGCGCGGCCATCACCTCGGCCTGTCACTCGGGCCAGGTCGGCGACGGCCTAGTCTGGGTGGTGGACATCGCCGAGATCCACCGCATACGCGATGGGCAAAGCCTGGCCTGACCCGGGCTGCAGCAGGGCGCCGGAATGCAGGGCGACATAAAAAAGTCATGTATTCCGGAATTGCCCCAAAAACGCTGTGCTACAATTTTTGAATCGCAGCAACGAAGCAGTGCAACGTTGCAGCAAGGGGGTATAGCTCAGCTGGGAGAGCGCTTGCATGGCATGCAAGAGGTCATCGG
>NZ_JCABYI010000007.1:0-6827 GCF_059499305.1 Delftia sp.
GATAAGAAAGGGAGTCGGCCGCCGGGCCGAAACCCGGCCTCGAAAAACAACCACCTGGCAGGGTCAAAAACCAGGTCCGGACCTGGCCCCAAACTACTCAGCCACCTGCCTCAACGTATCCATCACAGGCCTCCTCAACACCTCCCGCAACGCCCACCACCCCGCCATCCAGGCCAGCAAGGCCCCGGCAACAGCCCCCGCCAGCGGAGCCCACCAGGGCACGGTCCAGTTGAACTCGAACACCCAGCGCGCCAGGGCCCAGCCCACGGCACCGGCCGCGCAGCTGGCCAGGAAACCCGCCAGCAGGCCCACGCCGGCCAGCTCGGCGCGCTGCACCTGCGCCAGCAGCCGGGCCTGGGCACCGACGGCGCGCATGATGGCGTACTCGCGGGCGCGCTCCTCGCGCGTGGCGGTGACGGCGGCGAAGAGCACGACCAGGCCGGCGGCCAGGGTGAAGCCGAAGAGGAACTCCACCGCGCGTATCACCTGGTCCAGCACGCGCTGCACCTGGGCCAGCGTGGTGCTCAGGTCCACGTTGGTGATGTTGGGAAACTCGCGCACCAGGGCGTTGTCGAAGCCCGCCACGTCGGGCGCGCGGTAGGCGGCCAGGTAGCTGACGGCCACGTCGTCCAGGTGGTCCACGGGATAGATCACGAAGAAGTTGGCACGCATCGATCCCCAGTCCACCTTGCGCAGGCTGGTGATGCGCGCCTCGCTGGGCACGCCGCCCACGTCGAAGCCCAGCGTGTCGCCGAGCTTGAGGCCCAGGGTCTCGGCAATGCCGTCCTCCACGCTGATCTCGCCCTTGGCGCCAGGCGTCCAGGTGCCCGCCGTGATCAGGTTGTGCGCGGGCGCCTGCGCCGTGGTGGAGAGGTTGAACTCCCGGTCCACCAGGCGCTTGGCACGGTCTTCGCTGAAGTCGTCGGGGCTGACCGGCTTGCCGTTGACGGTGACCAGACGCCCCCGGATCATGGGGAACCAGTCATAGGAGGTGACGCCAGCCTTGTCCAGCGCCGCGCGGAAACCGTCGGCCTGCTCGGGCTGCACGTTGATGACGAAGCGGTTGGGCGCATTGGCCGGCGTGGCCTGGCGCCAGCTGCCGATGAGGTCGGTACGCAGCAGCACCAGCAGCATGAGCGCCAGCAGCCCCACGGCCAGGCTGCTGATCTGCACCACGGCATAGGCGGGGCGCGCGGCGATCTGGCGCGTGGCCAGCACCAGCCAGCGCGGCGCCGTGCTCTCGTGCACCAGGCGGCGCAGCACCTGCACGGCCAGCCAGCCCAGGGCCGCGAACAGCAGCACGGCCACGGCAAAGCCGCCCACGGCGATCAGGCCCAGCTTGATGTCGCGGCTGGCCGCCAGCAGCAAGGCCGCAAAACCGGCCACGCCCACGGCCAGCACCACCACCGAGGCAGGCTTGAGCGCGCCCAGGTCGCGGCGCATGACGCGCAGCGGCGGCACGCGCGCCAGCTGCAGCACGGGCGGCAGGCCAAAGGCCAGCAGCAGGGTCAGCCCCATGCCCACGCCAAAGGCGGCAGGCCACAGGCCCGGTGCGGGCAAGGCGGTTTCCACCAGCCCGGCCAGCAGCAGCACGAAGACATGGTGGATGGCCCAGCCCAGCAGCACGCCCGCGGCGCTGGAGGCCAGGCCGACCAGCACGAACTCCACCGTGTAGGCGCCCGCGATGCGCCGCTGGCTCTGGCCCAGCACGCGCAGCATGGCCGAGGCGTCGAGGTGGCTGTTGGCAAAGCCGCGCGCAGCCAGGGCCACGGCCACGGCCGACAGCAGCGCCGCCAGCAGGGCGACCAGGCTCAGGAATTTCTCGGCGCGGTCCAGCGTCTGGCGCATCTCGGGGCGGCCGCTGTCCAGCGACTCCACGCGCACGCCATGCACGCCGGGCGCCTTGGCCTGCTGCTCGGCCCAGACGCGGTAGCGCTGCACGGCCGCCTCGGAGCCATCACCCGCGCCGGCCACGGCCAGGCGGTAGGTGATGCGGCTGGCCGGCTGCACCAGGCCCGTGGCGGCAAGGTCGGCGGAGGCGATCATCACGCGCGGCGCAAAGTTCATGAAGCCCGCGCCCCGGTCGGGCTCGATGGAGATGATGCGCGCCACGCGCAGTTGGGCGTCGCCCAGCAGCAGCATGTCCCCCACGCCTATGCCCAGCGACTCCAGCAGCGGCGCATCGACCCAGGCCTCGCCCCGCGCCGGTATCTCGCGCGTGGCCCGGTCGGCCGCGCCGGGGGCATCGGCCACGCGCAGGCTGCCGCGCAGCGGATAACCTTCGGGCACGCTCTTGAGCGCCACCAGGCGGCTCATGCCGCCTTGCGCGTCGCTGGCGCGCGCCATGGTCGGGAAGCTGGATGTCTCCAGGGCCTGCAGCCCTTCGGAGCGTGCGCGCTCGGCAAAGGCCGGCGCCGTGGGGTTGTCGCCGACCACGACCACGTCGCCGCCCAGCAGCTGGCGCGCATCGCGCTGCAGCCCCGCCTGCAGCCGGTCGGCAAAAAAGCCCACCGAACTGAGCGCGGCCACGGCCAGCATCACGGCGACGATCAACAGGCGCAACTCGCCCGCGCGCAGGTCGCGCCACAGGGTGCGCCAACCCAGGGTCCATGCAGAAGATCCATTCATGCCGCGCAGATTAGCGCAGGCGAAGATGGGCACCCGGGCGCCACGGCTATTGGCACGGCCGCTCAGGACTATTGGCGCGGCCGTTCAGAACATCAGCCGCAGGCCCAGGTCCAGCCCGAGCGCGCCGGCCGGCTGCATGCCGCCCGTGGTCAGGTAGCCGGGCTGGGGCAGGATGGCCGGGTTGCTGACCACCAGCGGCGTCACGCCCATCACGCCCGGGTTGTTGCGCCCGTTGCCCACGCTGATGCGTGACACCGTGGCGTACAGCGCCGTGCGTTTGGACAGCGGGTGCACATAGCCCAGGGCGAGCTTGTTCACCGAGGAATCGCCGTCGGCCAGGCCCTGGCCATTCCTGAACTGCACACGTGCATAGGAGGCGCGCAGCGCCCCCTGGCCCACGGGGATGTTCACGCCGGCCAGCACGCCCAGGTAGCGGTCGTTGATCGCGGCCAGCGTGCCGGCGTCGCGCCGCTCGTTGCGCACGCCGGACCATTCGCCAAAAAGCTTGACGGGGCCGAAGTCATAGGAGCCGCCCAGGTTCAACGAGCGGATCTTTTCCGCGCCGGCGCCCGAGGTGCCCAGGGTGTTCTCGCCATAGCCCAGCGCCACATCGGCCGCCCCCATGGCCCAGCCGATGCGGGCACCCGCGTAGCGCCCCCGCTTCGAGCTGTTCTCGGGGAAGGCGTACATGGCCTGCCCGTAGACGCCGCCCAGGCCCGGCGGCAGGAAGTAGCCGATGGAGTTGCCTGCGCGCAGATAGGTGTCCGTGCCCGCCGACAGCCCGCCGCCCAGCAGGCCGCCCGTGGCCAGCGCGCGGGCGATGGCCAGGTTGCTGTTGACCACGGCGATCAGGTTGGTGCCCACGCCGTTGACGGTGAAGGGGTCGAAGGCCCAGTCGTTCAGAAACGAAGGCGTGTGGTCGCGCCCCATGCGCAGCTCGCCCAGGCGGCCGGACAGGCTGATGGTGGCGCGCCGCCCGAAGTTGAGCGCGCCGCCGCCCGTGTCATTGGCCACCGGCGCCTCCAGCCACAGGCCGGCCATGAGGCCGCCGCCCAGGTCCTCGCTGGCGCGTATGCCGATGCGGCTGGCCAGGTTGCCCGAAGGCGACAGCGCCCAGGTGCTTTGCCGCGCCGAGCGCGCGGGGCCCGCGTCCCAGGATTCGCTGCGCACGCTGTAGCGGCTGATGCCGGCGTCCATCACGCCGAACAGCGTGACCGAGGTGGGCGACTGGGCGGCGGCCGCGCCTGCCAGACACAGCAGGCCCAGCGCGTGCAGGCCGCAGGGATGGGGGTGAAGTCGGGGCATGGGGGTCTCCTGTTCGTCGTGGGGCTGGCGCGGTCCTGCGCCACGAATCGACTCTAGGAACGCCATCGCGCCGCTTCTTGGCAGTTCATGCCAACGGCTTTGCAATTCACGACATGCGCGGGTTGCCCTGGTCAGGGTTGCCATGGATTTGTCCCAACAAGGCAAATGCCTGTCCCCCAATGGCAAGTCCCGGGAAAGCGGGCTTTCGATACTGGATGCCAGAACACGGAACAAGGAGACACGGACATGAGACTGCCCCACGCCATCGCCACGCTGCTCGCGGGCTGCGCCATCACCATCGCCATCGCCGGTACGGCCTGGAGCCGCCAGCCGCTCAGGCTCATCGTGCCCGCACCGCCGGGCGGCACCATGGACATCGTGGCGCGCGTCGTGGGCCAGCAGCTCGCGTCTGAAACAGGCCAGGCCGTGGTGATAGACAACCGCCCGGGCGCAGGCGGCCTGCTGGGCATGCAGACCCTGCTGCAGGCGCCCGCCGACGGGCAGACGCTGCTGGTGGGCGCAAGCAATCTGCTGGCCGAGATCCCCCATGTGATCAAGATGCCGTTCGATCCGCTCAAGGACCTGGTGCCCCTGGCCTCGCTGGCCCGCTCGGGCGTGGTGCTGGTGGCCGGGGCCAGCCAGCCCGCCCAGGACTTGCAGGAGCTGCTCGCGCAGCTCAAGGCACGCAAAGGCCAGACCAGCTTTGCCAGCTACAGCCCCGGCACCGTGTCGCACTACGCCGGCCTGATCCTCAGCGACAAGGCGGGCCTGGACCTGCAGCACGTGGGCTACGCGGGCTCGCCGCCGGCCGTGCAGGCCCTGCTGGGCGGCCAGGTGGACGTCATGTTCGACGGCATGCTGACCTCGGTGCCCCTGATCAGGGCCGGCAAGCTGCGTGCCTACGCGTTCTCCGGCCCCCGGCGTTCGCGCCACCTGCCCCAGGTGCCGACCACCGCCGAACTCGGCTACCCCGAGCTGCAGTTTCGCGGCTGGGTGGGCCTGATCGCGCCCGCCCGCCTGCCGCCCGAAACCATGGAACGCCTGCGCGCCGCCATCGGGAAAGCGGCCAGCGCGCCGGCCGTGCAGCAAAAGCTCTCCGACGTGGGGCTGGAGCCCGAGGTGCTCACCGACACCGCCGCGCTGCAGCGCGAGACACGCCAGATGTCCGAGCGCAACGCCGGCATCGTGAAGAAATACCAGATCACCGCGAACTGACTTCCAGGGAAATACCGACCATGCAGATCCGACAGATCACCCCCGCCATCGGCGCCGAAATCTCCGGCGTCCATCTCGGCGATGCCGCACGGGACGCCGCACTGTTCGCGGATATCCGCGCCGCGCTGCTGACCCATCGCGTGCTGTTCTTCCGGGACCAGGACATCACGCGCGCCGAACATGTGGCCTTTGCCAGCCGCTTCGGCCCACTGGAGGACCATCCCGTGGCAGGCAGCGATCCCGAACACCCTGGCCTGGTGCGCATCTACCGCAGCGACGATCCGCACAGCTACGAAAACACCTGGCACTGCGATGGCCTGTGGCGCCCCAACCCGGCCATGGGCGCGGTGCTGCGCTGCATAGAGTGCCCGCCGATCGGCGGCGACACCATCTGGGTCAACATGGTCAAGGCCTACGAGGAGCTGCCCGAGAGCATCAAGCGCAGCATCGACGGCCTGCGCGCCAAGGCCGGCATAGAGCACACCTTCGGTGCCGTAATGGCGCCCGAGGCGCGCGCGCGGCTGGCCAGCGAGCACCCGCCCGTGGAGCATCCCGTGGTGCGCACCCACCCCGAGACCGGCGAGAAGCTGCTGTTCGTGGGCGCGGGCTTCAGCACCCACTTCGTCAACTACAGCACGCCCGAGAACGTGCGCCACGGCATAGACAAGGCGCCCGGCGCCGCGCTGCTGATGAACTACCTGATCAGCCGCGCCACGATTCCCGAATACCAGGTGCGCTGGTCCTGGAAGCCCGGCGACGTGGCCGTCTGGGACAACCGCAGCACCCAGCACTACGCGCTCAACGACTACTACCCGGCGCCCCGCCGCATGGAGCGCGCGGGCATCGTCGGCGACATCCCGCGCTGAGGCCCTGCACAGACTCTTTCCACACCTACCCCCCACCCCCACCCACCGGAGCGTCCCATGAATTTTCTCGATGGCCACCTGTTCCCCGAAAACCAGCAGCCCCTGATCATCACGGCGGCCCCCTATGCGCCGGGCTGGCTGCCCGGCGATTTCCCCGAAGACATTCCCGTGACCATGGACGAGCAGATCCAGAAGGCCGTGGACTGCTACAACGCCGGCGCCACCGTGCTGCACCTGCATGTGCGCGAGCTGGACGGCAGAGGCAGCAAGCGTTTGTCGAAGTTCAACGAGCTGATCGCCGGCGTGCGTGCGCGCGTGCCCGAGATGATCATCCAGGTGGGCGGATCGATCAGCTTTGCTCCCGAGACGGACGGCGCGGCCGCCAAGTGGCTGTCCGATGACACGCGCCACATGCTGGCCGAGCTGGAGCCCGTGCCCGACCAGGTCACGGTGACCGTCAATACCTCGCAGATGAACGTGACGGAGCAGGCCGAGGACGCGGACTTCAGGGGCACCTCGCGCGAGAATCCCGCCATCTTCGACGCCTACAAGGAGATGACCGTGCCCGCCCAGCCCGGCTGGGCCGAGGAGCACATCCGGCGCCTGTCCGCCGCCGGCATCCAGAGCGCCTTCCAGTGCTACAACATCAACAGCTTCGAGTCGGTGGAGCGGCTCATGCGCCGCGGCATTTACAAGGGCCCGCTGGTGATGAACTGGGTGGCGATCGGCGGCGGCATGGACGCGCCCAGCATCTACAGCCTGGCCAATTTCGTGCGCGCCGTGCCCGACGGCGCCGTGCTCACCGTGGAAAGC